>CAVPNO010000081.1:0-65901 GCA_963706455.1 uncultured Acidobacteriota bacterium | reverse complement strand
TTTCCCTATAGCCGGATGGCTTTTTCTCTGCTATACTAGCAGGTAATTCCAGGCAAGGCTACGGGCCATCTCAACGGGAATGAGCGGTTCCGGCGTTTGCCTGTCAACGATCCCAAAGGCTGCGATCGTGCGTTTGACCGCTAGAAGGTCGTATGGGATCAAACTAAGCGGTAGGATATGCAAGGGAAAACTGGGATTCAACATCCATTACTTGTCGCGGTCTGTGGCGACAGCGGTTCGGGCAAAACAACACTTACAGACGGGATGGTGCGTCTTTTTGGGCGCGAACGTATTCAGCATATATGTCTCGACGACTATCATTTGCTTGATCGAACCGCTCGTCTGCGCGCCGGGATTAGCGCTCTCCATCCAGATGCCAACAATCTGGCGCTCATGACCGAGCACCTGCAACGCCTCGCGCGAGGAGAATCCATAATCAAGCCGGTCTACGATCACGCGACCGGGACGTTTGCTGAGCCTGAAGAGATTACTCCTGCTGAGATGATCATTGTTCATGGTCTGCATCCCTTTTTTACACCTGAATTGCGTACACTGGCGCATGTGCGCCTGTATCTCGACCCGGAAAACGCGCTTCAACAGCAATGGAAAATCATTCGCGACAGCACATCACGCGGCTACACAGTCGACGAGGTGCGCCAGCAGATCGCGGACCGGCGGCGCGATAGCTACCTCTATATCCAGCCGCAGAAGCGTTTCGCCGACATGATTGTGCGTTTCTCGCGTGGCAATTTATATTATCAGACGCGCAGCCTGGAACATCTGAACGTGCGCATGATCCAGCCGGAACATGCCCCCAGGATCGACCTCGCTGATCTCATCGAAGAACCCTCCGCCACTGATGTGCAGCCAGCCTTGCGCACATCGCAGATCGAATATAACGGCATGCCGTGCAATGCTCTGGAAATCGACGCCAAAATCACGCACGAAAAAGCCTACGAGCTCGAAGATCGCATCTGGGCACATATGACCGAGGCCAGCAGCCTGCGTCCCGACAGCCTCGACCAGCTCGGCCTCTTCTACGTCGGCAACGACCTGCGCCAGAGCGATCCCCTCGCCCTGACCCAGCAGCTGATCCTCTGCTACCACGTCATCCGCGCGCGCCACCGTATAAGCAACGGCCAGACCCTCCACCGCCCGCAATAACGCCGTTTGTTTGTTGTATAGAGATGGAAAATTATATATACTGATAGTAGTAGCGAGCCGGATGTTTGAAGTCGTTTAGCAGCAAGATTGGAAAAAGGCAGCCATGATGAATGCATTTATACCAGACCTGGTGATTAAAGATACCGAAGGAACGCCAGTGGCAGTTGTAGAATTGAAGAGCAGGTATGATTTGTCAGCAGATGTGGCCACCGAGATTCGCCGAAATATGCTGGCTCGCGGTTTACCTGCCCAGATTCCCTACTTTCTGCTTCTTTCTCAGGATGATGGGTACCTTTGGAAAGGGTCAGATAGCGCTGATCCAGATTCTCCTCCAGCTTATCATTTTCCTATGGAGAATGTTATTCGCCGCTACTCACCTAAAAAACCTGATCAACGACTGTATGAAAGTGAATTGGAACTCCTGGCGCTTCAATGGCTGGCCAATGTGGTTGCGAAACACCGGGAAACCATAGAGGAACCTGAGAAAACGTTAGCTCAGGCAGGCTTTAATGATGCTGTAAAAAAAGGGATTGTGCTGATTGAAGAGGAGTTATGATTGCCTACGTTGAATTAAAATTTTATTCTGGAGATCGCACTGGAGCAGGAGCAAACTCAGGCAGCCGAAACTATCATGGCTCTGGCTGAAAAGGCCAGCTTGAAGCTAGCGTTCCCAAGTTTTGTTTTCAGCGAACCGTTTGAATGTCTTATCCGTGAGCGTAGAGAGCGAAATGTATTACATAATTCGCTGGTAAAATCTCTGACAACTCTACAACGATCTGAGCCACATCAGAATGTGATGCTAGATATGGAGCCAGTGCTCAGGGTTTTAAAAGAGGCGCATTTCAAACAGTTGGAACGTCTTCATTCTGCATTTGCAAGGCTTCTCATGATTGGTGAGTGCATACATGTAGATTCTGCTGACTTTCGCAAGGCAGTAATCTACCAGCAGACTCTGGGCCTTTCTCCGCAGGATAGCATCATTTATGCCCGAGTGATTGCGGATCTGCGAACACGTTCTCAAGATGAGGAAAAGTGCTTCTTGAGTCGTGACAGAAAGGCTTTTGGCATCGAAGATGATGATCGCAGTATTAAAACAGAATTGGCTTTGTATAATTGTCGCTATATCGGAAGCTTCGCGCAAGGTCTTGACTACATTCAACATACGTTACAAAGCGCCGAGTGATGGATAATCACCCGGCGCTTCGCAATTAAAGCTCTACTCTAAGCTATATCATGCGCGCGTTAGTTCTTCGCCGCAACTTTAACGCGTGCGAGCTTTAGCATGCTCAGCTTTGGGCAGGTTGAGGGTCAGGATGCCGTTCTCGTAGCTGGCCTCGACCCGTTCGGCGTTGATGGACGTAGGCAGGGTGAAGCTGTGCTTGTGCTGGTTGCTGGCGAAGCCGTCCAGTGGGTAATGGCGTTCTCCGGCACTGTAACTTTGGTGGCCCACTTGAGGGTCAGCGTATCTTGCTGGGCCGTGATCTCCACCTCATCAGAGTTGACGCCCGGCATGGGGATCTGGAGAACAAAGCCCTCTGCGGTCTCGTACAAGTTCGACTGCGCGCCGCGCGCGCTTACGCCGAAGCCACCGCGCGGAATAAAGTTATCCTCAAACAGGCGATCCATCGCTTCCCGCAAAGAAACGACTTCATTAAAGGGATTGTAGCGTATAATGTTGGCCATAGATGTTCTCTCCTTTTTGTAACGACTTACTGCTTATTCTGCCATTCCCCGCTCCACTGAGGGGAGCGGGCACTGGTGCTTTCTTGTTCTGGGAATAGCATACATCCACTTGTGTTAGAACAACGTATGCGAAGTGTAAGAATTGTGTTAGAAAAGTTGACAGTAGTGCTATCAACTTTTTGGAGAGCGGCCAGATTTAAAGACGGGCTTGCCTGTATCGCATTCTTTTCATATTACACGATAAAAGTGGGAAGGAAGGAACACAGGAGGTGAGTTCCCATAGGAGCGAACTGTAGGGCGAAGACGATGCTCGCCATCATCTTGCCTCTCAGCTTCGGCACTCGATCGTTGGGGTAACCATAGTTACCCAGAGGTGAAAAGGTTACCCCAGAGGTGGAAAAAGGTTACCCCCCAGAGGTGGAAAAAGGTTACCCCAGAGGTGGAAAAAGGTTACCCCAGAGGTGGAAAAAGGTTACCCCAGAGGTAGAAAAAGGTTACCCCAGAGGTAGAAAAAGGTTACCCAGAGGTAGAAAAAGGTTACCACAGAGGTGGAAAATATCCACCTCGATCAGAGAGAAAGACACTATAGAAAGACACTATAGAAAGATACTGTAGAAAAACAGGTGAGAAGATCACACGAACATACATCCGCTTTGCTCTCATCTAGTGGAAAAGACGCACAAAACGTCTGTGCTTCTGCACATCTATAAAATCAGTTTTCCCTGATTGGAAAGAGCCGGCCCTGTTTGTGCGTCTATAAGATATAATAGGCAGACGGGCGTCGCGCGGATGTGCGAGTGGCGCTGGCATATTTTCAACGACATTCTTTAGATAGTCAAGCAGAGAAAGGCGGGCAACAAGTTCATGCCACAGGCAAAAATAGGAGTTATCGGCGGGAGCGGGCTGTACCGTATGCAAGGGATGACCGAAGTCGAGGAAGTCGCTGTGGAGACGCCCTTTGGCAAGCCCAGCGACGTGATTACTGTAGGCAAAGTTGAAGGAGTTTCGATGGCATTTCTCCCGCGCCACGGGCGGGGACATCGGATTTCGCCAACCGATCTGCCTGCGCGGGCGAATATCTGGGCGCTAAAAAGCCTGGGCGTTGAGTGGGTGATCTCCGTAAGCGCTGTTGGCAGCTTACGCGAACATATTGCCCCGCGCGATCTGCTCATCCCAGATCAGATTTTTGATCGCACAAAGAGCCGGGTTAACAGCTTTTTTGATCCCGGTCTCGTTGTCCACTGCACTTTTGCCGAGCCGTTCTGTCCCACGCTGAGTTCGCTGTTGTTGGAGGCCGCGAGTGAGTTGGGCGATGTTAAAGTACACAAGGGCGGCACGTATGTCTGTATGGAGGGACCGCTTTTCTCGACCAAAGCCGAGTCGCGCGTCTATCGGAGCCTGGGCATGGATATTATCGGCATGACTGCTCTGCCAGAGGCCAAGCTGGCGCGCGAGGCCGAACTGTGCTACGCCACCATCGCCTGCATCACCGATTACGATAGCTGGCACGAATCTGAGGAGCCGGTGACAGTCGAGATGGTCATTAACAACCTCAGCGCGAATGTCAGCAACGCCCAGCGTATTTTGCAGGCCGTCGCGCGTAGGATTCCCGCCGAGTCGGTCCACTAGCGCCTGTGAGTGTCCTTCGTCACTCTCCGCGTCAATCATGACCGACCACAGCCTGCTCTCTGAAGAGATCAAAGAGCGCTACAGCCTGCTCATCGGAAAGTATCTATGAACGGGCAAA
The DNA here is from genome assembly GCA_963706455.1 of uncultured Acidobacteriota bacterium. GTDB lineage: Bacteria > Acidobacteriota > Terriglobia > Terriglobales > Acidobacteriaceae > Telmatobacter. The sequence goes on along the minus strand of CAVPNO010000081.1, from coordinate 61,307 downwards.
GGGCAAAAAAGGCCGAGAAAAGGTTTGACAATCGGGGCGGGTAGGTGTACAATACCAACGTTCCTTGACGAAATAACTCGGTGGAACAGGCCGGTTTTCTTCCAGTCCTGCCGGTCGGTGCAATCGGGTCCTGCGCGGCAGAAGTTTGCTAACCCTGTCAGGTCCTAACGGAAGCAGCAGTACGTAGACCTCTCTGGGTGTCGTAGGGTAGCCTGATTGCGCCGACCGGTAGGACCGGGCGAAAATCGGTTCTTTACTGTCTTAGATCCTCTTGGCGGGGGTTTGTGGCCCGGTATCCACGGGCAAGCGGAGTCATCGTATGGCCTCACAATCTCTCTACCGCAAATGGCGCTCACAGACCTTCAATGAGATGGTTGGTCAAGAGTCGATTACTCGTACCCTCAAGAACGCGGTCCAGACCAATACTCTTAGCCACGCGTATCTCTTTACCGGCCCACGCGGCACCGGCAAGACAACGACTGCGCGTCTGTTGGCGAAGACGGTCAACTGCACGAATTCTCAGAATGGTGAGCCGTGTAATGAATGCCAGCAGTGCCGCGAAATCACGGCTGGGACATCCTTCAATGTGATCGAGATCGACGCAGCCTCTAATCGCGGTATCGATAGCATTCGCGAACTGCGTGAAAAGGTCATGATGCCGCCTGCGGTGGGCAAATATAAGATCTATATCCTCGACGAAGCACATATGCTGACCACAGAAGCCTTTAACGCGCTGCTCAAAACTCTGGAGGAGCCGCCGGACTATGCGATCTTTGTTATGGCTACGACCGATGTGCATAAGATGCTGCCAACGGTGCTTTCGCGCTGCCAGCGCCTGGACTTCAAGCGCTTTTCGACGCGCCAGATTGTTGAGCATTTGCTCCATGTGGCTCACGAGGAGAAGGTTGAGGTTGAGCGCAGCGCGGTCGAGCTCATAGCCAGGGCGGCAGCCGGGGGAATGCGCGATGCTTTGAGCTTGCTGGACCAGGCGATAGCTTATGCGGGCGATACGATTTCGCTGGCTCAGATCCAGACGATGCTGGGCGTGGCCGATCCACGGGCTATCTGGAAGCTGCTCACGCATATCGCCGCCAACGATAGTCCCGCGCTGCTCTACCTGATCCATGAGCTTTCCGAGGCCGGCGCGGATCTGCGCCAGATCAATACGCAAATCATCGATTACTGGCGGGCGCTCATGCTGGCAAAGGCCGGGGCAGATGTAGCGACGATCATGGATCTGATCGAAGATGAGGTGCGCGAGGTCCAGCAATTAATCCCAGCTTTTACGCTAGAGGAACTGACTGAGTACGCGCGCATATTCGCGCAAAATGATCTGATGCAGAAGAATCAGGGCACGCCCCAACTTGGGCTGGAACTGGCCGCGCTGGAGTGCGTTGAGTTGCATCGGAGAGTGCAGAGCGGCCATTCGGTCAGACCCTCCGCCAATTCCGCGCCCACTGCTACTCATGCCAGCGCGTCACCGCCAGCCGCGCGTCTCGCACCACATGCGAGCGCCGCACCGGCTGAACGAACACAGCAGAGCATGCCAGCTCCTTCGCACCCGTCCAGACCAGTCCACGAAGAGCCGCAGAGCGTGCCTGAGACTCCACGTCCGTCCAGACCATCCCGCGAAGAGCCACCCGCGCGTTCCGCTGCGGTTGCGGAAGAGGCGAATAGGCCAACCACATCCACCGCTGCGGTGCAGGGACTCACTTTGCGGCAGGTGGTGGGAGCGTGGGACAGCGTGAAGTCGCGTACCAGGCAGAAGAGCTCTTTGCTGGCCACATATATAGGGATGTGTGACGTGCTGGGCGTGGAAGTGGAAGATGAATATGCCGTGATCGTGATTCGCGCGGCAAAGGCGGCGCATGTTAAATTTATCAGGGAAGAGAATCGTCCCAAAGAGGTCGAATGGGCACTGGGACTGGAGTTCAATCGCCCGTGCAAATTGCGTGTGCTCGCGCCCGATCAGCCATACGCAGGCGCGCCGGCTCAGGGTTCGGCCTCGTATTCGCTAGGAGCCGTGGCCGCTCCGCCTTCGGCCTATCGCGATCCAGCCGCGCAGCCAGCGCCGCGCGCCGAGCTACTGCCTCCACCAGCCGCGCAGCCAGAGCTGCGCGCCGAGCTACCGCCTCCGCCAACCGCTCCGCCTACGCCGTCGCGCCACTCAATGCTGGCCGAGGAACCGAGGACGTATCAAACGTCCGAAAATGTACCCCTTGCCAGACCGCAGGGAGTAAGAGAGAATAAGAAAGCACCCTTGTCAAAGGAAGAACTTGGACAAAAAGTCCGGGGCGATCCCGTGGTGCAGGAGGTCATGAAGACCTTTGGAGCAACCATTGAAGACATTCAACCAAAGTAAGGAGAATATTTTACTATGAACATGCGCGAACTTCAGAAGATGCAGCAAAAAATTGTCAAGATGCAGGATGAGTTAGCAAATACCCTTTTTACTGGCACTGCCGGCGGAGGCGCGGTCAGCATCACGTTGAACGGCAAATTTGAGATGGCTGCGGTCAAAATCGATCCCGAGGCGTTTAACGCGGAGGATATCGCGGAACTGGAAACGATGATCCTGGCCGCGGCTAAAGACGCGCAGAGCAGAGTTAACGATGCGCAGGAGAAGCTGACCATGAACATGACTGGCGGTATGAAGATTCCGGGGCTGTTCTAACATGAGTGATCTCGCGCCGCCAGTTGCGGCACTAATAGAAGAACTATCCAAACTGCCGGGAGTAGGCGTGAAGACGGCGCAACGTCTCACGTTCTTCCTCCTGCGCAGTCCTACGGACCAGGCCCGCCGCCTGTCGGAAGCGATTATACGCGTCAAAGAGAGCATTATCTATTGCTCACGCTGCTTTAACATTACCGAGGACGATCCCTGCCTGATTTGCAGCAATCCCAATCGGGATCAAGAGATCATCTGCGTCGTTGAAGAGCCGCTGGACGTACTGGCATTGGAGAAAACCGGAGCTTACAAAGGTCTGTACCACGTGTTACATGGGCGCTCTCACCTGTGGAGGGCATTGGTCCCAAAGATCTACGCATTGAAGAACTGCTCAAACGTTTGCAGGACGGGAAAGTGCGCGAGCTCATTGTGGCCACTAACCCGAACTTTGAGGGCGAGTATACCGCTAACTACCTGCAAAAAGAAATCAAGCCGCTTGCGCTCAAAGTCACTGGTCTGGCACGCGGCCTGCCTATTGGCGGAGATCTGGAATACGCCGACGAAGGCACGCTCAGCCGCGCCATCGAAGGTCGGCGCGAGTTCTAACCCTGGACAGTCGAGGACGTCGCTGGTCCTCGACTGTCCGCCAGGCTGGTGTGTATGTGTGTATGTGGCTATAGTACTCTTGTTTCATTTTCAACCAAAAGTTGACTTAAAGTGGCTTCTGTGGTACTCTTGTTCTACCTTCTGAAGAATCAGGTAGCGCGAGAGACTGATTACCTTTTTCTGGGCCTTGCCAGAGAATAGGTAGTAGGGAACGACAAACACACCAACACGAAGGTTTTGTTTCGCTTTTTTCCGTGAAAACGAGGTCACGGGTAGTTCCCTGCCCCTGATGGGGTGGTAGTAAATAAGCACAGATAAAGGAGGCATGCAGGGAGGTCACGAGGAACTGCAATCGCCAGAGGCGCGAAGAAGGGGTGTCTGCGGACGCCGCGTTCATGCTTGCAAACGCATCGGTTGCGCTACCTGTATTCCCTGTGTACACAACAATGGCACTAAGTAAAAAAGAGAAAGCTATAGCTGGAGCCAGCACCAGCCCTGCAGTGTCAGCGGCAACCACCGAGCGTGAGAAGGCTATTGAGCAGGCCTTGAGCCAGATTGAGCGCCGTTTCGGCAAAGGCGCGATTATGCGTTTGGGTGAACAGGCCAAAGTGCAGATCGAAGTTATTCCAACTGGCTCAATCGCGCTGGATCTGGCTCTGGGCGTCGGTGGCCTTCCGCGCGGACGTATTACCGAGATCTACGGCCCGGAATTCTTCGGGTAAGACGACGCTGTGTCAACATGTGATCGCCAGCGCCCAGCGCACCGGCGGCTACGCGGCCTTTATCGATGCGGAGCACGCTTTTGATCGCACATACGCAGCCCGTTGTGGCGTCGATGTGAATGGTCTCTTGATTTCTCAGCCCGATACCGGCGAGCAGGCGCTGGAAATTCTGGACGCCCTGGTGCGCAGTAACGCCATCGATGTCGTAGTGATCGACTCAGTGGCCGCGCTGACGCCGCGTGCGGAAATCGAAGGCGAGATGGGTGATTTGCACGTCGGCCTACAGGCTCGCCTGATGAGCCAGGCCATGCGCAAACTGACCGGCGCGATTAGTAGCTCGAACACCGCCGTGATCTTTACCCCAACCACTGCGCGAAAAGGTCGGCGTAATGTTCGGTAATCCCGAAACCACCTCTGGCGGTAAAGCGCTGAAATTCTACGCCTCCGTGCGCCTGGATATTCGTCGTACCGACACCATCAAGCAGGGCCAGGACGTCATGGGCAGTCGCACACGCGTCCGCGTCGTTAAAAATAAGGTCGCGCCCCCGTTCCGTGTGGCGGAGTTTGACATTATGTACAGCGAGGGTATTTCTCGCGAGGGCGGCCTGATCGACCTGGGCCTGGAAATGGGCCTGGTCAAGAAGAGCGGCGCCTGGTTCAACGTCGGCGATATCCGCCTCGGCCAGGGTCGCGAAAACGCCAAGGACTTCCTGCGCCAGAACAGCGATGTCGCCCTGGCCCTCGACGAGCAGATCCGTGGCAACATCTCCTCGTTCAAAGCAGCAGAGATCGAAGTCGAAGGCGATGATGATGATGAGGCCGTGGAAGAAGCAGTCGCGGAGTAGGATATTGGATGACTGATATGGATTGGTAGCTAGAAATTTTTTGCAAAAAATTTCTAGCTACCAATCCATATCAGTCACAGAATATTTAGCAATCAGGAGGCGTCCTATGGGGACCATACAGTTCGATTTCAGTGGTGAAGTCGCGGTAGTAACGGGGGGCTCGCGGGGGTTGGGGTTGGAAATCGCGGAGGCGTTTGGGCGGGCAGGCGCGGCAGTAGTGATTACCGCGCGACGCGAGCAGTGGCTGCGGGAAGCGGAGCGACAGTTGCAAGGGCAGGGTATTTCCGTGCTGGCACTGTTGGGTGATGCGGCTGATCCGATGTCGGTGGAGCAACTGGTGCAGCAAACGCTGGCCGCGTATGGCAAAATTGATATCCTGGTCAACAATGCCGGGTTGACCTGGGGCGTGCCCGCGGAAGATATGCCCTTCGAGCGTTGGCAGCAGGTGATCAATGCCAATATTACCGGCACATTTTTGATGTCGCAGTCCGTGGGGCGGCAGATGCTGGAGCGCAAGAAGGGGAATATCATCAGCGTAGCTTCGATCGCGGGCTTGAGCGGCGGGCAGTTGAACACCGTGGGCTATAACGCCAGCAAAGCGGCGGTTATCAATCTCACCCGTTCGCTGGCGGTAGAATGGGGTCCACGGAATATTCGCGTCAATTGTATCGCGCCCGGACTATTTCGTACCAGGATGACCGAGGGCATTATCGCGCTGGGGGCCGAGGCCGCCGTGGCCAGCACAGCCCCGCTGAGACGTATTGGCCAGCCGGGCGAGATTGCCCCGGCGGTGCTCTTTCTGGCCTCTGAAGGCGCCAGCTATATCACCGGCCAGGTGCTGGCCATCGATGGCGGCAGCACCGCGCAGTAAGAAATATTCTCCAGCGCGCATCCAGCAAATGGCTGAACCCGAAGGTACAGCTTGCTTCTGCTTTTCATTCTCCGAGACCCAGAGGCAGTTTAAACCAGAAGGTTGAGCCTTCGCCAGGTCGGCTATGCACGCCGACCCGGCCATGCTGGCCTTCGATGATGGTTTTGCTAATATACAGAGCCCAGTCCCAGGCCCGCCTGCGAGGTGTGCGTGCTGCTGCGTACTTCGATGCTGGAAACACGATGGAAGCGTGTCCAGATGCGCTCCAATTCATCTTCAGGCAGGCCCGGTCCTTCGTCGCGTACAGCCAGATAGGCCTCCCGCCCGTCGCGGTGCGCGCTGACACAGACCGGGCGGGCGGGGTCGGAATATTTTAGCGCGTTGGTCAGATAATTGGAGATGACCTGTACAACGCGATCGGCGTCGGCCTCAAGCGGCAAAGCCTCTTCTTCGTCCATTTCCAGCTCGATGTCGCGCCCCGGCCACATTTTCCGCTGCTCCTGAAGAGCCTCGTGAACAAGCGTCCTGAGGTCACACTGACCGGGAATCAGTTCGAGGTGACCGGCCTGAGCGCGTGAAACATCCAGCAGATCATCGACCAGGCGATTGAGACGCCGACTCTGCTGGTCCGCCGACTCGTAGAGGCCGAGGATGCGCTCGAAGGTCTGCATACTGGTGCGCAACTGGCGGATCGCGAGCTGGCGTATTGCCCTTAATGCTGGTCAGCGGGGTCTTCAGCTCGTGACTGACCATGCCCAGAAACTCCTCCATGTGCTGGTTGGCGGCGCGCAGAGCCAGCTCGGTCGCCTGGGCATCAGCCCGCTCGTGAAGCAACCGTTCGCGCTCAAAGACCAGCGCCAGCAATTGCGCGACCGCGCCTGCCAGCGCGATATTCTCTTCGGTATAAACGGCATCAGACTGCTCCTGGCCCAGCACTAGCAGGCCGGTCAATTGTTCGCCCACGCGCATCGGCGCAATCAGGACTGCTGGCACATCTGCAAACGGCGCTCCCCAGCGAAAAGCCTCGACCTGGATATCCAGCGATACAATCTTACCCTGCCTGCAACTGGGACAACACCTGAGCCATGGGAGTCGCCTGGAGGTCCAGAACAGGCTGTTCCATGGCCATCCAGCGGCGCTCTTCTTCGTCAGAAGCAAAACCGGCCAGCGCAATCGAACGCAATGTATCGTGTGCGAGATCCACAAGAAAAATGCTTACCCTCTGATAGCCCAGCACACTACTGGTCAGCCGGGCCATACGCCGCGCAATTTTCTGCGCGCTAAGCGCTCGATTCTCGTCTTCCAGCGGCCCCTCATCGCTACGCGTGACCAGTGTCTCAGCCATGGTCAGCAAAGCGTCCAGCGCGTCATGCGTGCGCTGCTCCAGCTTGCGCCGCTCGGTGACATCGTGACACACGCACAGGGCCGCAACCAGTTCGCCTTCCTGGTTATACAATGGCGCTCCGCTGACATTCACCTGCAATTCGCGCCCGCTCAGGTTACGCAGCTGCAAATCTACCGATGTCGAGCCTTTAAGTACTTCCCCATGCAAAATGCGCGTCTCCGGCCAGGCTGCGCTAACCAATGGCTGGCCCTGCTCGTCGCGAATATCCAGCAGCGCCTGGCGCTCTTCATAGGGCAGAGCTACAAACCAGGCTTTATTTTCTGTGGTGCAACCGATAATCTCCAGGAAAGCAGCGTTCGAGCGCATCAAAGCGCCCCTGGTATCAACTTCAAAAAAACCATCGGCGAGCGACTGGAGGATTGCCTCTAATTCAATGGCTCGGTTCGCCGCTTCTCGCTCGGATTGATGAAGGGCCGAAAGATCGCGCGTTACGGAAACTACACCGTCTATTTTCCCGCGAATGTTGCGCAGCGGGGCCGCGCTGATAGAGAGAAAGCACTCACTGCCCTCGCTGGTCAGGAAGCGGATCTCCTGACCTTCGACCGTTTCACCGCGCAGAGCATGGACCATCGGCAGATCATCGGCCTGCACCGGCTTGCCTTCTAGCGTAAAGGCTTCGTGGACGCGAAATAGTTCTTCCAGCGAGCGGTTGCGCATCTGGGGATCGAAAATCCGGCTGTGCCGCCCAATCTCGTTCATCTGGGTCATGCGCCCACGCCTATCATAGATGGCCACGATATCAGGCACCGTCTCAATGATGGCCTCCAGGCGAGCATGTTCTTTCGTCAGCGAATCGGCAAGACGTTCCGCGCGCCGCCGGGCCAACTCCGTCTGGCTGCTGACAATACTGATCGCCAGGCCAACCAGCACAAAGAGCAGCAACTGAGAACCATCTCTAGGATCGCCAAACTCCCAGCCAAGAAGGAGGAGGTAAGATCAGATAATCAAATAAACACGCCCCAATCAAAGTCGCGACGACGCTTGGTCCCATACCCCACTCAACGCCACCAGAGCAATCGCCAATACCTGCAACAGGCCAGCAAAAGCAATGGAGAAAAACTCAGCCAGCAGTACTGACGTGAGCCGACCCGCTGCAAACCAAGAGCCGGCGACCGAAGAGGCGTCTTTTGTGACCTCACCTACCATCGAGACGAATCCGCAATTCTTCTTCGGCAGTGGTGACGGCAGCAACGGATATTACGCCGAACGACCAAAACCGAAGGATCGCACCGAGCACTGAGGCGCGTGGGGTGGTTCCGATGTGGTACGGCTACGCAATCGAAGCGATCTACATCATGATCGGTACGGTGTTGACCATATTCGTCGTAGGCATACTGATCTATCACTGAAGTCTATTGTTGCTTGCTCTTGGCGCGTCCAGCGACGTGCAGCGGGATCGGGCGCGCTGCACCGCCTGCGGCCACAAGGGCGCGACGATTTAGCATCCAGGCTGGGGCGGCGCTGACATCGGCTTCCTGCCGTTCAAACCTAGCTGAGGTGTCGTTACTGCCCGCGAGTATCAGTGCCAGCGCCAAGGCCAGGACTGGACTTTCATCGCGAGCAAATGCTGGATGCCTACTTGTCAAACACCGCGGCAGAACGGTCCTGGTCGTCTACCTCGTTTGTCCCAACAATCACGTGAGCCCTTTCCTTGGCACCATTTCATATTCAGGGAAGAACTGCTCAAAGTCGGTGAACAACTGCACGCGCCTTCTGCGCGATCGAGCGCAATGAGCGTGCCGCAGGCGACTACGTTTTTGCGGAATGAACGCGCTTGTGACGCGAGAGTGTCGCCGGCCTGATGCCTCTGGAAGGTGTGGTGATTGCAGCACTGGCGGGGTTGCTCGCCGGCGGTCGACCAACGACAGCCTGCCCCTGGCTCGCGCAGAATTCCTCTACTGATGCGGTGACCGCCTCTGCCACCATCAAACGGCGCTCCGGTGTCGCTAGCTCAAGCTCCTCTTGCCGGTTTATGATCGATCCCTGCTTCCAGCAGCACCGCCGGCATGTGCGCACTGTGAAGCACGATCAGGTGATCGTAACGGTAAACGCCGGCTTCCTCATCGATTAATTTGTGGCGATATCGCCCATCAGCGGGAGCGTGTAGTGCGGGGTGTAGTGTAAGCCATGCTTCTGCAATTCTTGACCGAGCGAGTGGCCGAACGCCAAGCTCGCGGCGCGATCTGCATTGTCATTGGAAACAAAGATAGCGTAGCCGCTGAACCGGTCACTGTAGGAATATTTCTTTCCTTCGTATTGCCAGGTTTCCTTCAGGTTATCTGGCACCGAGTTATGATGGACGGAGATGAACAAGTCGCCGTGCAGATTGTTAGCGCCGTCAAAGCCGACTTTAAAAGTGCCGTCGGCCGTGGTGACGACGCTGCCGCGCCCCCCGTTGGGATGTGAATTGGCTTTCAGCCGCACGGTCGATCCGGAGCGTGATCTTTGGGCGCTGCATCTCGTGAGTTCGTGAGGTTAGTTCTTTCCTGTCACGCGATGCGCGGCAGTTGCGGGCTTCGTTTACTACAAATTGCAAGGGCTACAATGTTCAGGCTTCCCGCATACGATCCTACCGCGATAGCAATGCTAGCATTGGGCATCTTAAAAACCCTGAGTTTGCCGTTCATTTTTTAGTTTTCGCGGCCCCCGCTGCTCCGCCATTTTAGATAACTGAACTTTTAAATAGCCGCGTCATCGTTGATGCGGCTCTGGAGTGCTCCACCCCGCTGCATTTCGGCAAGGGCATGGCCGGGGCGGTCGCGGGCCGGCCGAATCGCCATCCGTTTGGACGTAAGGGACTGCACAATCTTAATCGCAATGTCGCGCTGCCTTCGGTAGACTTCCCAATTACGCCCGGCTGGCGGTGGCGTGGTAACACCAGCAGTTTGAGAGGTAGTGCTTCCCGTTTGTCTGGCTGCCTTGACCAAACAAGGGGAGCGTCGCAGCAATGTGGCGTTCCCCTTTTGCAGGGTAAGCCCCGCACGCTCGCACAGAAGGCCGCCCATGCGTTCAAATCGGCAGATGGCTCGGGCGCATTCTGCCTTTCGAAACTCCCAAGCTCGCGGTGACCACCAACCTCTCCAATGAGAACTTCGCGGCGATGCTCGACAGGGCCATCTTGCGCAGCCAGGGCAACGGACGCAACATCCCGCGGATCGAACCGAGGGCGGAGCCGGACGATGGCAGATGAACTCAAGCCGACACTGAGGCTGGTCTCCAATCGCGCCAAGGCCTGGGAGTTCGAAAGCCTTGGTCGTTGGGACCCGAGGCCAAGGTATCGGCAGCGGGCGTTAGCGCCGTGGCAGCCGAAACGCAAAAAGCCTAAGCCCGGTGCGCCGGGCCGAGGAAAACGCTAAGCTCGCCTTGGCTGGGGCAATGCAGGAGTGCAGCCGAATGTGTGACTACAGCCTTCAAGGCGTCCTATCGCGACCGGCTAAAGTCGGCGACAAGCTAACTACGCGCGCGTTCAACAGGTTCACACGAGGGTTCTCTGCGCTGGAAGATAAGAATGTGGCAGTTTGCGTGCTGCCCGGCACTGAGTTGTCGTTTGCTGACAACATTAGGCGTGCACGTCTATGGCCTTGGACTAAGAACAAGATCAATCACAACACCGCAATCTTTCGACAGATCAACCAAAACAACCCGGGAAACACATCACGACGCGCTGGAATTTCCAGACGGGCAAATCGCTCTTCTTACATCGCTAGCGGCAGGCCAGACAGCCACTGTCCTTCAATGCTGCCGTAGTCTGATGGTGGAGCGCCCGGGTTTGTCTGTGACGTTTAGCTACTCGCGGGCGCCAACTAAGGCGCATAAAAATAGTCCCGACGTCTGGCTGGCCCGTCGGGACTTTAAGTTATGGCTGGTACCCCCAGGTCAGGAAGCCCAACTGCGCCAGAATAGCGGATACGAATTCAACTCCATAGTTTTCGCCGTAGAATCCAAGGGGCCGCTAACTCAAGCGGCCCGTATGGTATAAAAGTCACATGCGGTAGCCCGCCAACTGAGCACGGCACGCGCCTTCGATCTTGTACAAATTCCAGAGCGTCTGAGAGCCATCGCAGCCATGGAACATCTTCATTACCCCAACGAAAGCGTCGAGTATCGTGCCGCCCGAAACGCGCTTCTCGATGATGAGATTGCGCTTCGGGCACAGATTGAGGCCGTTGCAGCGAAGCGCCGTGCGCTGCCGTCGAGCCATGCATCGTAACCCTTCTCAACTAACAGAGCCGGCATCCGATCATGGACCTCCAACGAAGTATTGGGGTGGGTGATGAGCACGGTGCACGATTGCGGCTTCTTGCGCGGTCGCGCCATTCGCCATTGGCCGGCATCGGCAGGTAGTGGAAAATCTAGGCGCCGAATTGATCCTCGGGTAGGCCTCTGATGCCGAGATCCTCGGGTAATTGCGCAAGACACGACCTCTCAGCAATCCGTCGCCAGGAAAGCGGGGTAGGGGTGGCTTAGCCATGGAAGTGACGAAGAGAATATCCAGCTTCGGCCCGCCGAACATGACGCTGGTTACTTTCTTGACCGGCATTTCGATGATGCGATCGACGCGACCGCTCGGATCGTAGCGAACCACTCTACCGTCGTAGACAAGCGCGTTCCAAACGCCGCCTTCTGCATCGACGGTTGAACCGTCCGCTGCGCCGCCGCGCGATCTGTCGACTTTGACAAAAGTACGTCGGTTGGATGCTGCGCCAGTCGATTGGTCATAATCGTACGCCCAGATTTCGCCCGTCCAAGTGTCGGCAAAATAGAAGATGGAACCATCCGGACTTCAGCATGGACCGTTCGAAACGATGATCTTATCGTCGAAGGTGGGCCTGCAATGGTATATCGGCGAGCCTCATCCACTAGTACATCTATGGTCTTCGACGTCTCACTACCTTCAGGATTCTGAGGGGCGATGGCCACACGGCTGAATATTCCCAAAATTGTAGAGGCGACGTTGCGTTTCGACGATAGCGCTTTCACTTAAAGGACCACCAGCGCGCAATTGGATCTCGCGAACGACGACGCTGCGATGCGCATGTTCGTATCCGCCAACAAGTACCTGGGCCACACGAATTTGCTGACCCTCTTCAATTTGATACGTGAGATTCACCCGTGGTCCCTCTCCGGGTTGGGCGGGCAGATTATCGACGGTGGCATGAAATTGGGCATTTGGAAAGCCCTGGTCGTAATAGAGGGCCAGGACGTTGTCACGATCGCTGGCGACGTTGAGATCGGAAAAAGGCTGGCCAGCCGTGGACCCAATCACGCGCGAAAGCTCGTCATTGCTCAGCTCGTGGTTGCCCTGGAGCGTGAGATTGGCGATACGAGTCTGCAAGCCCTCCTGAATGCGAAACGTAACGAAGAGATCGCCGGTGTGACCTTTGTAATTGTCCATCAAATCGCTGTTCACCTTCACATCGCGAAAACCGTTGGATTGATAAAGCTCGATAAGCGACGCCACGTCATTGGCTAGCTGTCCGGAACTGAAGCGTCCTGGAGAAGCAAAAGCGGCTGGACCCGCCCGCCCAGCGCCGCCTTGGCGGCGGCGATGACGGCCGCGTTGTCGACCGCGTCGGGCGGCGGTTCGGCGTCCGGCTTGGCGTCCGGTTCGAGCTTGGGCACCAGGCCGAAATCGACCTCCCCCTGGCTGAGCGACTTGAGCGGCTTGCCGTCGAAGCCGAGCGGCAGCGCGGTCCAGAACGCGTCGACCGGATCGGTCAGCAGCAGCACCTTGACGCCGCGGGCGCGCGCCGCCTCGAGCTTGGGATTGGATTTCAGACGTTCTTCGGCATGAATCCGGGAGAAATCACCACCGGCAAGATCGTGGCCGCGCTCAAGGCCCTCGGCTTCGACCAGGTGTACGATACCTCCTTTGCCGCCGACCTCACCGTCCTCGAAGAAGGCTCCGAGTTCCTGGAGCGCAAGGCAAACGGCGGCACCCTGCCGATGTTCACATCCTGCTGCCCTGGCTGGGTGAAGTACGCCGAGCAGTATTTCCCCGAGTTGCTGCCCAATCTCTCCACCTGCCGCTCGCCCCAGGCCATGTTCGGATCGCTGGTGAAAGCCATGCTGCCCGAACAAATGGCCGTCGACCGCAAAGACCTGAAGGTCGTCGCCATCATGCCCTGCACGGCAAAAAAGTTTGAAGCCCAGCGGCCCGAACTCGCCATCAACGGCGATCCCGACGTGGACCACGTGCTCACCACCCAGGAACTGGCGCACATGATCCAGTCGGCCGGGCTCATATTCGAAGCGCTGCAACCGGAATCGTTCGACATGCCATTCGGCTTCTACACCGGAGCCGGCGTCATCTTCGGCAATTCGGGCGGCGTTATGGAAGCCGTGCTTCGCTATGCGGCGGAAAAAGCCACCGGGAAAAAGCTCGATCGCCTCGAGTTCGCCGAAGTGCGCGGTGACTCCGGCTTGCGGGAGGCAACCATCTCCCTCGACGGCACAGAACTGAAGCTGGCCGTAGTGCACGGCCTGCGCAATGCCCGCGTAGTTGCCGAACAGGTACGCGCAGGCAACAGCCCCTACGACCTGATCGAAGTGATGGCCTGTCCCGGCGGGTGCATCGGCGGTGCGGGGCAGCCCATCTCCACGTCCGCCAGCACCAGGGCGCTGCGCACGCGGGGCCTGTACCAGGCCGACAAGATGCTGCAGCTGCACAAGTCGCAGGACAACGTCTTCATCACCGAATGCTATGCCAGGTTTCTGGGCGACATCGGCGGCGACAAGGCGCATCACCTGCTGCATACCACCTACCAGAGCCGGCGCCGCATCGGGGACGAAACCCTCCCCCTGACCGCCGCTCGCGGCGCGGACAAAATAAAAGTGGGCGTGTGCCTGGGGACCAACTGTTACCTCAAAGGCTCCCAGCATGTCCTCAATGCCGTGCTGCGCCATGCCGATGAGAAGGGGCTTGAGAACCGGCTGGACGTGCGCGCCAGCTTCTGCTACGAGCGTTGCGAGCATGGTCCCAACGCGAGCATCGACGGCGCGGTCTGCACGTGTACGCCGGAGAGCATTATCGAAATTCTGGACGAGAAGATCGAAGGAGACCAGGGCAGCGGGAAGTAAACACGCCGCCTGGGTGCCCCGGGTCCCGCTTCTGAGGCCTGGGAGACCCCGGAAGCGGCGACAAACCATAAAGGAAGGACTTTTGTGATTACCGAACAACGTGCAGACTTCATCGAATCCGGGCAAGTGGAGAGCATCCTCACGGCACGCGAGGTGCCCGGCGCATCGCGCGTCCGCGAGTTGCTGGCCAAGGCCCGCGAACTCGACGGCCTCACCATGGATGAAGTTGCAAGTCTCACGTTCGTCGATTCGCCCGAACTGCTGGACGAAATCTTCTCCACTGCGAAGCAGATCAAGGAAGATATCTACGGGTCGCGCCTGGTCTTCTTTGCCCCGCTCTATATTTCCAACCGGTGCTCGAATGAGTGTACGTACTGCGCTTTCCGCGCCACCAACACGGGACTCAAGCGCCGCACTCTCACGCTCGAAGAGATTGCCGAAGAAACCCGCATCCTGATTCGCCAGGGACACAAGCGCGTTCTCGTCGTTTCCGGCGAGGCGCTGCCTCCGCGCGGCTTCGATTACATTCTCGATGCGATCAATACCATCTATGCAACCCGCGTCGGCCCGGGCGAAATCCGCCGCGTCAATGTGAACCTCGCCCCGCAGACCGTCGAACGCTTTCGGCAGTTGAAGTCGGCGGGAATCGGAACCTTCCAGCTATTCCAGGAAACCTATCATCGTCCGACCTACGCCGGGGTGCATTTGCGCGGCAAGAAGCGCGATTACGACTGGCGCGCCACCGCCTTCGACCGCGCCATGGAAGCCGGAATCGACGACGTGGGCATGGGCGTGCTGTTCGGCTTATACGACTGGCGCTTCGAAGTGCTCTCCATGATGCAGCACATTCATCACCTCGAACAGCGTTTCGGCGTGGGCCCCCATACCCTCAGCTTCCCCCGCATCGAGCCCGCGATCGGTTCCGACGTCGCCCTGCATCCGCCCTGCGTGGTGAGCGACACCGATTTCAAAAAGATCATCGCCATTCTGCGCCTGGCGGTCCCCTACACGGGCATGATCATGTCCACCCGCGAGACCGCAGCCGTGCGCCGCGAGACCTTCGCGCTCGGCATTTCGCAGATCTCCGCCGGCAGCCGCACTGATCCGGGCGGCTACAAAGATGGGGACGGTGATCCCAATGGGAGCCAGTTTCAGCTGGGCGATCATCGCACCGTCGAAGAAGTCGTCCGCGACGTCGTTTCGCTCGGCTACACACCCTCGTTCTGCACCGCCTGTTACCGCCTGGGCCGCACCGGCCAGGACTTCATGGACCTTGCCAAACCCGGCGAAATCAAATACCACTGCCAGCCCAACGCGCTTTCGACGTTCCTCGAGTATCTGTGCGACTACGCGGGCCCGGCGGTGAAATCCGCGGGCGAAAAACTGATCTCCATTGAATTGCGGCACATGGACCAGCAGCAGACCGCCTGCACGCTGCCCATGTTGAACCAGGTTCGCCGCGGCGAACGCGATGTCTTCGTCTAGGAAGAAAGGAAACAGAGAATGGTTCGCGCAACATCGAAAGGCTTCCGGCTTCATGTCGGTTTCTTCGGCCGCCGGAATGTGGGCAAATCCAGCTTGTTGAACGCCATCACCCGCCAGAATGTCTCCATCGTTTCCGAGGTTCCCGGCACCACCACTGACCCGGTGGAGAAGCCGATGGAACTCCATCCCATCGGGCCGGTGCTGTTCGTGGATACCGCCGGGATGGACGATGTGGGCGCCCTCGGCGCGCAGCGCATCGAAAAAACCCGCCAGACGATTGCGCGAACCGATATCGGCGTCCTTGTCACCGAGGCCGGCGCATGGACTGACTATGAGGAGCGCCTGCTGGCCGAACTGCGGTCGCATGCGGTTCCCGTCGTCGTGGCCATGAACAAAGCCGACCTGGGGCGGTCCTCTCCCGCCCAGCTCGCGCGTTTGGAAAAAGAACAGATTCCTTACACGCAGATGAGCGCCACCACCGGCGATGGTGTGGATGCCTTCCGCGACAAGCTGTGGGAACTGGCGCCTGCGGAAACGGCCGAGTCTCCCGTCGTCATTCGCGATCTGGTCGGGGCCGGCGAAACCGCAGTGCTGGTGATGCCCATCGACAGGGAAGCTCCCAGGGGCCGGATCAAACAACTGCAGGCCCAGGTGATCCGCGACCTGCTCGACGGTGAGGCTTCCTGCGTGGTGGTAAAGGACGGCGGCCTGGAGCGCGTTCTCGGCAATATGAGGAAGCCCCCGAAGATCGTGGTCACCGACGCGCAGGTCTTCGACCGAGTGGCCCGCATCACGCCCCCTTCCATCCCCCTGACCGCATTCTCGATTCTCTTGTCGCGACTGAAGGGCGACCTGGTGGTCCAGACCAGGGCTGCTCTCGCAGTCGATTCGCTCCGGCCGGGCGACAAGGTGCTGATCGCCGAGTCGTGCACCCACCATCCCATCGAAGAAGACATCGGCCGGGTGAAAATTCCACGCTGGCTGCGGCAGCATGTCGGCGGCGATCTCGAATTCACCCATGTGAAGGGACGCGATTTCCCGCCCGACCTCTCTCCCTACAAGCTCGTCATCCATTGCGGCGCTTGCATGTGGAACCGCCAGGAGATGATAAGCCGCATTCGCGAGTGCGGGCGGCAGGGCGTGCCGATTACCAATTATGGGCTTGTGATTGCCCATGCGCTCGGCATTCTCGAGCGCGCGCTGGAGCCATTTCCCGAAGCGCTGGCCGCCTACCATGAGGCGCGCAACGAGCCTCAGGAGCATGCGCTGGAAACTGCCCCGGCATTTGTGAACGGATGAGCGAGTTAAGCCAATCCGCGATTCTCGATTGGCTGCGCGAGACTCGGCCGGAGCGGCTGCGCAGTCTTTACGAGCAGGCCGACGCGGTGCGCAGGCAGAGCGTCGGCGACGCGGTGCACCTGCGCGGCCTCATCGAAATCTCCAGCCACTGTGTGCGGCAGTGCATGTATTGTGGGCTTCGCCGCGGCAATCGCACGCTCGAGCGCTACCGGATGACGCGCGAGGAGATTCTCGACTGTGCGCGCCAGGCGGAGCATCTCGGCTACGGCACAGTGGTGATGCAGGCCGGCGAAGATCCGGCGCTCACGGCCCAATCGGTCGCCGAAATCATTCAGTGGATCAAACGCGAAACTGCGCTCGCTGTCACCCTGAGCCTGGGAGAGCGCCACCAGCACGAACTGCGGCTTTGGCGCTCGGCCGGTGCGGACCGCTACCTGCTCCGCTTCGAGACCTCCGATCCGAAACTCTATCGCGCCATCCATCCCCGCGGCGCCGCGGCGCCCGACCGGCTTGCCTTGCTGAGGACACTGAAAGCGCTGGGCTATGAAGCCGGCGGCGGCGTGATGGTAGGCATTCCGGGCCAGTCCTGCGAAAGCCTCGCCCAGGACGTACTCGCATTTCGCGCGCTCGATCTGGACATGATCGGCATCGGACCCTATATTCCCCACCCGCAGACACCGCTGGGTTCGGGAACGCTGCGCCCGGCGGTCGATCCGGCCGGGCAGGCGCCCGCAACCGAAGAAATGGTCTACAAAATGGTGGCTCTCGCGCGCATCATGTGCCCCACCGCCAACATTCCCAGCACCACCGCGCTGGCTACGATCAACAAAGCACATGGACGGACGCGCGGACTCTCCGTGGGCGCAAACGTGGTCATGCCCAACCTGACACCGCTGAAATATCGCAGCCTTTACCAGATCTATCCGGCCAAGGCGTGTATCGAGGAGAGCGCCACGGATTGCCACCAGTGCCTGCGTGGACAGATTCACTCACTCGGGCGCTTCGCTGGACGCGGGCGTGGCGGACGCGGAGAGGGCGAATCGACCGCCCCCCTCTGGCGGCCTCCCTATCCAGAGTTGGTGCAGGTGAACCGTGCCCGATGAGCTCAATCCAATCGAAATCGTGATCTGCATGGGAAGCTCCTGCTTCGCCCGCGGCAATGCGAACAACCTCGGCATCATCCAGGATTTCCTCGAGAATCGTGGTTTGAAAGTCTCCGTCCGGCTGAGCGGAAAGCTCTGCCAGGACGAGTGCAAGCTCGGCCCGAACCTGGCGATCGCAGGCGAAACCTGCCATGAGGTCACGGCGGCCAAGCTGCGGGAAATCCTCGAGGCACTGGCAAACCGCCAGGCGGAGGCCTGATGGCGCAATTGCACTCCATCTATACCGAAACCCGCGAGTGCCAGGATTGCCACAAGTGCATTCGCGAATGCCCGGTGAAAGCCATTCGCGTGCAGGACGGCTACGCGCGCGTGGTGCCGGAGTTGTGCATTCTTTGCGGCAATTGCATCCTCGCCTGCCCGAACCATGCCAAGCAGGTGCGCGACGATTTGCCCGCCGCCAAGGCCCTGCTGACCCGCGGGCGCCGGGTCGTGGTCTCGCTGGCGCCTTCCTTCGCGGCCCAGTTTCCGGGCGTGCGCCCGCAGCAACTGGTTCGCGCTCTCAAGCAACTGGGGTTCTTCGCCGTTTCGGAGACCGCCCTGGGGGCACAGCAGGTGTCGGCCAACGTGCTTGATCTCATGCGCAGCGAGCCGGGCCGGATCTGGATATCCTCCGCCTGCCCGTCGGTGGTCGACTTCATCGGAAAATATCATCCCGAGTGCCAGGACGCCATCTCCCCGCTGCTCTCGCCGTTGCTCACCCATTGCAGGCTGCTGCGCCGGCATTACGGCAGCGACATCGCGATCGTGTTCATCGGGCCGTGCATCGCCAAGAAGAAGGAAGCCGAGCGGCATCCCGAGCTGCTCGACGTGGTGCTCACCTTCGAGGATCTCGAGCGCTGGCTGAAGGAAGAGAACATTCAGCTCGCGCAAATCCCGGCCACCCAGGCCGACGCATTCGCTCCCGAGCAGGCGCGCGAAGGGTCGCTTTATCCCATTGAAGGCGGCATGATTCCCGGCGTAACCGCCACCGGCAAAATCAGCGGTTCCCAAATCATGTCGTTCTCCGGTATCGCCAATGTGGAACAGTCCCTCAAGGGACTTATGGAGTGGAAGCCGGAACAAAGCATTTTTCTGGAACTCACTGCGTGTGCCGGATCGTGCGTGAACGGGCCCAAATCTGCGCGCAGCCTCTCCGTCGCCAGGCGGCGATATCAGATCGTGGAGTTCGCGCAGCCTGCGGCGGAAACACCGCGCCCGCCTTTGATGGACATCGTGCAGCATTATGCCCCGTCGCCCGTGCAACTCGAGGAATATACCGAAACCCAGATTCGCGATGCGCTGCGAACCGTCGGAAAGTACTCCGTGGAAGACGAGTTGAACTGCGGCGGATGCGGCTACGATTCCTGCCGCGAGTTCGCCCGCGCCCTCATCGCCCGCAACGCCGAGCGCATGATGTGCGCGACCTACACCCGCAAACTGGCTCAGAAAAAAGCCAACGCCCTGCTTAGGAAGATGCCTGCGGCAGTGGTGATCGTGGACGAAGAACTGAAGATCATCGAGTGCAACGGGAATTTCGTGCGCCTGTTCTCCGACGAGATCCAGGAACCCAAGGACCCCCGTCCCCCGAACAAGGACCCATTCGTCAGGACCCAGGAGTTGGAAGGCATTGCCCTCGATTCCGTGATTCCCTTCTCGCACCTTTTTCGCCGCGTGCTCGATGCCGGCGAAGACATCGTCAACCACGATATCCGCTATCAGCGCAGCATCCTCAACTCCAGCATCTTCGCCATCGAGCCCGGCTCCGTGCTGTGCGGCATCTTCCAGGACATCACTGAGCCCATTTTCCAGAAAGAACAGATCATCACCCGCGCCCGCGAAGTCATCCAGAAGAACCTCAAGACCGTCCAGCAGATCGCCTACCTGCTCGGCGAGAACGCCGCGGACTCGGAGATCATCCTTAACTCCATCGTGCGCTCGTTCAGCCCTGAAGAAGTGGATGAGCATCCACAATGACGGGCAAGGAGACCAGCTTCGTCGAGGTGGATTACTGCCAGCGGGCCAAGCACGGGCAGCTCATCTCCGGAGACGTGTTTCTCACCCAGGCGGTCAAGCAGGAAGGCCGCATCGTCTCCGTGCTTTCCGATGGCCTGGGCAGCGGCGTCAAAGCCAGCGTGCTGGCCACCATGACCGCCACCATGGCGCTCAAGTTCACCGCCGGCGCCTTGGACATCCGCCATTCGGCGGAAATCATCATGGATACCCTGCCCATCTGCAGCGTGCGCAAGATCAGCTATTCCACCTTCACCGTGGTGGACATGGAGTCTTCAGGACAAACGCGAATCATCGAACATGGCAATCCACCCTGCCTCATGATCCGGCCCGGCGCAGCCCTCAGTGTCCAAAAGACCGAGGTGCGGCCCGCCCGCTGGCAGGATCGAGTCATCAGTCTGTTCAGCTTCGACGTGCAGCGCGAGGACCGCATTGTCATGTTCTCTGACGGCATCACCCAGGCCGGCATGGGCGAGTACCGCACCCCTCTAGGCTGGGGCCTCGGCAATGTCGAAGAGTTTGTGCGCCGGCAAATCGAAACCTCCCCGTACATCTCCGCCCGTGAGTTATCCCGCCGGCTGGTGGCGCGCGCTGAAGAGATCGACGGGTGGAGCGCCAAGGACGACATCACCTGCAGCGTGATCTATTTCCGCAGCCCCCGGCAATTGCTCGTCATGACCGGCGCCCCATTCAATCGCGCCCACGATGCCGACCTGGCCGCCATCGCGGAACACACACCGGGACGCAAAGTCATCTGCGGCGGGACGACGGCCAACATCATCTCCCGCCTTCTCCACCGCGACATTCAGATCGATATGCGCCAGCCGCTCGATCCGAAAGTGCCCCCCATGGCGCGAATGCCTGGCTTTGACCTCGTCACCGAGGGAACCCTTACCCTCGGCGAAGTACTGCGGCTTCTGGAAGACGGCTTCGCTCCCGAAGAGATGCGCTCCAATGCCGCGGTCCGTCTTGCCGCCATGCTGCTCGACAGCGACATCGTGAAATTCGCCGTGGGCACGCGCATCAACGAAGCTCACCAGGATCCCAACGTGCCCGTCGAACTCCAGCTTCGCCGCAACATCGTCAAACGGATCGCGCAGATCCTGGAGACCAAGCACCTCAAGCAGGTCATCATCCGCTATCTATAGCGCGAAGCTTCCATCCGGTGGGTTCGCAGGGAGCCACCTTGTCAAACCGCCTGCCTTTGGCGCGGCTGAATCAACGACGCCAGCAGCACCGCCACGATGCCCACCAGAAAAACCCCGTCAAACGTTCCCGCCCCGCCAATCGACGCCACCGGCGCGCCCAACCCCTGAATCCTTCCTAGATTCATCAGGTCTGCGCCGATAAGCGTACCCATGCTCCCTCCAATGTAGGCCAGTGGTCCCGCTTGCCGCCACGACAACACCAGCGCGCAGACCACCGCCACAATTGGAGGGATAAAGATCGGCAGCGTGACTCCAACTCCGCGCACCGGCTGGGCCAGGTGGTGCGTTACTATCGCCACCACCGCCACCGCAATGGCAGACTTGATCACCAGCCGGTTCTTGAACGCCAGATAGAGCGACAGCAGAATCGGGATCAGCGCTCCGCCTACGTTGATCGCCAACACGGTCGCCGGCCATTGATGCACCGCCGGCACCACGTAGCGCATTCCGTGGTGGTGCACAACCGTTCCTGAAATCACCCTCTCCGGTGGAAACTCGGCCAGCGGAATGTTGATGGAACTGCCCACCAGCGTGAGCAACAGGATCCACATTGCGCTCCGCGACGAAATCCCCATCCGCTCGTACGCAAAGTGCAGAATCCTCAGTTCGACCAGGGCCACCAGCAGTGAGAAGAGAAGAAACAGGGCCAGCAGGAATGGCCACTCCATCGGAAAATAGTGCATTCCGGAAGGCTGCAATCAGGACCTCCTCTTCTTCAATGATGTTGGAGATGATAGTGTATACGCCTCCTTCCCCCGTGGATGGCGACCCTCTTCCCGGCCTCATCCAGGATGTTTGACAATGGCTTTCCTGCCATGAATGCGTATATCGGCGACGTCTGGATCTCCAGGCTTCTCGTTCAGAGAGGGATGGCCGCCGTCTACCTGGTCGCCTTCATGGCCGTGGTGCGCCAGTTCAAGCCGCTGCTCGGCGAACGCGGCCTGCTTCCCGTGCCTGCCTTTCTCAAGCACGTCAGCTTTACCCAGGCCCCCAGCCTCTTTTGCTGGCGCTATTCCGATCGCCTCCTCGACGTCGCTGCCTGGGCAGGTGTTCTGATTGCCTTGAGTGCCGCCTCCGGACTCACAGAAGCCGGACCGCTGTGGCTTTCCGTGAGCGCATGGCTCGTGTTGTGGATCCTCTACCTCTCCATCGCCAATGTAGGACAGAAGTTCTACGCCTTCGGATGGGAATCCATGTTGTTGGAGGCCGGATTCTTCACCGCCTTTCTCGGCCCGTCGCGCGTCAGACCCTCCATCGTACCGATCCTCATCCTGCGCTGGATGCTGTTTCGAACCGAGATAGGCGCCGGCCTTATCAAGCTGCGTCACGATCCGTGCTGGCGCCGCCTGACCTGCCTCTTCTATCACTACGAAACTCAGCCCCTGCCCAATCCATTGAGCTGGTACTTCCACCGGCTCCCGGCCTGGATGCATCGCGCTTCTGCCCTTGCCAGCCACTTCGTGCAGATCGTGGTTCCCTTCTGCCTGTTTGCGCCCCAGCCCGTGGCTTCTATCGCCGGCGGCCTCATCATTTTTCATCAACTATGGCTCATCATCAGCGGCAACTATGCCTGGCTGAACTGGCTCACTGTGGTGCTTGGCTTGACGGCATTCAGTGATCCAATCCTGAAGTTCGCGATTCCAATCTCCGCACCCGCCCTGGCGCCCCGTTCGCCGGCCTTCGATATTCTCCTCTATGTCATCGGCGCCGGCACTGCGGCGCTCAGCATTCAGCCCGCCCGGAACCTGCTCTCGCGCCACCAGGCGATGAATCTGAACTACAACCCCTTCCATCTGGTCAATACTTACGGCGCCTTCGGCAATGTAGGAAGAAAGCGCTACGAAATCGTGATCGAAGGCACCAGCGAACGTGTCGTCACTCCGTACACGCAATGGCTCGAGTACGGCTTCAAAGGCAAGCCCGGCGATCCCGCGCGAATGCCTCCGCAGGTCGCCCCCTATCATCTCCGCCTCGACTGGCTGATCTGGTTCCTGCCCTTTTCCGTCGCCATCACGGGCGAGGGAATTCACGTGTGGGGATACCAGGTCTGGTTTGTGAGGCTCATCCGGAAGCTGCTTGCCGGCGATCGCGCCATTCTGCGCCTGATGGGCAGCAATCCCTTTTCTGCCCAACCGCCCGCGTTTGTTCGCGCCGTGTTTTATGAGTATCGCTACACCGACCCGCAACAAAAGCGCCAGACGGGCGCCTGGTGGAACCGCCGCCTGTTGGGCGTTTATCTTCCCCCGGTCTCGCTCGACTCCCTCGAAGACGCATGAGCGATCACCGGGAAATTGCTGTAAAAACCGAGGGCCGCGGCAAATCATTCGCCGCGGCCCTCGGTTTCGACTTACCCGAATCTCACGCCTGGGGTTTTTCCTTGTCCTTTTCTTCAGGCTTTTTCTTTTCCGGTGGTGGTTGCTGCTGGCGCGGAGCAGGCTTCGCTGCGGGCTCCCCATTCTGTCTGGCAGGCGGAGGGGGAGTCGCCTCATGCGGCGGAGGCGCCGCGGGATGAGGTTGTGCCTGCGGAGGAGGCGTCGGCTTCGGCTGTGGCTTTGTTTCCGTCGCAGGCTGCCCTGCCGGCTTGGCGGCGGGCGCAGGGCTCTGCGCTGGTTTCGGCTGGTTGGGCTGAATCGGCGCCGGGTGTTGCGCGGGAGCGGGAGGTGTCGCCGCCGCCGGCCGGCCTTGCGGCGTCGGCTGGCCCGGACGGGTCGCCGCCGGTTGTTGCGCCGGCTTGGGCGCGGTCTGCATCGCCTTTTGCGCGGCTGGCGTCATCTTCACGTTGGGGGGCGGAGCCACGACCGCGCGATTCGGCAAACTCGCCGGAGCCGGAGCCGCTTTCACCGGCGGAGGAGCCGGCTTGGCCTTCGGCTGCGCCGTCACCGCCATGCCCTTGGCGTTGATCATTACCGGCCGGCTTGCCGCCACCGGCACCGGCTTGGCTGGAGGAGCACTGACCATTGCCGACCGCGCGGGAGCCACCTGCGGCTTGGCGATCACCTGCACGTGCTCCATCTGCTGCGGATCCACGTGAACCGACGCCTGCGCCACCGGCCGGCCGGAAGCAAAGTCCTGCTGCCGCATCGCCGTGACCCCGACCGTCCGGTTCACGTAGGTAATGTTGGTCACATTCGTCACGTTGACGATATTCACGTACGTCTTCTGGACGTGGATGATATTGGTCTCGCGAATATTCGTGATATTCACCCGATCGACATACCGCGGGCTGCAGGGGTACCACGGGCGATACGGTTCGCCCGGACCCAGCGGGAACCATACCGAGACGCCCCCGCCCCCGAACGAAATTCCCCCGGCGAAAACCACCAGCGCCGGTGACCAGACGGGATGCGCCTCGCGCGCGCCCGGAACCCAGCCCCACCGGCCGTGATAGTTGATCCAGCGCCCATAGTGGAACGGAGCATATCCCCAGGGCTCATCTTCAACCCACACCCAGCCCCAGGGCGGGCGGTTGATCCAGTGGCCGTTGTGGTAGGGAGCCCAGCCCGCCTGCACCTGCGGAAACCACATGTCTCCATATTCTGTTCCCGGTGACCATTGACCGTAGGCGTCAAGTTCATCGGCGCCCGGAGCCTCGGGGCTCACATATCGCCAGGTCGCCCGGTCGATTTGCTGGGTTCGCGATTCGCTCCAGTCGTCCAGCGCATCCGGATAGTTGGGTTGCAGCCATTGCGGATAAACCGGATTGGTGCCAACTAGTTCCAGGGACTGGTTCGCGGCCGCATCCATCCCGAAGTCGTTCGCTCCGGATATGTACAAATCGCCCCCGTTGTTCGTGAAAATGGCGGTCTGCTGGTTCGGGAACACGTCCACCCGGAAGCTTTCCGCTCCCCGCGCCGTGGCCGTGCCACTGGGCGTCTGCACAAAGAGGGACTGGCTCTCCCACTGTCCGTAGCTACGGACGCGTATGCTACCCTGCCCGATTCCGAACGTAATGCCGTCATCTCGGAAATCGATAAAGGTCAGATCGGTGTTGGGGCCCAGTCGCACGTACGTCCGGCCTACCTGGATTTCGGCCCGGCCGTCCGAGTCGGTGAACAGACGATCTCCCGGTCCGATGGGGTAGTTGAGGTAAGCCTGTCCCCAGTCCTGGGTTCCGCCAGGTTGGATCGAAACGACGCCGTTGATGATCGACAGTCGGCCGGCCTGCGTAGGGGGGTCGTCGTCCTGGGCAGGGGACGGCACGGAAACCAGCGCCAGGCATGCCAATGCCGCCAATGCCGGAAGACGCCTTATCAGCGGAGCGATTGAGCCTCGTGTCATAAATATTCCTTTCCTTTCATTGCCGCCAGCGATGCTCCGGGATCCGGGGTACCGTGCGGCAAGTGGCAACGTGGGGGAGACGGGTTGAGGGCTGCAACTTCAATGCTACAAGCGACTCCCGAGGAAGCATTCTAATTCCTATGCATCTTAAACCCCCCTCGACAAGGAAAGTGGCAAAAAAGCCTCCGACGCGGAAGAGCCTGCACCTCGGATTTTCCCTTCAGCCCCCCTTCCAAAACATGCCATGAACCCCGCGGTGCTGCGGACGGACTACCCCTTTCCTATAGGGAGACTTGGAGAGCCGCGCAGGACGGAGCAAGGTTTTTCCTCAGCCTCCGCTCGCCGGATACGTAATCCTGCAAGCACCCTCTGCACTGGTGGAACCGTTCGACTTTATTCAATCCTGTCTGCTGGAACCACTCAAATTCAGAACTTTTGCAGTTTGATGTTATCCGCCGATCAAATCGAATCCTCTGCCGGACCGCCCGAGTTTTAAACAGATTCATTTGTCCACTTACCTTGACAGCATCGCTCCGGGGAGGCACAATCCCCCTTAACTTCTCTGGAGGTGTGAATTCCCGCCTGTAGTGCGTTTTGACCCGTACTCACCAACCAAACCCGGGAAGCTCGTTATAGCAAGCTTCATGCCCATGGACGCTCGCGATGAAAGCAAGATCTCACGAACTCGATCGGGTTGTCCTCGAGGCCGTTTCAGACGATTACCTGTCCTTTGAATCATTGGTCAGCAAGCTGTCGCAATCCAACCTTGCGCATGATGCTGTCTTGGATATTGAGCGGATGCTGCTAAGTGCCATCTCCAACCACTTAGTGGGTGCCTATCTGATTCACGCCGATCCTCCCTATGCCACCGAAGTCGGCGCTAATCCCGAAACCATTCGAAGATATTGGTTCTGTATTACCGATGAAGGCCGCGAATATCTTCGCCGGTTGCCCTCCCGGCATGGAACCATTCGCCGGTGCCCGGAGTGCTGACCCGGGCTTTGGCTCACACGCATCAGAAACCTCGTGTTTCCCACCTTCGCGGACCCATTTGTCTTCCGTCCGCTAGAGCGCTTCTCATTCAGATGTAAGGTTCGTCGCCAGTGTGGCCTCCACGTAGAGCCCGCGTCGGGGCTAAAGGTAGAGCCCGCGCCGGGGCTTAAGGTAGAGCACGCGCAGTGGGCTAAAGGTAGAGCCCGCGTCGGGGCTAAAGGTAGAGCCCGCGTCGGGGCTAAAGGTAGAGCCCGCGTCGGGGCTAAAGGTAGAGCCCGCGTCGGGGCTAAAGGTAGAGCCCGCGCAGCGGGCTAAAGATGGTAGCCCCAGGCGCAAGCCTGGGGATCACGGTAAGGTTCGCGTCAGAAGCCCCGCAGGGGCGTAAGATCGCTGCCGCAATGGCCGACAAGTCTACATTTTCCTAGCAACCGGACGAACCCGCATCCGCCCGCCTACCAGGTCACCGCCCGCAAGGCGCTCACCCCGGCTCCCAGCAGCGCCGTCTCGTCGTCATTGGGCAGCACCTCGAGAGAATAGCTCTGCAGCGGGCTCATCTTCACCATGCTTTCCAGATGCGATCGCAGCAGCGGCACTTCGAGGAATCTCACGTTGTGCCCCGTGAAGTAAAAGCGCCCCGGTCCGGCAAGATGGATGAACGATGCCGTCCCCGCCGCCAGCGCGCGATGCCACAGGTCGACAAACTCCCGGCATTTCGTATCGCCCTCCTTGGCCTGAGCAAAAACCTCTTCTGGCTCGAGATCGAGAAAGCGCAGCCGCATTGCCCGATATCCCATGATTCCTTCCAGGTGTCCGATGCCGCCGCATCCACAGAACCGTTCCTTGGGATCCAGAGTGACGGTGATATGCCCGCCTTCCCATACGCCTTCCACGTAGGGCCAGCGCCCGTAGCCAATGCCGTTCCCGATCGTCCACACCCGCGTCAGGCGATCCAGTTGCCCGAACTTCGCGGCCACTCCGGCGGCAATGGCGTCTGCATCATTGGCGATATGCACCGGCGCTTTGATTCCCCGCGCCAGCATGATCCGCCCCAGTTCATCCGCCATGCGCATGCCCTTGATCTGGGTCAGGTTCGGCGCGTCCTCAACCACCCCATGTCGCACCACCCCCGGAACGGCAACCCCGATCGCCTCCACCGGCTTCTCGTCCCGGCTGGCCAGTTCGGTGATCTGATTCGCGAGCAGGTCCATCAGTTCTCCGCTGGGCATCACCGTCAGCGCGTCCACTTCCTCCAAATTGCCGGGATAACGCACCGGCTCCCCGGACAGGCGATGATTCTCCAACCGCCCGGCCACAATGTGCTCGGTCATTACCACGCCGATGGCGCTTGTCATCTTTACCCTCCAGGGCAAAGCCGAATCAGAGCAACTTGCGTTCTAACCCTGGTACCGGACCAGCCGTCCCAGCCCGTTGAACGCCGCCGTCTTGTAGCACTCCGCCAGGGTTGGATAGTTGAACACCGTTTGCACAAAGTAATCCACCGTGCCGTCCAGCGTCATCACCGCCTGGCCGATGTGCACCAGCTCGCTGGCACCTTCCCCAATAATGTGAACGCCCAGTACCTTGCGCGTGTCG
Source organism: uncultured Acidobacteriota bacterium (assembly GCA_963706455.1). Lineage (GTDB taxonomy): Bacteria > Acidobacteriota > Terriglobia > Terriglobales > Acidobacteriaceae > Telmatobacter. The sequence continues at coordinate 33,102 of CAVPNO010000081.1, read as the reverse complement.
CGATGAAAGATAAGTTTCAGGCGGCCCGTGGTGTCGCCGCGAATCTGGCCGCGCGCCACCTCGCGGTAGTACGCCATCCCCACCTCGTAGGGCACATCTTCATCGGTCAATTGCTCCTCGGTCTTGCCGATGAAGCTGATTTCCGGAATGGTGTAGATGCCGTATGGATAAAAACTGGGGTTCGATTTGGTCGACTTGTCATTGAACGCCCGCGCCGCCGCAATCCGCCCCTGCTCCATCGACACCGAAGCCAGGGCCGGGAAACCCACTACATCCCCAACCGCGTAGATGCCTTCCACGTTGGTCTGATAATTCTCGTCCACCAGGATGCGGCCCCGATTGTCCGCCTGGATGCCGGCTGCCGCCAGGTTCAGGTCATCGATCGCGCCCTGGCGCCCTACCGCGTACAGCAGCGCATCGCCCGAGATCCGCTTCTTGCTCTCCAGGTTCGCCACCACCGTCCCGTCCGCCAGTTCCTCCACGCTCTCCACTTCTTCGCCCAGGCGCATCGTTACGCGGCTGTCGCGCAGGTGATAGCTGAGCGCTTCCACAATCTCCTGATCGGCGAATTCGAGCAGCTTGTTGCGCTTTTCCACGATCGTTACGCGCACGCCCAGGATGGCGAACATGCAGGCGTATTCCACCCCCACCACCCCACCCCCCACCACGATGAGCGTTCGCGGAAGGTTGGAAAGATCGAGCACCTGGTCGCTGTTGATGATGGTGCGGCCGTTGATTGGCACCTTGGGCGATGAGGCCGGCCTGGTTCCCACCGCCACGATCAGCCGCTCCCCCTCCAGCGTGGATTCTCCCTGAAAGCCCTCCACGCGCACGTGCCGGGTGTCCAACAGGTGGGCCACGCCATGCACAATGTCGATGCCGTTTCGCGAAAGCTGCGCCTCGGTCACATCTACTTCCGTCTTGATCACCGCCTGCACGCGAAAGGCAAGATCGGCCATCGTGATCTTTTCCTTCACCCGGTAATTCATGCCGTAGACCGAGCGATAGTTGTATCCCGAGAGATGAAGCACGGCCTCGCGCATGGTCTTGGACGGAATGGTGCCCGTATTGATGCACACGCCGCCCACCACCGCCCGCGACTCCACCACCACCACCCGCTTCTTCATCTTGGAGGCGGCCACGGCGGCGCGCTGCCCGGATGGCCCGGAGCCGACCACGATCAAGTCATACTTGACGGCGCTCATGCGAGTCTCCTCTCGGGGAACGAGCGATCCACTGGGCCCCGGCGCACGCCGCTTCACGCGCGGCGATGACTACAACCGGAGCCTACCATAGCGCCTTGGTGCCAAGGTAGAGACCGATGTGAATTCTGGCGGTCCCCAGTTTCAACCATAGGAGACTTGGGTGCCCCACCCTCGCCGCGCTTTTGCTTTTGCAGCTTGAATGGGCTTGGGTGTTTGCGTCGGAACTCGACTTCCGCGATCACTGGCTCACTGGCTCGGCGCGAAGCGGCGCTGACTCGCCGCTTTGTTTTGAAAAGCGACCTTCGAATGCGCCGGCCTCACGCGTGCGCCGGACGCATGGACGCTTTGAATGCGGGCCGGGCCAAACGGCTCCCATCCGCCTCTCGCCCGCGCTCGTCCCCCAGCTGAAACTGGCGCATCATTCCGTCCAGTTCGCCGGCCAGCGATGCCAGGTTCTTCAGCGCGTCCACCGCCTCTTCCGCCCCCTGCGAATTCTCCACCGCCAGTTGGGAAATCTGTCCCGCGGATTCGGAGATCTCGCCCGCCGCCGCGGTCTGCTGCGTTGCTGCAGTGGCGATAAGCTCGATCTGGTGCTCCACCTGCTTCGATGCCTCGATGATCGCCTCCAGGCTGGTGCGCGCCCGCGCTGTCTCACCCATTCCCGTTTCCACCGCGGAGCGGCTCTCTTCCATCACCTGCAGCGTGGCTCGCGTTTCTTCCTGGATGCTGCGAATGGTGCTCGCAATCTCTTCGGTCGCCCCCTTGGTCCTCTCCGCCAGACGGCGCACTTCCCCCGCCACCACCGCGAATCCCCGCCCGTGCTCCCCGGCGCGGGCCGCTTCGATCGCCGCATTCAGCGCCAGAAGATTCGTCTGCTCGCTGATCTCCTGGATCACGCTCACCACTTTGCCGATCTCTTCCGAGCGCTGCGCCAGCGACGCCATCTTCTCTGATACCGAGCCGGTGGCGGCGGCGATCTTTTCCATGGTCTCCGCCGCGCTCCCCATCACCGCTCCGCCCTGTACCGCGGTTTCCGCCGACGCGCGGCTGGCGCTGGCCGCACTGGCCGCGTTGTGGCTGATTTCCGCGATGGTCGCCGTCATCTCCTGGGCCGCCGCCGCAATCTGATTGGTCCGGTTTGACTGGGTGTTCGCATTGCCCGCCGACTGCACCGCCCGCGCGCTGATCTCGGTGGTCGCCGCCGACAGCGTCTCCGCTCCCTTGGCCACCGAATGGACCATCTCACGAAGGGATTCGGCGCATTCGTTCATGGCCATACCCATTTGTCCGATCTCGTCTGTCCCCGTCACCCGGACATGGATCGACAGGTCTTTCGCAGCCAGCTGTTGCAGTGCGTCCTTCGCTCGCCCCACGCGCGGCGCGATTACTTTCGTGAGACCAGCCCCGATCAGGGCCGAGAAGCCGACTATCAGGATCGTCACGATCAGGTTGATCCAGATAGCTCGGCGGCTCATGACCGTGGAAGAACGCATGCTGCTCGTCCCGGCGGTCGCGTTGAGATGGAAATCCTCCTCCGCGGCATCGCTGGCTTCGTGAATAGTCTTGGCCACTGCATCCGCGGTGATGATGTCCAGAGCATCCCCTATTTTGCCGTTGGCGCGAAGTTCGTTAGCCCGGTTGCTGCTCTCCAGATAACGCTCAAACGCCACAGAGAACTTCTGCGCCACTTCACGTTCTCCCGGATAGCTGATAAAGGGCTCATACCCCTTCCATTCCGACTGGTACTCGTCGATCAATCTCTGACGCTGCGAGCCTTCCCGGGCGGCGCACTCTGCCGAATGGCAGAGAAGCAGTGCCATATCGGATCGCCGGACAAGACCCATCGCCAACTCTATCCGTGATAGATGCAGGACGGACGGAAAAGCATTTTCGCTCACGTCGGAGGTGGTTGTCGCGATGTATCGAAACGTGAAATACGAATACGTGCCCAGCGCCACGCAGAGCAGGCAAACCACGCCGAACGCCAGCATGAATTTGCGTGCAATAGGAATGTTGCGATACACAGACATGGGTTAAATCCTCTCCTCGGTCAGGTCGCCCTCGGTATTGCGCTCGAACGCCCGCCAGCTGCGCCCCGAGTCCCAACTTCGCCGCAAAACAACGCCCGTCATTCTGAGCGAGCCCGCCGCGGCGGACGGAGTCGAAGGATCCGCGGTTGTTCTTCGACAAGCTCCGGGCTCACCGCACCGGCGCGTCAGCGCTAAAGACCGAACACCTCTCCGTCATCGGCAATTTGCGGCGAACCTTGAAAAATCGGCGCCTTCCCACAAGCACCGCTAGGATTGACCCAAATGCCCGCTCCCATTCCTCCTTGCCGGGGCCCCCGACAAATCGATATTCTTGGCCCGCGATTCCTACGGGATCCTCGAGGTTCTTTCATGCCCGCACTGCCGTCCCTCCGCGCACCGGCCATCGCGCTTTTCCTCTCCCTGGCGTGGTTCCTCTCCCCGGCTCAGGCTCCCTCCTCCAGTGCGCCCACCCAGAATCCTCCACCACCTCCACGGCCAGCCTTCACCCCCACCCCCGAGATGCTCGCGATCCAGGCCGCATCGGAGAAAGAGCGCCAGCGGGAAATGGACGCGCTCGGCATCAAACAGCTGCGCCCCGGCGTGGATGCCGACCCCAAGTCGCCGCGCGCGGCCAATTACGACGAGTCGAAAGCCAACCTCTATCCGAATCTCCCCGACCCTCTCGTCCTGAACAACGGCAAGCGCGTCACCACGCCCCAGATCTGGTCGACCGAACGCCGCCCGGAAATCGTCGAACTCTTCGACCGCGAAATTCTCGGCCGCACCCCGCCCCACACGCCGACGGTCACGTGGGAACTCAAAAGCACCGTCCATGAGAAGACCGGCGACGTGCCCGTCTTGACCAAAACCCTCATCGGTCACGTGGACAACTCGGTCGATCAGCAAATCACCGTCAACATCGATCTCACGCTCACCACCCCCGCCGATGCCAGGGGCCCGGTGCCCGTGATCATCGAGTACGGCCTCAGCCAGGAATTCCTCGCCATGATCGCCAAGCGCTTTCCTCAATTCGCCCAGCAGGCTCAGCAGCACCCAACCTGGCAGGAACAGGTGCTCGCGAAAGGCTGGGGCTATGCCGAGTACATCCCTACCAGCGTGCAGGAGGACAACGGCGCCGGCCTCACCAAAGGCATCATCGGCCTGGTGAACAAGGGCCAGCCCCGCAACCTCGACGACTGGGGAACGCTCAAGGCCTGGGGCTGGGGCGCCAGCCGCTGCCTGGACTACTTCGAAACCGACAAGGACGTCGACGCCAGGCAGGTCGGCCTGGAAGGCCACTCGCGCTACGGCAAGTCGGTGCTCGTCGCCATGGCCTACGACCCGCGTTTTGCCATCTCCTACGTCAGTTCCTCTGGCGAAGGCGGAGCCAAGCTCTACCGGCACGTTTTCGGCGAGCAGGTGGGCAACGTCGCCGCGGCCAACGAGTTCCACTGGATGGCCGCCAACTTCCTCAAGTACGCCGGCCCGCTGAACCCCGGCGATATGCCGGTGGACAACCACGAGCTCATCGCGTTGTGCGCGCCGCGGCCCGTCTTCATTTCCGGAGGCTCCCTTGACACCGAAGAGCGCTGGATCGATCCCAAAGGCATGTTCATGGCTGCCGTGGCCGCCGGACCCGTGTATCGCCTGCTGGGCAAAAAGGACCTCGGCACCACCGACTTTCCTCCCATGGGCACGCCCCTCATCGATGGCGATATAGCGTTCCGCCAGCACTCCGCCGGCCACACGCCCGGCCCGAATTGGCCCACCTTTCTCACCTTTGCCGGCCGCTACCTGCATGCGCCAGGCAACTCGCCGTCGAGTGATTCAGCCGCGATTCACCTCACGGGCGCCGACGATCGCGAACGCATGCTTGCGCTGCTCGGGCTCAAGGATGCAGATATGCGCCCCCCTCCGGCCACCGGCGCCAACCAGCCCCGCGCCACCAACTACGACGAATCGAAAGCCAACGCCTATCCCCATCTGCCCGACCCGCTGCTGCTGAAAAACGGCCAGCGCGTCACCACGCCGGAGATGTGGTTCGATCAGCGACGTCCGGAGATCGTGGCCGACTTCGAGCACGAAATCCTGGGCCGCGCGCCGCCCAATCTGCCCGCGGTGCGATGGGAGGTAGATAGCGCGGCTCCCGGCCGGTGCGGCAATGTGGACGTGATCATGAAGCGGCTCTCCGGCCACGTTGAGAATTCGAGTTACCCGCAAATCACGGTCAGCATCTCCCTTGTTCTGGTGACTCCCGTAAAGGCGCACGGCCCGGTCCCGGTCATCATGGAACTCGCCTTCGACAAGGAATTCCAGCGCATCAACGTTGGGCAGATTTCGGAAACTGTCTCCGGCGGCGCGCCGGGATACGGCATCAATTGGCAGTCCGTGCTCGACGAAGGTTGGGGATTTGCCGTGCTCTCGCCCACCAGCTTTCAAGCCGACGATGGCGCCGGCCTCACCGAAGGCATCATCGGCTTGATGAACAAAGGCCGGCCCCGCTCGCTCGACGATTGGGGAACTCTCCGCGCCTGGGCGTGGGGCGCAAGCCGGGCCATGGATTATTTCGAAACCGATCAGGCCGTCGATCCGCGCCAGGTCGGCCTCGCCGGCCATTCGCGCTTCGGCAAAACCGTGCTCGTCGCCATGGCCTACGATCCGCGCTTCGCCATCGCCTATTCCAGTTCGTCCGGCGAAGGCGGCGCCAAGCTCTACCGCCACATCTACGGCGAGCAGATGCCCAATCTTGCCGGCGCATCTCTCTATCACTGGTTCGACGGCAACTTCCTCCGCTACGGCGGCCCGCTCACGCCCGCCGATCTGCCGGTGGACAATCACGAACTCATTGCCCTCGCCGCGCCGCGGCCCGTCTTCATCGGCGGCGGCGCCTGCAGCGGCGATGGATACGTGAATCCCCACGGAGACGCCTGGGCCGACCCGCGCGGCATGTTCCTGGCCGAAGTTGCGGCCGGTCCCGTCTATCGCCTGCTGGGCAAAAAAGACCTCGGCGCCACCGAGTTTCCACCCATCGAGACCGCGCTCATCGACGGCGACCTCGCCTTCCGCCAGCACCCATACGGACACACGCCGGTACCCAACTGGCCTGCATTTCTCCAGTTCGCCGGCCATTATCTGCGCACGCCGCAATCCCCGCCTGTGCTGGCCCAGGCTTCCCGCTGAAATCAAAGGACCCTTGGAACCGGGCGCGCGCGGGCTTCCGTGTCTGCGTGAGAACTGGATCTCCGCCCTGACTTGCTGACTCGCTATATCGCGAAGCGGCGCTGACTGGCTGGTTTTGTATTCATCCTTCACAAGCTCAGTTCGCCGACGACGGCCACTCCGGCTCTGGCCGTTCCCTGATCCACAAGACGAAATCCGTAGCCGGAGGAGTACCACCCAGGCTTCGCAGCTTCCCCGCCAACTGGGCCCGATGACCATGGCTGTGCAGGCAAACTTGCATCAACACCTGCTCCACAGTGAAGATCTGGCCCGGAAACCGCGGGGTGACCAGTTGCCGATGCAGTTCCGCATCATTGCAGCGGGACACCCACTCCAGCTCCAGGGCCATGGTTTCTCGATAGCTCGCGGCAAGAGAATTCAGCCCATCGGGAACCCGTGTTTCCCGCTCGCGGTCGAATTCTCTCCCCAGCACAAGAAACAGCCAGAACCGGTTGGCAATCAGAATGTGGTGCAGAAGTTTCCGCACCTCCTCGTCCTGCCGCGCGGCCTCGTTTTCGCACACCGCGGAGAGATACGCGGCACTGGCGTGCCATTTGTGCCGCAACAAATCTTCAATCGTTGCCGCAGACATGGCAGTACTCTATCAAAGCGTTCGATGGTTCACTCAAGTGGTCAGAAGGCCTCGTTCCTTCAGCACCTGCATCAGGTCCTGGTTGGCAAGGTAGAACACGATTTTCGGCTCAACGCCTCCCGTGTCGACGATATAGACTGACTCGGCGACCACATCCTCCGTCTCGGATCCGGGGCGCGCAAAAGTCATCTTCCACTGCGTGCTGGCCATGGTGTAGCGTGCATCGAGCCTTGTCTCGGTCAATGTAACCAGTTCCGTCGACCGGCAGCCAAGGCTGTCAAACAATTGCTTCTTCCTGGGAAGCGCGAGCGCAAAGTCGCCGCCGCGCACGGCCTGCGCGCCCTGCGGGCTGGCGGCCATGAAAACATCGGCAAACAGCGACACCGTGGCGGCCACATTGTCGCTGTTCGTGTTGGATTCGAAAGTGCGAAAGAAGCGCTCGATGGCTTCGCTGGGTTGGTGCATGGTTCCTCCTGGTCGCGGCCACCCATAGTGAAGTTTGGAACGGCCGCACCTTTAGTATTATATCAGCTTTAATCTATAAAGTCAATAGAATCTTGATATTGTGCCCGCCATCGCCCAAAGGTCCGGCCTTATCGGCGACTTCCCGAACTGTCGCTTCCCGCGGTGTAGACTTGCTGGGCATGCGCCCATCACGAAGGGATTTTGTCGCCATTGCCGCCGCGGCTGCCACTTCCGGTATCGCACCGCGCGCATTTTCAGGTGAGTCAGCCACGGCCATTCGCCTCGGCGGACCGATCTTCCTTCAGTCGGCGGATCCAGCCGCACTGGCGCGCGAGCACCGGCGGCTCGGTTACAGCGCCGCATATTGTCCCGAGATCGCGACGCTCAACGATTCCAGGCTTCTCGATCAAATCCAGCGCGCCTATGCGGCTGAGAATGTGGTGATCGCCGAGGTCGGCGCCTGGAGAAACCTGCTCGATCCCGACGAAGCCAAACGCCGCGAAAACCTGCGATACGTGACGGACCGATGCGCGCTCGCCGAAGCGGTAGGCGCGCGCTGCTGCGTCGATATCGCCGGCTCGTACAACCCGGATTCGTGGTATGGCCCCGATCCGCGAAACCTGACGCGCGAGTTTTTCGACGCCACCGTCGAAAACTGCCGCCACATCATCGACCAGGTCAAGCCCTCGCGCACGCGATTCACGATTGAGATGATGGGATGGAATTTGCCCGACGGGCCGGACGCCTATCTCGAATTGATCCGCGCCGTGGATCGCAAAACGTTCGGGGTTCATCTCGATGTATGCAATGGAATCAATTCTCCGCAGCGCTTCTATCGCAACTCCGATTTCATCCGCGACTGTTTCCGCAAGCTCGGTCCCTGGATCGTATCCTGCCACGCCAAGGATCTGCGCTGGGACATCGAGATGAACGTCCATTTCGAAGAGGTGATCCCCGGCCGCGGTCAGATCGACTACCGTACCTATCTCACCGAACTATCGAAGTTGCCCGCGGACGTGCCCCTGATGCTCGAGCACCTTAAGACCGCCGAAGAATACGACGAGGGCCGGCGCTACATTCAAAAAACCGGGGCTGAAGCAGGATTGAGATTCGCTTGAGCGCGCCCATCGCGCACGTCAGGCGCAACTCGGTATTTCAGAGATCCCCGCTCAGGATCGAAGCGCACGGAACAAAGCCCGCTCTTTGCAGCGTCCTGCGCGAGGCGATGTTGTCCGGATTGCAGCGCGCGCAGGGGATGCTGCCGCCTTCGTAGCAGATGCGCTTCAACTCCTGCACCACGTAAGATCCCATCCCGCGGCGCCGGTATCCTTCCGCCACTTCCATGTAGATATCGCCGTACGGGCGGTTGTAGTGGTACAGGATGCCGCCGTTTGCCGCCACCGCGCCGCTCATCTCGATCACCCAGTCGTGATCCGGGGCTCCGCGCTGCCTTAAAACCGCGCCTTCGACTTGATGAGCGGTTGTCAGCTTGTCTTCGAAAACGATGTTCTCGCAGACGATATTGCGCGCCCAGGTGTGCAGCAGGACCGTGAGCACGGCGTCATTGGTCTGCGCCTTGATCGCGGTGGCCTGGCTCGCACCAAGGAATGTCTCGAAGCCGTCGAATAGGCGCGACCGAAAGGCCGGCGTCAGGTAATACTCAAACGCCGTTCGCGTTCCTGCCCATGGCCCGCCAATCAGGATGGATCCATAACCCGTGGCGCTTCCATCCATCTCCACCCTGTACGGCTGCGTCCACCCCGGGCGCGCATGCATGTTGTCGTGCACAATCTGGCAATTCATCTCCTGGCGATAGAGGTCGCGCCACGCAAAAATTTCCTCAACAGCCACCGGCTTCACCGAGATGTTCATCCCCGCTCCCCTGCCACCCGCGCCGGCGGCGTAATCCAGTACTGCAGAAACACCAGGTCGAGATAGCGATCGAACTTGTGTCCCACCTCGCGCAGATGCCCCGCGCGTTCAAACCCGAATCGCTCGAGATACCGCAGCGACGCGACATTTTCCGAATCCACGCCGGCAATCATCACGTGCTTGCCCATTGCCTTGGCGCGCGCCAGGATGGCCTTCAGCAACTCGGTCCCCACACCATGTCCCCGGGCATCGGAATGAATATGCACCGTGCCCTCGACCGTGAAGCGATAACCGGGCCAGGTCCGAAAATCGCCGAACGTCGCGAAGCCCAGAACGCGCCCGTCCTCTGCGGCCACCAGCACCGGAAAGCCTTGCGCAAGCCGGCTGCGCCACCACGAGACCCGTTCCTCCACCGTCGCCGGCCGGTCGTTGTATATGGCCGTGGAGTTCGACAACACCTCGTTGTAGATCGCCGTGATCTGCTCGAAGTCGGCCTGGACAGCATCCCGGATTTGCATCGCGAACCTCCGCCAATCGTGCGAGGATTATTGCCATTGTGGAGGATGCCGTGGCCGAAGCGGAGAAAAAAGAGATCGTTCGCCAACTCCAGGAGGGGATGGATGCGCTCCACGACGCTTTGCGCGGCATCGACGAGGAAACCGCGAGAATCCGGCCGCAGTTGGACAGTTGGTCCGCGCTGGAGTGCGTGGAGCACGTCCGGCTTGCTGAGATTGGGCTTCTTTCGCAGCTGAAAGAGGCGACGCCCTCCACGGCATCCCACGAAGATCGCGCCCGCGAAGTCCGCTTCCAGGAACTGGCGTTGAATCGTGCCCGCCGCATCGAAGCGCCGGAACTCGCGACCCCCGGCCGACAAGGTCAAACGCTCGCCGAGGCCGTCGACGCATGCAACGCCGCCCGCAGCGAGACCCTGCACTGGGTGGATGGGTTCGACGGCGACCTGCGATCATGGCTCACCATCCATCCCCTCATCACCCGCCCCGTGAACTGCTACGAGATGCTTTTGCTGATGGCCTTCCATCCGCGCCGCCACGCACAGCAAATCGTGGAAATCCGGGAACATCTTTCGCGTCCCCGGAGTCCAATGGAATAAGGCCGTCTCTGGCGGAACCATTGGAAACACGAGTCACACTGCAGGCAGGCATGGAGAGGAAGGAAACCGAAACTCGAACGCCGGGCGAAGGACTATCCGGATTCAGCCGGATCGATGGGCCGGAACTGCGCACGTTCATCGGCTTCTTTGTCTCTGCCGGCCTGGTCAACGCCACCATTGCCGCGGTTCTTATTTGCCGGTTGCCTCAATCGCATTGGCTGCCGCTCTCGGCGCTGGTGGTGCGCGCCACGCTCTACGTCCTCGTCGGCGCTGCTGCGGGAGTGATGGGTGCCTGGTTCTACTGGCGCCGCTTCTCTCATCCCTACCGGCTGCGTTCACCCATCTCGTTTGCAGCGTTCTCGCTCATCTGCGCGGCAGGATGGGTTTGGGTGCCCGCCGGCGTGCTGCTCTCCACGCAGGACTCCAATGCAACGGTCCTGATTGGCTTGTTGTGCGGTGCGTCTCTCGGGGCCGGTTTGCGCAAGGGCATACCTATCCGCAGACCGCCGGCCGCGCAACTCGCGCCGGCTGCCGATAAGGAAATCTTCAGCGCCACTCTGGAACGCGCTCCGCACGATTCCCGGGGGTACCTGATTGCAATATGCGTTTACCTGGCCGCGTATGCCCAACATGAGGGCGAGCGCCTGATCGCCGCCCTGCTATGCGCCCTCGCCGCGTTTCTCTTCGTGTGGAACTGGAAGCAGCCTGCGGAGGAATCCGACAGCCGTAGGAGTCGCAAAGCAGGATGGCGCCTCGCCCGGTCGGCAGCCTTGGCGATCCTGGTCACGGCATGGGCGTTGATGCTGGGTCTGGCGCACCGCAACGCATCCCGTGACGCGGCCTTCGCTGCGGACACCGATGCTTCCCAGGACCAGAAGGCGCACAGCGGCAAGCCCGCACGGTCCAGCCTCGGGCCGGGCGGCTTCGAAAGCCTGATCCTCTGGCCGTTCCCGCCCAAAAAGCAGATCATTCCTCCCATCCCTGCGCCCGCCAACTTCCTCGGGCCGGAAAAATCACGGCCCCTGGTCATCCGCTTCGATGGAGCCTATTGGTATTTTCAGCCGCCCGACACGCGCCCCGGACGCACCGCGCACGAGGCGCACGGCACTCCGCTGGCCGTGAACATCCAGTCGAACAATTTCTTTCCGCTCATGATGGAGGCACACCAGCGCCTCCTCGGGCCGGTGCGCCTTTCGCGCTGCGCGGAAATCGACGTCGAGATTCAAAACCGCGACAACGTCCCCGGCGTGTTATCGCTGGCTGTGCTGCTCGGCGATTCCGCACTGCCCACCGCGCCCGCGCTCTTCCTGGGCAAAAAGGAAATCGAGACCAGCCTGCCGAGCTTCTTCTCCTACAAAACCGCCCCGGTCTTCGAGACCCTCCGTTTTGCCATCCCGGCTACAGCGCCGATCCGCAAATTTGACGAGATCACGGTGATGCTGCTGCCCGACATCGAGCACGCCATGCTCGGCCCAAAGGTCGCCATCGAGCAGTTCCAACTCTCCCCGCGCTAGCCTGCATTCAATTCGGAATGGGTGCCCCAGGTCCCGGGTTTTGGGACCTGGGAAGGGCCATACATCCATAACGCCGGTCGCCCCGTCCTGGCTTGGATGGGGCGGGTTAGAGACTCGCCAAATCTCGAACTCACGCCGAAGCTGCAGCCACCTCGGCTCCCGTCTCGATCGTCGCCGCCCGCCGCCGGCGCCCGCTCAGCAGGTAAATGGCGGCCCTCAGTTCGAGCAGCGGATCCGCCGAGGCCTCGATCCCTTCCACCCGCGGAATCGGATCGAAGATGATGTGCTTCTGTTGTGCAAACGAGTCCGGCAGCACCTGCGTCAGCGCGATGGAGCCCAGTTCAACCTGCTCGCGCGACTCAGGCCAATGCGAAGTAGCATCGTCCACTGTGTCGCCCTCGGCCGCCACCTGCACCCGCACCTGGAACCGGATGGGTTGTCTCGTCACCCGTTCCTTGATCTCATCAAAGTGATAATTCGGCCCAATCCCCGCGACCTGGTCGTCCGAGAGGTAGCTGTTCCCGGCCGCGGGCACAATGCGATAACGTCCGAATTTCTTTTGCCCCGAACCGTTGGAAAATTCAAATGCCGTCACGCCGAAGTAGGTGTCGGTTGCAAAGCTGGTTGGGAATGGCTTGGGTGTCTGGACAAATGCCAGCGCTGCCGGATGGGTCCCGAGAAACTGTTCCACCGGCTTTGGAGAAGGCACGTCCGGCCCGCTCGCCATCGCGGCCCGCAGAAACTCCAGGAACTGGTAGCCGTCGCGGGTGGGAAACCCGTTGGTCGAGTGGCTGACGATGTCGGTATGAACGTGCTCGGCGAGGTTGAACCGGATCGCGAGCCCCCGCGGATTGGCGTCGCCTGCGTTGTCGGGAAGTTCAGGAAGTCCGGTCCCGTTGGAGAACCGGACCGTGACCGGCGTCCACGGACGCGCGATGTGGGGCGCCCGCGTGAGGGTTTTGGCCGCCGGCGTGGGGGTAAATGTTCCCGCCAGCATCAGGCCTTTGGCATGCGCGGCCCGATAGCCGGGGTGGAGACCAAACATCGTGTCAAATACCTGAAGCAGATCGTTGGCGAGTGCGACCACTCGTTCGTCATTGGGTAAAGGCATGGGGGAAGTCTCCTTCGAGAGTGGATTCGGCTGACCTTCCGATGTTACCGCCCGGGGCAGGTTGCCGATCCTGGTTTTGAGGAAATCTGTACCGCTCGTTCGCATTGACGTTCGCCCTTAACCGCCTTACGCTCTTACCTATGGAATTCAAAATCAGCGAACTGGAGCAGGAGCCGATCGATTTCGACCTCCGGTTCAAGCCCGGAGCCATCGATTACGGAGAAGAGGCGGAGCAAACCGGTCCGCTCGCAACCTCCGGCCGGGCCGAGGTGCTCCACGAACACCGGGGTCCCAAGGATATCGTCGCCGACATCCGGCTGCGCGGAAACTACTCCGGAGAATTCGAAGCACCCTGCGCGCGATGCGTCGAGCCCGTCCCCCTTTCCCTGGCCTCCGACTTCGACCTCATCTTCCGGCCCGTAGGGGTCGACGCCGGGCCGCCGGAGCGCGCCATCTCGGCGGGCGAAACCGAAATCGGTTATTATCAAAAGGACAGTCTGTTGCTTGAGGATGTGCTGCGCGAGCAGGTGCTTTTGTCCCTGCCGGTCAGGACGCTGTGCAAGCCTGACTGCAAGGGACTTTGCCCGCGCTGCGGCCAGAACCGCAACAGCCAGCCATGCTCATGCGACGAGGGATCCACCGATCCCCGCTGGGAGGCGCTGGCCGAGCTCCGCGGCCGGATCAAGCCCTGAAGAATCAACCCTTGAGAACGACGGTGGTTCTGCACCAGCCCGACGACGGGTGCCCCATCTTCGCCGCATCTTTGTTTTTTGCGGCTGGGGTGGGCGCAGACTCACGAAAGGAATTTTGCATTATGCCGAACCCGAAAAGGCGCCACTCCACGCGCCGCACTGCCAACCGCCGGTCCCACGATGCCTTGACCGCCGGCGGTCTCTCCGAGTGCCCCAACTGCCACGAGAAGAAGCTGCCCCATGTCCGCTGCCCCAAGTGCAAGCAGTACAAGGGCCGCCTCTACGGAGAAGCTGCAGCCGAAAAGTAACCAGGAGCGCCTGTGCTCATCGACATCGCGCTTGATGCCGTAGGTTCCGATAAAGCCCCTGAGCCCGAGATTCGCGGGGCCATCCTCGCATGCCGCGCTCTCCCTGTGCGTGTGCACCTGATCGGACCGGAACCCGAGCTCCGCGACCTGCTCGACGAACGCCTCGAGGACGAGGACCTGCCCATCGTCATCCACCATGCCTCGGAGCGGATCGGCATGGACGAAAAAGCCGCCCAGGCGGTCCGCACCAAGCGCGACAGTTCCATGCGCGTCGGCCTCAAGCTGGTCCGCGAGCGCAATGCCGCCGGGTTCGTCACCGCCGGAAACACCGGCGCCGCCATGGCCACCGCCAAGATGGTTCTGGGCGCGCTGCCCGGCGTCGACCGTCCTGCCCTGGCCACTCCCATGCCCAGCGCCACAGGCAACCCCTGCGTCCTGCTCGACGTGGGCGCAAACGTGGACTGCAAAGCCCATAACCTCGAGCAGTTCGCCGTCATGGGCGAGATCTACGCCCGCAGCGTGCTCAAGATCAACTCGCCTCGCGTCGGCCTGCTTTCCATCGGCGAGGAAGAAACCAAGGGCAACGACCTCACCCGCGAAGCCTTCCCCCTGCTCAAGGCGCTTCCTATTAAGTTCATCGGCAACGTCGAGGGCCGCGACATCTTCAGCGGCCAGGCCGACGTCATCGTCTGCGACGGCTTTGTCGGCAATGTCGCCCTTAAAACCAGCGAAGGTGTGGGCCGCTTCGTGCGCGACGTGCTGCGCGAATCGCTCACCAAGACCGTCACCGCCAAGGTCGGCGCGCTTCTGTCACGCCAGGCGTTCAACGCCTTCCGGCGCCGCCTCGACTACACCGAGTACGGCGGCGCGCCGCTGCTCGGCGTCCGCGGCATCTGCATCATCGGCCATGGGTCGTCCAACGACAACGCCATCTACAACGGTATTCGCGTAGCCTACGAATTCGCCAAAGCCGGCACCAACGAACGCATCGAGCAGGAGTTCGCCGCCAACTCCCATCGCCACCCCGGCGACGACGGCTCCGGCCACGACGCCCGCATCCACTAGTGCCTTACTTGCTGCGCAAGTCATCGAAAGAGGAACCACGCGCCCAGGTTCCCGCAGGGAACGTATCCATGGCCCCTGAATCGACTCATCCCGCCCCGTTCCATCCGCCTCTGGCCACCATCCTCGATCAGCTGGCCTGCCCTGCGTGTCTTTTCGATCTGCAGCTGGAAAAAACAGCCCTGACGTGTTCCGGATGCGGCCGCGTGTATCCCATCCTCGACGGGATTCCCGTGCTGATCGCTGAATCGGGAAACGAAGGCCTGCGCTGACGCCGAAGCCCGCGTAGCAGCCAAAACGAGCCCGCGTAGCGGGCCAAAACGAGCCCGTGTAGCCGGCCAAGCCAAGCCCCCCGCGTAGCAAGCCAAAACGAGCCCGCGAAGCGGGCTAAAGAAGGTAGCCCCAGGCGAAAGCCTGGGGGATAACAGCAGAATTAAAGGGGAGCCCCGAAGGGGCGTAAGAAAATCACCCTGAACACCCGCCAACTCTAAACCCGGAGAAAAATCGCCTCAATACCCCGCCGCCTTCCCGAAATGGCTGCGATGATCCTGGCCCCCCAGCAATTCCCCCGTTTCCGGATCGACCGCGATGCATTCGCCGTTCGACCAGTGGCCGTCTCTCACCTGGACGGCATAGCCCATCGCGCGTAATTTCTCGATAAGCTCCGGCGGAAAGCCCGTCTCCAGCTCAAGTCGGTCCGGCAGGTACTGGTGGTGGAATCTCGGTGCGTCCACCGCCTCCTGAATATTCAGCCCTTCCTCCGCGGCGGAAAGAAATATGTTGCCAACGGTAGTGATGATGCGCGCGCCGCCCGGCGATCCAAGCACATAGCGCAGCTTGCCTTTTTCCAGCACAATCGTCGGAGTCATGGCGCTCAGCGGCCGCTTGCCCGGCGCAATCGCATCCGCCGGACCCTGGATCAGCCCGTACATATTGGGCACCCCCACTTTCGATGCGAAATCGTCCATCTCGTCATTCAGCAAAAAGCCCAGCGAGCCGGCCGTCACATCTGAGCCGAATCCGTTGTTGAGGGTCGTGGTCACCGCCACCGCATCGCCCTCGGCGTCCACCACCGAGTAGTGGGTCGTCTCCGGAGTTTCGATGCGATGTCCCGCCGTCTTCGGCGCCGAAGGAAGAAAGCCCGCCGGCCGCTTCAGCGCATCGCTGGGCGTCGCTGTCCGTGGCTCGATGCCCGGGCGCCATGCCTCCGCATAGCTCTTCCCCATCAACGCATCCACCGGAATCTTGTTGTAATCCGGGTCGCCCAGGTATTCCGCCCGATCCATGTAAGCGCGCCGGTACGCCTCCACGATCAGGTGCATCGATTCGGCCGTCCGGTCGCCCAGCTTCGCCAAATCGTAGCCTTCGAGGATATTCAGCGTGCTCATCAGCACCACTCCCCCCGAGGACGGCGGCGGCGCACTGATGATCGTGTAGTCGTGAAATGTGCCCAGCACGGGCTGCCGCTCGACCACGTTGTACTGCGCCAGGTCGTCGAGCGTGATAAGACCGCCTCCTTTCTTCAAATCGTCCGCCAGCTCCCTCGCCATCTTGCCGTGATAGAAATCGTCGGGATCCGCGGCGATGCGCTCCAGCGTGCGGGCCAACTCGGGCTGCTTGAACGTCTCTCCGGCCTTGTACGGGTTGCCGTCGCGCTGGAAGATGCGCTTCGAGTCGGGGAAGCTGGCGAGTTGGGTGCTCGACAGCGTGCGCGCTTCTTCCTCGGAGAGTTCGAATCCCTCCGATGCCAGCCGGACTGCTGGCGCGATCACGCGCTTCAGGCCGAGTTTGCCGTACTTGCGTTCCGAGTATGCCAGCCCTGCCACCGATCCCGGCGTGGCGATGGCGCGATATCCCGTCAGGCTTGCGCCGGGAATCAAGTCTCCCTTCGCATCCTGGTACATGGTTTCGGTGGCGGCCAGCGGAGCCTTCTCGCGAAAATCAATGAACGTCGCCTTGCCGTCGTGCGTGCGCAGCAGCAGGAATCCCCCGCCGCCAAGATTGCCGGCAACCGGATGCACCACTGCCAGGGCAAAGCCGGTGGCCACGGCCGCGTCCACCGCGTTGCCTCCCGACCGCATCACCTCCACGCCCGCGTCCGACGCAAGATGATGAACGCTCACGACCATGCCGTGCGCGGCCCGCGCCGGTTGTTCCCCCCGATACGCCAGGACATTCTTCCCGTTGTCCTGCGCGAAAGCCGGGGTGGCGAGAAAACAGAGCGCCCCAATGACCACAACCGGGAAGGGAAGCCGACACCGTCGATTCATAGGTGGCGAAAGTATAACCGAATCCCTCTGCGTAACCGGCTGACTCCGCGCCTCTCGAATACAGCCCCGGCTACACTGGTAAGGCGGAGGTCACCAGTCTGAGCGCGCCACAACAGATGGATGAAAGTCCGTTCGGCGAGGCGCCGGAGGAAACCTCAGCGGTGATCGCGGCCCTTCAGCAGGAAAAGACCGGCAGTTTCCCGCGCGCCGTTCGCGCCCTGCGCAACCGCAACTTCCGTCTGTTCTGGACCGGCAATTTCCTCTCCAACATCGGCACCTGGATGCAGAACGTCGCCCAGGGCTGGCTGGTGCTCACCCTCACCAACTCCTCGTTCTGGCTGGGTGTGGTGGGCTTCGCAGGCTCGATTCCATTCCTGATCTTCACCCTCTTCGGAGGCGTGATCGCCGATCGGGTAAACAAGCGCCGCCTGCTCCTCGTAACCCAAACAGCCATGATGATCCTGGCCTTCATTCTCGCCTCATTCACTTATTTCCACATCATTACCGTGTGGGGCGTCGCGGCCATCGCCTTCGCCAACGGCGTGGCTCTTTCCATGAACGCGCCCAGCTACCAGGCGCTGGTCCCGAAGCTGGTGCCTCGCGAAGACCTTACCAACGCCATCGCCCTCAACTCCGCGCAGTTCAACATGTCGCGCATCCTTGGGCCCACGCTGGGCGGTTACGCAATGCTGCTCCTCGGAATCGCCGGCAATTTCTTTCTCAACGGGCTGAGCTTCGTCGCCGTGTTGTGGGCGCTGGCACGATTGCAGTACCCGGAAGAAGAGCTCTCGCGCCACGAAAGTGTGTTGCGCAGCCTGCGCAGCGGCTTCGTGTACCTCCACCGCGAGCCGCAGATGCGCGTGCTGATGGCCATGACCGCGGTCATGAGCTTTCTCGCCATGCCGTTCATCACCTTCATCCCCTATTTCGCCAAGATTCAGCTCAACGTCGGCGAAACCGGCCTCGGGTGGCTGCTGGCCTGCTCGGGCACGGGATCGGTGCTGGGAGCGGTCACCATCGCGGTGACCGGCATCATCCGGCATCGCGGCAAGGTCGTCACCCTCACCGGCGTGTTATTTTTTACGGCCATCATGGCCTTCAGCGAGTCGCACCGGTTTGCCTTGTCCGAATTCCTGGCTTTCTTCGAAGGCTTCAACGGCATCATGATGTTTTCCTGCTTCAACGTTTCGCTGCAGCACCTGTCGAGTGACGCCATGCGAGGACGCATCATGGGCATCTATACCACCAGTGTTCTGGGCCTGCCGCCGCTGGGATCGCTGCTCGCCGGAGAGCTTTCGCGCCACATGCCCGCCGGCCACGTGCTTGCGCTCATGGCCGCCCTGGCCACCCTCATGTTTGTCGCCGTGTTCGCGTCTTCGCCCGCTCTGCGCGAACTGGATTGATGGGAATTTGCTGCCCTTCGTCCCGACGGAAGCTTCTCATCCGAACAGCGCCGCGATCTCCGACATGTACATCGTCTCATCGGTGAACGTGAACGTGCCATGGTCGCGTACCTCCCGCGCCGCATGGAGAAACGCCGTCATCGCTGCCCGCGCAAAGCCCGAGCCGATGCTCACCCGGCGCACGCCCAGCGCGCCCAGTTCCTTCAACGACAGCAGCGGCGCTCCCTTGATGCCCATCAGCACGTTTACAGGTTTGCCGACTGAAGCGCAGACCGTGCGGATGTCTTCCGGCCGGGTGAGGCCTGGAGCATAGAGCACCTCCGCACCCGCCGCCTCGAACGCCTGCAGGCGCCGAATCGTATCGTCTAAGTCGGGCCGTCCATGAAGATAGTTTTCCGCCCGCGCCACGAACATGAACGGGAAGGGAAGTGCGCGCGCTGCGGAAGCCGCCGCCGCCGCCCGTTCCACCGCGTGGTGGAATTCGTAAATGGGCTTCTCCGGATCGCCCGTGGCATCCTCGATCGAACCGCCCACCAGCCCCGCCGCCTCGGCCGCCATGCGAATGGTTTCGGCCGCATCTTCCGGCCTGTGGCCGTAGCCGTTTTCAAGATCGGCCGCCACCGGCAGGGGCGTGGCTTCGGCGATGGCCTTCGCGTTCTCCAGCGCCTCCCCGCGGCTCACGCTCGCCGTCCCGTCGGTGCGGCCCAGCGTGAATGCCAGTCCGGCGCTGGTGGTCGAGAGTGCGGAGAATCCCAGCCCGGTCAGGATCCGCGCGCTCCCCGCATCCCACGGGTTGGCGATCACGAATGGCTCCGTCCCCTGGTGCAGGGCCTGAAACAGCGCAGCCTTTTCCGCTTGAGTCGGCACAAACTGGCTCCTCTCTGTCGAGAAGGTTCTTCTATGGGTGCCCCCATCCCCCGTTTTTTTGGGACGTGGGAACGAGAAACCTAGTGGCGGTGGTAAAACGGAAGCACGATGTACGCAGCTACCACGGTCGCCACCAGCATTGCCAGGAAGATGAGACCGTAGATGAGCCAGAGGTTCGGGCCGCGCTTCGCCTCCTCATCCCTCTCCGCGCGCGGGGCCTGGGGATCATTCATACTTGAGCGACTCGACCGGATCCAACTGCGCCGCCCTCGTGGCCGGCACCGTGCCGAAAACGACGCCCACAATCGTTGCCGCCGCCAGCGCCACCAGCACCGAGAGTGGAGAAATCGGCAGCGCGATATTGGCCAGGAACCGGATTGATAATGGCACCGCGAGCCCCACAAACACGCCCACTACCCCGCCGGCCAGGGAAATGATCACCGCTTCGGCCAGGAATTGCAGTTGAATCTCGCGGTACGTCGCCCCCAGAGCCTTGCGAATCCCAATTTCGCGGATCCGCGATCGCACCGTGGCCAGCATGATATTCATGATCCCCACGCCGCCCACCGCCAGCGTCACCGCGGCCACCAGCACCAGGATCGCCGTCAGCGCATTGGCGATGGTCGCGGCGGTGGTCAGCAGTTCGTGCAGGTCCTGCGCCTTGTAGACAGAGTTCGGCCTGTGTCGCGCGCTGATCACACGCTTGATTTCCTCTTTCGCTTCCTCCACCTCGTTCATGGTGCGAATGGAGAAGTACAGGGTCTTCACGTTATTGGTGCCGTAAATAAACCGGGCCACGGAGTAGGGGATCAGGACCGTGTTGTCGGTGATCTCCGACTGGCCGAACGTGTCCACGCTCTCCTTGAACGTGCCGATGATGCGGAAAGGAATGCCTAGAATCTGAATGTCGCGGCCGACCGCCTCGTCGGTACTGCCAAACATCTGGATGGCAAAGGGTATCGTCACCACCGCGCATTTGCTGTCAGACTCTTCGTCTTGCGCGTCGAAGAAGCGTCCTCCCAGGATCATCAGGTTGCGGACGTACCTGTATTCCGGACTCACGCCCATCAGCAGCGTATCCTTCACCACTCCACCGCCGAAGCTGATGCGTTCGTGCATTTCCAGGATCGGCGAGGAGTACATCACGCTGGGAACCTGCGCCACCACGGCTCTTTCGTCGTCGCGCGTAAGCGAGTCGTTGTAGAGCACCCGGCCCGACGCCGATGCGCCGCCGCCCGCGTACTCCACCTCCACCTCGTTCGTCCCGATCTTCTGGATTTCATTCAGAATGAATTGCTTTCCGGTCAGCCCGATGGTCACCACCAGGATCACCGACGCCGTGCCGATCACCATCCCCAGGGCGGTCAGCGCAAACCGCAGCTTGCTGGCCCGGAAGCTGTCCAGAGCGAGCTTCAGAATCTCGCTCAGCACCATCGTGCGGCGGGCGCTCAGGAGCGTCTGCTCGAAACTCTTTCGGTACTCCGCCGTACTCGTAGGGGTCATCGTAAATCCGTGCTAACCCAAGTGATGCGCGGGAACCCCGCCCGGCTTCCGTAATGGTTAAGACGCGCCGGGCGCCGGTTCGGTTCGCGCTGCTCCGATCATAGCTCCCGGCCGGGCTTTCACCATCGTAACCGCCTCCAGGCCCTATAATTGCATCCAAAAGCGCTGCCTCATGCCGCCCTTCACTCCCCCCCCAAAATTCGACGCCCACCAGCATTTCTGGCAATACAACCCCTCCGAACACGCGTGGATGACCGACAACATGGCCTCCATCCGCCGCGACTTTCTGCCCCCAGACCTGGAACCGCTTCTCGGTTCTCTCGGCTTCGCCGGCTGCGTCGCGGTGCAGGCCCGCCAGAACCTCGAAGAGACTCGCTGGCTGCTGGAGTTTGCCGCGCGCCACCACTTTATCCGCGGCGTGGTTGGCTGGGTCGATCTGTGCTCGCCGGAACTGCCCTCGCAACTGGAGACGTTTGCCGGCAACGCCAGGCTCGTGGGCGTTCGGCACATCGTGCAGGACGAGCCCGACGACGAATTCATGTCGCGTGGCGACTTCCGCGCCGGCATCTCGCGGCTGGCCGGCTCCGGCCTCACCTATGACGTGCTCATCTACCCTCGCCAGTTCCCCGCAGCCATCCGCCTTGTGCGCGAGTTTCCCCATCAGCCTTTTGTCCTGGACCACATCGCCAAGCCGGAGATCGCCGGCGGCTCGCTCACCCTATGGCGCGCCGGACTGCGCGAACTCGCCCAGTCGCCCAACCTCTACTGCAAGCTTTCCGGCATGGTGACCGAGGCGCGCTGGAACCAGTGGCAGCCCGCCGATTTTCATCCTTACCTGGATGTCGTCTTCGAAGCCTTCGGGCCTGACCGCTTGATGATCGGCTCTGACTGGCCCGTCTGCACCCTGTCGGCCAACTATCAATCCGCCATGGCCATCGTCATGGACTACATCGCCCAGTTTCCCTCAAGCGCGCAAGAAGCCATCCTGGGTCGAAATTGCGCCCGCTTCTATGGCTTGCCGGACGATTGACAACCTTGCGTCCGGGGTTTCACATTCCGGGTCTTCTCGCCGGCGTCCAATGTAAGATCGGCTCAAAAGGATATCAATAGAGGTAGAGTTCCTTTGACTTCCCCCAATCTCATGGAATCCGGCAGCCGGGCGCCCGCGCACCGGAATGGAAAGGCAAACATCGCTCGGGCCCTCATCGATGCTTTTTCCACGCAATGCAAGGCCTGGTGCATCCTCGCCGGTTACGACCAACTCCCCGACGACTTCGATACCGGCATCGACTTCATGGTCAGCCAGCAGGATTTCGATCGCATGCCGGCCATCCTCGACCAGGTCGCCCGCAAAACCGGGACCCGGCTCTTCCAGGCCATCGACCACGAGCCGACCGGGCGTGCCTTCTTTCTCGGTTCGATGGATGGCCCGGTGCTCACCATTGTGCAGCCCGACTGCGCCGCCGACTATCGCCACTTCGGCCGCCTTTGGCTGCCCGCCGCCGAAGTCCTCCGCGCTCGCCGCCTCCATCCCAAAGGCTTCTACATCCCGTCCACCGCCCACGAATTCGCCTACACGCTTATCAAGCGGCTCAATGAGCGCAGCTTCCATCGCGAGCACGGCTACCGCCTGCACCGGCTGTACGTCGAGGATCGGATCGAGTGCGGCCGCATGATCGCCCGCTTTTGCCGCGGCCCCGAGGGATCCGCCATCGTCCGCATGGCCTCGGCGAACGACTGGACCGCGATGTACAAGTCCATCGAGCCATTTCGCGCCGCCATGCTGCGCAGCCGGAAATCCCCGCTTGCCGAGGCCGTCAAAGACCTTCCCCGCAATCTGCTCTACCTGCTCCGGCGCATCGCTCACCCCACCGGCTGCTGGATTGCCGTCATGGGCCCGGATGGTTGTGGCAGGTCTTTCGTTCTTACTGCGATCACCGGCGAGTTCGCGCGGTCGTTCCGCTCCGCCCGCGCTTTCCAACTACGGCCCTGGCTGATCGGCCGAAACCCGTTGAACCACGGAACCGTCACCGACCCCCACGGAAAGCCGCCGCACGGAAAAGTCGCTTCGGTCGCCAGAGTCCTCGACCTCTGGCTCGACTACTTGCTCGGCTATGCTTTCCGCATTCTCCCCGGAATCATCCGCACTGACCTGGTGCTCTTCGACCGCTGCTTCTACGATCTGATGGTCGACAGCAACCGCATCCGTTATGGAGGCCCCCCGGGATTTTTGCGCACAGCCGCGCGCTCGGCCCCTGGCCCGGACCTGGTCATTCTCCTGGATGCCCCGCCGGAGATGCTGCAGTCCGGCAACCCGCAGGTATCAACCGCGCCGGCAGCACTCCGGCGTGCCGCCTACCTCGATCTCGCGCGTACTCTGCCTTCCGCGGTAGTTGTCAATGCTGCCCAGCCCGCCGATGACGTCATCCGCGATACGCTCACGGCGATCATCGACCATCTTGCGCGCCGAACGGGAAACCGCCTCAGCCTCTCCGGCCGTGCCTTTCCGTCGCCGAAACCCTGAAAATCAAAAATCGGTGCCGCAACGAGTCGGCCCCCGCGACTCGTCGCCAGGTTGGAACAAGGCCAACCGCAAGTTACGAACCAGCCGCCACTCGCGGCCGCAGCCTGCTCCCCCAGAATCCGTAGACTCCCACCCAGGCATAGCAGAACAGCGGCACCAGCATCGCCAGTGCCATGCTCCGCTCCATCTGGAACACCAGCCCGATCAGCGGCGTGAAAACCGCCCCGCCGATGATGGCCATCACCAGCAGGGAAGCCCCCGCCTTGGTGTTCGGACCCAGGTCCCGCAGGCCCAGCGCAAAAATCGTCGGGAACATCAGCGACATAAAGAAGCTGGTCAGAAAGATGGCCAGCATGCCGATCCACCCCGGCCACAGGACTCCCACCAGAACCAGGACAATATTCGCAATCGCAAACATTCCCATCAACCTGCCAGGATTCACCCGCTTCATCGCCCAGCTCGATGTGAACCGGCCCACGCCGAATCCGGCCAGCGTCCCCGTCAGCCAGTACCCGGCCGTCTTTTCCGGAAGGTGGGTATAGTCCTGCACGTACTGAATGAAATAACTCCACGTGCCCACCTGCGCGCCTACGTAGCAAAACTGCGCAAACACGGCGAACAGGAAGTTGGGGTGGCGAAGCAGGTCGCTGTACTTGCCTTGAGGCTCGGAATCCGACGAGCCGGTCACCGCGATCGCCGGAAACCTCGTCCGCCAGATCAGCAAGGCCCACACCAGCACCACCGCCCCCAGGGCGAGGTAAGGCGTAATCACCCGCAATGTCTCGTAATGCAGGTACGCATCGTACGTTCCCGCAGCCCTCTTCTGCGCAATCTCCGCCGGACTCAGCTCGATTCCCGAAAAGATGAACTTCGTCCCGATCAGCACCCCCACGATCGACCCCAGAGGATTAAACGCCTGCGAAAAATTGAGCCTCCGCACCGCGCTTTCCGGCTCGCCCATCTGCGCGATCAGCGGATTCGATCCCGTCTCCAGAAACCCCAGCCCGCTGGCGATCACAAATAGCGCAATCAGAAAGAGCAGGTAGCTCCGCTCCTCGGCAGCCGGATAAAACAGGAAAGTTCCTGCGCTGTAGAGCAGCAGTCCCGTCAGCAGCCCCGTCTTGTATCCGAAACGCCGCATCACCAGCGCCGCCGGAACCGACAGGCAGAAATAGCCGGTATAGAACGCCGACTGTACAAGCCCTGCCTGCAAACGGCTGATCTCAAACGACTTCATGAATTGGCGTATCAGAACGTCGTTGAGATTGTTGGGAATGCCCCAGAAGAAGAACAGGCCCGTCACCAACAGGAACGCCGCCAGGCCGTGGGTGGGAAACAGAGGTGTGCTGTCGTCCTGCCCCGCTTTGGGCGGAGCAACCGCAAAAGCCATCCCATTGCTCCTTTTTTTGATGAGGGTCCGCGCAGACCCGAATCGCTGCGCCAGGAAGCCATCATCGCACATCGCGCACGTATCTGGCCGTCACCTCCGGCCCGGGCCCGTCACACCGCAATCCGCCCCCGCTGCGGTTCACATTACGAGATTCCCGGCCGCCCCGCGGCCGCTTAACCCATTTGTTTTCATCTCATGGTTAAACCCCGGATTCTCCACCGACGATTACCCTTGGGAGGCGTATTGACGAACTTGTATCCTGTAAAAGATGGCTGCGATCGTCGATATCCGTCATGATATCGCCGTTCAGCGCCTGGGGATGGAACGGACGGGGATTGAACGTCCCGGCCGCCCCTTTCCCTCCGGGGTAAGCGTTTCGCGTTCCCAAAGCGCTGCGTACGTCGAGTTGAGCGCGAAACAGTCTGACGTAACACGGACAACCGAAAACCAGAAAGACACCCGGGCCCAGGAACCTCTTGCCTGCTCTCGTGCCCTGGTGAACTAACTCAGCAACCCGATTACGCAAAAACTCAAGGAGATTTAAAGCAATGGCAGAGAATATGAAGTCAGCGACCACCGCCCCCAAGCCGCGTAAGACCGCCGCCAAAAAGAAGGCCGCCGACACCCCGTCGAACGTTACCGAGATTACGTTCAGCCGGGAGCAGATGACCGTCGCGCGCAACATCTCCAACGATGAGATCGCACGCCTGGCTCATCAGTTGTGGAACGACCGCGGCCGCCAGCACGGACACGATGCCGAGGACTGGTTCCGGGCCGAACAGCTTCTCCGCTCCAAAGCATCCTGAACGCATAAACAGTGATCCGGAGTCCGTTTTGGAATCCTCGTGGATCATGCATCGCAGGGGACAATCTGGCTTCCGGCGGCGTTTCCATGCCGCAGGCACAGCGGTGCTTCCACGATCCAAAACTGGGGCGATTCAATCTGCGGATGACGGCCCCGTCTTTTTCGCTGACTGTAGCGAGGGGGCATCCTGACAACCCAAATCCTTGTTTCTCACTTCGCGGTGAGCCCGATGCCGTGTGCCCGGGGAGCGCCTGCCTTCCGGCCGGATGTCGCGCGGATCTGTGACCCCCATCGGTGCTGGCGCCAAAAGACGTCGCCACGGCACCCGGGTTCTTCGTCGACCCTCCCCCTCCTTGACACTCCTCAGCCCCATCGATATTGATGGATGGCGTCAGGATGTGCGCGCCGCAAGCCGCGGCGCGCCCGCAGGAGGAGTGCATGACGTCGCGCACCGTTTCCCGGCTGCTGTTTGTCCTTTTGATCGCCATCTTGAGCCTTTCCACCTTCCGCCTCATGCGTGGCATGGCCGGTTCCGGTGCCGCGACCGGCGTTCTCGCTTCCTATCCCGTCAATTTCGATCGCCTCGATCCGGCCATCGACAAGATCATCCCCAAAGGCGCCATGCTCGAGCGCGTCACCGACGGATCCACCTGGGTCGAAGGCCCAATATGGATCGGCGACAGCCTCTACTTCGCCGAGATCCCCAGCAACTCCATCCGCAAATGGAATCTGGCCTCGGGCGAGAGCATCTTTCTCCAGCCCAGCGGCTACAAAGGCTCCGCGCCCTACGGCGGTCCCGAGTCGGGCTCGAACGGCATGACCCTCGACGTGCGCGGCCGCCTTACCGTCGCCGGCCACGCGCAGCGCGACGTCTACCGCTTCGAATCGCTCGATCCGCACGGCCAGATCACCATTCTCGCCGACTCCTATCAGGGCAAAAAACTCAACAGCCCCAACGACCTCGTCTACAAGTCCGATGGTTCGCTCTACTTCACCGATCCGCCCTACGGCCTGCGCACGCAAAAGGACACTGACCCGGAGAAGGAACTTACGGTGAACGGCGTGTATCGCATCCCCCACGCCCTTGACCAGACCCCGGGCTCCGCGCCCGCCCGCGGCGATCTGCAGCAGCTGGTCGCCGACCTCACCCGCCCCAACGGCATCGCCTTCTCGCCCGACGAGAAATATCTCTACGTGAACAACTCCGAGCCCAAAAAGATATGGATGCGCTACCGCGTCCAGCCCGACGGCTCATTGACCGACGCCAAGCTGTTCTACGATGCGACCGCCGACACCCGCCCCGGCGCGCCCGATGGCATGAAGGTGGATGAGCAGGGCAACGTGTACAGCACCGGCCCCGGCGGCCTGTGGATCTTTTCGCCCGAAGGCAAGCCGCTGGGCACCATCCTCTTCACGGAAAAATCCGCCAACTGCACCTGGGCCGGTCCCGACCGCAAGACCCTCTACATCACCGCCAGCAGCAGCATTTATCGCATCCGCCTCAACATCGCCGGCGCCCCCCTGACCAGGCCGTGAGCCCAATGGTTTCCCTCCGCTCGTCCTCCTGAGCGGAGTTGATTTCGAAATTGCGCCATCAACGCAGTCGAAGGACCTGCTGTGAAAATTGTGCCGGGCAGGTCACAGAGGCCAGGCGAACGGGCATGAAAGTTCCCGTAGGGAACGCAAGAAGGTAGCCCAGGGTGGAGCGCAGCGGAACCCTGGGTCCGCGCCAAAAATGAACCCCAGTCCCGGAGGGACGTAAGAAACAGGCCCATTTTCATGCTTTCTGGGTGGAACACATTCCATCCATTGACTGCCCTGAAAAATTCGCGATCACCCCACCCCAAAACCGGCTGTCATCCATTTTTCATTGTTTCGCCTGCGGGAAACGCTCCATGTCCGACTGTGGTTGCCTTTCGGAATTGCGACGTGGCATAACTTCCGAGTCGTCCACTACACGCCCGCAATACCAAATCGTTCGGAAAACCCTACGCGGCACAGAGGTTTGATAGACTCCGGTCAAGACGCAAACTCGGACTGCAATGGAATGCCCTTGGGCTCGCGAGCCTTCCTGAGGAGCCTTGGATGAGCCCAACAACGAAAATTTCTCCCGGTTCGACAAATCGCACAGCTTCCGCCAAGATCAATCGGGAAGAAACCCCTTTCGAGGCCCTGGCAGGCATCTGCTCAGTTCTGGTGGTGGGCCTGTTCATTCTCACCTTCTTAGCTCAGAACTACCTCATTCCGTCAGGCTCGATGGAGAACACGCTGCTTGTAGGCGATCACCTGGTCGTCGACCAGATCACGCTGGCGCCGCCCGCTTCGTGGATGCCGTTCATAAGGTATCGCGAGCCGAGACGCGGCGATATTGTGGTGTTCCATAAGCCCGTGTATCAACCCGGTATTGATGCGGCTGGCGCCGATGGGACGCCGGAGTACACTCCCCTGGTGAAGAGATTGATGGGCGTGCCCGGCGATCATATTCATCTACGCAACGGCATTGTGTTTGTGAATGGCGTCGCACAGCCGGTGGGATTTGCGCAGCCGACCACTCCCGAAAACTTCAACCAGTTCCTCGATGATTTCCCCGCAGTATCCCCAGCGGAGGTGCCGGGGTCAACAGAGTCCTGGGCCGTGAATTTTTCGAATTACGTTCACGACGGCGACTTGGTGGTACCGCCAGGCATGTACTTCATGATGGGCGACAACCGGCACAACAGCCTGGACTCACGCTACTGGGGATTCGTACCGCGCGCCAACATACTTGGCCGTCCCCTGTTCAACTACTGGTCGTTCAAGGCCAAAGAGCCACAACTTGAGCAAACAGGGTTCGGTCACAAGCTCGCGTGGTTCGGCCACGTTCTGGTGCATTTCTTTCCAGACACGCGGTGGAAACGCACTTTCCACGTTGTTCATTGAACCCAAATTGCATCCCGATTCGATATTGGTGCGTTCCGAGCCTATCACCGCCCACTCGGCAATAACCCCGGCGTCATGTCCGAGTAGTCCACAACTCGACCGGAATTAAGTTTGCGGTAAATTATGCAGCGTCATGAGCGAGGACATAGAGAGGAAGAAGAGGAATGATTGATAGCGTTCTAAATCGACGGTCGGGCTGTTTAATGCGCATTGTCAATGTTGGATAGCCGCTGGATCGATCGATGGACGGCAAAGGCAATGAACAGGATTCCGGCGGTGAGAACACAGGCGCTTGTCTCATGGAGGCTCATTGTTTGATATGGATCGCCATGTCCAAATTCGCGTGCCAAAGACATGAGGTTCATTCCTAGAACAACTGAGAGAATTGCAAGCACGACAATAAATAGGTAGAGGCTTGAGACGATTTTTGTCCGGTTCAGCTCGGTGCTCCGCATGGCCGGAATTATAGCTTGATTCTGGCGGAGATGGTTGGATGACCGCCAATCCGGAAGTAATGGTGATTCAAATCACAGTTACTACCGAGTTGTCCACCACTCGCCCGCAATCAAACAAAGAGTCAGCAACTACAATGCTTTCACGTATGGACGAGCAGCGGAGTTGCCTGATCGTAATTCTCGGGGAACAGGTAAAACTGGCCAAGGGAGGACGATGGCCAATTTCGAGCTTCGTTTCCAACGGCAAGTGTTATCGAGACTCTGGCTTTGGTGAATTCACCGAGTTCTACGACTGGTTGCGCAACTCCCACGATGAGGTTCTGGGCGTGCGCTACAACCTGTGTGAGGATACCGAATTCCTATTTGGCTATGCGCAGCGCAGAGACTACATGCTATGCAAGGAACTTGGCCGCTGGAAATATGTCGAAATCTATTTCTCAGAAGAGTGGGATGTTGACCCTCTTCGCTCCTGCGATCAAGGTTTCGTCTACGACCCGGTATTTCGTTCTGACGATGGGGAGATCGCGATAGCGTTCGATACGGGATGGCTGAGCGACTCCGAACTGCAAACGCTTGAACGTCGCACGTCGATCTGGGCCGAGGCACACATTTGCGAAGTGGAATCTTAGAGAACGTATTACCGCCTAACCGGACATAACCTCGGAGTCATACCCGATCCGGTGATCCAGATCACAGTTGGGGACGAGTAGCCGACGATACGCCAGCTGTCATTGCATGGCTGCTCGCCGGGGTCTATCCTGCCGCCATGTCTCCCAGGAGCCGCAAGATCGCGGTAGGCATTGCCAGTGCGGTTCTTGTACTCGTGTTTGCGCCTCCGGTCAGCATAATTGCGACAAGTGGGTGCAACCGTCGGGAAGCAGCCCGTCTGCTCACTTGTGCGAGGAAGATTCACCCAGGCGCAATCAGCGAAAGCGAGACCCGGAGAGAACTCTCGGAGTTCGACCGATATATCTTGCATGGTCAGGAATCGATTTTGGGCCGTCCGACTGCGACACGCGACAGCTACAGTATTTCTAACTATCCAAAATGGGTGGACCGTGTCGCCCCGCATCTTCCGCCCTGGGTGAACGAACACATCTGGTTCCTTCCAGCTACATTTCTGTCGGTGTCTCCCCGCTTCGAGAGGGGTGAGCTTGTGCTGCTTGATGTGCGCGAAGTTCAGGAGCACAGAGGCGACATTCACCCGTATGGGGCGATCGTGAGGGTCTTATCCACGCGCAGCGAAGAGAGCACTCCAGAGCGGCCGGATGGTTTCACTGGTTTCAATGTCTCCCCAGTTGAAGAGGCAGAGTTCGACGAGGCGGAAAAACAGATTGGACCGAGTTGGATCAGCCGTGTATATGTCACTCTCGATGAACGGGCATCTGCAGACCAATACGCTGGTTCATTCGGCTTCCGCCTTAGCTGTTTTACGTCTCTGCGCGGTTGCCGCGATGCAAGGGAGATTCTCCCCTCGGTTCCCATGACACGAGGAAGGTTCTCGCAATAAAGGAGTAGCAATCGAAGCCTGTGTTTCGGGCGGCGAGATGTATGCAGGAGGAATCTCGCAATCGGTGAGTGAATGCGCCCACGACACTCCGCCAATCGATTGCGGTCGAATAACCGCCTATCCGTCAGTAACCATTTCGTTAACACCCAGTCCGTTCGCCTCCAAAAAAACTCGGTCGATGCCATTCCGTTCCCCCAATGGTGAGACCTGGGTCGAAGAATTCAGTGAGTGCACTGCACCTCCCGCCAACGCGCGCCAGGAAAGCTTGTCAAGCCCCCCAAATCCGCCCACGCACCCAAAACCCTTGAAAAATAAGCCAAAACTCCTCCACGCCCTTTTGCATATTCTTTCCCGCGATATGCGCACAATAGAACTACGTTCCGGGAAACTCTGCATCAGTCGGGGTTTTGAAATGGCACGGCGTCTGCATTGCCCTCAACCAGGTTCGAGGTGCCGTCCCTAAGTCCTTTCCGGAGAGGACTCTGCGGGTAACTGCTTCCATAAGAGTAACTTGCATCGGTACGCCTGCTGTTAAATCACTGAAACCAGGGAACTTCTGTACAGAGTCAGGGGGTGGGGGTACGGTCATCAAGATCGTGCCCGTCGCGCCCCCTCACCGGAAAAGGAATTATGTTCAACGAATGTCGTCACATCATGCCCAGCGGGGCCAAGTGCAAATCGCCCGCCCTCAGAGGTCAGTCTTTCTGTTATTACCACGCGCGCCTTCATAACATCGCCTTGACCAAAGGCCCTGCCCAGGAGTCCCTCCGTCTGCCCTCGCTCGAGGACCCGCAGGGCATCCAGACGGCCCTCATGCAGGTCCTGGGCGCCCTCGGCTCACCCTCCCTCGACAACAAGCGCGCCGGTCTCTACCTCTACGGCATGCAGATCGCCGCCCAGCTCGCCAACCGGGCTTCCGTTCCTGAACCCCGCGACGTCGTTCGTTCCTTCTCCGGCGATGCAGGGAGCGACGATGTCCTCGCACCCGAAGCCGTCCGATGCGAACCCGGTACCGAATGCGATTCCTGCGCCACCCGCGACGATTGCCTTCTCCCCGACCGGGTCGCCTACCTCGAAGCCAGACAGATCCGCGCTCTGGCACTGAGGAACCTTCAAAAACAGCAGCGTGAGATCGAACGACTGAAAGGATTCTTCTCCCAGGCCGAAGCATGGGCAAATGAACCCGAGTGGCAAGACCCGTGCCTTAAAGAGGACAGTGAAGACTAGTGGCCTGTCGCCGGGAATCCGTTACCAACGCCGGTTCCAGTCTTGAAAGGGCACGGCTTTGTGGCCGTTTTTCTTTCCATCGTGGATGCCACAAATCAATCAGATCGCGTCTTCCGCTGCCTTAACGTCGCAATCATCACCGCATTCACCACCGTCAGCCCGGCCAGCACGTACAACCCCGCGCTCGGCGAATGAAAATGCTCATCCGCCCACACCTTCAGGTTCGGCGCGAGAAATCCCCCCACGTTCCCCGTCCCGATCAGCGCGATCCCGCCTGCCGCCGCCACGTCCGCAAGGTACGCCGTCGGAAACGTCCAGAAAATCGGCTGCACCGAGATGAATCCCGAAACCGCGATGGACAATGCAAGAATGCCTACCCGCGGGCCGGCGGTTGGGAAGACAAACGCCGCCCCGCCGGAGACCAGCAGAATCAACGTCGCCAGCCGGCGATGCATCCGCCGCTCATCGGCCAGGCGCGGCAGGCAATACACCGCCACCAGCGTGCACATCCACGGAATCGCCGTTACCATCCCCACTTCGAAGCCCGCCGGCTTGTGCAGAAGCTCCGAAATCTCCGCCGGCAGGTAGAAGATTGCGCCATAGGTGCTCATCTGCGAGGATTAGACCAACTGGCCGGCTAGTCTCGGAACCAAATTTCACAAATCTGTCTTTCCTATGCGGCTGCGCAGCGCCGGGAGCGCGCCCGGAGCGCAATACGCTAAGGGGGCGCGCCTCGGGGCGACCCCCTTCCACCATCTGGCCAACCGCTCCCTCACCCCGCCCCGTCCGGCGATTTCCAGGCGGGCGCAGAGACGCTCGTTCCCTTTCAAAGAAAAGCGCAACGCGGCGATATGCCTTCGTCTGGCACCCAACGATTGAGTGGTAGCGACGATAACAGCATCCCAGGGGGGCAAGATAATGACTTGGAAGCGCCGTAAGCCAAACGCAGTCTAAACAGACGATTCCTTCGGGCGTTTTTTATCTGCATCGTCAGCCGTTTTCGTATACGCCGCCCCGAAAGCCTGCTTGCCCAATCGATTTAGAGCAT
>CAVPNO010000080.1:0-129629 GCA_963706455.1 uncultured Acidobacteriota bacterium | reverse complement strand
CGGCCAGCTAGCGAAGTGATGGAGATCGCGCAGATCGAATCGATGGGGCCGCTGGTGGATATCTTCCAGGTGGGCGCGCGCAACATGCAGAACTTCAACCTCCTGCGCGAGCTGGGCCAGGTGCGCAAGCCGGTGCTGCTCAAACGCGGCATGGCGGCGACGATAGAGGAGTTGCTGCTGTCGAGCGAGTACATTCTCGCCGGCGGCAACTACGAGGTGATCCTCTGCGAGCGTGGCATCCGCACCTATGAGACCGCGACGCGCAACACCATGGACATCTCCGCGATTCCCATGGTGAAAAAGCTGTCCCACCTGCCGGTGGTGGGAGATCCATCGCATGGCACCGGGCGGCGCGACATGGTGGCGCCGATGGCGCGGGCGGCGCTGGCCGCGGGGGCGGACGCGGTGCTGGTGGAAGTCCATCCCCACGCGGACAAGGCTGCGTCCGACGCCGCGCAGACCCTGTACCTCGATCAGTTCGATCAGCTGATGAACGAACTGCGGCTGATCGCAACGGCGGTGGGTCGAACGATGTGATTGGGAAAATGGGCGCCGCGGCAGCCAATTTAGGGGTCAGCTGCCGCGGCGCCCTTCTCTATGCGCTTCGCGTTCCGGGGGAGGGCTTAGAAGCGCGTCCATCGGCCGATGGATGCCATTCATTTTCGACACGGATCGGAGTGAATGCACGGCACGAAGGTCCAATGACAAAAAGTAACCGTCCGTGTCCTTCCGGTCCTCGGGACGCGAAATGGCCGCGATCCGATTGGAGTTCGCGGTCTCCCGCATCTCCGGGCACAATACGCCGGGAGATATGGGGCACCCAGTTAATTACGTCACCAGTTGATTACGTCTCAGACCGATGGCATGGCTTCGGCGGGAATGCGTTGCTGGGCGCGGACCGGCTGGAAGCGTTCGAGCTGCCAGACGTAGACGGCGAGGCGGCGGGAATAGTGCAGCACCGGCTCCTGATCGGGGAGCTGAATTCCCAGAGCGTCCGCCAGGTCGTTGTGTTCAATCTCGGCCTCGGCTTCTTCCAGGGGCCAGGGAACGTGGTGGATATTGGCCCGCATGGGTTGGCCGCTGCGCCCGCGCGTAAACAGACAATAGCGCTCGGTGAGGAAGAATTCGAGTGATCCACTGCGGATGTCGGCAAGCTTGCGGGTCGGTCCCAGTCCCCGGTAGCGAGCCTTGAAGATGACCGGCGGGCGGGTTCCGCGCCTCCGGCTATAGAACGCAAACTCACGTTCGGAGCGCTGCTCGAGCTTCATTTCCGCCCAGTGGTAGGGCAGGTTGTAAGCGGCGCGCGCAAAGGCCACGGCGGCAAGATTGTTCGCATCCAGCGATAAAAAGAAGACCCCCGGAGCGCCCGTCCGATGGTCCCTCACATAGGTCCGCAAATTCAGTTCGGGAAAGCTGCCGGTAAACGGGAGGGGAGGCAGGTGGCGCAGCTTGATTCTGTCCATCCAGAAGGGTACGACGCCCAGCCATGCGGAGCCATGATAGGTGTCCACCTGCAGGCCGTCAGGAATTAGAGGCGCCACCGCTGCGGGGGGAATGGGCCAGTGAGCAAACAGGAGATCGTTCCAGCGTTGGGTCATCACCCAGCGGCCGGAGGGCAATGGCCGCGGACTGTGCGACGTTCTTACCAGGTACTCCCGCATGGCCCGGTTGCTCCAGCGCTCAAAACGCCTGCTACGGCGAGAGGGAAACCGGCGGCCTCATCACGGCAACCCTTAATGACGTATTCTGGTCGCGAGAACGCAATCATGTCCAGCGAAACTTTACGTCCTGAATCTATTTGTCCCGCCGGCGCCCAGAATCAAACCGATGTTTTTGCCGTTCACGGCGCCGACCCGGAGGTCCTGGCCTACGCCATGGCCAAATATTCCCGTTCGGCTCTTTCGATGCGCGAATCCCTGGCTGAGATCAGCGCCCAGCGCGCCGAACAGTTCCTGAATACATTCTATTTCCAATACGGGCATCGTTCCATCGCCGACCTGGCGCATATTGCGTTCGCGGTAGAGCGGCTGAGCCTGCTGGCGGCCATCGTGCTGGTGGACGAGCAGCGTTGGGACGGCCAGGAGCGCTCCACCCGTTACCAGAATTTCTTGAAGTCGGGGTGGTATTTCCCTGGTTTTGCGGACGATGCGGGCTCGGCCGAGCTCTATACCGACACGGTGCGCGGTCTGTTCGCGGCCTACGATCGCACCTCGGCCGCGGTGCTGGACGCGCTACGGAACCGCGTGCCGCGGCCGGAAACCATGAAGCCGGAGACCTATGACCGAACGCTGCGGGCGCGGGCGTTCGACGTGGCGCGCTACCTTCTGCCGCTGGCGACCAATACCTCGCTGGGCCAGATTGTCAACGCGCGGACGCTGGAGACGCAGGTGTCACGGCTGCTTTCGCACCCTATGGCCGAGGTGCGGGAGCTGGGCGCCCGCCTGCGCGACGCCGCGACCGGACCGGCATGGAACGTAAATGCGAAGATGAGCTCCGCGTTCGTGAAGAAGCTGGAAGAATTCGAGAGAGCGGCCTCGATCCGGTATGCGGGGGTGGTTCCGCGCGCGGGCGATGGGGAGAACGGGGGATTCAGCGCGCATGAGGATTCTGCCCCGGACGGAAATCTTGCCGCCGAGGCGGCCGGACTGCTTACGCGTGAGGTCCGCACTGCGCCGACGCTGGTCAAATACGCGGTAGCCAACCAATACCTCATGGCAACCCGGACCATCCTCGAGCAGGCCGCCCGCGAGTTGCTGGCCGGGGCGGCAATCGCGCCGGCGCCGCTGGTCGACCTGGTGGAACGTACGGAGACCCTGGAAGTCGAACTGGCCGCCACGCTGATCTACTGGGCCAGTGATCATCCCTACCGCCAGGTGCGGGATATCGTCGCGGGGCTTCCGGCTGCCCGCGTGGAGGAGATCATCGAACTGGGCCTGAGGCACCGCGGGCGGCATGACGAGGCCCTGCGCGCCTTTCATGCGGGGGCGGCGCTCCGGTTCGACATTCTGATGGACATCGGCGGCTTCCGCGACATGCACCGGCATCGCCGCGCCACCCAGATCAAGCAGGGGTTCACCGCGCGGTTGGGCTATGAGACGCCGACGGCCGGCGATCTGGGCGCGGACGTGAACCTGCTGGCCGAAGCCGGCATGCTGGCCGACTACCAGGCCACCGTGGAGGCCGCCCACGCCGCGAGCGCGCGCATCGCCAAGGGAACCGCGCCGGAAGCAGCCGGCTCGGCGCTGTACGTGTTGCCGCTGGCCACGCGCGTCCGCTGCCTGTTCAAAATGGATTTCGCCGAGGCGCAGTACATCAGCGAACTACGGTCGGGCCCGGCCGGCCATTTCAGTTATCGCCGCGTCGCGTGGGAGATGTTCCGGGCGGTCGAGCGCCAACATCCCGGTTTGGCCAGGCATATCAGCGTGACGGACTTCAGGGAGCCGATCGACCTTCTCCAGCGCTAAGATATTTCCTCAAAGATATGGGCAGGAGCTGATTAAAGATGGACGTGCCCTGGCTTCCGTCGGTTTATGACACAAGAGTGGGATTTTCAGATTGGCTCGCTGCTGATATTCAGTGCTTGGTCGATAAGACTAAATAACTTCAAAGCAGGCCGGAAGTTTAGTCGCAGGTTTCCTCCGCAGGTTATCTCCGAACGCGACCATAGACCCTTTCCGCAAACTGCCGATGAAGATCGCAGAGTCGGTATATGCTCACATCCATTCTTCACAGCTCGCGATTCGCGTGTCCGTTCTGCGGCGCAAACCGTCATCTGCGCCGGTTCGAGCGGCAGGGATTCTTTCAGATGCGGCTCTCGTCGTGGTTGGGGTTTTACCCCTGGGAGTGCATCTATTGCCGCCGGGTGAGCTTCCACCGGCACCGTGGCATGACTGCGTGTTCCTGAAGCGCGTCCGCCGGGGGCCTCTCTGGTATTGGTTCGTTCCAGAGGAGCGAGCTTCGGCTGGTTAATACCAGTAGAGGCCGGTTCCCGCCAGTGGATCGAGCTTCTCCTCCCTTGCGCGCGCCAATCCCATCGCCTTCAGCTCCTGATACCAGTGCCGGTAGGAACCATAGGCTCTGTGAATAGCCCGCGTCGTGGTCCGGTACTTGTACTTTGATTCGAGTTCTTCGGCTCCCGGCCCACGCAGGGCAATGGCATTTCCATGCTTCCAGTTACAGGTAAATAAGTAAGAGGCGTAATAGAGTGCGGCGAGGTTCATCGGGGCCCAGTCGAAGATCTGGGAGACGCCCCACCAGGTGACTCCCATGAAATTTGCCGGCCGGGTATCCTCTTCCAGTTGCAGCAGGCATGCGATGGCAGCCAAAACAGTCGCCTCATCCAACTCAGCGACGCGGTCGGGATCGACGGGCGCAGCCGTGCCAAGGTCAAGCTCATCGAGAACCGGTTGTACGCCCGCATTCTCTGACGCGGACTTCTTCGACGGGGAAGGTTGTGGGGCCGTCGGATCGCTTGCGGGCCCGATTTTTGCGTGCCACCATTCACAAAAGTGCTTGTCTCCTGCGGCCGGCATCGGATTCTGGCAGACACCGATCGACGTATATGAGAAGACAAGGACGGCATTCAGAATACCGACCGGAAGACGCCGCTTACACCACTCCAGTTGGTTCACGCAACTTACCCTCAAGGCGCGGATAAGGATACACCCCAGCCGCCGTTATTGGCTTTGGATGCGCGTTGCGTGATTGTCGTGATAGGTCACCACGATGTGCTTTCCGTTGACGTCATAATCCACCGTGCGGCTGCCTTCGATCTGCCCGTCGGAGTTCGCCTTCATTCCGATGGCCATGCGGGTTTCGAGTTCGCTCATGCCGGGCTTTACCTGGTGTGCGTCGATATCCGCCCATGTTTCTTTCGGCCAGTTGGAATAGATGGTGTGCGGATCGTCATAGTAGAAGAGTAGGTCGGAGTAATAATGCTCGTCGGCGCCCAGCACGAATCCGACCGGCGTCGCATAGCTATCCGTTTGCTGCGGCAGCGTGAACACCACCAGCACTTGCCGGTCGCCGTGCTCGATATTGTCATGCGTACTGGCGGGAGCGGCGGCTTTGATCGCCTTCTTGATATCCAGGCGCTGCGCCGCCGGAATCAGGCCGGCCGGTCTGGCGAATTCGATCCGCCCTCCCGCAAACGGGTAGTACGGCATCGAGTAGCCGTTTTTCATCCAGACGCTCTTGCCTTCGAGTTGCTTTACATCGTCAAAATGCATGGGGAATTCCATGCGCACAACAGCTACATCGTCGGCGGAAAGGTGCTGCTCGGGCGTTTGCCCGCCGGTGACGCCAGGGTTCTGCCGGTGCCGCCAGACGACAAGGAGATAGGTGCCGCCGGCGGCCAGTGTGACAAGTGTGATGATGAGAAACTTCTGCCAGGTTTTCATGAGTCAGTTCACAGTTCTTAGTTCTGAGTTTCCCGATTCCCAGTTTAGGTTGCAGCGCTGCCGCTCGATATGCGAGGACACCTGTGAACTGCGAACTACGAACTGCTTCTTTATGTCAGCGTAGCTGCTTCGGGGGCGGGTTCCGGTCCTGGTTTGGACTGGCCGAGCAGGGCGGCGGCAGTCAACTCGTCCGCCTGTCGAAGTTGGGGAAACAGCACTGACCATAAGCCTGCAACCGCCAGAGCGCCGATGCCGCCATACACGGTGGCGCGCACGGCGCCCCACCAATGGGCGGTCACGCCGCTTTCGAATTCGCCCAATTCATTCGACGCGCCCACGAACAGCGAGTTCACAGCGCTGACCCGGCCACGCATCTGCGACGGAGTGGCCAGTTGCAGCAGCGAGCCGCGAATGATCACGCTGATCATGTCGGCTGCGCCGGTGATGGCCAGGGAAGCGAGCGACAGCCACAGATTCCGCGAAGCCCCGAAGACGACCGTGGCCGCGCCGAAAATGGCCACGCAGACAAACAGGCGCACTCCGGCGTTGCGGCGGAGCGGGAAGCGCGCCATGACCAGCGACATGCAGAGGGCGCCGACCGCCGGCGCCGCGCGCAACATGCCCAGGCCCCGGGGACCGGTATGCAGGATGTCCTGGGCAAAAATGGGCATCAGTGCCACCGCGCCGCCGAGCAGCACGACAAACAGGTCCAGGGAGAACGAGCCCAGCAGCATGGGCATGTGGAACACGTAACGGAAACCGGCCAGAACCACCTTGAGCGAAGCGGCGCGATGTTCCATGCGTCCGGGCCGCACTTTGAGGCTGCCGACCAGGATCAGGAACCAGCCCAGGCTGCCGAGGGTAAAGACATAGACGATACCGGCGCCTTCGAGCTTCGTATCGGGAATCAGCTGCGTCAGGGGGAGTGTGAAGAGCACGCCTCCCAGCGCCGGACCGACGGTGTTGGCGAACTGAAAGATCGCGCCGCCCCAGGTGATGGCGTTGACGAAGTGTTTCTCCGGGACAAGGTGCGGAATGAGGGCGGAACTGGCCGGTCCCGAGAATGCCCTGCCCGTGCCAATGAGGAGCAGGACGCCGTAGATGGGCAAAACGGTGTGCAAACCCGTGCGGGTGAGCGCCAGCAGTGCGGCGGTGCACAGCACCTGAAGGCTGTAGCACAGCAGGATGATCCGGCGGCGATCGAACCGGTCGGCCACATGGCCCGCGGGAAGGAGAAAAAGCAGGCCGGGGAGAAAGAGCGCGAGTCCGGTATAGCCCAGGTCGAGGGCACGGTGGGTCATGGAATAGACCTGCCAGGCCACGGCCACTGATTGCGCCTCCGCGCCCAGGATGACAGTGACGCGGGCGAGCTGGTAACGCCGGAAATCGCGGGAAGCAAAGGATTCCAGGCCGCGGCGGAGCGGCTTTTCGGGTGGGGACGAAGGCATCTGCCTATTAGGTTAAATGTAGG
This sequence comes from uncultured Acidobacteriota bacterium, assembly GCA_963706455.1. GTDB lineage: Bacteria > Acidobacteriota > Terriglobia > Terriglobales > Acidobacteriaceae > Telmatobacter. The sequence goes on along the minus strand of CAVPNO010000080.1, from coordinate 122,759 downwards.
CGGGAGCTGTTGAGTCTCACGAGCGGGGCCCTGGGTACTCCGGTTACAGGACCCAAACGCCCGGCCGGCCGCCCTTAAAGGAAGAGCCGGAGCATACGATACACTTCGAACGGTGGGGGAAAGCCGTCGATTGGGTGTGCGTACATTGATTTGTGGGGCCTTGATCGGGGCTCTGCTGATTCCTTTCAATTCGTCGGCACAGCAGCCGGCCCCGGGCGGCCAGGCGCCGGCCAAGCCTGAACAGCAAGGCGGGATGAGCGGCATCGCCGGCGGGGTAGCCGCTCCGGCTCAGTACGACGAGCAGCATCGCGCCATTACTGCGGGCGGCTTCGTCGACAGTGGACCGGTGGTGTTTCAGGACATCACCAGGCAGGCCGGCCTCTCGGGATGGATTCACAAGATGGGGGTCCCGAAGAAGGACTTCATTCTCGAGACGAACGGCTCGGGCGTGTGCCTGATCGATTACGACAACGACGGATGGCTGGATATCTACCTGGTGAATGGTGCGACCTTCAACTCTCTGGACGGGAAGGAAGAGCCTCCGCACGCCGCCCTTTTTCGGAACAACCACGACGGCACATTCACCGACGTGAGCGCCAAGGCCGGCGTGCAGAACGATCGCTGGGGTTATGGCTGCTCGGTGGCCGATTACGACAACGACGGCTGGCCCGATCTCTATGTGGGCAACTACGGCGAGAACCGGCTGTATCACAACAACCACGACGGCACCTTTACCGATAAGGCGAAGGAGGCCGGCGTCGAGTTGGGAAACTGGTCGCCGGGATCGGCCTGGGGCGATTACGATGGCGACGGCCTGCTCGACCTGTACGTGACCGGATATGTGCACTTCGACCGCGACAACCTGCCGATCGCGGGAACCAAGGCCGTGGGGTACGCCAACTGTCAGTACCGCGGAGCTTCGGTGAACTGCGGCCCGCGCGGACTCCGGGGAGAGCCGGATCACCTGTTCCACAACAACGGCAACGGGAAGTTTACCGATGTGACGGCCAAGGCCGGCGTGGAGGACAAGGACCGCTATTACGGGTTCACGGCCATCTTTGTCGACATCAATGGCGACGGCAAGCCGGACCTGGTGGTGGGCAACGACTCGGAGCCCAACTTTCTCTACATCAACAAGGGCAATGGGACGTTCGACGACCAGAGCTACGTGTCCGGATTCGCGCTGAACAAAGATGGGCGCGAGATTGCGTCGATGGGCATCGCCGCCGGCGACTACGAAAACAGCGGTCTGATCGATTTCTTTGTGACCGACTTCGGCGACGACTACAAGGTGCTCTTCCACAACGACGGGGACGTGAGCTTCACCGACCTGAGCTACAAGGCGGGCATTGCGCAGACGACGATTCCGTTTGTGGGCTGGGGCGACGGATTTCTCGACTATGACAACGACGGATGGCTCGATCTTTTCGAGGTGAACGGGCACGTCTATCCGCAGGTGGACCAGCATGACTGGGGGACGACATTCGCCGAGCGGCCACTGCTGTTTCACAATGTACCGTTTTCGGCGATCGCTCCTGCCGGCGCAACGGCGAAGAACGCGGCGCAGAGCAAGGAGCGCGGATTCGAGTACATCAAGCCGGTGAAGGGCACCGGGCTGGCCGCAGTAGTTCCGGGACGCGGGGCGGCGTTTGGCGACCTGTTCAATGACGGCAAGATCGACGTGATCATCAATCCCGTCGACGGGCCGCCGTTGCTCTTGAAGAACGTGAATCCTGACCATCATCATTGGGTAGAAATGAAGCTCGTCGGTGGTCCGAAGAGTCCGCGGGACGCCACCTGCGCCACCGTGTACCTGAAGGCCAACGGTATGCGCATGCGCCAGGATGTGCTGGCCAGCGGAAGCTACATCGGGACCAATGACGGGCGGCCGCATTTCGGGCTCGGCGATGCGACGGATCCTGGTACGGCCGAGATTCACTGGCCTTCCGGCAAAGTGGAGAACGTCAAGCTGCCGGCAGTAGACAGGATCTACACCATCGAAGAGGGCAAGGGGATCGCCGGAGCGCTGTGCAGCGGAAAAGAGTGCGCTGCTTCCAGCCGGCCATGACTGTGAAGTGAAATCCCTGATAAAAAATGCCGTCATCCTGAGCGGAGCCGGGCGCAGCACGGCGCAGTCGAGGGACCCGCATTTAAAGCGGACCTGCACCCTTGTACTGCAGTTCGGATTCGTGGCCGCAATCGCCGTGGGACAATCCGTCCCATCATCGGCACCGGCACAGCAGGCGCAGAAGCCCCAGCCACCCGCGAGCGGAATGACCGGGGGCATTTCCTCTGCGGGCACATTCGCGCCGATATACGACGCCCAGAAGCGGCCCATCACGGCGGGTGGATTCGTGGACCATGGAACGGTCGTCTTCCAGGATGCGAGCAAGGCGTCGGGGCTCGCGTCCTGGCGCCATCTGATGGGCACGCCCCAGAAGAAATACATCCTGGAGACGGATGGGTCGGGCGTGGGTCTGATCGACTACGACAACGATGGCTGGCTCGACATCTATCTTGTGAACGGCTCCACCTACGATGCGCTGAGCGGAAAGACCAGGCCACCCCACGCCGCGCTGTTTCACAACAACCACGACGGTACGTTTACCGACGTGGCGGCAAAGGCGGGAGTGACCAACGACCGCTGGGGCTTCGGCGTGGCGATCGGGGACTACGACAACGACGGCTGGCCCGACATTTTCGTCTGCAACTTCGGCAAGAACCGCCTTTACCACAACAACCACGACGGTACGTTTACCGACGTGGCGGAGAAGGCCGGAGTGGCGCTGGGCAACTGGTCCGATGGCGCCACCTGGGGCGACTACGACGGCGACGGCAGGCTGGACCTTTTCGTGTCGGGATACGTGCACTACGATCTCGATCATCAGCCCACGGCCGAGAACGGCTTAGTGGCCTTTGCCTTCTGCCAGTTGCATGGAGTGCCGGTGATGTGCGGCCCGCGCGGGCTGAAGGGCGAGCCAGACCACCTTTTCCATAACAACGGCGACGGAACATTTACCGACGTAAGTGGGAAGGCCGGCGTTGCGGACGCGAGCGCGTACTACGGGTTCACGGCGATCTTTGCCGATGTGAACAACGACGGCAAAGTGGACCTGCTGGTGGCCAATGACTCCAACCCCAACTACCTCTACATCAACAAGGGCGACGGAACCTTCGAGAACCAGAGCTATGTGTCCGGATTCGCGCTGAACAAGGATGGGCGCGAGATTGCCTCGATGGGCCTGGCTGTGGGCGACTTCGATAACGACGGCCTGCTCGATCTGCTGGTGACCGATTTTTCCGACGACTTCAAGGCGTTGTACCACGCCGATGGGCCGGCCGATTTCACCGATGTGGCGGACCAGGCAGGCATCACGCAGGCGGCGATTCCGTTTGTGGGCTGGGGCGACGGCTTCCTCGACTTCGACAACGACGGCTGGAAAGACATCATGATGATCAACGGCCACGTGTATCCGCAGGTGGACCAGCATGACTGGGGCACCACCTTTGCCGAACGGCCGCTGCTCTACCGCAACCTGCACAACGGGAAATTCGAGTACGTCGCACCGGTGAAAGGCTCGGGATTGGCGGTATTGACATCGGGCCGCGGCGCCGCGTTTGGCGATCTGTTCAATAACGGCAAAATCGACGTTGTGATCAACCCCATCGATGGGCCGGCAGTGCTGCTGAAGAATGTGAATCCCGACCGCCATCACTGGGTGGAGTTGAAGCTGGTCGGCGGGCAGAAGAGCCCGCGCGATGCAGTCGGCGCAACCGTTTACCTGAAGGCCAACGGCATCCGGCAGCGCGAAGATGTGATGAGCGGAGGGAGCTTCATTTCCTCCAACGACCAGCGGCCGCACTTCGGGCTGGGCGACGCTACCGATGCGGGCACGGCGGAGATTCACTGGCCTTCGGGCGCGAAGGAGACGGTCAAGCTGCCGGACGTGGACCGGATCTACAACATTACCGAGGGCAAGGGGATCACCGGAGAGCTCTGCGGCCGAAGCCCATGTGCCCGTCACAGGTAGGAGACTCAGCAGGGTGAAACGTGCTTTATGAAACTCTGGCCCAATTGCAAAGCATGCCCGAATCTACGTGTCATCACCATGCTACGGCGAGATCATCCCAATCGACTCAAGCCACGTCTCGACAAGCCGCGGCCATGCGGTGATGGGGAGTTTTGTCCGCCGCAGCCCGAAGGCATGTCCGCCCTGCGGGTAGAGATGCATCTCCGCCGGAACGCCGGCTTTCTCCAGCGCAATGTAGTAGCTCAGCGAGTCGTACACACTGTCGACGTGGTCGTCTTCGGCCTGTAACAAAAACGTTGGTGGCGTCTGCCGGGTGACATGGAGATCGGGATTCAGCCCGAGGTTTTTGTTCACCACGGAAAGCGGGTCGCGCGGAGGGAGCGGGTATTTCTTCGCGCCTGCGCCGGCATCCGATTCGGCGGCGGAACGGGACAGGTGGCCCGGATAAACCGACACCGCGAAATCCGGTCGGCAGCTCTCCTTGTCGGCCGCATCGATCGGCGCGTACACGCGTTTGTCGAAGTGGTTGCTGATCGCCGCGGATAGATGCCCGCCGGCGGAGAACCCGAGCACGCCGATTTTGTGCGGGTCGATGTGCCACTCCGCCGCATGGAAGCGCACCAGGCCGACGGTCCTCTGCGCATCCTGAAGAGCCATCGGCGATTCCGGCCAGGGCCCGGATTTCGGGTAGTCTCCCGTGTCGGTCACGCGATACTTCAACAGGACACACGTGATTCCCAGCGGCGTAAGCCAGTCGCACACCTCCGATCCTTCCAGGTCGATGGCCAGCATCTGGTAGCCGCCGCCCGGAAACACGACCACCGCCGCGCCGGTGTTCTTTCCCGTTGCTGGATACACGGTCATCGTCGGCCGGGTCACATTCGACACCCCGGTCGTGGTTTTGCCGCCGATCAACGCCTTCGGATCGGCTTCCACCGTCTCCGGCCCTTTCACCGGATGCGGATCGGGGACCGCTCCCGGCCATATCGGAACCTGCGAGTGCCCATGCGATGGCTGCCACACGCTCTGCGGCGCGCTCAGACTTCCACCCGCCAGGATCGCTCCGAGCGCCACAACCAAAGGTTTGATCGCCATCTTCCGCCGCCCTCCCGGCCATGCAAAGTGAACCAAGTTTAGGCTCCCGCGGAGCCGCGGACGCGCGCGGGAATCCATTCGGTTACTACGGGGCGGGCGCGACCGGAGCCTGTTCACTTTCGAACACGGCCGTTCATTTCGCAACGAAAGCCGCCGGCGAAAGAAGCCTGTCTCCGGCTGGATACGCCTTTAAACAAAGGCAGTTGTGGCGACGGTGCGGGTGGAATACGGCGTGCTTCCCATCCCTTGGGAAACGGTCTGCCCCGGAGGTTGAGGATGCGATCCATCGTAGGGGACCTGCGTTACGCCTTGCGCCAGTTGCGCAGGGCGCCCGTGTTTTCGACAGTGGTGGTGCTGATACTCGCACTCGGCATCGGTGCCAACACCGCCGTCTTCAGTGTCATGAACGCGGTACTGATGCAACTGCTCCCCGTGGCGCGACCGCATGGTCTGTATTACCTCCGCATGGCGCAGGGCGAGTCGCAGCCACCGGGAGCCGGCAACACGGGCGACCCGAATACCTCCTTCTCTGTCCCCGTCTTTGAAGCTCTCCGGCAGCGCGGCGACGTTTTTGAAGACCTCATCGGTTATGTGCCCCTCAGCTTCGACGGCAGCGTGGCGGTGCGGCACGGAGAACTGCCCGAGTCGGCCGAAGGCGAAGAAGTCAGCGGAAATTTTTTCTCCAGCCTCAGTGTGCGCATGGCGCGGGGCCGGGGATTCGCCCTGGCAGATGAGACCAGTCATGCCCCGATCGTGGTTCTCAGCTACGACTACTGGACGCGGAGCTTTGCCCGCGATCCGGAAATCGTCGGCCAGACCATTTACATCAAGGGCCTCCCCTTCACCGTGGTGGGCATCGCCGCCCATGGGTTCAAGGGCGTCGAACCGGGAATGTCGGCAGACTTCTGGATTCCGTTGCAGAACCGGCCCGAGTTGAACGCCTGGGGCCAGCCGGCGAGCTTCGATACGTTGTATGGCTCGCCCAAATGGTGGTGCTTCCGCATGATGGCGCGCCTGCGTCCGGACGTGGCGCCGGCGCGAGCGCAACAGGCGCTCGCCGGCAGCCTGACCGCGGTGGTCACGCAAAGCGTGGGCACCTTCGATCCGACGGTGTGGAAGCCCTTGGTTGATTTCGCTCCGGCGCGGGGAATCGGCGGCTACAGCCAGTCCTATGGCACGCCGGTGGGGATCCTGATGGGTCTGGTCGGGCTGGTGCTGCTGATCGCGTGCACCAATGTCGCCATGATGGTGCAGGCCCGGAACACGGCTCGCGAGCACGAGTTCAGCCTGCGCATGGCCATCGGCGCCGGTCAGGGAAACATTTTCCGGCAGTTGTTATGCGAGAGCCTGCTGCTGGTGAGCGCGGGCGCCGGGCTGGGGTGGATGTTTGCCTTGATGGCGACACGGCTGCTGGCGTCGTGGTCAGAGATTGAGACCGGACTCAGTCCGGATGGCGCGGTCCTTCTTTTCACGCTGGGCGTCTCGGTTGTGGCCGCGCTGGTTTTCGGCCTGGTTCCGCTGTGGAGCGCCATGCGGGCGCCGGTGGCCGGGGTGTTGCGGTCCACGTCGTCGCAAGCCACCGCAGGACGGCACCGCGTGGTCACCAGCCGCGTGCTGTTGTCGGCCCAGGTCGCCATCTGCCTGGTATTGCTGATGGCCGCAGGGTTGTTGCTCCGCACCCTGCGCAACTATGCCACCCAGAATCTGGGCATGGAGACCGAAGGTCTGCTGGTCTTCAGCGTCACGCCGCAAGGCAACGCGGACGGGCGCATTTTCTACCGTCGCCTGCTCGAGCGGGTGAAGCAGGTGCCGGGCGTCGAATCGGTTTCGATGGTGCGATACCGGCCGGGGTCGGGCTGGTCGGACAACAATTACCTGACCCTGGATGGAGTGGCCCAGCAGGGCGTGCTGCTTCGCTCCGTGGATGTGGGGCCGGACTACTTTCACACCATGGGGATTCCGGTCCTGGCCGGGCGGGACGTGACCGAGGCCGATACGCCGGATGCGCGGCCGGTCGCCATGGTCAACGAGACATTCGTGAAAAGGCTTCTCGCCAACACCAATCCCATCGGCCATGTGATCGGGTCGGAGGATTTCAAGAAGACCATCGTGGGCGTGGTCCGCGACAGCAAATACACCAGCGTGGACGAGAAACCCATTCCCATGGCCTGGTACGCGGCCATGCAATCTCCGTCGCTGGCCACCATGCATATTGAAGTGCGCACCCGCGGCGATGCCATGGCGCTGCTGCCCGAACTACGCAAAGTCGTCGCCGAGATGTATCCCACTGTCCCCCTGGAACAACCCATGACGCAGCGGGCGCAGTTTGACAAGTCGTTCGAGCAGCAGCGGATGTTCGCGGCGCTGGGCGGGTTCTTCGGCGTGCTGGCGGCCCTGCTGGTGGCCACCGGGCTCTATGGAACGCATTCGTTCCGGGTCAATCGGCGCCGGACGGAGATCGGCATTCGCATGGCGCTGGGCGCCAGCCGCGGCCAGGTGCTGGCCATGGTGATGCGCGAGAGCCTGTGGGTGCTGGGCTTCGGGCTGGCCGCGGGCATTCCCTTGACCCTACTGGCCGTCCGTCCGCTCAAGGCGATGCTGTATGAGATTTCTCCGTTCGATCCGCTGGCATTCCTCGTGGCCGTTGCCGTACTGATGCTGGTTTCGGCGTTCGCGGCGTTTGCGCCGGCGCGCCGCGCGGCTTCGGTGGAACCGATGCAGGCCTTGCGCACGGAGTAAATTCCATCTTCGTTTTGAGCTTCGTAATGGCGTTCGTCGTAAGTTTCGACGGCTAATCCAGTACCGGCGTCAAGCCCGCGACGCGGGCACCAGATAGTAGCCTCAGGCGCAAGCCTGGGGAATGCCGGTCGATGCCGGAGATCCAGCCCCGGCGGGGGCCGAAGAACCACATGGAGTTCCGATCACAGGACAAAAGATCATCGCCAATCTCCGGGACAAACCACAAATGCTTTCGCCGGAACCGCCCCTCGTTGCGCCGCAGCAAACGGACTGCTTGACGAATTTCCGCAGTCCGTTTTAGGGTGGAAGTACACGGGAAAGGAGGTTGATCCAGCGAATGCAGAATGACAGTTGTAGTAGTTTCTTACGTGAGGTGACTGAGGCCTAGGGCATCGCGCCCCGGACCAAAAGAAAACCCCAGCGGCTGCGATTCAAACCGCCGGGTCTTTGGCTCTCGCGTCCGCGCGATGGCCTTAGTCCAATCCCAACAGATCACCGGCAACGGCTCGGGAGGATTCCCGGGTCGTTGTTGTTTTTTGGACACGAAAATGCGAGGCCAATCTCTGCGGAAGGTAGGTGGTTCCCAAGTCCCAACATCGGGCCCCGGGGCACCCGGCTACGGGGTTATGCTGAACACCATACCGTTTCCGTTTGTACCTAAGACCGCTCGACACCGTAGAGATTTCCCAGGGAATCCATTGCCAGGCCGTGAAACATCCCCATTTCCATTCTTGATATACCCAAAGCTGTAGAGCGTCACCCCCGCCTATGAAGAGTTCACTCCGCCGGGCGTGAGCGCAAAGACAACCCTGCATTGGCAGGACCACCGCCTTGTGTTGGTTGTGCGAACGCTGCGGCCTTACCAGATGCCATCGGTAGGCAGCAGATCGCCTTTGGGGGTTGGATCGGGGACGGTCTTCAATCCTGTCGTTTTCACGCCGGGAGGGTTGCCGTTCAGCTGGAAGTTGTAGGTCCAGCTCGACTCGGGCAGGTTCGAATCCATCTTGAGGTGCTGCCACGCCTGGACGCGCGGCCCCAGTCCGGTGACACCGCAGTTGAACGAAAGGACACGTTCCTTTTGCGATACCTTTCCGGGACCCGGCTTGAGCAACGCCGGGATGTCGTGCACTTCAATCTCCAGGATTCCGCCGCGGGCTCGCAGATATTCCTGAACCGCCTTGTTTTGCGCTTGTCCGCCGTGGTGCGTGCCCAGGGTCGCGCCGGCAACCGGGGATCCATTGAGGTCGAAAAGCTTGGAGTGCCCTTTCGAGCGGGAGTCCGGGTCGGGCAACTTGTGTGCGTTGAGGTAGGCGCGGAAGTAGCGTTGCGCCCACACCGCCATCGTCGGGCTATCCGGTTTCTGCGTGTAGAGGTTGCCGGCGAACTGCCAGAACTCCCCTTTGGCGGTGTCGATAAACAGGATGACCTCGTCCCACGCCATCCTCGGCGGCTCGACAAAGTTATCTTTCATGATTCGCGAGGCGGTGGGAGTGTACTTGATCTTGTACGTCACATACCAATCCGTGCCGAAGTGGACGGTGGTGTTCAGCTGCGAGTGCCGGCAAGTAACCGACATTACGGACCATGAGCCCATAGCGCGCCTCCTGGTTAAGGGTTACCTGCGACCTGGTCTTGACTGTCCGGCTACCAAGTACCTGCCATTGCCTCGATGGCGACTGTTGATTCTCCCCGACGCGATAAGAACGCCCCTGGGCATGGCCGCACGAGTGGGTCCTCGCAGAGCGTACAGCGTGGATTTGCAAAGTGTTATTTCCGAAGCCTGAGATTATCCGCCCATCCGTCTCTCGTCAAGCTCGATTGGTGCGGAAACGCTTACCTGCCAAGGACGGAGCGACGCAAAAAAAACGCGGGGCCGAAGCCCCGCGCAAAGGTGCATCAGATTTGGCTACCTAAAAGACGCCCGCGAGAAAACTTTCGACGGCGGTGGGCCGTTCTCCGGTGGCCCCGCACTGGGCGAGGATGACCGGCGAGAGGGTGAGGACCGGGACGTGGGAGTGGGCGAGCAACTTGTAAACCACTCCATGGCGGGTGATGGCCGCAAATGCGGAAGCTCCCTGGGCACCGAGCACCACCAGGTCGGCCTGCTGGGCGCGCGCCTGGTAGAGCAGCTCCTCGGTCGGATCGCCCGGAACCACGATGGCCTGAACCTGGATTCTTCCTTCGAACTCCCCGGGGACCAGCTGGAGCAGGTCGTTTTCGAGATCGGCGATGGTACGGCCCGCCAGCACATCGCGCGCTTCCTGGGGCTTGATGACGTGCTGCAGAACCAGGCGAGCGCTGTGCTGGGCGGCCAGTTCGGCCGCGAAGGCGGCGACAACGTGGCTGGTATCGAGGAGGCTGAGCGCGCAGAGGATGGTGTCGGTGGAGTGTTGGCGGTAGCTGCCGTCCACCGTTTCGGGGCCGACAATATAGACGGGAATGCCGGCGCGGCGCAGCACTGCCTCGGCGACCGATCCCACCAGCAATTTGCCGATAGGCCCGGGCGAATGGGTACCCATGACGACGCGGTCGATTTCTCTTTCCTGGATATAGGAGAGGATCTGGTCGGCGGGCAAACCCGGCCGTACGACGACTTCACAACGGAGCCCGGCGGCGCGGGCGCGCTCGGCCAGGGGTTCAAGATGCTTCATTTCGGTTCGCGCGGCGGCGGCATAGTCGTAATAACGAATGCCCGACGTCTCGGACGACGAAACCACAAGCGTGTCATAGGCATGGAATAGGATCAGGTCGGCGCCAAACTCTGTGGCCTGGGCCAGTGCGAAGGCAAAAGCCACCTCATTGGCGGGAATTTCGGAGGCGAAGAGGATGGTCGTGGGCTTGCTCCATCCCGGCTTCAAGGCGGTCGTCACGGGACACCTCCTGGCGGTCCGGAGAAGAAGAGCGTGGCAGTTCTAGCAACGAGTTAACAGTGATGAAAGGCACTTTTCGTGGTGATCTAGATCACTCTAGTAGGGGGATTGCAACCAAGCTAAGAAGCAACATCTTTCGAAAGCGTTGCCTTTGGCTTGAAAATAGCACGATTTTCAATTGGAGGAGCGGTAAATCTTCGTAAAGGTGACGCTAATCACAGCGTACGGGGCCCGAGTCCTGCTTTTCTGATGGTGGATCGCGGCCCTTCCCCCTTGCACTGTCCTTTTCCGGGCCGGTGGCCGCGATGGAACGGAGGCCGCCATGCAACCGATGCATAACATACCCGCCCGCGGCGGGTTGAACTTCGACGAGACCCCATTTCTGGCCATCTGGGAAGTTACCCAATCCTGTGACCTGGCCTGCAAGCATTGCCGTGCGGCTGCCCAGCCGATCGCGCATCCTGAACAGCTCAGCACCCAGGAAGGCAAGGAACTGATCGACCAGATCTCGGCGATGCAGGTTCCGATCTTCATCTTTACCGGCGGCGACCCGCTGAAAAGGCCCGACTTGTACGAGCTGATCCGCTACGGGGCGGAGAAAAATGTGAAGATCGCGGTAACCCCGAGCGCCACACCGCTGCTGACGCGGGAAGCCATTTTCAAGCTGAAAGAGGCGGGCGTGGTGCGGCTTGGCATCTCGCTGGACGGCTCGTCACCGGAGATTCATGACAAGTTCCGCGGCCTGTCCGGGGCGTGGGCGCGGACCATCCAGGCCATTGAATGGGCCAACGAGGCTGGCCTGCCGATCCAGGTGCATTCGACCATCAGCCGCCACAACGCCCACGACCTGGATAACCTCTGCGCCCTGTTCGAAAAGCAGCGGATCGTGATGTGGAACGTGTTCTTCTTGGTCCCGGTGGGGCGGGGTCAGCAGGCCGATCTGCTATCGGGCGAGGAATTCGAGCAGGTGTTCGGGAAGATTTACGAGCTGTCGCACCGGGTGAGCTTTCAGATTAAGACCACCGAGGCGATGCACTATCGCCGCTACCTGCTGCAGCACAACCTGCAGGAGAAACGAGTGCTGCCTGGCACGATGGGGCAAGGGCCTGGGGGCGGGCATCCGCATGCTGCGGCTGTCGCAGAGTATGAGCCGGGCGCGCCGACCGCCGACCCGGAGGCGCGTAATCGGGGATGGGCCACGCGCCGGGTGAACGACGGCAAGGGATTCATGTTTATCTCCCACGTCGGCAATGTCTATCCCAGCGGGTTCCTGCCTCTGCACGCGGGCAACATCCGCGAGACGCCGCTGGCGGAAATCTATCGCAATGCGCCCATCTTCAAGGCGCTGCGCGACACCAGCCGCCTGGAAGGCAAGTGCGGCGCGTGCGAGTACAAGGAGATCTGCGGCGGGTCGCGGGCGCGGGCGTATGCGCTGACCGGCGATCCGCTGGCGCAGGAGCCCTGCTGCATCTACCAGCCGAAGAACTGGAAGCCGCGCGAGGCCAGTGAGCCGGCCATGATCTGCCAGGGGGAGCCGTCCGGGAGGCTGGTGACGCTTTGAGGTGACGTCGCCGGGTTGGCGGCTGAAGTGGGCGATGATGCTCGAGGTTCCCAGGTCCCAAAAACGGGACCGTGGGCACCCAGCGTTTCTGATTTTGATAGCGGAGGGGAACATGGGAAATGCGAGGCGAGAACCGTTACAGCAACACCGTTCGATTCATCTTGTTCCGAACCAGGGGATGAATGCGGACGACTCTGCGGAAGCCCCGGCAGAGGTGTTTCACCTGACTCTGCGACTCCCCCGGCAGAGTTCCATGATTCCTGCCAATTCTTTGAGCGCCGACTATACGTCCACGTTGACGGGCAACCGCGCCGCCTTGCCCGCATTGGACCCGGCCACCGTGTTGCGAGAGCTTTTCGAATTGCTGGAGGATTATTCTCCCGTCTGGTACACCGAAGAACACCATGATCGGGCGGTGGCGGCCCTCGAGGGAACCATCGGCTGAATCCTCGAGCCGCGGTCCGAACCCAATTCCGGGCCGCGGCTTCCTGCCTGCGAGGTGATCCTCATCGACGCCGTCGCTCGCCCGGAATCGGACGGGCGCCGTCGAGCTTGCCAAAAAACGTCAGAAGAACTTCAGGTTCTCTTCAGGATGCTTCATGGCAAGATGGTTCTAGGTTCCCCTCCCACCAACACCCTCCAGTGCTTTTTCCTGGCGGAAGCAGCAAGTTTCAGGTCTTCCGATTGTCGCGAGCGATCCGGGAGAAGGACCTTGCCATCCCGCAGGTTTTGGGTGGCAATGGATTCCGCACCAGAGGGACGCATGGACCGGAGGTCAGATGAATCATTCGAAAGCGAGAACCAGGGTCGCAGTGATCGACGACGAGCGCATCATTGCCGATACCCTCGTCGAGATTCTGAAGCTGCATGGATATGAGGCCAAAGCGCACTACGATGGCGAGTCCGCGCTGGTCGATGCGATCTGGTTCCGTCCCAACGTAGTTCTCAGTGATGTTCGGATGGAGAAGATGGACGGGATTCAAACGGCACTGCGATTTCGTGAATCGCATCCGGAATGCAGGATCATTCTGTTTACCGCCTCTCCATTGCGCAGCGACCTTTATGAAAGAATTTGTCGACTCGGGTTCGAGTTTCTGCAGCGCCCTCTCCATCCGCGGGAGGTCCTGGCCCTGGTTGGGAATGAGACGCCGGTGTATCGAGTGCCGGCGACCGGCGAACTGCTGGACATTGGAGTTGACATGAACCCGAATGATTTCATGTCGAGGCATGCAAAGGAGAGAGGATCAAGCTGCCGGCAAGCGGATGTTGAACGCGGAACCTTTGCCCGGAGATGAGTCGAGCAGAATCGCGCCGCCGTGGGCCTCAATCGACCACTTGGCGATCGCCAGGCCGAGGCCTGCTCCGCCGGTCTCTCTCGCGCGCGATTCGTCAAGCCGATAAAATCGATCGAAAACGCGATCCGCCTCCGCGGGAGGAATTCCCGGCCCTTCATCTTTGATGACCAGATTCAGCTGCCTGGACTCCGGGCCCTTGCCGTTGAGGAGCTCCAATTGAACCTGTATCGACGTGCTCGCCGCGGAGTACTTCACGGCGTTATCGAGCAGATTCATCACCGCCATCCTGAGAAACCCGCGGTCAGCAGAGACCAGCAAACCGCCGTCGCCGGTTACCACAATGCTCTGCTTTTTCTCCTCGGCAAGGACGCCAACCAATCCCACCGACTCCTCCACAACCTCCATGATGGGGAAAACTGTGCGATGCAGTTGGATGGCGCCGGCATCCGCCTGGCTGATGGTAAAAAGAGTGTCGATCATCGAGGTCAACCGGGCAACCTCCTCCAGCATGCTTCCGATGATGTCCTTGTACTCTTCTACGCTCTGATTCCTCTGCAGCCCGACTTCTCCCACGCTGCGAATGGAGGTCATCGGAGTGCGCAACTCGTGAGACACGTCCGACGTGAATCGCTGCAGTTTCTGAAATGATTCCTCAAGCCGCCCCAGAAGGCCGTTCAGCACTCGCGCCATGTGGCCAAATTCATCTTCGGGATTCTCCACCGGGATGCGGCTGTTCAATCGAGTTGCGGTGATCTGCTCAGTGAGCGTGGCCATGTCGGAAAGCGGGGTGAGCGCCTTTCCGGCAACGCGATACCCGGCGATTCCCGCGGCCACCAGGGCCAACGGCAGGGCCAGCAGAAGAAAAGCCAGTGTCTCCAGAACCCGGACTCTAAGGGGCTCGGTGCTGTATGCGATTCGGATAAGGACTCGTTGGTGCTGCACGGGATGGAAGTGGCTAACCGCAAGAACGTGAGTTCCGTCCGGCAATCGGAATCGCCGCGCGAAATGGCTGACCATGGCCTCTTGCGGCATTGGCGCTCCGCCGAGATCGTACCCGTCCAGCTTCGAATTGCGAAAAAGCACCAGGCCCCCGGGGTCAAGGACCTCCATGTACCGTTCCACCAGGAGCCGGTCCCGGCGGTGGCTGTGATAGTCCTCGTTGAGGAGCAGACTGCCTTGGGAATTGAAATAGAGCAAACCTTCCACCGTTTCCATGTCCTGCACTTCGTCATGGTAGAGCTGATCGTTGAGCGCCCAGTACTGAATCGCGCATGCCGCACACACATAAATCGCGATCACCAGGCTGAAAATCCCGATATACCACAGCGTCAGGCGGGTTCGAATATTGGTGGGCCGGATCCGCACCTACTCCTCCTGCATGCTTCGCAGTACAAAGCCGACTCCGCGAACGGTGTGAAGGAGTTTCACGGCGAACGGATCGTCGATCTTGCGGCGGATGCGCGCAATGTGAACATCGATCACGTTATCCAAAGATGTATAGCGAACGGTGGTTTTCCACACATCGCGGGCCACCATCTCCCGGGAGACAACGGTTCCGCGATTCACCAGAAGGTACTCCAGCAATTCGAATTCTCGACCAGTCAGATCAAGAGATAGATTGCCGCGAACAGCCGTATGTCCCCTGGTATCCATCTTGAGATCGGCGAGTTGAAGAGTGGATGGGGAATCGGGATTTGCCCGGCGCTGCAGTGCGCGTATGCGAGCCAGAAGTTCCGGAAAGGCGAATGGCTTGGTCAGATAGTCGTCAGCACCCGAATCGAGCCCGCGGACGCGGTCATCCACCGACGCCTTCGAAGTAAGAATCAAGACGGGAAATCGGAAACCGCTCCTGCGAATCTCCCTTAAGACTTCCAATCCTCCCACGCGGGGCAACATGACATCGAGAACAATCATATCGACGGCGACATCATGAAGGCGTTTTAGTCCCGCTTCCCCGGTGTGGGCGATGACCACATCGTATCCGCTTCCATGGAGGCCGCCGGCTATGGCTTCGGCGAGCTTGCGTTCATCCTCAATGATCAGAATCTGCATGGCGGTAATTGATCCAAGCGCACCCGATTGCGATCCCGAACGTGGTGCACGCCGAAAGTGAATGTCGATGAGCGGGCCGGCATCGTTCTCATGCGGATTTGCCAGGACCATTGAGGAGAAAGGCTCGCCGTGAGGAAAAGTTACCACACGATTGCAGGGTCTGGACACTCTCCCGCGCACCGCGCGGGGCGCGTACACAAAAATGTCAGAACAACTTCAGAATTCCTTAAGGCGGGCCGGTGTTTCTATCGAAGGAGAAAGCGATTCAGGTTTCCTTCCCCTCTCCTGAAGCCTGAATTCATTCCATCAAACCAGTTTTGACAACAGAGGAAAGCATGGAGAATGCAAGGCAAGGACTGCCCGCCCCATCCTGTTCGCTTCATCTCGTCCCCAAGAAGGGGCTGAACGGGGGTGCTGCCGCGGAGGTTACAGAAAATCCGATTCACGCATCGGCAGCGAGCCGCGGGCCGGCGCGCTTAACCCTATTGAATCCGGCGACGGTATTGCGGGAGCTGTTTGAATTGCTGGAGGATTACTCTCCGGTCTGGTACACGGAGGAGAATCATCAACGGGCGATAGCTGCGCTTAGGCTGGAGATGCGCTGAAAGCTCCGGCCGGCCGTTTTGGCGCTGTCGAGGGCAGGGCTTACTTCCCTGTGCCCGCCCCTGCGCGCGATTCCCAATCCGCTCCGGTTGCGCGAGGGGACAGCCACTGATTGGGGAATCTCCTATGGACACTGCAAAGGTGGTTGCGCTACTCTTCTTTGGAATATGCAAAGGAGCGGCGCGATGGCCGGCGAAAAATCGGAGGTTCTGCAGGGGACACTGGACCTGATGGTCCTGAAGACGCTGCATGCCATGGGTCCGCTGCACGGGTTCGGCATCGCGCGGCGCATCGAGCAGCTGAGTGACGAGGTTCTGCGCCTCAACGAGGGCACGGTCTACACTTCGCTTCTCCGCCTTCAACAACAGGGCTGGATTGCGTCCAGGTGGGGCCATTCGGAGAACAATCGCCGGGCGCGGTTCTATTCCATCACCAGGCTGGGCACGAAACAACTGGAACGGGAGACCGAGAACTGGGAGCGGATCTCGGGCGTGATCGGCCGCGTGCTCAAGCTGGAAAGGCAGGGCTGAAGCGATGCGGACCATCAAGGTGTGGCTGGCGAAGGTTCGGGACGTGATCGCGAGGCGGGATGAGCAGGAGCTGGATGCGGAGATCGAGGAGCATCTTGATCTGCTCACCGAGCGCTACGCGGCCAGGGGCATGCTCCGCGAAGATGCGGCCCGTGAAGCGCGGCGCCAGTTCGGCAATGTCGCCGTGCTGAAGGAGCGCCGGCGCGCGCAGGAGGCGTTTCTCTCCCTCACCGACCTGAGGCGCGACCTTCGATTCGGGCTGCGCATGCTGGCGAAGAAGCCGGGATCGAACGCCACCGTGATAATCGCCCTGGCGCTCGGAATCGCCCTCAACACGGCGGTGTTCAGCTTTGTAAATGCCCTGCTGCTGCGGCCGCCCGCCGGAGTGCAGGCCCCTTCGCGGCTGATCGAAGTGTGGCTGCATAACCGGGCATCGGCCGGAGTTACGAGCTCCCTGCCGTTCACCTATCCCGATTATGCGTACTATCGTGACCACACCCGCTCTCTCGAAGGACTGCTGGCGTTCGACGGCGATGGGCAGGACGTGATCTGGAACCGTGCGGGAATGGGCCAGGTGGCGCACGGGCAGCTCGTTTCCGGCAATTTCTTTTCCGTCCTGGGGGTGAATGCTTCGCTGGGGAGAATGTTCGCATCGGGCGACGACGTCCTCGGCAACCCGCGCCCCGCGGTCGTGCTCAGTCATTCGTACTGGACGAGGCAATTTGCTGCTGACCGCGCCGTTCTTGGCCAGACGATGATACTCAACGGCGCGGCTTGCACGGTCATCGGCGTGGCGCCGCCGGGCTTTGATGGAATCCTGGTGGCCACACAGCCGGACTTCTGGGCTCCTCTTACGATGAAGGAGCAACTGGCGCACGATCCGGGGAGATTGGCCAATCGAAACGGGTTTTGGCTCATCGTCGCGGGACGGCTGGCGCCGGGAGGCGATCAGGCCCAGGCGCAGGCGGAGATGCAGGTGTTCGCCCATCGGATGGAGAGCGAGCATCCGGATTCGAACAAGGCTCTGGATGCCATCGTGTATCCGGCTACGCTGGTGCCCGGTCCGTACCGCGGATATGTGAGCGCGTTTACAGGCTTGCTGATGGCTGCGTTTGTCCTGGTGCTGCTGATCGCGTGCGCCAATGCGGCCAGTTTTCTGCTGGCGCGGGCCGCGGGGCGGGCGCGGGAGATGGCGGTTCGCGCGGCCCTGGGTGCGAGGCGCGGACGCCTGGTGCGGCAGGTGCTGGTGGAAAGCCTGCTGCTGTCGAGCATCGCCGGGATTGCCGGAATCGCACTTGCCTGGCAGTTGGCGGAATTATTGTTGCGGCTCAAGCCGGCGAGTCTACCCATCACGCTTGAAGTCCATCTTGACTGGCGGGTGCTGCTGTTTACCGTAGCTATCTCCATGGCTACGGGCGTAATTTTCGGGCTCGCGCCCGCGTTGCGAAGCGCCCAGGTGAATCCGGCCCCGGTGCTGAAGGAAGAGATGCCGGCCGGCCATCTTCGCAAGTCGCGCATGCGCAACGTTCTGCTTGTCGCGCAGATCGCCACCTGTGTCGTGCTTTTGGCCGGGGCCACCCTGTGCATGCGCAGCCTGCTGCACGCCAACTCCATTGACCCGGGGTTCGATACCCGGCATATTGCGTTGGCTACGCTCGATCCCGGCAGTCTGGGATATGGGCACGAGAAGGTCGAGGCGTTTTACAGCCGGCTGGCGGATCGCTTTCGCGCGCTGCCTGCCGTCAGTTCGGCGAGCTTCGCCGACCACCTGCCGCTGGGAACCTCACGCGAAGCCACGTCGGTTGCGAAGAGTCTGGACAAGGATGCCAACCATACGATGGTGGATGTTTTCCGCATCGGCCCCGCGTATTTTTCCACCATGGGTATCCCACTGCTTCGCGGCCGCGACTTCACGCAAAAAGAAGCAAACGACGCAACGCCTCGGGTGATCATCGTGAACGACATCCTGGCGCGAATGCTGTGGCCGGGCCAGGAGGCCGTGGGCCAGCGGATGGTGACCGGGGGCGACAAGGAAACCAGCGAAGTGATCGGCGTGGTGAAGTCGGGCAAGTATCGCACGCTGGGCGAAGGGCCGACGCCGGTGATCTATCGCAGCACCATGGCTCCGCAGCGCACGGTGGTGGTCCGCACGCCGGGCGACGCGCGCGCAGTCCTCGAACAGGTGCGCCGCGAAGTACAGGCGGTTGACCCGATGATGGCGCCCACGCAGTTGCAGACCATCGAGCAGTACATGGCTCTGCCGCTCTTCCCCGCGCGGGCCACAGGAATGCTGCTGGGCGCGTCGGGAGTGCTGGCCGTGGCGTTGACGGCCATCGGCCTGTTCGGCGTGATCGCCTACGTTGTTTCGCAGCGCACCCACGAGATCGGGATTCGCATGGCGCTGGGCGCAAGGCAGACCGACGTGATGCGCCTGGTCATGCGCCAGGGGATCTATGTGACGGCGATCGGGCTGGTCATCGGCCTGGCTGGGGCGCTGGCGGCGACCCGCCTGCTCGCGCCGCTGCTTTACGGCATCGGCGCGAACGATCCGGCCACCCTGGCGGGCGTTGCCGCAGCACTGGTGGCGATTGCCATGCTGGCCTGCTATCTACCCGCGAGGCGAGCCACGCGCGTGGAACCTGCCGTGGCGCTGCGCTACGAGTGAGAGTCACTCCGGTTCGGAACCTCTGCGGAGATTCAAATCGCGTTTCGCTTGCCTCTCGAGCGAAAGTAGGGCATGATAGAGCATCTATGCTGCATCGAGTCCCAGCCACGATGATTCACGGCGCCAAAGGCCCCAGGCCATTAGCGCAATGTGAAGATGCGTCCGTGCCAGGACTCGATAGCAAAGCCGCTTAGCGCGCTTTCAGTATCAGGCTCTTGAAGCCCCTGGCCGGATGGCTGGGGGCTTTTTCATTGCGACGGATTGAGGAATGAACCCATGGTACGCATGGAGATGATTGACAACCGGATTCCGGTGTTCGGCGAGGTGGATGACCGCACGCTGAACCAGATTCGCGTGTGCGCGCGCACCGCCGACAAGGTCGCGCTGATGCCCGACAACCACGTGGGCTACGGCGTGCCCATCGGCGGCGTGGTGGCTTACAAGGATGCGATCAGCCCGACGGCCGTGGGCTATGACATCGGCTGCGGGAACGAGGCGGTGCGCTTGGACATGCCGGGCGCGGAACTGCGCGCACGCATCGCCGCGATCATGGACGAGGTGTGGTCCACCATCAGCTTTGGCGTGGGGCGCAGGAACAACGAGCATGTGGATCACGCGCTGTTCGACGATGAGGCGTGGAAGCTTAAGGCGCTGGCTCCGCTGAAGCAGATGGCGCGCAATCAGCTTGGCACCGTGGGCAGCGGCAATCATTACGTGGACCTGTTCACCGACGAACAGGACCGCGTGTGGATCGGCGTGCACTTCGGATCGCGCGGGCTGGGACACAAGACGGCCACGTATTTTCTGAAGGCCGCCGGCGCCAAGGACGGTATGGACGTGGAGCCGTGCGTGCTGCCGCTTGCCGGCGAACTGGGTAGGGACTATCTGGAGGGGATGCGCCTGGCGGGCGAGTACGCGTATGCGGGGCGCGACTGGGTGTGCGCCCGCGTAGCGCAGATCCTGGGAGGGTCGATCGTGGAGGAGGTGCACAACCATCACAACTACGCCTGGCGCGAAGAGCACAACGGCGAGTGGCTGTGGGTAGTGCGCAAGGGCGCGACCCCGGCCTTCCCCGGACAGCGCGGATTCGTGGGCGGCACAATGGGTGAGCAGTCGGTGATTCTGGAAGGCGTGGAGAACGAGCATGCGCGTTACTCGCTGTACTCGACGGTGCATGGCGCCGGCCGCGCGCTGGGCCGCCGCGAGGCCACCGGTGTCATCGACCGCAAGACCGGCGAAGTGAAGCGCGCCGGCAAGGTGACGCTGGAGATGATGCGCGCGTGGGTGGATCGCGCGGGCATCGAGCTGCGCGGCGCCGGACTGGACGAGTCGCCCGATTGCTACAAGCGGCTAGACGAGGTGCTCGAGGCGGTCGGAGATACGGTGCGCATCCTGCATCGTCTTACTCCGGTGGGCGTGGCCATGGCGGGAGCGAACGAGTTCGATCCGTACAAGGATTGAATTACCCTGCTGTGTCGGGGTCGGAGGTCTCAAAATCGAGATCTCCGATCCCACGAACAAAGACCGTTCGTGGGCAACCCCGGACCTTGGGGCACCCAGAACTGTTACAGAGGCCTGCGGTCAGAGGTCTGGACTCAGCGAGCCTGTAAGGGGGACATCATGAAGTTAGCGGAAGCACTGGCAGAGCGCAGCGATTGCCAGAAGAGAATCGAAGAGATCAGGAAGCGGCTGGCTCGTTGTGCCCGCGTACAGGAGGGCGAGCCGCCGGCAGAAGACACCACCGAGCTGTTGGCGGAGACAGATCGCATCTTTGCGCGGCTGCTGGAGCTCATCAGCGCGATCAACCGTACCAACGCGAGAACACCATACGACAACCGGCAAACTGTTTCCGATGCGATTGCGGAACGCGATGTAGTGGGCAAGCGCCGCGACTTCCTGGCGGGAATCGCGGAGGCTGCCAGCACCCGGCAGGACCGCTACTCCAAGTCCGAGGTACGCTTTGTCGCAACCGTGTCGGTAGGAAAACTGCAGAGCGAGGTAGACCAACTTGCGAAACGCTATCGCGAGCTGGATACGCGACTGCAGGAACTGAACTGGAACGCCGAATTGATCTGAGCAGTTGGTAACTCTTGTTTGCAGCGGGCACAAGCCGAGCCGGCGGCCAATCCGGCACTCTGGTGATCCCGAAGAGCCGGGACTTGGGGTTCGACTCCCCGTTTGACGCTGCAGGCTCCGTACAGTCACAAGGGCACGGTGTATCGATCACAAGTTACCACCGCGTGCTGGGTAAACAAGGGTGAGGGTGGGACAGGGGACACTCGGATCGGGCGGTTTGAAGAGAGATGTGTCGAATGGCGGTCTCCATCCTCGCGACACAAAGACGTTGCGAGGTGGGGCACGGAAAGTTGATGCGACGAAAGAGCGAAAAGCGGGTCCTTCGGCTGCGCTTCTGGATGACACAATCTTTCCGGACGTGTTTGGTTAGTTGAACAGGTCTTTCATCTTCTCGATGAGCGATGATGCGGTGGGCCGGTTGTCGACGTTCATCAGCTCGGCGAGTTTCTGCACCACTTCGCGCTGGGCGCGGGTGAGCTTGCGGGGGACCTGCACCAGAACCCGCACGACGAGGTCGCCGTGGCCCTTCTCGTTGAGGAACGGGACACCGCGACCGCGCACGCGCAACTCCTTGCCGCTTTGCGTGCCTTCGGGGATTTTGAGATTGACGGGGCCGTCGATGCCGGGAATTTCAATTTCGGCGCCCAGCGCGGCCTGGGGAAAGCTGATGGGAACCACGCAGTGCAGATCCTGGCCGTGGCGCTCGAAGAAATCGTGCGGCCGAATGGTGAGCACCACGTAGAGATCGCCCTTGGGGCCGGCGGAGCGGCCGGCGTCGCCCTCACCGGCGTAGCGGATGCGGGTTCCGTCCTCCACCCCCGGGGGCACCTTCACGTTCAGCTTGAGTTCCTTGGCGACGCGGGTTTCGCCGCGGCACGTCTGGCAGGGGTCGCCGATGATGGAGCCGGTGCCCCCGCAGGCGCCGCAGGTGCGGGCCACCGAGAAGAAGCCCTGCTGGTAACGAATCTGTCCGCGGCCCTGGCATTGGCCGCAGACGCTGGGGCCGCGCCCCGAAGCGCTGCCGCGCCCGCTGCACACAGGACAGGTTTCCAGGCGGCGGATCTTGATTTCGCGCTCGGCGCCGAAGATCGCGTCCTCGAAATCGATCGTAAGGTCGAAGCGCAGGTCGTCGCCGCGCTGCTGGCGCGAACCGCGCGGGTGGGCGCCGCCGCCCATGCTGAACATTTCCCCGAACAGGTCGCCAAAAATGTCGCCGAGATCGACGGAACCGGAGAATCCGCCGAAGCCGCCCGGGCCCCCGCCGCTGATACCGGCGTGGCCGAATCGATCGTAGGCGGCGCGTTTTTCCGCATCCCCCAGCACCTGGTAGGCTTCGCTGGCCTGTTTGAACTTCTCTTCGGCCGCGTGGTCCCCAGGATTCCGGTCGGGATGATATTTCATCGCCAACTTGCGATAGGCGCTTTTCAGTTCCTGGTCGCTGGCGTCGCGCCCGACGCCAAGGACCTCGTAATAGTCCGCTTTGCTCACGAGTCCGGTTATTCTTTCTGCTGTTTCGGGTTCGAGACTACGCGCACCATCGACGGCCGCAAAAGCCGATCGCGGAGCTTGTAGCCACGCCGAATTTCCTCGGCGATGAAATGGTCGGGAAGGTCGTCGCGTTCGATGGAGCCCAGAGCTTCATGGTACCGCGGATCGAACTCCTCGCCTACCGCCGGCACCGGCGTCACCTGTAACTGCCGCAAGACGTCCTGCATCTGCTTGACGATCAGTTCCACCCCGGAACGAAGCTGGTCGGCGGAGCCCTTGGCCTTGAGCGCCAGTTCGAAATTGTCGAGCACGGGCAGGAATTGCTCGACGACACTGCCGGTGGCATATTCCCGGTAATCGGCTTTTTCGCGCTCGGCGCGCTTGCGGGCGTTTTCAAACTCCGCCTGGAGGCGCGCCACCCGGTCGAGCAGGTGATCGCGCTCGGTCTTCAACTGGTCATACTCGGCCCGGCTGATTGCGGCGGCGCCCTCCGGCGGTCCTGCCGAGGGAACGGTGGCGGCTTCCGGGGCCGCCGGGTCGAAGTCGGCGGTTTCCTGCGGCGGGCCTTCTCCCCGGGAGGGAGCTTCGCCCTTGTCGACCAGGCTTGTATCTGTTTGGCGTTCAGGCATGCTTTTGTGAATTCTCCGGATGATTTTGCTAATCTTCTTCAATGATAAATTCCGCGGTCATTTACGGTCGCACTGCTGATGATCAGAGCCGGGGCCGTGTGGTTTCCCAGGTCCCAAAACCTGGGATCTGGGGCACCCAGCTGATGAGGTCTAGTCGGGGGGGATCTCCAGGAGCCGCTCGGAAAGCGAAGCGATGTAGCGGACGGCGTGAATCATTTCCTGGTACTGGATGCGGGTGGGTGCGATCAGCGCGACGGTGCCCAGGCTGCCGTTCCCCAGTCGCGCGGGCGCGCCGATCAGGACCAGGCCCTGCATTGCAGGAGAGGCCTGGTCAAGTCCGATCACCACGCGCACCTCCTGCTGCCGCCCGTCCACGTAGGCGGTGAGCAACTCTATCAGCCGCTGCTTGGCCTCCAGGGCCACCAGCATCTGCCGCAACCGTTCCCGATCTACTTCCGCGGCGATGAGGTTGGCCATCCCGTCCACGAAGATTTCCGGCCCGTTGTCGTCTTCCGCGAGCGCCCCCTTCCGGCAAAGCTCCTCCACCGAGGCAAGCATTTGATGATAGGCAGCCCGCTCAAGATCCATGCGCCGGGCGACTTCGGTGCGAATGCGATCGATGGGCCAGCCGCGGAAGTTCTCGTTCAGGTACCGCGCGGCGGTTTCGAGCTCGACGTGGCTCAACTCGCGATCGAGAACCAGGACGCGATCCTGTACCGCCCCGGTCTGGGTGACCACCACGGCCAGGACACGGCCGGTCGCAAGCCGGGAGAAATGAATGTGTTCCAGCACCTGGGTGCCGGTGGCAGTGGCCAGGGCCACACCCAGGCCGCTTGACAGCAGCGCCAGGACCTGCGAAGTGCGTTCGAGGTATTCATGCGAGCTGGCCACGCCGGAGAAGCTCTTTTCGATTTCCACGCGGCGCTCCTGGCTCAAGGCGGCACGAAAAGGAACCGGAAACATCGCGGCGGTTCCCGGGGCCAGTGTGCCCGACTGCGTGATCTGATCGACGTAACAACGGAAGGCGGCAGCCGTAGGAACGCGGCCGGCGGAGGTGTGCGGCTGCTCGAGCATGCCCGATTCGGCCAGGCTGACCATCACGTTGCGGATGGTGGCGGAGCTGAGCCCTTCGCGGTTTTCAAAAAAGCGGGCGACGGCCTGAGAAGCCACGGGTTCCCCGGTGGCAATGTAAAGCTCGATGATGGCCGTGAGCACCAGCCGCTCGCGATCCGACATCTTCAGATGACTCCTCGCGTGTCCCGGACCGCCGGAAGCTCGTTGTCTAAATGCTGAATAGACAAGGAGTTTTGGGCATCAAAAGGACATAATTATCCTATTTAATTCTAAGGAGATGGAGCACGGGAGTCAACAAGGAGCTATTGGGCTGCCGACTTCAGGTATCGCTCGAAATGGGCCAAAATGCGATTGAACAGCTCCACCCGCACTTCGTTTCCGGAGATGGAATGCGTCTTGCGGGGAAAGACCTGGAAATCGTAAGGGATGCCGGCGTCGATCAGGAGTTGGATGAATTGCATCGAGTTTTCGATATGCACGTTGTCGTCGCCGCCGCCGTGGACGAGGAGCAGGCGTCCTTTCAGGTTTGCGGCCGAGGTCACGGCAGAGAAATCCTTGTAGGCGGCTGGATCTTCTAACGGTTGCCCGAGGTAGCGCTCGGTGTAGATGGAATCGTAATCGCGCCAATCGGTCACGGGAGCCACGGCCACCCCGGCGAGGAAGCGGTCGGAATGGGTCATGGCGTACAGGGTGAATGATCCGCCCCAGCTCCATCCCCACCAGCCCAGGCGGCCACGATCGAGCTGGGGAAACTTCGCGAGCGCAGCGTCGAGCACGGTCAACTGGTCTTCCAGTTGCAATGGGCCGAAGTTGTGGTAGGCCATCTGGGCGAAGGCGCGGCCGCGGCCACCCATGCCGCGGTTGTCGGCGCGCAGGACGGCGAATCCATGCTGAGCCAGTAAATTGTCGAAGAGCAGGTTGTCGGCCCAGAGGCGGTCTCCCCAGGAATTGACGACGGTTTGCGCCAGGGGCCCGCCGTAGGGATTCACGATGAGCGGAACACTGGCAGGGGCCGACGCGCTCTCGGGCAGCATCAGCGTGGCATAGAGCGTGGTCCCATCGGAAGCCTTCACTTCCAGTTGTTCGGGAGCGCGCAGATTGTAGGGGTCCAGCGCATGCGTGGACCAGAAGGTCTTGCACTGTCCGGGCTCGCGGCACAGGCTCAGTTCGGGTGTGGACATGCGCGCGGAGAACGTGTCCACAAACGCGCCGCCCTCGCCGCCGAAGTTGCCGTCGTGATGGCCGGGGATGGTGGTAAGCGCCTTGAGCTCGCCGCCGAAGCTCACCTCCCATAACTGCTGGTCGAGGACATTGCCCTGGTTGGAGGCGTAGTCGACGAGCTTTTTGCCCCAGTCGATGGAGCCGACGGCACTGACGTCGAACTCGCCTTTGGTCAACTGCCGTTCGAGCTTTGCCGTCGCCATGCCCATGCGGCCGGCGTCGTAGGAATAAAGATAGATGTGATTGTGGCCGTCGGACCAATGGGTGAGGATGATGTTTCCGCGGTCCACGGTCACCTCGTAATTATCGTCCAGGAATTTCTCATCGATCAGTTCGAGGACCAGGTGCGCTTGTCCGTTGGAGGCATCGGCGAAATAAATGTCGCGTCGCTTGTGATCGCGGCTGAGGGTCTCGACCCACAGATTGTGCCGGTCGGTCCAGCCGAACCGGGGAATGTAATCGTGGCCCTCGCGCAGGGGAATGCGCATCCAGGCGGTTTTTCCGCCCGAGGCGCTCACCACGCCCACGCGCACTTCGGGATTGAGATCGCCCGGCTGGGGATAACGCTGCGGGATCATCTTTGCGTGGACCGAAATCCAGTCAACGAGCGGATACTCCGGCACGTCGGATTCATTCATCTGCAGGTAGGCGATGTTCTTCGAGTCCGGCGACCAGAAATAGTTGCTGCGCACGTCCAGTTCTTCTGCGTACACCCAATCCACTTCGCCGTTCGTGATCCCGTCGCTCGGAGGTGCCCCCATCAGCGACATGGGGTTGCCGGGCTCGCGCAGCCGCACCACGGAAAGGTTGTGATCGCGGACGAAGGAAAGGACCTCGCCATTGGGGGAGAACTTGGGATCATCGCCCGCCGCCATTCCGGTGTATGCCACCTGGATTCCGGTTCCGTTCTTCAGGTCGTAGTACCATAGTCGCCCGTCGGAGTCGAACAGGAGATGACTGCTGTCGGGCGTCCAGAGGTAGCTGGGCATGTTGTACCGCTCGCGATGGTCGCGGTCCTGCTCCGAGCCGGCCGACTCGCCGATGGCATTGAGCTTGGCGCGGCTCACCAGCACGTGAGGCTTACCCGAAGCGGGATCGAGGTCGATCAGTTCGCCACCGTCGAGGTAGGTAAGGTGCTTGCCGTCGGGCGACCAGGCGATGCCGCCGGGAAGGTTGCCCAGCAAGGGACCGTGGCCGTAGATCTTTTCCACCGTCAGGGGAATGGAGGCGTTTTGCGCGGGGAGCGAAAACGGGGCCATTGCGAAAACCAGAACGATCACCATCCCCCGTCTCATCCGTTGCGGCGGAGAGACGCTGGGCACCCGGGAAAGGGCATTTTCATTCGAGAGCATCCAGCGAAAAGTCTAACGCACGCGCCTTTGGATTTCCGGCGGAACCAGCAATGGAGCGCACGAGCGCGCACTTTGGAAAGTGTCACAATGCTTCTGGTCTTCGACAGCATTCCCGCATACACTCGTCTCCATGCCGGGCAAACAACTTCTCGCCGTTGGGTGCGCCGTCGCGATCCTCGCATTCGGCGCGTGCTTTGGTCCGGGCCCGCGCCCGGCTCCGCCTTCGCTTGCGCCCGATTTGCGCGCCAGCAAACGCATCCTCGTCGAGGTGGTCAACCTGTCGCCCACGCAGCACGTCCCGCCGCGACGCCTGGCCGCCAAGATCGCGTCCGCGCTCAACGAACGGCTGAACGGCGCCGACATCCCGGTGGTGGCAAACGTGGCGCGACGGCCGGGCGATGCCGTCCTCCACGTTGAGATCCTCACGGAGAGCCTGAATTCGGAAAGCGCCAGTTCGTCTGAGCTGGTGAAGAAAATTCTTCGCGCCACCTACAGCGTTTCCTTTACTGCCGGGAACGGCGCATCGCTGTGGAGCGCATCGAACCTGGGTTCCTCAACGGCCCGTTACGGCAGCAGCGATTCCGATGAAAAACTGTGGAAAATGGTGCTTGGTGAACTCGAAGTCGCGATTGCCGACAATCTCGAAAAGCAATCGCTCGACCCTCACTGAGGGCCGCCCGCAGGAATCCCGCTCGAGTATCACCGCGAAAGGCCGGCTGGAAAATCATGACCGACAAGCTCCGCCCCTACCTCTTCTACGACGTGGCCATCTCCATCTGCTCGACGTGTTATCGGCGCATCGACGCGAAGATCGTGTTCGAAGAAGGCAAGGTGTGGATGTTGAAGCGCTGCCCGCAACACGGGCATCAGCGCGTGCTGGTGGCCGATGACGTGGATTACTACCGGCGCGCACGCGAAGTGTTTATCAAGACGCCCGAGCAGCCCATGGTGTACAACACGCCGGTAAAGTACGGGTGCCCGTACGATTGCGGTCTGTGTCCCGACCATGAGCAGCACAGCTGCCTCACCCTGGTGGAAATCTGCGATGCCTGCAACCTGACCTGTCCCATCTGCTATGCGGGAAGCGGGCAGCATCGCACCGAGTTCCGCACCCTCGAACAGGTCGAGGCCATGCTCGATTGCGTGGTGCGCAACGAGAAGCAGCCGGACGTGGTGCAGATTTCCGGCGGCGAACCGACGCTGCATCCCGAATTTTTCCGGGTTCTCGAGTTGTGCAAGCAGCGGCCGATCCGACACCTGATGGTGAACACCAACGGAATCCGCATCGCGCAGGACGAGCAGTTTGCCGAGCGGCTGGCGGACTTCATGCCGGAGTTCGAGGTCTACCTGCAGTTCGACTCGCTCCGGCGCGAGCCGCTGATGCAGTTGCGCGGCGCGGATCTGCGCTCCATCCGGCAGAAAGCCCTGGAGCGCCTGAACAAGCTGGGGATCTCGACCACGCTGGTGGTCACGGTGGAGCGGGGAGTAAACGACGGTGAATTGGGTTCCATCATCGAGTACGCGCTCCAGCAGCCCGCCGTACGGGGAGTCACCATCCAGCCCGTTCAGCAGGCCGGGCGCGTCGAGGGATTCCGTTCCGGCGAACACCGGCTCACCCTGACGGAAGTGCGACGGAGGATTCTGGAACAGACCAAAGTGTTTCGCCCCGAGGACCTGATTCCTGTGCCGTGCCATCCCGACGCGCTGGCCATGGCCTACGCGCTCAAACTCCCCGGCCGGGTGGTGCCGCTGACAGGCATGGTAGCGCCGGAAGTGCTGATTGATGGCGCGCGCAATACGATCATCTATGAGCAGGAGGCGGGGCTGCGCGAGCACCTGTTCAAGCTGTTCGCGACCAATCATTCCCCGGCGTCGCAGGCTTCCACGCTGCGCGAGTTGCTGTGCTGCCTGCCGAAGGTGCTGATTCCGAAAGACCTGGGCTATCGAAACCTGTTTCGCATACTGATCGTGCAGTTCATCGATGCGGAAGCGTTCGATGTGCGGAGCGTCAAGAAGAGCTGCATCCACATCGCCCATCCCGACGGCAAGCGCCTGATCCCTTTCGACACGTTCAACATGTTCTATCGCGGGGAACTGGAGTCGACACGCCTTGCCGGTTTGCGAGGCCTGGGCGAGGAAACTTCTGTCACCGTCGCATAATCATGCCGTCCTATCACCGAGCGGGCCTACCCGCGCCGCTCCACGCGGCCGCGTCGAACAACGGTTGAGTCGACAAGCACGCCATCAAGGCAGGGCCTTTGTCTTCTCGATCTTCTCGCGGACGTCCGGCGCGCTCCTGGAATTGGGAGATAAAGCGAGAAACTTTTCGTAAGCATCCCTGGCGTCGGCGTTTTTCTGCAAATTGAAGTAAGCGTCGCCGAGGTTGAGATAGGCGAGAGCCCGTTTCGGATCGAGAGCGATGGCTTGCAGAAACCACTTCACGGCGTCTTCGTACTGACCCATGCGGTAGAAGGCAAAGCCGGCGTTATTGGCGTACAGCGCGGAGTTCGGCTGCAGATTGCAAGCCACCGTAAACCTGGCGGCGGCATCGGCATAGCTCTTTTCCTTGTAGAGACGCATGCCTTCGTCATTGGCGGCGGCGGCGGTTTCAGAGGACGACCTGACGGGCGCCGGTTTTGGCGCATCGACGGTGAGGGATGCCGGCACGGGGCCGGCTGGGGGAGCCGCAGAGGGGCTGACAGCCGCCGACGCAAGCGTGGGAACTGCAGGGGGAGAGGCGCTGCCGGGAGCGGAGGCATTCGCCGGCAACGGGTTCGCGGACTGCAGATTCTGCTTTAGCTGGGCTTCCGCATCGGCGAGTTGCTTGCGCAGTTCTTCGTTCGCCAGTTGTTCTTGCCGCATCTGGTTGCGGAGCTTTTCGAGCTCGGAGTTCACCTTGATGGCTTCATCGCTGAGCTGGGTCGAGTCTCCATTGAGGAATTCGGTCTCATGCTTCAGGTTGAAGATGAAGTCTCCTCCCTCAGTGCCGGGCAGGTTGCCAAACGCCGGGGTCTGGTGCGAAAGAGCGGAAACGGCGGGGGCAACGTAGGCAGCCAGCTCAGTTGCGGTAATGATGCCGTCGCCATTCAGATCGGCACGACCGTCCAATCCCTGGAGCAGCGTCCAGGTGAACACGGAGTGGCCGTTCGGTCCGTTGTCCGCTACTTGCTGGTCTGCTCCGCCGGCGGTAAACATCTGCCGGGCTTCGCGGCGGGAGATCTCATTGAGGTAATTCTGCGAGGGAACAGTACCGCCGCGGGTCAGGGCCAGGCCGCTGTAGCAGGAGTCCATCACGAAGAGTACGTGCTTGGCGGGGATGGCCTCGGAGATGTCCTGGAAATTGGTCATGGAGATGGCGCTGCCTTCGAAGTTGGCGAGGTCGGCGTCGACGGGAATGATGTAGCCGAGCTCACGTCCGGAGGCGAGCTTGCGCGTGGCGCCGTGGCCCGCATAAAAGACTAGGACGCGATCCTCCCGCTGCACCATGGCAGGGTCGCCCAGCTTGTCGCCGAGCAGGGAGAGGATATTCTGGCGGGTGGCCTCGCCATTGAGCAGGGTATACACGTGGTCGGGCTTGAAGTTGTACTTCTGGATGAGCAGATCCTTCACGCCCAGGGCGTCGTGAGCCGCATATTGCAGCTTCTGCCAGTTGACGTAGTCATCGATGCCGACAATTGCGGCCCAGCTGTCGTGGTAAGGCTGGGGCGCGGGGGGAGGGGGAGCCACCGCCGGTTGTTCACCGCGATTTTCCGCTGCGCCGAAGGCTGTGCCGTTCCATGAGACGAACGTGTATCCATCAGCCTGCAAGGTCTCGATCACGACGGGGAGTGCATCGAGACCCACCTTGTGAATGTCGTGGAAGAGAATGATGCCGCGTTTCTGTTTTTCGATTTCGCTTATCACCCGCTGAGCGACCGAATCGGGGACGGGGTCAGCCCAGTCTTCGGAGTCGACGTTCCAAATCACGGTCTTCATCTTGTCGGATTGAATCTCGGAAAGGATGTCGGCATTGGCGGCGCCGTAAGGAGGGCGAAAGAGAACCGGCGGCGATTTGAGAACGCTCGCCAGGATCAGGCTGGCGGAATCGATCTCCCTTGACAGATTCGCCTGGTCAAGTTTGGGCAGGACGGGATGGCTGTAAGTGTGGTTGCCGATCGTCGAGCCTGAATCGAGAATCCGGTAGCTGACGGCGGCGGTGGGTCCCAGCGTGACCTGGTTGTTTTCTTTGGCCGTGCCCACATTCTTGCCAACTTCGAAGAAGACGGCATGGAGGCCATATTTCTTGAGGATGGCGAGCACCTGGTCGGTGTAGCGGGGGTGCGGACCATCGTCGAAGGTCAGGGCGACGGTCCTGGGTGGAAGTTCGGTGCCCGTGATCTCCAGCTTGCTTTTGGCTGCCGCACCGCCGCGCGACTCAGCGGGTGGCAGTTCCGAGCCGACTTCTCTGAGGATCTCTTCGCGGCTATATCTCGTTTTCACGAAGGCGAGGTAATGCGTCCAGGCTTCGCGATGGACAGCCATGCCGCGAGCCTGAAACCCGGAAAAAATGCGGGAAATCTCAGCTTGATAGAGGGACTGGATCTTTTCCAGAGCAGCACTGTCATCGCTGATCCGTCGGCGCAGTGACGGACTTGGGACTTGCTCCGCGGGCACGGCGGCCAGGCCGTCGAGGACATCGCGGAAGACAAGCTTGTCGGCATCGCGAAGGCCCGTGTCACTTTCCAGGCGGGACAGAAAAGCGGCAACGAGCGGGGAGTCGTTCCCCGCGGCATCCGTCCGCAGGTTCTGTTCCAGTTGGTCGAGGCCTTCACAATTTCTCTCGAAAAGTATCCAGGCGGCGGTACGGACCCGCTGCCGATTTCCCTCGTCGAGAGCTTCGTTGTTGTCCATCAGGACGATGATTTTGCGGTAGGAGGCGACCGTGGCATCGACGAAGGCCGCCACCGCCGCGGGACTGGCCGGGCGGGGCGCGGAAGGCGGGATAGACGCCACTTGCGGATGGGAAAAAATGGCGCCGAACGCGAGCCCGGTAATTGCAGCCAACGTCCGCAAACAGTGCGTGCGCATCGAACACCTGAATTGGAAGCTAGAAATAGGGTACTCCAAAGCGACTCGCCGCGCAGGCGGAAGGGCGGCACTTTGGCGGAAGGCGGCTTCTCCAACAAACATTCCGGGGCAACGACCTGCAGCCGGCAGACGCTGCCCTTACCCCCATTCAGGCGACAGGGTATTCGGAACGAAGAAACTCACAGTAAGTTGCGCCGCTCCCACACCGCCGCGTCGAAGGTGTGGACGCAATCGTATCCTTCCTGGCGGTAGAGGTCGATGGCATTGGCGTTGGCCTCGGTTACGGTGAGGGAGATCTCGGTGACGCCCTGGCGGAAGAAGCAGGTCGCCGCCATGGCGAGCAGGATGCGCGCCAGGCCGCGCCGGCGGTATTTGGGCCGGACGCATAGTTGGGTAATGTGGCCGCTCTGGGTGCTCACGCGCGAGCCAAGCACCAGCGCGACCAGTTCCCGCGTCGTCCGATCGCACACGACGTGCGACACCTGCGGAGCGAACGTCCCGCAGCCCGAGTAGCGCACGATGTTGTGCAGAAAGCGCAGCGAGCCGTTGGAGGAGCGGTACTGGTCGTTGATCAGGCTGTCGGGATGCCCCGCATAGGCATCGGCGATCAGGCGTCCGGCCGCGTTCAGGTCGTCATCGCGCCAGGGGCGCAGTTCCAGTTCCGGCGGCAGGTTCGCTCGCGGCATATTCCATACGCCCGCAAGCTGCTGCACCATGAACAGCCGCCGGTAAAGGTCGAAGCCCGCCTGTCGAAAGCACGCAGCATGCGACCCGGAGGGATGGAGAAGCAGCTGCGACTCGATGCGATCCACCTGCGGGGAGTTCTGGAGGGTTTCAAACAGGTGCCGGAGCAGCGTCTCTTCCACCTCGCGGGCCGGCTGAGCCTCCGCTTCGAAAGGCGACTCCTCTCCCATCGAGCCCTGGCCGGAGCCGGGATCCACCTGGCGGCTCGAAAGCGCGAACACGTCGCCAATCACAGCCTTGGTGTCCTCGTACACGCAAAACGCATACCCCGTCACCTGGCCTGACTCCATCGCAACGTAGCCGGGCAGCATGTGGCTGTCGAGATACTGCATCAGCAGCTTGGCCGAGGTCCGGTAGTCCCAGTGCAGGCGGCGGCGCCAGATGTCCCCTTCGGCGTCGAGCAGCGGACGCAGCAGCGGCGCCGCGAAATGCCGAAGATCCAGAACCTCGATGGAGACACCCGATGCCATACTTTCACCCACAATACCCTTAACAGATAGACGCTCCACGACGGGGCGAGATTCTGGTGCCCCGGTCGCAACCTGCGCGCGGGGCCTTCCGCCCACTTTGCCATGACCGGAGCCGGACTGCAAGACAGGTTTCAGACCTCCATTGGTCCGCATCCAACCGGCGCCGATCATCCGCGCGCAAGCCGCCGCGGAAAACCTGACACCTGGGACCTGTTACCGGCTGCCCACCAGGTACACTTCCAGACCCTGTTCCGGCCAGGCAAACAGCATTTCATAGTGACGCCCTTCCAGATATTCCTCCAGCGCCGCCGGGGTGTGAAGATCGACCCCGTTGCGTCCCGTTACCCGGGTCACCAGCAGATGCTGCTGATCCGGCACGCCGCTCTCTTCGTAGTTCACCACTTCGTGATTGCGATAGAACGCCAGCCCGTATTCCATGTCGCGCCGCACGCGAAACACAGCCACTGTCTCATTCGCCGGGAAGTCGAGCAGCCGGTTCGCCAGCGGCCGGGCGGAATAGGACCGGTTAAGGAGGTTGATGACCCGCTTGGTGGAGGCAATTGCGGGAATCCCGAAAACCGGTCCCACCCCGTAAATAAACAGCACCAGGATCACCAGAATTCCGGAAGTCGCCACTCGCAGACGCGCCACTCCGAAGCCTTTCACCACCACCACCACCAGCAGCGCCGCCCCGGCCGCCGATACAAAGGCAATGGCCAGCGGCCGGCTCGGAGGGGTCACCGGTCCGTGCACCACGAACCAGGGCAGGAGAAGGGTGAACATGGTCATGATCCCCAGCAGGGCCGCGTGTCCGCCCAGCTCCCAGCGGTTCAGGCCCGGGCCGCGCTTGCGGTAGAGGTAGTCGCCCGTCAGGATGGTGAGGGGAGGAATGGCGGGAAGAATATATCCGGGCAGCTTGGATTGGGAGAAGGAAAAGAAAATAATGGGGATAAACGCGCAGATCACCAGGAATTCCGGAAACGCGTCCCCCGGCCGGCTGGGCTTTTGTTTGGCGTGGATCGCGTGCCGCAGCCGCCATTCCGCCACCGAGGTCTGGACGCCGTCGATCAGCGCACGGATGGCCACCACGGTCCACGGCATCAGTGCCAGCAGCACCACCACCAGGTAGTACCAGGAGGGCTGCTCGTGCTGGTAGCGGTTGGTCGCAAAGCGCTCCAGGTTGTGTTCCCAGAAAAACTCCCGGAAAAAGGTGGGGTTCTCGTTCTGCACGGCGATGAACCACGGCAGCACGATGGCAAAATAGAGCGCCACCCCCGGCCACCACAGCGAGCGCCGTATGATCGACCACTCCCGCCGCAGGGCCGCAAAGCAGACGATGATCATAATGGCCAGGAAGGGCGCCACGGGGCCCTTGGCCAGGGTCGCCACGCCGGTGAAGAAGTAGATATCGAACAGCCAGAACTTGGAGCCGGTCTCGTACCAGGCGTACCAGCCGAGCAGCCCGATCGTGAACGGAGCGGCCATCTGCATATCGGTCGAGGCGCCGCGGGCGAACCCGAGGATTCCGGCGCACGCCACGGTGATCAGCGCGGCATCGAGGTGACCGCCGGGCCGGAAACGTCGCATGTGCAGGTAAATCAGGACCGCCATGATGAAGGCGAAGCTGGCCGAAGGCAGGCGAGCGCTCCAGTCGTGCACCCCGAACTCCTGGAAGATGAACATGGCGCGCCAGTAGTAGAGGGCCGGTTTCTCGAGCCACGGCCGCCCGTAGAGGTACGGCGTGACGCAGGCCTCCAGGCGGCCTTTCACGGTGTGTGCCGAGTCGAACCGGTCCAGCATTTCGTGGGCGATCTGCGCGTAACGTGGCTCGTCGGCGCCTACCAGCCCCAGGCCGTCCCCTCCCACGATCGGCGTCTGCCCGTAAAGCAGGAAGAAGATGGCGAAGGCCAGAAACACGGTCGCCTCGGCGACCGTCGCCCAGCTGGGCAGCCGGGTGCGCGGCGTTTGAGGCGTGACCGGGGTGGACGGTTGCAGGAAAGTCTCCACTTCCAGAGGTTCTCCCAGCCGGCAGGACGACCAAAGCCTGACTAGGAGACGGAACAGGCGTGCCGCGGGGCTCCGCTCCCCCTCAGAAATCGCGTTGCCGGCAGATCCCGCAAACAGTAGCTTCGCGGAGTTCTGCACTGCCTTTCGATTGGGACAAGGCTAACAGACTCCCGCCCGCCGATCTTCAATGCTCTGCCGCGAAGCCGGCTGCTTTCTGTCGCGCTTTCTTCATCGCCTCCCGCGCTTTACGAGCGGCGACATTCATGCGTTCTTCTCCGGCCAGCTCTTCCGACCGCAGGAAATGCCGCGTCGAAGCCTTGGCGCATGGCGTTCCCGGCAGGTCATCGCGAAGGGTTTTCGTACCAACAGCCCTCTTGAACCCGTTCAGATAGCCCATGGCGCATGGCCATAGCGCCGACCCGCTCACTCGTCGGAAACTTCCAGCCCCGCCCCCGGTTCCCGGTTCTCCCAGGCGAACGCATCTTGGGCTTCGTCGCGCGGCTCTCCTCCGAACAGCAGGCTTTCCACCTCGGGCCGAAGCTCGGCCAGGATCTCCTCCAGCGCGCGGCTGACCGGACCGTCCAGCGTGACGCCCGCCGCGTTTTCGTGTCCTCCGCCGCCCAGCCTTGCCGCAATCGCCGACACATTCACGCGCCCCTTGCTGCGCAGGCTGAGGCGAATGCGCCGCTCGGGGAGTTCGCGCAGAAATACCGCCGCCTCCACGCCCGAGATGCAGATCGCGTAGTTCACAATGCCTTCGCAGTCCTCTTCCGCGGCGCAGGTGCGCACCATATCCTGGTGCGTGACCCACAACCACGCCAGCCGTCCGTCGCGCTTGAGATTGGTCAGGGCCGCGCCCAGCAACAAGAGTTTCGAAGTGGCCGTCGAGAAATAAATCTCCTGAGCGATGCACACCGGGTCGGCACCCGCTTCGGTCAATTCCTGCGCCAGGGCAAATGTCGAAGCCCGTGTCGCCCCGTAGCAGAACCCGCCGGTGTCGGTAAGAATCGTGGTGTAAAGGCAAGTAGCCATGTCGGTGGTTACCACGCCCCCCGCGGCCTTCGTCAGCCGGTGGACCATCTCTCCCACGCTGGCCGCGTGCCGGTCGATCCAGTTCAGGTGGGCGTACTGCTGCCCGGTGGCGTGATGGTCGATGTTGATCTGGAAAAAGGGTTCCAGGCCGCGGAGCTTGGTGCGTTCCAGCCCATCGCATTCCAGCAGGATCACCGCGTCGTAGGGACCGTGGACGCGCAGCACGCTGCGGATAGCTTCGGCTCCCGGCAACTGCCGGTAGATGGAGGGAATGCGGTCGGCGGTCACCAGGTCGGCGCGTTTGCCCATCTGCCCCAGGAGCATTCCCGTGGCCAGCATCGACCCAACCGCATCGCCGTCGGGCCGCGAATGCGAGCACACCAGGAATCTCTCCCCCT
Organism: uncultured Acidobacteriota bacterium; assembly: GCA_963706455.1. Classification (GTDB taxonomy): domain Bacteria; phylum Acidobacteriota; class Terriglobia; order Terriglobales; family Acidobacteriaceae; genus Telmatobacter. The sequence continues at coordinate 85,760 of CAVPNO010000080.1, read as the reverse complement.
GGCGAATCACTTCCAGGATGGCCGCTACCGCGTTGCTTTCTCCCGCGCCGCCGTTGCCTCGTCCGTTCCCCGGTTCGAGCAGCCGGTCGCCCTTATCTCCCATCCGCGGCTACTCCAATGCGGCGCTTTGCCGCTGTTTCACCGTGGCGAACTTGCGGGCACGGTTCATCAATTCCTCAATGCGCGTCTGAAAACGTCCCGAGCGATCGGCCAGGAACGCCAGCTCCGGAACGTGCCGCACGCCCATCCGCTCTTTCAACTCGTGACGGATGAACCCTTTGGCGGCCTCGAGACCTGCCAGCGTCTGTTCCTCGGCCGTTTCGATGTCGGGCACCGTGTTGTCCACCGCCACGTAGACGCGCGCCGACTTCCCGCCCGGGTTCAGCACCACTTCACTGACATGGCAGAACGCAATGCGCGGATCGGAAAGCTCGCCTTCGATCATGGCTCCGATCTCCTCGCGAAGCGTTTCCGCCACCCGGTCCTGATGATGCTTGCGTCCTCTGTGCTCCGGCATGAGCCCTTCTCTTCCCCCTCAGGTAAACTTCTCAGGATATCAGAGGGTCGGTCAGCCGGTTGGGGCGATTCGCCAGGAAAGCATCCACCTCACTAACGCGAGAGGCATGCACCACCAGGGTCTCGAAATCCCTCTCATCGGTCGTGGTCTTTACAGGAGGGTCGAAGCGCTTCGCCCCGCCATGCAGGGCGAAGAACTGAAATCCCAGGCGCTTCGAGATCCCGGCAATCGGCGCCAGGTCCCAGGGAGTGTCCACACCCGGCGAAAGGATCAGGCCGCCCACTTCGCCCTTCCACAAACGGGCAAAACACACGCCAATCGATCCTCCGCTCACCTCGATGCTCTTGAACAACCCGCGAGCCAGCGCGCAGGTCTGGGCCGAGTAGCAATCCGGATCGTCGCGCAGCAGCACATATTGCGATCGAAGGGCGGCCTGCTCCACCGCTCCCAGGGGTTCGGCGTCGTTGTATTCGCTCAGCCGATGTACGTGGTCGGAATCGGGGCGAAAGTAATAGATCTCCTGGGTATTGATGTCTCCCACTGCCGCCGCAACCACTTCGCCATCGCGGATCAGCGCGATCATGGTCCCAATTCCGTGCGACTGCCTGCGCAGATAGGCCTTGGTCCCGTCCAGCGGATCGACCGTGAAGTACAGATCGCACCCTGCAATCCGGCAGGGGATCATCAGGTTCTCTTCCTCGCCGATCACCCCATATTCGGGAAAACATTCGCGGATGGTCTTCAGGTAGATGGCCTGCGCCGCGGTATCGGCCGAAGTTACAAAGTCCTCGTCCTTGTGCCGGTTTTCCTTCCGTTTCGACTCAAACGTCCTCCGCTGCGCGCGAATCTCATGGATCGCCCGGCGCACCATCTCCTTCATGATGATTCCAATCGAGTGGCCGTTGAGCCCGCCGAACCCGCCCATGCGATCTTCTCCGTTGCACAACAATCCTATCGTGCCGGCGGAAGAAGACGGGAGGCTCGCGGGACAGGGTGTATGCGGCCTCAGGTTATTGCTACTCGCAGCGCAGCACCGCCATGGGATCGATCCGCTTCGCGCGCCGCGCGGGCAGGTACGCCGCTCCCATGGCGGTAAGAATCATGGCGGTGGCTGCCAGGGCATACGTCATCGGATCGAACCCGCGCACTTCGAAGAGAAAGCTCTCTACCGTGCGCGACGCGGCCAGGGCCAGCGCACTGCCGATTACAACGCCTGCCAGCACAAAGCGCAGCGATTCGCCCAGGATCATCCATAACGCGGCGCCGGGCCGCGCGCCGAGCGCCAATCGAATGGCCAGTTCGCGCATGCGCTGGGACACCGAGTACGCCACCGTGCCGTACAGACCCAGCACCGCCAACCCGAAAGCCAGCGCGCCGAAACCGCCCAGCAGCTCGGTCAGCGAGCGCTCTTCGCGGTTTTCAAAATCCTGCAAATTCTCATCCGTCACGATCTTGACGGGAGGCAGGTCGGGCGCTTCGGCCTGTACCCGGCTGCGAATCGCCGGGATCATGACCGCCGAATCCAGCAGCGTGTTGACCTTGAACTCAGCCTGCCCGCGAAGCTCGTCCGGAGCCTGGGGGTAAGGCAGATACACTGCGGCCGCGGGCACATCGTCGCGATAAGAGAACTTCATGTCCTTTACGACGCCAATGATGGTCCGAGCGACACCAGCTTCCTCGTTGACCAGTCCAATGCGGTGGCCGATTGGATTCTGGTTGGCGAAATATTTGCGCGCCATCGACTGACTCACGATGGCTACAGGTGGTGCTTTCGGGCCATCTTGCGGCGCAAAGTCCCTTCCCGCCAGAAGCGGGAGGCGGAGTGTCTCGAAGAAGTTTGGCGCCGCTGTATTAAAGACGAATGGGGCGTCGGCGTTGACCGCTCCATCGATTGCCAGTCCGTGCACCCGCCCGCGGCGCCGAAGGGTCAAACGGGAAAGGCTGGCCGCGCGCACGCCCGGAACCTGCCGGACGCCGGCAAGCACGCGCTCGTACAGGTCGAGTTCGCGCTGGTCTTCATAGCCCGAAAGCGTGGGATACAACCAGAAGACCAAAAGATGGTGGCGATCAAAGCCGAGGTCCACCTCCCGGAAGTGCTGCAGGCTGCGAATCATCAACCCGGTCAGGATCAGCACGCCGAGCGAAACAGCTACTTGCGGCACGATCAGAATGCGCCGCGACCGCAGGCGACTCCCGGTAACAGCCGGGGTCTGCTCATGCAAGCCGAACGAAATGTTGCCCGATGAGGAGCGCAGGGCGGGGATGAGCCCGAACAAAACGCCCGTCACGATGGAGAGAACCGCGGTGAAAGCCAGCACGGTTCGATCCACTTCAATCCCCAGTGCCGCGGCGTCTGCGTTGCTGCGAAGAACGAATGTGAACAGGCGCATGAGCGGCAATGCCAGCGCGAGCCCCAGCGCTCCGCCGGCCAACGCCAGCAGCAGATTCTCCGTGAGCAGTTGGCGGATGATCCTGCCGCGCCGCGCCCCCAGCGCCAGCCGGAGGGCGATTTCCCGGCTCCGCGACGTTCCCCGCGCGAGTAGTAGATTCGCCAGGTTCACGCAGGCAATCAACAACACCAGCGCGACCACTGCCTCGATGAGCCGCAGCTGGACGACGAAACGCCGGTCGAACTCGAGCGCTCCTTGCCGCGCGGGCGAAACCACGATCGCGCGCCGAAGCAGTGCCTGCCGCTCCTGCGGGTCGTTCACCTTCTTTGCTTCCGGGATCAGCCACGGCCGGTAAGCCACGCTCAAATCGGCTTCGGCCTGCTTTCGGCCCACGCCCGCGCCCAGCCTTCCGAACAGCGCGAACGTCGTGTTGTCTTTGAGCGTCAGGTGCGCGTGCCATTGCGCCGGGACGGTGATGCTGGCGCCGGTTCCTCCGGTGCGGAGTCCGCGAAATCCCGGCCGCTCCATGCCTACGATGGTGCAAGCGATGTCCTTGAGTTGCACGGACCGACCCATCACGGAGAGATCCAGGCCGAAGCGTTCCCTCCAGTACTCATAGCTGATAACCGCAACCGCGGGCGCGCCGGGCACATCATCGGAGGGCGTGAACGTCCGCCCGGCGAGCACATCCAGGCCGAGCAGCGAATAGAAATTCGCGCTGACGTAATCGACGGGGATCACGCTGGCCTTACCATCGATCACCGCTGTGATGTTGCCATCGTCCCATGCGATGAGTCCGGCGAGACCTTTCTGGTGATCACGCAGGTATTCATAAGCGGTTTGTTCGAATTCGGCACGGGGCTCGATGCCGATCTTCACGAGTTCCTCGGGATGGCGGACCGGCAACGACTTCAACAGAAACGCATTCACCACGCTGAAGATGGCTGAGTTCGCGCCAATGCCCAGCGCCAGCGTCAGCACGACCACGCCGGCAAATCCCGGATGGCCCGCAAACTGCCGCACCGCGTAGCGCAGATCGCGAAGGATGTTCTCCATAAGCGGGAATCCCCACCGTTCCCGGCTGCGCTCGGCAGCCAGCGCCACGCTGCCGAAATCGAGTCGCGCCTGCCGCCGCGCCTGCTCCGGTGTCATTCCCCGCGCGATGTATTCCTGGGTCTTGAGCTCGAGGTGCAGCTCCATCTCCGCCGCGAGATCTCGCGCCAGAATGCCTCGCCGCAGCCTCGACCACAACCTGTGCATGAATTCCATCGTGCCTCCGTCTGCCCGAGTTTCCGAAACCTGCGTTTCAAAAACTCGAAATTGCTGTCATCCTGAGCGAAGTTTGCCGCGAATGTCGCGGTAAGCGGAGTGGAAGGATCTGGGGTTGTTTTTCAACGAACCTTGAAAGCGCCCACTAATTTGCCTCCATCACCCGCACAATCGCCCCCAGCATCCGCTCAAACTCGGCGTACTCTACCTTCAACTGCTTACGACCCGCCGCCGTCAGCTTGTAATATCGCGCTCGGCGATTGTTCTCCGTCTGTTTCCATTCCCCTGTGATCCAACCCTTGGCCAGCAGCTTTTGCAACGCGGGGTAGAGCGTGCCTTCTTCAACCTGAAAGACATCGCCGGAAATCTGCCGCAGCCGTTGCGCGATTCCGAACCCGTGCATCGGCTCGAGCGAGACGGCTTTCAGCAACAGGAGGTCGAGTGTTCCCGGAAGCAATTCTGATTTTGGTCCGGATTCCATTCCATAGGCATCCTACCCTAGATAGCCTAGGGTAGGATCCGATTTGTGACGAATGGGATGGCAGGATGGCAGCTTCAGCTCTCGATGTACTCCCAGAAGGAATCGGCCAGCTCCGCGCCGTGTTCGTTGAGGATGCGGCGCGCAGCGCGTTCCACTTCCTCTACCAGCCCGTGCAGGTAGTCCCGCGAACGCGACAGCGCGACTACGCCGATGGTGGCCGAGTTCCACGCGACGGCCTCATCCAGTTCCGCGACCGAGATGTTGTAGCCCTGGCGCAACTGGTCTTTGAGCGATCGCACTACCTGGCGGCGGTCCTTCAACGACTGCGCGTGCTCGATGCGGATTTCGAGGGTAAGCTGGGCGACCGGCATGACTTCGAAACCGAATGCAGGCACAGTGTAAGGCCATGGGGGGCGGTATCAGTTGTCTTTTTTGAGGGGAGCTTTCGGGTTTCCTGTCAAAACGCTCCCGGTTCCCGGCGCCCCGGCCGCCTGCCGCATCAATCGGCGAACTGCGCCAGCTGGTTGGCGGCCGGCTTGGGAGTCAGCACACTGACCACGACCATGGCGAGGACCGCCACCGCCAGCGCGGGGAAAATGGCATCCCGTTTGGCCAGAACCTCGGGGACATGGTGCTTGACCCACGGCAGATCCCAGCCCAGGGTCACCACTGTTCCCGCCGCGATGGCCGCTACCGCGCCCCACGCGGTCACGCGCTTGGAGTAGAACGCCGCCAGCACGACCGGAGTCAGGGAGGCCGAGTAGATCGTGTAAGCGTACAGCATTTTTTCGAGGATGCTGGGTGCATAGATCGCTTGGTAAAGAGCCCAGCAACCCAGCACCACCACCGCCAGCCGCGAAACAATCAGGACGCGCTTATTCGAAGCCTTTGGCGCCACGTAGCGCACAAACACGTCGTTGATGAGATTGGTCGCCGGCGAAAACAGATAATTCGACGCCGTCGAAATCACCTTGGCAAATACGGCACCCAGCAGCAGCGCGCCCAGCAGCGCCGGCAACCCGTGGCGCGCCGTGTAGGGAATAATTTCGTAGGGCTGCTTCGCTACTTCGCCCGTCGGATACAGCGCCGACCCGAACACCGCAATCGCCACGATCAGCGTCTCCAGCAGCAGGGTGCCCAGGATCCAGCCGACCACGGAAATACGCGCATCTCTTTCGCTTCTCGCCGAAAAGAACTTCTGATACATCACCTGGTTGCCCAGCATCAGCAGCATGGTTGGCACCAGAAACTCCAGCGCGCGGGTCAGGGTGAGGTTGCCCAACACTTCGAAGTGAGTCGGCGGCAAAGCCGCGTGCAGCCCGCTCCATCCGCCCGCCTTGAAGAAGAGCATTGGAGTGGCGATGATGCAAATGACCGTCACCAGCGAGCCGATCGCCACGTCCATGTATGCCACCGACGACATTCCCGCCAGGGCCGTGGTGACAATGACAAATGCCGCGATGATGTAGGTTCCAAAGTTGGGGGAAACCGCATCGGGAAAGATCAGGTGCAGAACATTGCCGCCGCCCTTGAACTGATAGCTGGTGATCCCGATATACGCGAACAGGATGGCGAACGTCCCCAATACCCGGGCGGTCTGGTTGTAGCGAGCTTCGAGCAGGTCGGGCAGCGTGATCTGGGCGAATTTCCGCGCGCGCGGCGCAATAAAGTAGATAAGCAGCAGCCCGAGCCACCCGCCGGCCGGCTGCCAGAGAGCGGCAAACCCGTTTTTGTAGGCATTTTCGGCCCCGGCAAACAGCGATCCGGCTCCGATCCAGGACGTGAGCAGAGTCAGGACCAGCACCACGGCCGGCAATGAGCGGCCCGCGACCAGGTAGTCGGCCTGGGTCTTCACGCGCGAGGTTCGGTAGATGGCGACCGCCAGCAACGCGGCCACAATGATCGCCAGCACCACGACATACAGTTGGGACATTCCGGGAGCGCCTGAGAGCGAGATTCGCGGCTCTCGCAGCAGTGTACCGGATCGACCCCGTTCGGTCCTCGCCGGTGCGCAAATGCCGCCCGTCCAATCGCCCCCAGGCCCCACAACTCGTGTCATTTATGCAGATTCGAAGTTTGCGAGTCCTTGGGTTTGACCCTCCCAATCCAGCTTGCTAGACTGTAGATGCGGGGTGGAGCAGCCCGGTAGCTCGTTGGGCTCATAACCCAAAGGTCGCTGGTTCAAATCCAGCCCCCGCAACCATTTAAACCTCAGATTTTGAGAATCTTAGATAAGGCCACCCTTGAGTGGCCTTTTGTTTTTCGGCTGAATGTCCGTGAGATGTCCGCCTTTCTGCCGAAGGCGGACAAACCCTACCGCTGCCCATTTGAAATTGCCGCTGTTCGACTGGTATGCGCTGCCTACTACGAATTACGACATGATCCTGGAGGATGCGTTTGAATCGGGCCACGCATCTGGTCAGATATTGCGTCCGCTTATGGAAAATTCTGATCGTATGCGGCTCCGGCGAAGTGGAGTGGTCGGCTCATTGAAGATAACCTTATTTCAGCTTCCGAGAAGGTTGCGAAGCTTTTGGAAGAGAAGACGCTGCGGATCACAGATGAAGAATCCGCGCATCCCTGAAGTTCCAATGCAGGATTTGGAACGGGTTCTCCAAATTATCAAAACCTGCGGTCGCGAACTGGCACTTGACCGCAATCGGTTCCCTGGATCGCAGGCCAGAGGTAGCCAGCCACAGCTTGGGGCTCTAACCAAACGTCTGTTCAATGTACCCAGAGGAATTCCGGAAGACAACGCGCCAAATAGGGACCTGTCACGCTAGGTGACGGCCGTCACAGTACACCGTTCCCGCAATGTGTGACTCTCAGTTGTCAACATGGTTCGGAAGACGTGCAAGAAAGCCTTTCTAGAGCCGGTCGATGCGAGGTAGCCGTGGAAAGGGGAAGCCACAGCTAATCTCGTTTTATAGGGATTGCCAGTGGTCGCGCACTACCGACCTCCTGTGCCGACCACTGGTGCCCACCTTGCTATCTTGGTTCTCACGAACGCCTCCGAAGAGAAGTATCCTTCGGAGGCAAGTTTTGTCTGCAACGGAATTCTGAATCGCGACCAGAATGGAACGGGCAGTTTTCCTGAGGATTTCCACCACATAAGAAATGGCGCCGGAATGGCGAGAGCGCCTAAGCGAGTTCACGGCGCGCACTGCCGAGCAAGCAGTCGATTGGGCGTTCTCCAGGCCGCAGAGGCCGAGCGCGAGAGCTTGCTCACGTGTTTCAATCGCGATGCCCATCAATTCCGTCGAAAAGCAAGGAATTCACTCTAGGTTTCGTGGTAGAGTTGCGCAACTTAGGACGCGCTCCCACTTCCCCCGGAGCCATGCGCGTCCTTTGTTCCGCCTGTGGGCGGATATCATACGGGCCATTTACCGGCCACAGGCGGGCTTTTGCGCCAGGAACAATTTCGAGAATCGTGTAGCATCAGGTCACGCTGAAGGCTTCCCTCCGCGCCTTCGGATGTTCGTTCCCGCCTCCGATTGGACACCGCGAGTCTCCCAGCGTCGGTTTCCCGGTTTTGCCGCTTCAATTCCAACCTCACAGGCTACCGCCACGGTTCACGAGCAGAATAGAGAGTGCCGGGCTCCATGCTCCATGGCCGCTAACGACGGAACCAGTTGCGCCAAGCCGCTAAGTCTTCCTCTTCTGCTGGCTGCGCCGTCCGTGCTGGCTATATCCGCTTCGGGATTTCGAGAATAATGTTGAGTGTGCAATATTGACCAGCATTTGTAACAGGTCACCGATAGCATTCTGTGCAATCAGGGAGACAACGCCTACCTTCAGATATTCAAATTAACCCACTGCCATCGTGGGACACCACTTGCCGGTCTACTAACCTTCGGATAACTACGGGATAGCGGAATCCGTTGAGGAATTTTGAGCATGGGCTTCCCTTCCGGGAAGCCCGTTTGAGGGAGATTGCAGGCGGGACAGGTCACGGGAGGAGTAGGTCGTGCGTGCCTTGAACACAACAGGGGTAGATAATCTGAAAATTCACGGGCTCTTCAGCACGTTCCCGGCATGGTCGCAGCAACAGCAACTCCTCCGCGACATATCCGGTAATCGTCCCATCGGAGAACGTCACAATAAGGCCGTCCTCGCCGTCCTTTTCAACCATAAGTATTCGTAGGTGCGCGTCCATGGCAAACAGAATATCCCTCTGGCAAAATGCAGGATGTCCAACTTTGCTCACGGCAGTGTGAGGGGTACGAGGCCATCACCGCTATGCGGTCTCCGGCGCACCTGTCGTCTCCGTCTTTCGTTTGGAGGTGTTTCGGATGTGACCCATGGCGGCAATCCACCCGCGCTCAATGTGAGATTGAAAACGCGGAAGCTCAGAGTTCAGGTTGCACTTTTGTGAGGGCATTGCGCCACAGATAGGACAATCGACATCTAAAGAATCTACTATCTCCAGCATAGAGTCCATTTACGCCGATTTGATTAGAAAAAGATGTTCACTTTTGTACATGCCGTCCCGTGCGTTTCAAAAGCAATCTCAAGGTGCATTGATCACTATTCGCACAAGGCGCCCGGTACTCTTATTGAACAATCAGGGGTGCAGGATGGATGTTCCCGACAAGGAAAAAGAGTCAGTCTATCCGCCTCATCAATATAAACGTGATTGGACAGGGGACGCCCTCTAAAACAACAGTGGCCGAGGCTATTTGCCTCGACCACCGTGGTGAGTTGACTAATCGTACTAAAGGACATCGCATCTCCGCGAGTGCCCAGTCATTTTTCACTTATGCTTCCAAGCCGCGATTGCTAGGTGGCGATTCCCGTTAAAGGGCTTCTTGGGCGATAATCTCATCGCTCCATTTGAAACGCCGCCAAGCTACGCATCGGGTCGATGGATGCACTACAACGTGAAAGAATGCGGTCACGTCCCAACGAATAGATCCTCACCGTTGGTGCAACCTTGGGGTCTGGGGCACGATTCCTTAGAATTCAGATGCCTCATGTGGAGTACCGCTTGAAGAGTATTGCTGCATCTTTTAAGTTGTCCCCCTTCCCCTTACGCAATCAACGTACCCCTCAATGCTCACGCCGTCAACTACGATTCTCTACGCTGGTCGTCCGCAAGTTACCTGCCGCCCGGTGCCAGCCGGTTACCATCAGACACCGCACAGGTAGACCATGCCCCGGAGTCTGCATCCCTCCCTTTGATGGGTTCATTTACTGTCGCCGAACGCCACAAAAGCACCGAGTCCCATCATTGCAACGCCAGAGGCCACTCTCTGGTTGCGCCGGAAACGCACGCTCGATCGGAGCCGGGTGCCAATCGGGGCAGCGAAGGAGACCACGAGCAGATCTGCGGTGGTGTTCAACGAAACTGACAAAACGCCAAGCAGCAGAAATTGGAGCACGACCCGCCCGAGGGCAGGATTCACAAACTGGGGAAGGAACGAAAGGAAGAACAAAGCCGTCTTCGGGTTCAGAACCTCGGTCGCGATGCCTTGCCGAAATGCGTGACTCGTAGTGCATGCCTCAGAGGGCTCATCCATCGGCACATTTCGTGTTCGAATCATTCGGAATCCCAACCAGACAAGGTAAATTGCTCCGGCGTACTTGACCACCGCGAAAGCTGTAGCCGATGCGGCCAAAACCGCAGACAAGCCAAAAGCAGCGGCTACGACGTGAACCAAACCGCCGACGAAAGTTCCCACAGCCGAAAGGATTCCTTCTCGCTTACCTCCAGCGAGGGTACGGGTAAGGACATAAAAGATTCCGGGGCCGGGGGTAACCGCAAGCAAAGTTGCGGCAGCGAGAAATAGCGCGAGAAGGTGTACGTCGAGCATCCATCAATTGTAACCATAGAGCACGCGCCGATGTCTTGGGAAGTGTCGTGCGGAGCTGCTCCAGTCGGCGCAGCATTGCGGATGGGTTCCTGACCCGGCACTAAAGGTGGCGCCTGCGGCTCACTCTACCACTGCACCTCTAGGTCGGGCAGGCCGGCAATGTCCAACCGAGCGTAGCAAAACCTGTCCGCGCACTCTCCGCCCGGAAGTATATTCGCACCCCTCTGTATACCCTCGAACGAGAAGCCGAGTCTTTCAGCAATGCGTCGGCTGGCCTCATTGCCGCCTGAGTGCGTGAGACCGATCCGCCGCATCCCGAGCGCACCAAAGGCATAACGCACTAAGGCGTTTGTCGCCTCGGTTGCGAACCCTTGGCCTTGGGCACTCTTGCGGACCCAGTATCCGGTGTCGCATTGGCGGCCTTCCCAGTCGATGTCATGAAGGCCACACCAGATGACCGCTGTGCCGGTTGCCGCCTCGACCCCAATTAACTCGATACCCTCGCGCAGGATAAAGCTAGCCATTACATGCCGATTTCGGCTTTCCATTGATTCGGCTGTGAACGCTTCCCGGTTTTCAGCCCATCGCATCCATTTGTGCAGTTCGTCCCAGGTCTCAGCGACCGCAGCAAGCGTAATTGCCCCATCGCCAACTTGTTTGGACCTGATTAGCAGGCGAGGCGTGCGGATTGGCAACGGAACGTCAATCAATACCGGGTTCGAAGCGGCCATACTCAACCATGTTAGCGAACCACAGTACGATCACCATTGTTTCCAGATGCACTCATGCCCTGATGCACAACGCGCTCCAGAATCATCCGAGCCAGACCAACGCTGTCTGCTGGCCTTAGGCATTACCGATCTGGGATTTTGAACGAATCCAACCGCGTTGACGCCCGTTCGAATCGGTGACTGGATCCTCGAATTTCTTCCATCGGGCGTCGATCTTGCTTCTCCTCTTGACAATCTAGGGGAAAGGGTGGTCTCATCTAGTCCGTCAAGAGGAGATGAGAGAACTTGCCTGGCGTCTTCAAGCGCGGTATCCGACCGAACAACCCAAAAACCGGCGCCCCAAAATCGGGAGACCTGGTGCAGGGGACGCTGGAAATGCTCATTCTCAAGAACCTCGCACTGGAACCCATGCATGGTTACGGTGTCGCCTTACGCATCGAGCAGGTGTCGTCCGGTGTTTTCCGCATCAACCCTGGTTCGCTCCTTCCGGCATTGAGCCGCCTGGAGCGTGCAGGCCATGTGAAGTCGGAATGGCGCGCAACGGAGAACAACCGCCGCGCCAGGTTCTACATGCTCACTGCCCGGGGGCGTAAAGCTTTGACTACGGAGACGGAGAAGTGGGACCGCCAGTCGTCTGCCATCCGCCGCATCCTGGAAACCTGAACCAGTTGTCGCCGGGAGAATTCGAATGAACTTGCTTGTCAACCTTTTGCGTGGCCTCCGGTCGCTTTTCCAGAAACGGCATGTCGACCGTGAACTTGACGAGGAACTGGCCGCGTTTGCGGCGGCTTCGGCTGCCGACAAGGAGCGCACCGGCATGTCGAGCGAAGCCGCCGCCCGCGCCGCCCGCATCGAGATAGGTAGCGCCGGGTCGGTCAAGCACCAGGTTTGGTCGTCGCGCTGGGAATCCATGCCCGATAACCTGCTCAAGGACCTTCGTTTCGCGATGCGTCAACTTCTCCGAAGCCCGGGGTTCGCCATCATCGCTATCGTTTCGCTGACTCTGGGCATCGGAGCCAACACGGCAATCTTCACGTTACTTGATGCCGTCCTGCTCCGCCCGCTGCCGGTTCAGAACCCCGGGGAACTTGTCTTATTCGGGGATGGCAACGCGCAGGGCAGCACCTTGTCGGTTCCCGATGGAACCTGGAATCTGTTTTCTTACTCCTTCTTTCACGATTTTCGGCAGAAAGACCACTCGTTTTCAGGCGTCGCCGCAGTAGACAGCACTCAGTTTGAGACCAAAGCCTCGATTGCCGGCGCAGCGTACCAAACCGTCCATGTCGATCTTGTTTCCGGGAGTTATTTCTCCGTTCTTGGTGTGCCGCCATTCCAGGGCCGCACCATTGAGGAGTCGGACGACACCGCGGACGGCGCAGGTCCCGTCGCGGTTGCCAGCTATACCTGGTTCCAGCAGCACTTCAACGGCGATCCATCCGCGCTGGGCAAGGTGATACGCATTCAATCGCACGACTACACGCTGGTGGGCGTTGCCCGCCCGGGGTTTTCCGGCTTCACGGTCGGCCAATCCACCGATCTGTGGATCCCGCTCTCGATGGAGAAGGCATTCTCTCGTCCGGGCTGGAACACCATCGGTAACAAACTCTTCCAATCGCTCTATCTCATCGGACGACTCAAGCCTGGCGTGAATCGAGTTCAGGCCAGGGCCGAGACCAATCTGCTTTTCAAGCAGATCCTGCGCAGCTATCTCGGGCCTCAGCCCTCGCAAAAGCACCTCGATGATCTCGCCCATGCCACGGTCGAACTTACTCCGGGAGGCGGTGGAGTCTCTCATCTGGGTCGCATGTTCTCAGTGCCGCTCGACATCCTGATGGCCATTGCCGCGCTGGTGCTTCTGATCGCGTGCGCGAACATCGCCAACATGCTTCTGGCGCGCGGAGTCGCGCGCAGGCGCGAAGTGGCCGTACGCATGGCACTGGGCGCGTCGCGCCGGCGGATCGTGTTTCAACTGCTCACGGAGTCTTTTGTGCTCGCTTTTCTGGGGGCGGCAGCCGGGGTCGCAATGGCCTGGAAAGCGAGTGTCCTGCTGCTGAACATGGCCACGCCGGGCCCCGATCCGGTGCCTTTGAACCTTTCTCCGGACCTGCGGGTGCTTGGCTTTACGCTGGGCGTTACCGTTCTCACATCGCTTCTGTTCGGCAGTCTGCCGGCGTTTCGGGCTACGGGAGTTGAGTTCACGCCCGCCCTGAAAGACGGCCGCGGCAGTTCTTCGGTTTCCACCCGCGGCGCGCTGGCTCGATCCCTGATTGTCGGCCAGGTCGCGCTCTCCGTCTTGCTGCTGGTGGTCGCCGGCCTCTTCGTTCGCAGCCTCGTGCACCTTGCCGATGTTGACACCGGTTTCGACAAGCACAACGTTCTCGTCTTCCTGCTCGATTCCAGCACCGCCAATCTCCCGCGCGGAACCGACGAGATCCGCTCCGTCCGCCTGCAGGAGCAGATCGAAGGCCGGGTTCAGACCATCCCTGGTGTCCAATCGGATAGCTTTTCCTTCTTCACCTTTAACCAAGGCGCCTGGAGCGATCTGGTGCTCTTCCAGGGCATCCCGCGTACGCCTGCGAACGGCGACCAGGTCTTCTTCAACATTACCGGCAATGGATTCTTTTCGACCTTGCGCATCCCGCTCATCGAAGGCCGCACCTTCAACTCCGACGATACGCAGAACTCGCCGAAGGTGGCGGTGATCAACGAAACCATGGCGCGCCGATTCTTCCCCAATGGTTCACCCATCGGACGTCGCTTTGGGATTGGAGAGACTCCCGACAAGCCCGGTGAGATCGAGGTAATAGGCGTGGTCAAGGATGCGAAATACCTTGCCCTCGACGAAGGGACGTTGATGGGGGCCTATTTTACCTGCGCGCAGGCTCCAGGCTTTTACGGGAATTTCGCCGTGCGCTATGCTCCGGGCGCAAACCGGCAGGAGATTATTTCCCGAGTCCGGCAATCCATCGCGGAGATCAATCCCAACATTCTGGTGAACAGCGTAACCAGCCTCGAAGAACTGGTCGACCGCTCCGTCGCGACGCAATCGCTGATTGCCCGGCTGTCCAGCTTCTTCGGAATCCTGGCTGTCCTGCTGGCCTGCATCGGCATCTACGGCCTGCTCTCGTATTCGGTCGCGCGGCGGACGAGTGAGCTGGGAATCCGCCTCGCCCTCGGGGCGCAGTCGCGTGCACTCCTCTGGATGATCCTGCGTGAGTGCCTTCTTCTGCTGGTGCTCGGGCTGGCCATCGGCATCCCCGTCGCTCTTAGTTCCACGCGCATTCTTAAGAGCCTGCTTTATCAGTTGAGCCCGCTTGATCCGCCGGCGATCATCATGGCCATCGCGGCGGTGGCTTGCGTGACCGTTGCCGCGGCGTGGCTGCCCGCGCGGCGCGCCACCAGAATCAATCCATCGCAAGCCCTCCGAACGGAATAACTCGCCCTGTGCCCGAGAAAGCAAACTTATCGGTGACATCAAACTGATCCGGCGTTGACAAGCCTTCCAGGGCGCTCTCCGGCGGCCATATTCTCCAAGATGCTCAAGCTGGTCGGCTTTCTCAGTCTCTTTGGAGTCTTTGAGAGCGAAGACGAGGCCGTAGCCGCTTGCGCGGGATCGTGACGGCAAGGTTATGCTTCGGCGCAGATCCTTCGCATCGCATGCACGGTCCTAGAACGGATAGTGCCTCGGCCCGGTCTGGATGGTAATCCATCGCAGAGTGGTGAACTCGTCGATCCCGGCTTTACCTCCGAAGCGGCCGTAGCCTGACGCCTTCACCCCTCCGAACGGCATCTGGGCTTCGTCATGAACGGTGGGCCCGTTGATGTGGCAGATTCCGCTCTCGACGCGCTGCGCCAGGGACCATGCGCGGGCAATGTCGCGGCTGAAGATTGCCGCGGAGAGCCCGTACTCCGTGTCATTGGCAACGCGCAGGGCTTGGTCATCCCCGCTAACCCGCACCACGCTGACCACGGGACCAAACGATTCCTCCGCATAGATCCGCATAGCGGAAGTCACGCGATCGAGCACTGTCGCGGGCATCAGGGTGCCGTGGCCTTCCCCGCCGGCGGTAACGCGAGCACCCTTTCTTACCGCATCCTGGATCAACTCCGTTACTCGTTCAGCTGATCTTGAATCCATCATGGAACCCAGAACGGCGGGCCCAACCATCGGATCGCGCAGGGACAAGCCCGCGGCTTTCTTCGAGAGGCGATCCACGAACTCGTCCGCAACTTTGTCGTCGATAATGACTCGTTCCGTAGACATGCAGATCTGTCCCTGGTTGAGGAACGCCCCAAAGGCCGCTGCGTTTACAGCGGCATCGAGATCGGCGTCGTCCAGGACGATGAGCGGTGCCTTGCCACCGAGTTCGAGAAGAATCGGCTTCAGGTGGCGCGCGGCGCGTTCGGCAACGATTCTCCCCACGCGCGTGGACCCGGTAAAGTTGACGTGGCGCACAGCAGGATGGTCAATGAGGGCGCCGACAATCTCTGCGGCATCCTGCGGTGCGTTGGTGATGACGTTCAAGACTCCGTCCGGCAGGCCGGCCTGCTGCATTGAGGTCCCGATGAGTCGATGCACCGCGGGACACGCTTCAGACGCTTTGAACACAACGGTGTTTCCGCACGCCAGGGGCATGGCGATCGCCCTGATGCCGAGGATGACTGGCGCGTTCCATGGGGCTATGCCAACACACACGCCCCGGGGCTGACGAACGGCCATGGCGATGTTGCCGGGGACATCTGTGGGAATGATCTCGCCGGTGATCTGGGAGGTGGTGGATGCGGCCTCGCGCAGGATGGAGGCCGCGAATGCCACATTGAATGCGGCCCACCCTTCCGTCGCACCGGTTTCCGCAATCACGGTGGCAATGAAATCCGGTTGCCGGGCGAGCAATGCATCGGCAGCTTTCAGGAGAAGTTCACGGCGCCGGCCCGGGCCGGTGGCTGCCCAGGAGGGAAATGCGGCTGCTGCAGCGTCCACGGCCCGGTCCACATCGGCGACACCCGCGGCTGCGGCGCTGGTGACCGCCAGACCGCTCACCGGATTCGCGCGTTGAAAAGACTTGCCTCCTTCCGCGGTTACCGGCTGACCGTCGACAAGAAGCGCGACCTCGTTCATAAGACTTCTCCTTCTTTTGCGATTCCGGATCCTCCGGCTGGCGTGACGGATATAAGGGCATCGAGTGCGACGGCGCCTTTGCCGCTGGAGTAGGCAACCAGCGGGTTGATGTCGATTTCCAGAATCTGCGGAGTCGAACGCATCCATTGCCCAATCGCGGCGACGACATGCGCAACCGCCGGAACATCCACCTCGGGTGCGCCGCGGAAGCCCTGAAACAGCGGGCTGCAGCGAAGCTTCAGTATCTCCAGTTCGATCTCGCTCAGGGACAGGTCGGGAGGCAGCAGCCGCGCGTCCTGGATCAGTTCCGCGAGCACGCCGCCGAAGCCGACGAGCAGAACAGGGCCCCATTCAGGATCGTTGCGCGCACCGAGGATGAGTTCCACTCCCTTTTCGCTCATCCGCTCCACCAGGACTCCATCGAGAGCAAGTTCCGGATGGGCGCCGCGCACATTGCGATGCAACGTTTCCCATGCTTCAATCAGGGCATGATCGGAATGGATGTTGAGGATCACGCCACCGGCATCGCTTTTGTGGGGCAGGCGGGGGGATTGGGCCTTCAGGACAACGGGGTAGCCGATTTGCCCCGCGATGTGCAGTGCATCGTCTGGTGTCGCAGCCATCGCGCCCGACGGTATGCGGATGCCAAGCTGGGCCAGCACCCTCTTGCTCTCCACCTCCGATAGAAGGCCCTCATGAAGTTTGACTGCCGGTTGCTGAAGCTGCTGTTCCTGTCTGGGCGCTTCCGTCGCGAGCCGGCTGCCGGAGACCCGGGCCAGGGCGCGCAGGGCCCGCTCCGGCGACGGAAAGCAGGGAACGCCGAGCGACCGCAATTGCTCGATCTCGGGAAAATCGAACGGCGCTCCCTCATCGAGCGCCGCGAGAATCACCGGCTTGCGCGGCTTCAACGCGGTAAGGGTATCGACGATCGGTGGAAGCTTCAGCCGCGTGGTCCGGGCATCCGTGAGAATAATGGTCAGCACCACGCTACCGAAATTCTCATCGGCCAAAACGGGGGGCAGCGTGCGGCGGTACAGATCAGGATCCACCAGACCTTGCGCGGTCAGATCCAGCGGATTTGACGGAAGAATGAACGAGGGCAGCGCTTCGCGCAGGGCGCCCTCCGCCGTGCGCGAGAGAGCCGGCAGACCCAGGCCAACGTGATCGCAAAGATCGAGCGCAAGAGCCTTGAATGCGCCCGACTCTGTAAAAACTGCCGTTCCTCCTGCCGGGATATCCACGCAGCGCACCAGGATCTGAGTCACGTCCACAAGTTCTTCCATACTCTCCACGAGGAGCACTCCCGCATGCGTCACCAGCGTCCGCATCAGGTCATAGTCCCCGGCGATGGCGCCCGTGTGGGTGGCAGCCGATGCGCGCGCCGCACCGCTGCGGCCCGGATGCAGCAGAACGATGAACTGGCCGGCGCGGCGAGCGCGGCGCGCCAGCTCCAGGAACCTTTTCGGTTGCCGGAACTGCTCTACCACCAGCGCAAAAACGCGTGTGCGCCGATCACCAATGAGATGCGCGAGGTAATCTTCGATCCCGCTGCAGGCCTCGTTGCCCGTAGACACGGAAAACGTGAGAGGAATGGCGTGGGAGCGCATATTCACGGCAATCACGGCCGCGAGCGCGCCGCTCTGAGAAAGGATGGCCGTTCCGGGCACATCAGTTTTCGCCTGAGGCGGGGTCATCACAAAAGTGAGCGGAATCCCATCGATGTAATTGACCATGCCCAGGCAGTTCGGCCCCTCGACTACCATGTCGTTCCCCGCGGCGATGCGCGCCATCTCCGCCTGGGCGGCACGTCCCTGGTCGCCGGCTTCGCCAAATCCGGCGGAGAACACAATCGCGCTTCCGAATCCCCTGGCCGCACAGGCGCGTAGCGAGGAAAGAACCGCGGCGCCGGGGATAGCCAGGACAGCGCAATCGAGCCCTTCAGGGAGTTCGTCAGCGGAACCTGCAGATTGCCGCCCATGAATGACAACGCGTCGAGGGTTGACCAGGAAGACATCTCCGCCGTAACCGGCATCTTCAAGGTTCGTGAGCACACATTCGCCCAGCGACCCGGGTGTGGCTGAGGCGCCGATCAGCGCGATGGAGCGTGGCCTCAGTAGCCGGTCAAGTCGACTTCCGGTTGCGGTCCTGCTATTTGCCTGCACGGCTTCGAGCCCCATCATTGAACCTCAGCGGCGATAACTCTCAAGGCCGGGCTTGACGCTCTTCTCGTCGAGGAACTGCTTGAGGCCTTCCTCCCGGCCGTGCTCCGGATCGCGCAGCAGGGCCTGATCAAGTTTTGCGTAGAGGTAGTCTTCGCTCTGCTCCCAGGTGAGCTCCCGGCACCGCTTGAAGCCGTGCTTGGCGGCCCGCAGCACGACGGGGTTCTTGGCGGCCAGCTTGCGGGCCAGAACGACGGTCTCCGCGCGGAGGTTTTCAAGAGGAACCGCCCGGTTCACCAACCCCATTTCCGCCGCCTGCCGTCCCGTGAACGTGTCCCCGGTCATGATGTACTCCAGCGCCTTGCGATACCCGATCGTATCGGCCAGCGCCTTGCTCACGAGGTTGCCCGGAGGAATGCCCCAGTTGATTTCCGAGAGCCCGAAGACGGCGGTGTCAGACGCGATGGCCAGGTCGCATGCCACCAGCGGCGTGAAGCCGCCGCCAAAACACCAGCCATTGACCATTGCGATGGTAGGTTTTGCGTACATGCGCAGCAGCTTCCACTGCCAGGTTGAGGCGTCGCGCCGGACCCTTTCCTGGACGATCTCCGGAGCCTGATCCATTTCCCGGAAGTATTCCTTCAAGTCCATTCCCGCCGTCCACGACTCCCCTGCACCGGTGAGGATCAGCACCTTGACTTGTTCATCGAGTTCCAGCGTCTCCAGCACCTCGCGCATTTCACGATTGAGCGTGGGGCTCATCGCGTTGCGTTTTTCCGGCCGGTTCAGGATGACCCATCCGATGACATCTTCCAGTTCGACCCGGACCGTGCTCCATCGTCCTTCGTATTGCGTCATCTCTATCTTTCCTTTCGAAGTGGTTTCCGGTCCCGTCCTCGCGCGATCACCCACTTCATTCCGGCATCTCCCTTCCATCGGGAAAAAGCCGCAGGTTCGACTCATCCATGTATCTCCAGTCAATGAGCCTGACCATCGTGCCGGCGCACGATGGTCTCGCTTATCAATTTTGGTATGTCATCATCGAGGTGTTCGCGGAAATGCCAGGGTTGCGGGAACCCGAATTGTCATCATTTTTCCTACCGAAACGCCCCCGGGGCGGCTACGCGCAACTATAGTCCAAGCGGCGGCATCATGCGAATCACCGTGATCGCTTATCGTGCGCGGGATCGAACGACCCCAACCCGGCTGACCCAGCGCGGAAGGAAGGTTGAGATGAGCCGAAAAGGATTGCTGCCTTGCTTATTCGCCGCATCGATGTTGACGGCGACCGTATTTTGCCAATCTTTCCTGAGCCACTACAAGGGCGTGCCCTATCGAGACAGTCGCTATCATGGCGGCCCACAGAAGATTCCGGGCAGGGTCCTGTGCGCCTACTATGACCTGGGCGGCGAAGGAGTGGCGTATCACGACACCGACCAGAAGAATCACGGCAGCGGAGAGTTGAATCCGGAGAATGGAAGTTACCTCAATGAATTCCGCATTCATGAGGGAGTGGACACTTCGTACACAAAATTCGAACGCAAGCCGGATCCGATCGACGACAATCTTTTCGAAAAGGTCACCCCTCCTCGAGACCTGCTCTATGTTGGCTGGACCGAGCCTGGCGAATGGTTCAACATCACCGTGGATGCGGCGCACGCGGGAACTTACCTGGCTGATTTCCTCTATACCTCCAATCGCGGCGGTACAATCTCAATCGACGTGAATGGAAAGGACGCCACAGGTCCTGTAACGATTGCCTCCACATATGATCCTGCGGATCCGGTGGCCTGGCGCCAATGGCACCACTGGAATTTAGCCACGCAGCTTTTTAAGATCGACCTCGACAAAGGGAAGAGCGTCCTCACCGTGCACATTCTGACAAACGGCAACCTGAACCTGGCCTATTTTGAGCTCAAACAGACTCGCTGAGGAACGAAGTGCATTGTCAGGTCGAGGCTCAACAGCGCGCAGTTTTGAGGACCTGGCGCGAGCGCTTTGAGGATCGTAGATCATCCAACTTTGTCACCCAACACACCGGGGCCCGGCTCCGGAGGAAAGAGCCATCAGGATGAATCGGATCAGCCGGCGTCATTTTCTCGCCGCCGCCGCGATGAGCGTTGCCGGCACACGCCTGCGTGCGCAATCCGCGCCCTCGGTAACGTTAAGCATTCCGGCCGAGGCCAGAGGGCCGCACATGCCGGAGGATTACGTCGGGCTCTCCTACGAAGTGCAGCAGCTTCTGGAGCCCGCGTTCTTTTCCCCGCAGAATGCGGGGCTGATCCGCGAGTTCAAGGCGCTGAGCGCAAACGGCGTGCTGCGGCTGGGCGGCAATACCAGCGAGTTCGAGTGGTGGAAGCCGACCCCGGAGTCGCCAGAGCCCGAACATCCGCAGACGCGCGAGGTGGTGGGTGAGCCCAAGGCGCAGTACTACCCGGTGACGGCGCAAGCGGTGCGCAACCTGGCCGGATTTCTGCACGCGACGGGATGGACCTGCCTGTACGGGATCGGAATGGGGACCAACACGCCGGAGCATGCGGCGATGGAGGCCGAGTATGTCGCCAAAACACTCGGCGACGGGCTGCAGTACTTCCAGATCGGAAACGAAGCGGACCTGTTCAGCCATCATCTGCGCGATCCAAAGACATGGAATGCAAAAATGTACCTGGACGAGTGGCTGGCGATGGCGCGCGCGGTGGCGAAGGCCGTGCCGGGGGCGCGGTTCGGCATGCCGGACGTGGCGGCGAACGTGGGATGGTTGACGCAGATCGCGGAGATGTGGCCGTCGCTCCAGGATCCGCCGCACGTGACCACGCTGACGCATCACTACTATTTCGGCGGCCCGGCAACCAACCCCGATGTCAACGTTCCCAACCTGCTGAGGCCGGCGACCATGGCACGCGTGCAGAAAACCGCCGACACGGCCACGGCTGCGGCGGACAAGATGGGCGCGCGCGTGCGCATGACCGAAGGGAATACCTGCTATCGCGGCGGCAAGCCCGGCGTGTCGGATGTGTTTGCGGCGGCGCTGTGGTCGGCGGACTATTCTCTGCTGCTGGCAAGCAACAACTACTCCGGGGTGAACCTGCACGGGGGCACGGGCAAATCGGTGGCCAACTCCGTAGGCGGATTCCTTCCCGGCGATGTCATGCTGAAGGATGCCGGAGCAACACCCGAACAAATCG
The DNA here is from genome assembly GCA_963706455.1 of uncultured Acidobacteriota bacterium. Lineage (GTDB taxonomy): Bacteria > Acidobacteriota > Terriglobia > Terriglobales > Acidobacteriaceae > Telmatobacter. Next base: position 64,096 of record CAVPNO010000080.1, on the reverse strand, counting down.
CGAGCCACCCCCACCCTTTCTACACGCCCGTTGCGACGTTCGGCGACCAGTACACGCTGCAGCCCGTAGCATATGGGATGAAGTTCGCCGGTGCGCTGTGCGGAGCGACGCTGGCGAAGGCAGACCTGACGAGCCAGATCCAGAACACCGGTGCCAATGCGACGGCGTATGCGGCGAAGCTGGCGGCCGGCGCGATGGTCGTATTGATTCTGAACAAGGATGCGGAGCGAGACCTGGATCTGACGCTCGATTTTGGCGCAGCCCGCGGCGCGGTCGAGGTCGAGAGGCTGCATGCCCCGGCGGTGGATTCGCGCGAAACACACATTTCCCTCGAGCCGAAGCACGGCGGGCTTAAGCAGGGCAAGTTCGCGGTTACAGTGCCGCACGCGTCGGGGATGCGGGTAACCGTGCGGTAGCGGCCCTTGGACGCTGCGGTCTCCAATCCGGCCTTCCCATTCCGAGCGGCCTAAAGGATCCCGTCCATCCGATGGAGGATGCCTGTACCGGGAATTGGTCGGCCCAGGATCACTCGAAGATCCAACCCCGCGATTATCGATCGCGTGCTCTGCCACTTGAGCTATGGGCCGTGGAACTGGTGCCGGGGGCAGGATTCGAACCTGCGGCGATTCCTCTTTGTAAGAGAGGCGGTTTCGACCACTCACACCACCCCGGCATAAATTGGCGCGCGGAGCTGGGATCAAACCAGCGGCCTCGACCTTCGGACGATCGCGCTCTATTCAACTGAGCTATCCGCGCAAAATCTGGTGCCGCCCGCGGGGCTTCAACCCGCATCCTCCTCGTTAGGACCGAAGCGCTCTGTGCATTGAGCCAGGGCGGCGTTCACTTGGAGCGGTCGCCGGGAGTCCAACCCGGATTCACGGTTTAGAAGACCGGCGTCCTTTGCATTTGGACGACGACCGCAATGGTGGACCGCCGCGGAATCGAACCACGTCCAACCGACTTAAAAGGTCGATATGCACCATCACACTCGCAGTCCTCAAAACATGGTGCGTGCGGCTGGATTTGAACCAGCATCTTCACGGGTAAGAGCCGTGCATAATGAGCCGTTATACGACACAAGCATGGAGCCGGAAGTGGGGCATGATCCCACCGGCACCGATCATCTATCGGCCACAGCGCTTATAGGGCGCCGCCCCTCACCCGAGGATTCCGGCTTGGTCGCTGCGGTCAGATTCGAACTGACTACCCTGCGCTTATGAGACGCCCGCACATCCTCATGTGCTTCGCAGCGAACGACCTGGCGCGGGTGGAGGGATTCGAACCCCCAGTCGCGGCATTGGAGACCGCTGGTTTGCGCATTTAACCGACACCCGCTTGCAAAACGTTGACCCGGCCGAAGCCGGGGTCCGGTGGCACGACATTCACACCGGACCCTGAGACACGATTCCCCAAATGACCGCCTGGTCATTCTCACAGTGCCGTGTTGCCTGCGCAGGTCATCGTGTCTTCATCCTGGTACGCGGTAGAGGACTCAAACCCCTATATCGAGATTCGTAATCTCGTGTCCTATTCGATTGAACGAACCGCGCACAACTAAGTTGGTCGGGGTACTCAGAGTTGAACTGAGACCACATGCTCCCAAGGCATGAATGCGACGCGTTACACCATACCCCGACTTGAACTGGTGGCCAGGGTTGGAGTCGAACCAACATCTCCTGCTTTTCAGACAGGCGCTGAGACCGCATCAGCTACCGGGCCACTTAACTAACCTGGTGGAACCTATCGGAGTTGAACCGATCTCTCCCGCTTGCAAGGCGGGTGCTCTGCCATATGAGCTAAGGTCCCGTTTCAAACTTCGTGGAGCGTGTCGGCATCGAGCCGATCTGGCTGGCGAACCCCCCAGTAATCGCATGCTCCACGTATTGGGGTGACCGGCGGGACTTGAACCCGCATGACTGGAGCCACATTCCAGCGCCTGAGCCCTTCGGCCACGGCCACACTTGTTGGAACACTCGCGCGGATTCGAACCGCCGTCTCTCGGGTACAAGCCGAGGGCAACTCCGCCGGGGTCCCCAGCGACAGATCTTCGTCGCTGGGGTGGTCGGGCTATGCTTCGAGTGCCACAAATCTCTTGTCTCCGCCGGAGTCAACGAACAGATACTCCGCCCACTCTTCTACCGCCATACCTACCGATCGCAGCAGTCCGCGCGCGGTGTGCACGGTGGCGGGAATGACGCGGTGAAGCAACTTCATGCCGGCCTCTTCCGGCGTCCTGGAGTCCTTGGCCTGGTTGCACTTCTTGCAGGCGGTGACCAGGTTCTCCCAGGTGTTGCGGCCGCCGCGCGAACGAGGAAGCACGTGGTCGAGCGTCAACTCGCCGGCATGAAACTTCCTGCCGCAATACTGGCAGGCGTAGTTATCACGAAGATAGATGTTCTTCTTCGTAACTATCTGCATGCGTACCGGGATGTACTTATACTCCAGCAGCCGGATAACACTCGGCTGATAGACGCCCGGATAAATCATGCGCTTCGTCGAAAGAACCACAGACACCTTGCCTTTGGTCAGCATCTTGAGTGCCTGCCTTACCGAAATGATCCGGATGGGCTCGAAGCACGAGTTCAATAAGAGCACTGGTCTTCTGGTCAGCATCCGGATCACCTGCTTGGAGCCCGAGGCGGGACTTCATCCCGCGTCCTCTTCCATACCGTGTGAAAGCTCTATCCACCGAGCTACAGGGCGTGGAGCTTCTGTGACGACTTGAACGCCAATCACGCGAGTACGGGTCGCGCGCTCTGCCGGTTGAGCTACAGAAGCGGTTAAAGTGGAGCGAAGTACGGGACTCGAACCCGTGTAACGAGAGTGGCGCTCTCGCGTACTCGCCGCTGTACGAACCTCGCATGGCTCCGTCACCTCGATTCGAACGAGGATTCCGGCGTCCAAAGCGCCGTGGCCTGCCATTAGCCGATGACGGATCAAAATTGGCTGCCCGCGGAGGATTTGAACCTCCATAGCCTGAGTCAGAGTCAGGTGTCCTCATCCGTTGAACGAACGGGCAACTTGGTTTGCAGTTAGAGACATGTGTCCTCTTATCCTGCATAATTGGCTGACGGGGTGGGAGTCGAACCCACATGTTGACACAGCAACGCGCGGTTAACAGCCGCGTGCCTTACCATTCGGCACACCCGCCAATAACTAAAAACCCCCTGGCGCCTGGCCAGGGGGTCGATGAAACTTGGACTCTTCCCCTGGCTACACGACGGTACCCTGCTTCCACGTCCGCTGAATCGCGACGACGCTGGCTGGTTTAAATCCGTGATTGGCTATCAGGGTTCGCATGTTACTTTCTCACTCGATCACTAACATACCGCAGGTTGAGTTATAAATGCAAGTCCCAATAATAAGTTGGTAGCGCACAGCGGATTCGAACCGCTCCCTGCACATTGAAAGTGTGCCAACCTTCCTCTAGTCGAGTGCGCCATCACTGGCGGCGCGCAAGGGAGTTGAACCCTTATCGCGAGATTGAGGGTCTCGCATCCTTGCCGTTTAGACGAGCGCGCCTGTAACTGGCGGATCCGGCCGGACTTGAACCGGCATGGTCTTGATCGACAATCAAGCGCACTATCCCTTGTGCTACGGATCCCTGGTTGCGGGAGCCGGATTTGAACCGGCGTCTCAGGTTTATGAGACCTGCGGATTGCCGCTTTCCCATCCCGCGTCAACACTGGTGCATGTGGGAGGACTCGAACCTCCGGTGTTCACCACAAAGGGTCGCGGTTTTACGGACCGCTGCCGTCGCCGCTGAGCCACACATGCATGGAGGAGCGCAACTGAGTCGAACAGTCATCCCTCGCGGGAGCCTCTGGTTTCAAACCGGATTGCCTCACCGTCGGCGGTACGCTCCAACGAACAAAACTGGCGGATGGCGAGCGAGTCAAACGCTCAAGTCCCCGAAGAGAACGTCTCGTTTCGAACGAGGTGGGCTTGTCACGTGCCCGAGCCATCCATGGCGGAACGCACTGTAATCGAAACAGAATCCCTTTCGAGATCGCTTCCGCTTCCAACGGAGCCCCAGCCCAGCCGGGTATACGTTCCAACAAGCACGAATACTTATCGTGCCCTTCAACTGGCGGAGAGTGAGGGCTTCGATCCCCCGCGTCCGTTTTACGGACGACCTTCGCTTAGCAAGCGAGTGCAATACCAGGCTCTGCCAACTCTCCAGAAAACTTGGTGCGTGAGGCCGGCCTCGAACCGGCAAGCGGATGGGTTTGAACCATCCAGGTATTCCCATTCCCGTCACTCACGCATGGTGGGGATGGAGAGATTCGAACTCTCACGCCGAAGCACTGGTTCCTAAGACCAGCGTACCTTCCGTTCCACCACATCCCCACAACCTGGTAGGCAGGGCGAGCTTCGAACTCGCAAGCCTCCGACGCTGAATCGAAGAGGTCTTCCAGTTCCCATCACCTGCCCACAATTTGGTGCGCCGGGTGAGCTTCGAACTCACAAACACCAGGCTCTCGACCTGGCAGGTATTCCAGTTCCCGTCACCGACGCAACGCACACTTAGAGTTTCGCGCTGAAATTAACCGGCGCGTGATCTTTTGCCGACTCGTGCCTGCCCAACTTGGCTACCGGACCATGGTGCTCAAGGCGAGATTCGAACTCGCACGGCAATGCCACCCGATCTTAAGGCGGGCGCGTCTCCCTGTTTCGCCACTTGAGCCCAAAAGCAAGAACCCCAGCCATCTCGGCTGGGGTCCAGTAAAAACCGGAAATGCAGACACCCAGCCTTAGCCGCCTCCTTCGAGATCGGAATACAGGCACGAGCTGAGCTCCGGGATCGTGCCGGTGGAACCGCCGCGAACCCGACCTACTGTAACGCCACCATCGGCTGGATCGCCAACCTCACCGTCAAGGTGAACGGGACCGTCCCGTTGCCCTACGGGTTCTCGGTCAGCCCCACCTGGCAGAACAACGCGGGGGCCATGGATCTGGCGGTCTGGAACGCGCCGGCCACGGCGATCGCGCCGTCCTCGGGCGGGCCCCCGCGGCGTGCGGGGCGAAGGCGGCGGCTGTCTGCGGGGCGACTGCCGCGATTCCTGCTCATCCAGCCAGGCACGCAGTTCGAAGCGCGACGCAACCAGCTCGACGTGCGCGCCTCGCGGCTGAATGATGCGACCTTGGCTGTCGCTGTTGTCGCCGGGCAGGAAAGCATCCGCGAAATGTTTTCTCTGGGCGTAAATTTCGTTCTCTATAAGCCGGTGGCTTACGAACGGGCGCTGAGCAGCATGCGTGCGGCGCGCGAGGTGATGCGCAAGGACAAGCGCAAGAACGCCCGGGCTGACGTGCACGCGCACGCCACTGTCGATTATGCGACCGTGGAGCGGGAGCGGGCCACCCTGATCAATCTGGCGCAAGACGGCATGTCGGTGCAGTTCGGGAAGAAACTTCCTCCGGTCAGCAAAGTGTATTTTCAGTTCAAGCTGCCGGGTCAGTCGGCGAACATTCGTCTTTCCGGGCAGGCGGTCTGGCAGGACTGGAAAGGCCGCGCGGGCGTTCAGTTTGTCGATGTGCCCAAAGCTTCGCGCCGCTTGCTCACCGATTTTCTGGCCGCTCATGTGCCCAGCGACTCCCGGCCAGATCGCTTTAGCGACGTCACGGTCGAAATGGAAGAGCCCTTTCAACTGGCCACGGTATCGGTCGCCGAGCAAACCCATGGCCGCGAGAAAAAAGAAACCGTGCACTACGCGGCGGTTCAGGAACTTGCGCCCGCCGTGCATCCCGATGCCGACAACCGGCGCATCCAAGTCCGTTATGCCTGCCGCCTGGGCGCTGAGGTTTACCGCACCGGCACTTCGGTTCCCCATCATTGCTGCCTCACCGATTTGAGTTCGGGCGGATGTTATCTGGAAGTTCCTTTGCCATTCCCGCAGGGCTCGTCGGTCGAGATTGTAGTGCGAACCTACGAAATGAAATTGCGCTTGCGGGGCGCGGTGCAGACCTCTCATCCCGGCTACGGGATGGGCGTGGCGTTTGAGATGAAGACCAAGGAAGAACAGGGCAACGTGAAGAAGTTGACTGACTACGTAGCGTCGACGACGGAACCGTCCAACTAGCAGGCCGCGAAAACCAGCCAGGAGACGCGAGCTTGTCTCCGAGCTGGCTTATTCAAGTAAATATGTACTGTATTTATATACGTATCTTATTATACGTACGTGTGCATCGTATAATATAGAGATCGCAATAAGTACGTACATAACAAACAATCTTGTCATCCTGAGCAACGCGAAGGACCTATGCACTCGTCCTGCTGCCGGCAGATTGCATAGGTCCTTCGCGTTGCTCAGGATGACACGTTGGAAATCAAACTACTTAGCGGCAGTTTCTTCCGCGACGGCCTTCTTGAAGTAGTCCAGCGATTGGCGCAGGCCGGCTGCCAGATCAATCTTCGGCTCCCATCCCAGCAACTGCCGCGCCTTGGTGATGTCGGGGCGGCGCTGCCTGGGATCGTCGGGCGGCAGTGGTTCGTAGCGAATTTCGCTCTTTGATCCAGTGGCCTTCAACACCTGCTGGGCGCATTCCAGGATCGTGAACTCGTTTGGATTGCCAATGTTGACCGGCAGATGTTCGTCCGATTTCGAAAGACGCATGAAGCCGTCGATTTCGTCGCTCACGTAACAGAAGCTGCGAGTCTGGTGGCCGTCGCCGTAAACGGTGAGCGGTTCTCCCCGCAATGCCTGCTTCATGAAGTTCGGCACCACGCGGCCGTCATTGAGTTGCATGCGCGGGCCGTAGGTGTTGAAGATGCGGACGATGCGCGTATCCACCTTGTGATAGCGGTGGTAGGCCATGGTGACCGCTTCAGTGAAGCGCTTGGCCTCGTCATAAACCGAGCGAGGGCCGATGGGATTGACGTGGCCCCAGTAGGTCTCTTTCTGCGGATGCTCCAGAGGATCGCCGTAACACTCGGAAGTGGACGAGACGAAATACTTCGCACCGTACTTGTGAGCGACTTCGAGAGCGTGAAACGTGCCGAGAGAGCCGACCTTCAGCGTGGGGATGCCGTGAAGGGTGTAATCGACCGGACTGGCGGGGCTGGCAAAGTGGAAGACGTAGTCGACGCGGCCGACGTCAAACGGTTCGCAAATGTCTTTCTCTATAAACTCAAACCGGGGTTCATTGTGCCGGTGGGCGAAGTTGGCGCGGCGGCCGGTCAGCAGGTTGTCGACGCAGACCACACTCCAGCCCTCGCCGAGAAGGGCATCGCAGAGATGGGATCCCAGAAATCCTGCGCCACCAGTCACCACAGCGCGCTGTGGGCTCATGCTCTCTTGCCGTTCTTCAAGACTGCGGAAGGTAGGCCGTCGGGATGAGCGGCGTCGCGGCCAACGCTGTAGTAGGTGAAGCCTTGCGCCGCCATGACTTCGGGATCGTACAGGTTGCGCCCATCAATCACGATGGGATACTTGAGTTCCTGGCGGAGACGGTTGAGATCGAGGTTGGCGAATTCCTCCCACTCGGTGAGGATCAGCAGAGCATCCGCGTCGTGAGCCGCTTCATAGGCCGAGTTGGCGAACCTGACGCCAGACGGCATCACTTCCTTCGCGCGCTCCATGGCCGCGGGATCATACGCCGTAATCTTGCTGCCCTCCTGCAGCAGCGCCTGCACCAGAGAGAGTGCCGGAGATTCCCGGATATCGTCGGTGCCACCCTTGAACGCGAGACCAAGCACACCCAGGTTCTTCCCGCGCAGGGTCCATAGCGCGCGGTGCACTTTCCGCAGGAAGCGCTGGCGCTGGTCTTCATTGATGCGCATCACTTCGTCGAGCAGGCGGAAGTCGTAGCCGCCTTCGCGGGCTACGGCGCGGAATGCCATGACGTCTTTGGGGAAACAGGAGCCGCCGTACCCGATGCCGGGGTTCAGAAACCGGGACCCGATGCGCGAATCGGTCCCGACGCCGTGGACAACCTGACTCACATTGGCACCCACGGATTCGCAGACCGAGGCTACGGCGTTGATGAATGAAATCTTCATAGCGAGGAAGGCGTTGGAAGCATGCTTGATCAACTCGGCGCTTTTGGTGCTGGTCACGATGAGCGGAGGAGGAATCGATGCTCGGTCGGGCTGCGGAATGGCGTCGGCGCGCTGATAGTAGCTGCCATTAGTAAGGGGAGCGTAGACCTCGCGCAAAACGTCTGCCGGCCGGTCGCTGTCGCAGCCGATCACGATGCGATCGGGAAACAGGAAGTCGGTGACGGCCGTGCCTTCGCGTAGAAATTCGGGATTGGAGGAGACGTCGAACAACTCAGGGTCGGTGCCGTTGCGCAGGATGATCCTGCGCACCCAGTCACTCGTATACACCGGGACAGTGCTCTTCTCGACGACCACCTTGTAGTCGTTAATCCCGCCGGAGATTTCGCGGGCCACGGATTCCACGTACGAGAGATCAGCTTCACCGCTCTCGGTGGGCGGCGTACCCACGGCCACAAAGATCACCGAACTGAGGCGGGCAGCTTCCTTCACGTCGTCGGAAAAAGTGAGGCGATGTCCGCGGTGGCGGCCCAGAAGTTCAGGAAGAAATTTCTCGTGGATGGGGATCTGGCCATTGCGCAGAGCCGCCAGTTTTTGTTGATCATTGTCCACCAGGATAACGTCATGTCCGAGGTCGGCAAAACAAGCGCCCGCCACCAGCCCAACGTATCCCGAACCTACCACCGCAATCCGCATCGGCTTACCCCTTAGGAGGATCGAACCATACTACCGAAGCAAGCGCCGAAACACATACAAAGTGACGCGAGTCCGCCTGTATTGCGGACCGCTCGCTTTGATTTTACAAATTCTCTTGCCCTCTTTGGGTTACAGCAGCAAAAAACTTGCGCGACTGCACGCCCAATGCCAAAACGGGAAGAGCACAGGCCTGAACCAGAAGGCCATGAAGTATCACGAAGGACTTCATTTGCGCTGTTTCCTCTGTGTGACTTCGTGCCTGTGGTGGAGGAGCCGTCAAGGTTTGAGGTTGACATCCTCGAAGATTCGCGAAAAACTGCGCATAATGACGAATGGCCAGCGCTTCCTGGATGCCTGGTCCCGGTATGACTCACCCGGTATGACTCACCTAGTATGACTCACCGCCCCATGCCGCAGCCCGAATCGTACGGAACGCCATCCTGGGATAAGGAATCATCGGGCCATGTGGGCGATGTCGTCTCCTCGCAGAATCCTCGCGATGTAGTGGAAGTGGCCAAGACTCTCGCAGCCCATGGCGGCGGGGAAGCGTCGTTCGACCTGGCCCTGGACCTGGTTCTGAACGAAGTGGTCGAGCGAGCGCGGTCGGCAACCGGAGCGACCGGAGCAGCGATTGCACTGGCCCGAGCGGGCGAGATGGTGTGTCGCGCCACCACCGGCGCCGATGCTCCGGACCTGGGAGTTCGGCTCGAGACCAAGTCGGGTCTGTCGGGAGCGTGCTTGCTCACTGGAATCATTCAGCACTGCAAGGACACGGAGACGGACCCACGAGTGGATCCTGAGGCCTGCCGGCGACTGGGTGTGCGATCGATTCTGGTTCTGCCGCTGTGCGAGGGACCCGATGCCTTTGGGTTGATGGAGGTCTTTTCATCCCGGCCCCATGCGTTCGGCGATCAGGATGAAAACAGTCTCCAGGTTTTGGCCGCCCGCGTCGTAGAGACGAAGAGGGGTATCGAGGAGGCCGCGGCCACCGGCCCCAAATCGAACCACAGCGCGGATGATCGTTTGGAAGCCCGGTTGGAAGCCCAGACGAACGAACTGGACAACGTTTCCCAGCCGGAACCGGCCTGGGAATTGGGCGCCGAGGCTCCGCTTGACGCTCCGGCTGAACATGGGTTCCGGCGCACAACGGACGTCTGGACATCCATTCTGGGCGTGATTGTGATCCTGGCGGCGCTGTTGCTGGGACTGCTGGTAGGTTGGCGGGGAGCGATCGTCCGAGGATTGCGAGGAAGGCCCCAGGCGCAGGCCGGGGCCGCGTCGAATACTCAAGCGAATCGAGGGACCGAATCGGCCGCGGAGCACGAGCCTGGAAACGCGCCGCCTGCAGATTCGGCGGCGTCGGCGTCCTCAAGCGTTGGTTCCGCGAGCGTTGCCACCGCGCCTGTGCCGAAAACGACAGGTGCCGGAGCGCCGGTCGAGCCGCCAAGTGGTGGGCTGCTGGTGACTCAGAATGGCAAGGTCATCTACCGGTTGCCTCCTGACGGGCAGCGAGCCGCCAGCGCCAAGCGTGCGCCCGCGACAGAATCAGGGGAAGTTTCGGAGAAGCGGTTGATTCATCGTGTGGAACCGGAGTATCCGCCGGAGGCGAGAGCGCAGCATGTTCAGGGCTCGGTGGTCTTGGATGTGCAAATCGGAGGAGACGGCGCGGTCCGCAACATCGCGGTTGTGGAAGGAGATCGTAGGCTGGCCGATGCGGCGGTCCAGGCCGTAAGACAGTGGAGATATCAGCCCTTCTCCGTCAACGGGCAGCCTGCCGAGATGCAGACACGAATCACTATCCGTTTCACACTTCCTCCTACGTGAAAGGGACAGTGTTCGGTACACTCTCCCACTCCTAGCATCAGGCGCCAGAAACCGGGAATTGCGCCTTGTCTTAGTCTGTTGAAAACAAGTAACTTGCTGTTCACATAAGCATTGTCAATGGCACTTTCCTACCATTGCAGGAACTGGCACGGCTCGCTAGAGTTACCTTTGGCATTGATGTTGGATCTGTACCGTTGGTAGTCGCGATTTTGCTGGGTGCACCGCTAAAAATATGATCAAGAAATCTGGCAAGATCGAGATATAATGCGATCCAGAAGTTGAACGCGGAGCAGGCACTGTCCGCGCTCGGCGGCAATTCCACCTAGTTGTAAGGCGTTCTCCCTCCCCCGGATTGTTTGTAGGCCTGTAACCGACTCCTTCAGGATCTCTTTATGCACATAGGCCGTAGAGTCTTTACCATCGGGGTCAAACTGTTTGATCTGCTGTTAATGGTCATTGCTTTTGCTGCGTCGACGCTGCCTCAGTACCACCAGTTAGGAAGACTCGGCCTGGCCGAATTCCTCGAAATGCGGATAAAACTGGGCAACCTGGTTCTGTTTGCCAGTCTTCTGCTGATATGGCATATCCTGTTCAGTGTGTTCGGGCTGTACGACTCGAGACGCCTCGCCGGGCGGTGGGAAGAGGTATGGGACGCCAGCATGGCCACCACTCTGGGCACTCTGGCCGTCGGCGTGTTTGCGTTGGTTTTTCGGATCGAACTGGTAAACGCAATCTTCCTGATTTTGTTTTTCGCGGTCGCCACCTCGTTGGTGATCCTGAGCCGCACCGTGATTCGAGGGGCGTTGGCTTTTGCGCGGCGGCATGGCCGAAATACCCGGAACATGCTGGTGATCGGAACCAATGCGCGCGCGCTGGAGTTGGTGGGGCGCATCCAGGGGAGGCCAGAACTGGGCTATCGCATTCTGGGATTCGCGGACGAAGAGTGGCTCGGGATAGAAGAGTTCAAAAAGCTGGGACATTCCCTGGTTTCTGACCTCGATGCCTTACCGTCGTACGTGCGCCGCAACGTGGTGGATGAAGTGGTTCTGGCGTTGCCCATTCGCTCGTTCCATGGGGTCTCGTCGCAAATCGCTTCGGCCTGCGAGGCGCAGGGCATCATCGTAAGGTTCCTCCCGAATATTTTCGACCTGAAAGAGGCGCGGCACCGGGCTGAAGAGCTCGATGGCGATCCGCTGATCAGCCATGAAAGTACCATCACAGATTTCTGGGGCCTGATGATTAAGCGCGCGATTGACATCGTGGTTTCGCTGACCGCCATCATTGTGCTTTCGCCGGTCATGCTGCTGACCGCTGTGCTGGTGAGGCTGACTTCGCCGGGCCCCACTTTCTTCGTGCAGAATCGTCTCGGGCTGAACAAGCGGATGTTTCAGATCTACAAGTTCCGGACGATGGTGGTGGACGCAGAAGATCGCTTGAAGGACTTGGAGCATCAGAACGAGGCCAACGGGCCCGTCTTCAAGATCAAGAAAGATCCGCGCATAACGCTCATCGGCGGCTTCCTGCGTAAGACCAGCATCGACGAACTTCCCCAGCTCTTCAATGTGTTGAAAGGGGAGATGAGCCTGGTGGGCCCGCGGCCATTGCAAGTGCGCGACTACGAGTTGTTCGAAGTCCATTGCCAGGACTGGCAGCGCAAGCGGTTCAGCGTTCGTCCCGGAATTACTTGCCTGTGGCAGGTTATGGGAAGGAGTTCCACCACCTTCGAAAAATGGATGGAACTCGATTTACAGTACATTCGCAACTGGTCGTTGTGGCTCGACCTGCAGATTCTGGCCAAGACTTTGCCGGCCGTGATCAAAGGTTCCGGGGCGGCGTAAATAGAAGTTTCTGCCGGCCCCCCGAAGTTACCAGGGGGGCGCGACCAAGGCCGAATCGAGCAATCTCGCGTGGTACACTCGTTCCACTCAAACTGGAATGGCAGCCGGTTTTTGGCTGCTCCAGAATTGCTGTGCGCGAGGAACGTATGAAACCAGCCATCGAGACCCCGGGCGGGGTCTCTACAGATCCCTATAGCAAGACGGTTTGTTGCCTGCGCTGTGAGCAGAAACTGCAGCGCTATCAACTGATGCGGGCCAGCCTGGCTCCCGGCAATTCCGGCCACGCCATTCTGTCTTGCCCGCGATGCGGGCACGTGGAGTTCGTTTCCGATTCCAGTCCGCTGCTGCAGAGCCTGGAGTTGGTCTCGGTCGATACCGGGGACGGCGACTAAACGGAGCCGTAAATCCGCGACCTACCTCGGCGCACGCTATCCGCATCCATTGCTCCATCCGAATATTTTGCCGCGTTTGCGGGATCGGTTGACTGTCCTATGCGCCTCCTTCTGATTGGCGGAAATGGCTTTATCGGGCGTTTCGTTTCGGCTGCACTCCAAGCCCAGGGGCACGCTGTTGCCGTGTTTCATCGCGGCACGACGGCCGCTCCCGCCGGCGTCGATGAAATTCGGGGCGATCATAATCAACTTGCTGCCAGCGCTCAGGAATTGAAACGCTTTGCTCCCGACGTGGTGATCGATCTGGTCCTCAGTTCGGGGGCGCAGGCAGATGATCTGATGAAGGTGTTCCGTGGTGCGACCCGGCGCGTGGTCATGCTGAGCAGCATGGACGTCTACCGCGCCGTAGGCATTTCGCACGGCACGGAGAGCGGGCCGCTCCAAGACCTGCCGCTCACCGAGGAGTCGGAGCTGCGGCGAAATTTGCATCCTTATCCCCCTGAGAACATGCGGCTCCTGCGTAAAGTCTTCCCCTGGGTGACGGACGACTACGATAAGATTCCGGCGGAGCGCATCGTGATGAACGATCCGGAACTTCCCGGCACGGTGCTCCGGCTTCCCATGGTGTATGGACCGGGCGATCCTCTGCATCGTTTCTATCCTGTGGTGAAACGCGTCGCCGACGAGCGCCGCCACATCATTTTTCCCGAGGCGCTGGCCGCATGGCACTCTCCGAGAGGTTATGTGGAGAATGTGGCCGCCGCCATCGCCCTGGCTGCCACGGATGATCGCGCAGCCCAACGAGTCTTTAATGTGTGTGAGGAACCGGCGTTTGGCGAACTGGAATGGGCGCGGAAAATCGCGAGCGAGATGCGGTGGGAAGGAGAGTTCGTCGTTCTGCCCGACGATCGCACGCCGCCCCACCTGCTTAAGCCCGGCAACGCGGCGCAGCATTGGACGGCGAGTTCCGCCCGTATCCGTCGGGAGCTGGGCTACAACGAGCCGGTTGCGATCGATGAGGCGATCCGGCGAACGACAGCGTGGCAGCGGGAAAATGCCCCGGCGGTTGAGTTTCTCGCGCAGTTCGATTATGCGGCGGAAGACGCGGCCCTAGACCACAACAGGTAAACACACTGTCGCCCCGTAAACAGCTTTTGTCATCCTGAGCGAAGCGAAGGACCTATGCAACTAGCGGCGAGTGCATAGGTCCTTCGCTTCGCTCAGGATGACAATCCGTGGGGATATTTCGAGCCCACGGGATGCACCCTAAAACGGAATATCGTCGTCGGTGATCGGGCCGGACGCTGCCGGTTCGGGCTCGGGAGTACGCTGATCGAAGTTGTTGCCTCCGCCGCCGGCCGATGAAGAGGCGCCGCGGGAGCCTCCGCCGCTGAAGTCCCCGCCCCCTGCCCCCTCGCCCTTCCCACTGAGCATGACCAGATCGTTGACGATGACTTCCGTCATGTATTTCTTCTGGCCGCTGGTCTTGTCGTCCCAGGAATGGGTGCGCAGGCTGCCCTCGATGTAAACTTTGCTGCCCTTCTTCAGATATTCCCCGGCAATCTCCGCCGTGCGCGCCCAGGCAGTAATGTTGTGCCATTCGGTGCGGTCCTGCCAGTTGCCGTCCTTGTCTTTGAAGCGATCATTGGTAGCCAGACTGAACTTGGCGACGGGCGTGCCGCTGGGGGTGAACTTCACCTCGGGGTCCTTGCCCAGATTTCCGAGAAGAATGACTTTGTTAACACTTCTGCCTGCCATGTCGATGCTCCTTTGCAGGGGTTCACTATAGCAGAATGAAGGCGGTGGAAAGGGCGTAGCGCCTCACAAAACCCGGTCACGAGTATCAATTTGGGTCAGGACATTCCGACTACGCGGCCTTAGTGCCAAGCGGAAGTAAGGTTCATAAGCCGGCGCGGTTCAGGTTATAATGCGACACATATGCCTCCTGTACCCGGCGCCACCAGAGCCGTTGGGATGGTTCCCGACGAGCTCAAGTTTGAACCGAAGTCCAAAGGCTTGGCCACGCCTCGTAAGAAGAAGCCGAAGGAACTGGCGGTGATCACCGAGTGCTGCACCGGATGCGCGGGCTCGCCCGCCTGCGTGGAATATTGCCCGGTGGAAGACTGCATGTTCTGGGTGCCCGACGAGGACAATCCGCCGTTTGGCCGCATCCAGATCGACCCCATCCTGTGCATCGGCTGCAAGAAATGCCTGAGCAAGGGTCCTGACGGCTGCTTCCTTGATGGCTGTCCCTGGGACGCCATCGCCATGGTGGACACGGTCGAGGTGGAAAAAGAAGTCGGGCCGATGGCGTTTTGAAAGGGAGATTCTAGCTCCTAGCTCCCCCAGCCGATCTGTCATCCTGAGGGTCGCGTTTGTTGCGGCCCGAAGGATCTCTGCAATTTTGTCGGCGTCAACTCGGCTGTCAGCCAGTGCACAGGTCCTGAGGCCCGCAAAATGCGCGGGCCTCAGGATGACACGAGTCTTGGTTGAATTAAATCCCACTTGTTGCCGTAGAGGTCTTCAAACACCGCAACCGTTCCGTACGATTCCTCGTTGGGCGGACGGACGAATTTCACTCCGCGCGCCGTCATCGCACGATAATCACGCCAGAAATCGTCAGTGTGGAGAAACAGGAAGACGCGTCCGCCGGTCTGGTTGCCGATGCGGCTGGCCTGCTCGGTGTTCACTGCCTTGGCCAGCAGCAAGTCGGTTCCGGTTGATCCCGGCGGCCTCACCAGCACCCAGCGCTTCCCGTTGCCGAGGTCGGTGTCTTCGATCAATTGGAAGCCGAGCGACCGCGTGTAGAAGGCGATGGCTTCGTCGTAGTCGCGAACCACCAAAGCCACATGGCCCAGACGCTGCGTCATACTTAACAGGCCCAACTCAGCAGACCCAACCTTAGCAGACCCAGAAGCCGCCCGGCAGCACCAGCGCGGCACCCACGCCGATTGCGTCCAGAGCGTAGGAGCATATCGTCCCGAAGGCGGCATATTTCCACATGCGCCCGCGCTGGAGGAGACCACGGTCCAGGAAAAGCCAAATCAACAGAATCCACTCGGCGAGCCGAACCGGCAAAAGAAACGCGTAAAACAGGACTGCAGAGCCTTCGCCACCGGAGTTGTTTAATTTATTCAAAGCGAGAATCCAAAGGCCGCCATAGAGCCCGCCTGCCACCAGTCCGATGCCCGTGCGGGTCAATCCCAGAGCCCAGACGCTTGGCTTGGCTGCGCGCCACATACCGTATCCATACTTGAGAACCACGGAAGCCGCGGTATAGCCGGCGGCTTTGACCGCTGCGAAATACAGAAATCCAGTTGCCGTCGGAGCGCCTGCCATGAGGACTCTCCTCTCTAGTGTTGATTTCTGCTCTGGATTGCTTTCTCGGTTTCCGCCGCCTGCTGTCGCACATCGTTAGAGATGTCGGGCAGGTCCCGTTCGTAAGGACGAATTGCCGGAAGATCGTCGATCTGGCCAACTAGATAAAGCGCTCGCAACGCCTCCCAAACCTGCTCGGTTCCGGGATCGACGACCGCCACCTCTGCGCCTGCGGTTACGTTTGCTCCCGGCTGCGAGACCGACCGGATGCGTCCGGGAATCGGCGAGCGGATCTCTATTGGCAATCCGCCGGCGGTCGCCTCCAGCTTGGCGAGCAATCCGCCCTGATGGATCGCGGTACCGGGACGGTCGGCGTCAATGATGTGACCATCCTCGGGAGCGTTGATATGGGCCGGTTGCAGCAACGCTACAATCTGCGGACGTCCGGTGGCATCTCCGAAGCGCACCAGCGACAGCGCCGCATTCCCCCGCACCATTGGGGAAGGATCGGCCAGCATCTTCAGCAGCGTCTCGTGAAAGCCCGCGCCGGATGTGTCTTGCCCCATGACCCAGGCATCGGTATTGCGCACTTCCTCCACTGGATCGTTAGCCAGGCGGATCAGGTCGGGATACCAGCGCTTGGTGGCAGCGTCGGAATGCGACATCTGGTCGCCCATCTGCACCAGCGCATGCTGGATGTGCCGCGGCTTCTTATCGTCGCGCAGATACTCAGTCAACTGCTGATCAGAGAGATGGCGTCCAAACCAGGTGTTCCACCAGAAGAGAAACGGCATGAGCACGATGAGCCAGCCGGTGGCGAAAAACAGAATCTTCTGGGTGCGCGACATCGAGCGCTTGGGTCGTCCATGGGGGACTTCGACTGGGCCCGAGGGGACAACGTTGGAGTTCGAAGACATAAGAGACTATTTCACCACAGAAACAGAAGGAAGCTAATGGAATCGTACGAACCCAAGGTCCCTTGACTACGTTTCCCTCCTCCGAAAACGGAGGACGGAAACTCCGCTCGGGATGACAGGATTATCTTAGGCGATACGGCCAAGCTACTCCACGTCCGCGTCGAGCACGCGCTCCTGCTCCAGGTAGTGCGACATGGCGTACTGCGCCAAAAGCGGCGTCTGCAGCCGGATTTCGGCGCCAATCCATTCTCCCTTGGCATGCGGGGCGTCGGGCGGATGGTTGCAGCGTCCGCCGCTGCCGAACTGCGGGCCGAAGTCCGCGCTCTGGATCTGATCGAACTGCTGGATCTCGCGCCAGGCGGCGTCGCCGACGGTGCCGGAGACATCGATTTTCAATTTCAGCGTTGACATAACAGATCAGGGAAATACGCAAATTGCAATTGTCATCCTGAGCGGCGTTCTTTGCCGCGAAGGATCTGTGTGCTCCGCAGCGGTAAGCGGAAATGCATAGATCCTTCGCGGCAAGGAACGCCGCTCAGGATGACAAGGTCAGTGATGCTGCCAACTTGCGCCGCTGAGGGCAGTTTCTGGTCGCTAGGCTCCCTGGGTACCTAGCTGTGCGGGAACCACTGGTACAGCATGAAGTACACGATCACGCCGGTGATAGAAACATACATCCACAAAGGCCAGGTCCAGCGGGCGATGGCGCGATGCTGAGGATAGCGCGCCTTCAGGCCGCGGCTCAACGTGATGATGGCCAGCGGAACAATAACGATGGCCAGCGTGACGTGCGAAATCAGAATCGAAAAATAGACCGGCCGCGCCCATCCTTGGCCCAGAAATCGGATGTTCCCGACCTCAAAGTGGAAGAACAGGTAGCATCCCAGAAACACCGCGGACGCAACCACGGCAGCAATCATGCAAATACGATGGGCGGCGATGCGGCCGCGCGCGATCAGGATGCGTCCGGTCAGCAGCAGTACCGCGCTGGTTCCGTTCAGGCTCGCGTTCAGGGCAGGGAAGAAAGCGTATTGCTCGGCGATCGAATTTCCGAGGATCAAATTTCCGACAATCAAGCGGAAGGCCTCGTCGTACGTCGGTTTGCCATCAGCCATGCAAGTCCAAACATCGCCATAGAAAACAAAACCAGCGTCGCCATCGAGGATGGGAGCGGGAAACTCGAATCCGCACCTGGATACATAAGCCCGCGCAACGCCGCCACGCCATAGGTCAGTGGATTCACGCGCATGACGACCTGAAGCCACTTGGAGGCCCCGGTGAGAGGGAAAAGAGCACCTGACACGAGCCACAACGGAATCAGAAACAAGTTCACGATCCCGTGAAAGGCCTGTGAGGAATCCATGGGCCAGGCGATCGCGAAGCCGAGAGCGGTCAGCGAAAATGAAACCAAAAATACGACAACGGCAACCAGCAGCACCTGCACCGGGTCGAGATGCACGCCCGCGAACGGCGCGAAGAGCAGAAAAATCATGCCTTGAACGGCCGAGAGCGTCGTCCCGCCCAGCACCTTCCCCAGCACAATCGCGGTGCGCGGCACTGGCGCGACCAGCACCGAAAGCAGGAAGCCCTCTTTACGATCTTCGATCACCGACATCATGGTAAAGATCGAAGTGAACAGCACGATCATGATCAGCGCGCCGGGATAAAAATAATCCAGGTAATGCTGTTGGCCGGGCCCGCCCCCGGAACGAAACGACGTTCCGAATCCCGAGCCAATGACCAGCCAGAACACGAGCGGCGACGCCAGCACACCGACCACGCGCGTGGGTTGGCGGTAGAAGCGGACGATTTCCCGCCACCAGAGAGTGAATGCCGGCAGCATTACGCCCGCGGACGCTGGCACCATCGGCTGCGGCAGAGTTGTTGCCTGCGTTGCCATCGCTTAACTCGCTTTCGCTGGGGGAGTCTTTGCCGGGGCGGCTTCCTTCTTGCCAAGGATTCCGCGGTCGCGCATTTCCCAATACGCGTTCAGCAGGAAGCAGCCTGAGAGCGTGAGAAGGATCAGCGTCATGAACAGTCCGTCCACCGTGGCCGAAGGCGGAGACAAGGTGATCATCCCGCTGACGAAAATCCACGCCACCCCAACCAGGGGCACCAGACCGAGCACCAGAGAAAGCACCAGAATCATTGGACGCAAGCTACCTCCTCTTTTTCTTTTTATCTTTCTTATCGACCGCTGAAACAGTTTCGGACTCTTCACTCCAGAACTTGTGCCCGGTGCGGTGGATGAACACATCTTCCAGCGCGGGCTTGCTGACAGAAATCGCCTGAATCTCGCCGGGAAAAGCCTCCACTACATCAGGAACGAAACGGTGGCCGCTCTCGCGCTCGATGCGCACCTGGTTCCCCATCACGGTGGTTTCGACATGGAAGCGCGCCCGAATGTGATCGGCCAGCAAACTGGCGTCGTGCGCGGCGTCGAGCATAATCACGTCGCCGCCGATTTCGCTCTTCAATTCCGTCGGTGTGCCCAGCGCCACCAGATTTCCTTCATTCATGATGGCCAGCCGGTCGCAGCGTTCGGCTTCTTCCATCAAGTGCGTGGTCACGAGTACGGAAACATGTTCTTCATCGCGCAGCATCTGCAAGTACTGCCACAAATCGCGGCGGGCGCCGGGATCGAGCCCTGTCGTAGGTTCATCCAGCAACAAGACCCCAGGGTGGTGCAGCAGTCCCTTCGCTAGCTCGATGCGCCGCTGCATTCCACCGGAAAATGTTTCCACCCGCTCGTTCGCGCGATCGGCCAGCCCCACCCGCGCGAGGATTTCTGCAACACGTTTCTTGAGAGCCGATCCGCGCAAGCCGTAGAGATGGCCCTGGTGCCACAGGTTCTCGTACGCCGTCAGCTTGGCGTCGACACTCTGCGCCTGAAACACCACGCCAATCTGCCGCCGCAGGCTCGCAGGATCTTGCGCCGCATCGCATCCCATGACCACGGCGCGACCCGCGGTGGGAATCATCAGAGTCGAGAGAATACGAAACAGCGTGGTCTTCCCGCTGCCGTTCGGCCCGAGCAGTCCGAACAACTCCGCGGGCCGCACGTCGAAGGAAACTCCATTCAGCGCCGTCCGGCTTTCGTAGCGGTGGACCAGATTTTGTACGGAAATAACGGGCGCGGCGGCGTGCTCAACTTCCGGACCGGGTTCAGCGAGAGCAGCAACTTTCGAAACCAAAGGTAGCTCCGGGACTGTATCCAGTTTACGACATCTGGTGGAATGTTAGGGCAGGCGGTAAATTTCCGATCTTCGGTGCAGCTGTGCAACCTCGAGCTTGGAGCTTCGATCAACGCACAGCCGAGACTTTCCCCACAGGGGCCGTTATGCCGCCGAGGGATCGCGCTGCGCCTGCGGCACTCTCTCTGCGAACGCTACTGGAACATGCCTCCACACCTGGATCGCCAGGATCACGGCGGTCGCGAGCAGAAGTGCTCCGACCGCGACATGAGCCACGGTGGCGATCACCATAGGAAGCTCTGGCTGCACCGCGTTTCGGCCCCACGCGACGCGCGTCAAGAACGCCGTAAAGCCAAGGCACAGCTGGGCAATGAGCAGCGAGAGCATTAGAATCGCCGGGCGACGAACCGCCTCGATCTGCGAATAGACCGTCAGCGCCCGTACCGCAGTCCAGGCCAACACGAAAGAAACGACGACAGCATTCAAAACGTGCGGCCACCAACTCATTCCGTGATGACGGAACATCCCGCCCAGGATCAGTTGCACGTACAGGACGAAGATGGAAAGCAGAGTCAGCGTGAACAGGCTTGGGCGGCGCTGGTCGAACTCAACGCGCGGCTGCTCTTCCACCCAGCGGCGTCCGGTAAAGAGCGCGATCGCCACCGCGATGCAAAAGAAAGTCTGCGCGACCGCGGCGTGCGCCGTGGAAACGGCGGGAGGCTGGAAGAGCAAAACGGTAAGCCCGCCGAGCACAGCCTTGCGCGATCACGGTGCAGAAAGCGCCGACTGCCAGCCAGCGTAACCAGCGGCGCCGCTCGACGAGCAGCGTCCAGACAGCAATCGCCAAGCGTGAGTGTGATCGAGCGATCCCGCCAGCATCCGGTGGGTCCATTCAAAGCGCACGCCGCCCACAAAGTGCGGAACTTTGATGAGGTATCCGAAAGATGTCGGCCAGTCGGGCACGGACAACCCTGCGTCGTTACTGGTTACGAGCGCTCCGGCTGTGATGACAACAAAAGTTGCGCAGGCGGTAAAAACGGCGAATGCATGATGCCCGCGATTGTAGGTTGTCGCGATGGCTTTCAGAGTAGTGCCCCTTGGGTCAGGAGGTCTCGGGAGTGGGAAACGAGGACCGTCCCTAGCTTAGGAGGGCAGAGCAGGTCGCACCGTGCGAGCAACCTGCTCCGCCCAACCCGGTATTTTACCACCGGCGCCCGCTACTCGGCGGCTGGTTTGAAGCTCTGGTCGACGGTCTTCGTATCTTTCGCGGCGACCGTCACCTTCTGGTCCTGCTCTCCCAGTTTCTCGTGGACGAAGGCAATCGTGTAATCGCCTGGAGGCAGGCCCTTGATCTCATACTTTCCGTCCTTGTCAGTCACGGCGAAGAACGGGCTCTTGACGACGTTGATGTACATCTTCATCCACGGGTGCTGGTTGCACTTCACCGGCAGCATGATCTCTTCGCGCGCGAAATTCTTTTCGATCGCGGGAGAAGACGGCGGCTGCGACTCGTTCCACTCCCGGTTGTCCTTGGGCGTGGGATGGATGTTGTGCGTGGTGGGATCGTCGTTCTTGATCTGCACCGTCTGGCCGGCCATCACGCCCAGCACGTGCGGGTGATACCGGCAGCCCTGCTGATCGAGCACCACGGGATCTTTCGGAACGTCGAATGTCCGGTTGCCCAAGCCGTCCTTGACGTAGACGAAGACGTTGGCGAGATCGCCGCCCGTAACAACATAGGTCTCGGCTTCGTTCATGCCCTTGCAGCCCGGGTCCTGGCTCATGTCGATCTTAGGGGCTTTCGGAGCGGGACCGTCGAACTTCACCGTGCCGTTGATGGAGGCCACCGTGGCCGGATCGATCGGTGTGGCCGCGGGAGCCGAAGCCGCCGGTTGCTCGGCCGTCGGACTCGAAGCTGGAGTTTCCTCTTTTTTGCTGCACGCCGCCAGCACTAACAATGCGCACAATGCCACCACGACGAACGTGATTCCTGCCCAACCTGTCTTCTTATTCATGATGTCGCCCTTTCTTTGAAGCTCTTTTGAAATCTAAGAGTGTTGTCATTCCGAGCGAGCCGGAGCGCATGCGACGGCGACTCGAGGAACCTGCTTTTCCTGACGTGAGGAATTCTACCGCGAACCCCCGCTCGCCGCATGATGCGTTTCCACCGCTGCCCGCCTGCGACTGCTTGAGGGCTGCACTGCCGCCTTCGCCCGCGGCATTGACGCCGCCACACGCCGCTGTTCCTCCGCCGTCAACTGGAAGATGTAATCGGTCAGCAGCTTGCGGTGATCTCCTGCATATCCGTTGAACGTCGGCGGAGTTGGCCCGGCAAAGACATACCGGTTGTCCTGTGCCTTGAAGAGACCGGATGGCATCGAGGTCCCCGGACTCACCGCCTGCGGATCGGTAATCCACCGCTCCACCCAGTCTGGCTTCAATCGCTCTTTTGCCAGCAGGAAGTTCGGCGCGGTCGCAATCTTGTCATGCGACGGATCGCCCGTGGCATGGCACTTCAGGCAAGGCGCTGCAGTACTGGAGAACAGACTCCGCGCCATGTCCGTTTCTTTGGCCGTGAGGGTCGGCACCTCTTCCGGAATGTAGGGCAGAGGCTGCTGCGACAAGGCTTGGAAAAAGCGTACCAGTTTTCGCAACTCATTATCCGAGAATGAAAACGTCGGCATGCGCACTTTCAGGTACGGCCGCACGCCGTTCCGGTTCGTATCGGTAGCGCTCAGCGCAGGATTCGACAGGAACTTCCGCAGCCATTCCGGATCGACGCGCGCGCCTTCGGTCAACAACTTTGGCGGCAATTGCTCCTGCACATCCTGATACTGCTTTAACCCCATCAGAATCGTTCGTTGGCCGGGGATGAACTGATGGCATCCCATGCAGTTGTATTTCTTGACCACCCACCAGCCTTCCTGAATGTCGTGACGCGCGTCGCCCGGCTTGTATTGATAACTCTGGGGCAGGGAAGTCTCCTGGCTTCCGAGCAGGAAGGTCGTCAGGTCGAGCACCTGATCCTTGGTCAAGTGCAGGTTCGGCATGCGCAGCGCTTCGGTCTCGCCCTTCACCATGCCTTGGTCGTAGACGTTGGGCTCGGCCAGCTTGTGCTCGAAGAATCCCTTGTGGTCGTACCACGGATCTTTCGCCGGACCATCGGGCAGGCGCGCCAGATCGTCTTTGTCCTTGATCGGCTCCGAGCCTTTGCCGCCGCGTTGTGCAACTTCGGTGAACAGCGCGAAGTCGAGGCGCTCGATCGGCTTGCTGCCTTCAAACGTTAATTCCGTGCCGATGCGGCCTTCGTCTTCCATGCCGGAAACTTCGTGGCATCCACCGCAGCCATAGAACCGAACCCACTTCTTGCCTTCCTCTTTCAGTGCCGGATCGTCCATGAACGGTGCGGCCGCGTAAGAGGACGGCTCCTGCTTCTTCTGCGTCATCAGATACGTGGCAATGTCCTCCGCATCTTCGGGCGCCAGACGCAAGCTCGGCATCACCGTCATGTTCTGCACTTGCAGTTCGTGGCCGTCGTTGGGGCACTTGCTGTGATCCAGATCAAACTGGTAGGGAAGTCCTTTCTTAGCGTAATCTTCCGGACCGATGTCTTTTTTCTCATACGGACAGTAGGGACGCGTGCGCTGCCGGGCGTTGTGGATCCAGCGCACCAGATAGTCGTAATTCGCTTTTTCGCCGACTCGCGACAGATTCGCGGCGAACGTTCCGCCCTGCATCTGGTCGCCTTCGCCGATCGAATGGCAGGCCAAGCAGCCGCGCTCTTCAAATAATTCCTTTCCGTGCGCGGCGTTTCCGGGCTTGTGCTTGGGCAGTTCGTCGGTGAACGCCGATTGCCAGATGTATGCAGAAATAGTCTGGATCTGACGGTCGGTAAGCCGGAAATTCGGCATCTTCGTCGTCGGACGGAAATCAGAAGGCTTCTTCAGCCACACCGGAATCCAGTTCTTGTTCAGTTTCAGCCGCACATCTTTTAAGTTCGGGCCGACTTTTTTCTGATCCTGCATCAGGCTGTGCGACTGGAAGTCGAGCTGTTGCAAACGCCCGTCCAGCTTGCTGTTGGCCACTCTTAGATCCACAGCTTTAGTGTTCAGTTCGTTGGCGACGTCGTTTGACTCGGCGGCGTCGGCTTGCTTCATCAGGTCCGCCGTATTTTTTACGTTTTCTTTTCTCTGGGTCTCGATCTGCTTGATCTGCTGCCCCACCGAGTTCAGGTCCTCGGGTTCCTTGTCGTAGCCCTCATAACGATGGCAGCCCATGCAGCCGCGTTGCCGGAACAAGTCTTTACCATTGTTGATGGTGTTGAACTGGACGTCGCCGCTGGCCAGCACCATGTCGGCAGAGTGGCAACTCTGGCAGCCCGCCTGCGAATTCTCCTTGGGATAAAGCGGCCACAGCCAGTGCTCGTAATTGCCGTGCGCCTTCTCGATGCTGGTGGTGGCGCGGCCATTGCCCTGGTGGCAGGGCGAGCATCCAAATTTGTCAGGATCGTGAATCTGCAGCAAGTCAGGTTCGGGATGGCTCACGAACGCCTGCGCATATTCGTCAGGCTTCTTCGACCCCTTGGACGTCATCGCGGCCTCGGTGATCTTCAGCGGCTCCCGAGTGCCCATGTGGCAGGACTCGCAGCGGTCAACGATGTTGGCCTCAGCCACATTGATCTGCACGATCTTCGGGTCCCAGTCGGTGGTCTTGCGCTTCAGTCCTTCAATCTGCGCCGGGGTCAGGTCCACCATGTGGTCTGAGACGTAATCGTCCATCTTGGCCTTGGCCGCGGTCACCGGCTTGAGCACGTCGCCGAGTTCGAGGCTTAGCCTGGTCCGCTCGTCGCGGATTTCGTTGTAGGTTTCCTCCAGCTGCTGGAAGGTAAACTTCTTTTTCGTGCCGTCGGGGAACTCGACCGTAGCTTGCTCGGCTTTGTAGGCATCGATGTCTTTCTGCTTGCTGGCTTTTGCCGAAGCGCTGGTGCTGGTTTCCAATTCGTAGGTGAGGGCGTTCACGTAAGCGCGGCGGTCGGTGAACACGCTCTGCACGGCCAGCAGACGCGCGCTAGCATCGTCCAACTTCTTGCGGGCTTCGTCGCCTTTCGCTTTGGAAGACTCGTAGGCCTTCTCATAATCCTGCTTCAGTGCGGCGTACTGCGGATCCTGCTCGACCGATTGCTCGGACTTGGCCGACGTTGACTTCGCCGTGTTCAGAAACGCGCTGTAGCGATCTTTCCATTGATCCTGGAAAGCCTTCCAGGGCCGCTGTCCCCAGGCCTCGTCATACAAAGCCCAGAACAGCGTGCCAATCAGAATCACCGTCGCGATCAGGTAATGGATGGCGAACGATTTTCCGGTGATCGGATCCTGCTCGGGAATCGGTTTTTCAGGCACCAGTTCCTCCGACATCAGTCGTTGGTCGTTAGTCGTTGGTCGTTGGCGTACGGCGCGATGGCCGCGGGTCTTGGCCAACGACTAACGACCACCGACCAACGACCTTTCTCACACGTTGAACCACGGCGTAATCCACACGTACTTGATGTGCCACAAAAGCCGCAGGGCCATCTTCAAGGGAAGCGCAATCATGGTCAGCCACAAGAACGCCATGAGTGAAAACTGCAACAGGCTCATGCGCTGGAAATCCTTCGGCATTTTTCGACGGAAGAGCGAATACACCGCTCCGCCGCCGACCAAATAGAATCCGCCGACCACAATCGCGCCAAACACGATCTTCGCCATGTTCGACGTGATCCCGAACAGGTCCGGCAAGTCACGGTTCACTTCATAGATCAGCCGGTTGTGATCCCACGTCTGCCCCGGCCAGAACCATTGCCAGCCGGGACCGCGAATAAACGTCCCGATGATGATCATCGCGACCCACAGAATTACGAAGCCAAACATAAACGTCGAAATCGAAAACTTGCGTTGCTTCCAGGTGTAGTAGCCGCTGCCCAGCGGGTTGGTATCGATGTAGGGAATCACCATCAGCCCGATGATGATCATCGTCGGCATCACCACGCCCGCAATCCAGGGATCGAAGTAGACGAGCATCTCCTGCAGTCCGAGGAAATACCACGGAGCTTTTGCCGGATTCATGGTCAAGTTGGGATTGGCGGGTTCTTCCAGCGGCGCGTTGAGGGTGATCGACCAGATCATCAGAATGATCGTGATGATGATGGCGGCGAGAAATTCGATGCGCAGCAGAAATGGCCAAACATGTACTTCCTTGGCCCAGCCCGGCTTGAAGGGCCAGGTCTTGCGATGATGGGTCTTGGCCATCGCGGGATCGGCCTCGAGTTGCTCGATCAGCACATCGTTGGCCCGCGCCTGTTTCACTGCCAGATAAATGTAGAAGGCCAGCAGCGGGATCAGGCCCACGATCGGCACGTTGTCCGGGGCCGAACAGATCTCCCAAAGTTGTCGCCAGTCCATAAGTGATCTCGTGTCAATGAATCAAAAATTCTTGTTATTCCGAAGAATCAAAATTCTTGTCATTCCGAAGAATCAAAGCTTCTTGTCATTCCGAACCGGGCTCAAAGCCCGGTGAGGAACCTGCTGTTCCCATCCCGACTACTCGCCCGCTGCCTTCGGCCCGCGTCGCGGCTTGTCCGCTTCCGCTTCCAGCACGACCGGAGCCGGACCCGAAATCCCGCCATCTTTTCGCACGCGCCAGAAGTGCACAATCATCAACACTGACGCCACAATCGGAATCCCAATGCAGTGCCAGATATACGATCGCAACAGCGCATTCGCGTCCACGATCGATCCGCCGAGCAACCCGAAGCGCACGTCATTGTAGGGAGTCATGCCGAGCATCGACCCGAACGGGCCTTCATGCCCCAGCAGCGGCGTAGCGCGCGCCATGTTCGTGCCCACGGTGACTGCCCAGAATCCGAGCTGATCGTCGGGCAGCAGATATCCGGTGAACGACAGCAGCAAAGTAAACACCAGCAGCAGCACGCCGATATTCCAGTTGAACTCGCGCGGCTTTTTGTACGACCCAGTCAAGAACACGCGGAACATATGCAGCCACACACCGATCACCATCAGGTGCGCGGCCCAGCGATGCATGTTGCGCAAGATTTTGCCGAAGGGCACATCGTGCTCCAGATAGAGCACGTCGCGAAACGCCTGCACCTTGCTGGGATGGTAATAAAACATCAGCAACACGCCGGTGTAGGTGAGGATGATGAATAGGTAAAACGTGATCCCGCCCATGCCCCAGGTGTAGCTGTAGCGCACGGCGTCGCGATTAATCTTCGCCGGATGCAGATGCAGGAACACGTTGGAAAGCACGCCCAGCGCCCGGTTCCGCGGCGTGTCGTCGTGCTTGTGCCGGAAGATCGAAGTGTAGACCTGGGTCTTGGTCGGATCTTTCAGGCCCTCGATCTGTTCTTTCGCCTTGGCGGGGATGTCGGTCTTGAGGGCTTGAATATCGTCTTTCACCCCGGTCGTCACGCGCTCGACCAGCCCGACTTTCCCGTTCTTGCCGTTGGAGGCGCCAGTACCGCCGCCACTACCGCCGCCGTTGCCGCCGCCGCTCGGATTGTTTTCGTCAGCCATAAGATTCCGCTCTTAACTCAACGTTGTCATTCCGAGCGCCTTGTTTCTGGCGCGAGGAACCTGCTTTCTGTGTCCCGTTACACTCCGGTCAAAAACGCTCCCGGATCATTAAATTTACTCGGCTGTCCCTTCGGCCACGAGTACAGTTTCGAAGTATCCACCAGAACTTGCCCATCGGGCGCGAGTTCAATATGCGCGCGGTCCATGGGACGCGGCGCCGGCCCTTCGAAGTTGATGCCTTCGCTGTCGTACCCGCTGCCGTGGCAAGGGCACTTGAATTTATTCTCGCTCGGCTTCCAGTCGGGCGTGCATCCCAGGTGCGTGCACCGCGCATAGATCACGAACAGCCGGTCGGGTGTGCGATCGACCCAGATGCGGAATTTCTGCTGGAACTTCGTGTCAACCCCAAGCGCGAATTCCGACGGGTAGCCAATTTTGAAAACGGAGTTGGGTTCGAACAGAGTGCGCGGCAGGAAGAAGCGAAAGAACGCCAGAAACCACGCCATGAGAAACCCGGTCACCATGGTCCACACAAAACGGCGGCGGTGGCGGTCGATCTCGGTCAACGGAGCGGTTCCTGCCACGCCAGCGGCGGCTGCCGCTTTCGAGGTTCCTACCGCCGGCGTGCCCACATACTTCGTGGCATCCTGCGCCCCGGGCGCCGCGGGTTTCGCGACAGGTTTCGCTGCCTCGGGATTCGGATTGACCTTCCCGGTCTCCTCCGCCATGAACTCCCTCCTGTAACTGGATGACTTGCCCTAATCCAAACCAGCGGCCGCCGCATACTCCGGCGCCGCCAACGTCCTCCCTGCACTGCGAATCGGAATCAAACTATGGACTGGCTGGCCTAGGGCCTCCTGCACGATCTGTCCCAGGCCTTGGATAAATTTCGGTGAATCATTCAGTCCGGCGCTCATTTCAAACTGCGCGAATCCCAGGCGCCGCGCCTCTTCCCGTGCCTCGTGGTCGATTTCTCCCAGCGTTTCCACGTGATCGGAAACGAACGCCACGGGCACGACGCACATCTCGCGCACCCGCTCTTCCGCCAACTGCCGTAGAGTTTGATGCAGGGAAGGCTGCAGCCAGCGGCTCGCGCCGACCTTGCTCTGGTAGCACAGACGGTGAGGATTGCTCCATCCGCCGCGCTCGGTCAGCAAGCCGCACCGTTTCCTCGATCTGCCGCTGGTAAGGGTCGCCCTTTTCAATCACCGACATCGGGATGCTGTGCGCGCTGAAGACAATCTCCGGCCGTTCCGGAGCGGGGAAGCGCGAGAGCGCCTCGTTCACTCGGTCGATCACGGCATCGAGATACATCGTATTACGATAGAAACGTCTCCACGCAACGGACCGGCACGTCGTCCGCGAACAGACGCCGCCATTCGTTCAAACTCGATCCCGTGGTGGTCGACGAATACTGCGGATACATCGGCAGCAGCACCACTTCATCGCAATGGGCCGCTCGCAGTTGCTCGATTGCCTCCCGGGTAAACGGGTGCCAGTAACGCATGGCCACAAAACAGTGGGCATCGATTCCTTGCCCGCGTAGTTCGGTCTCCAGGGCCTGCGCCTGCCGTTCCGTATGGCGGCGGATGGGCGAACCGCCGCCGATGGTGGCGTAGTGATGCTGCACTTTGCGCGCGCGGGTGGTCGAAATCAGCTTGGCCAGGGGTTTTCGCCCGATGCGGGCGAAAGGGAAGTCAATAATGTCGGGGTCGCAGAAACAGGTTGTACAAGAAAGGTTCGATCGCTTCCAGCGTGTCGGGTCCACCGAGCTGAAAGAGAACTATCCCCACACGCCGTGATGTGCGCGTCATTTTCCCCAGTATCCCCAGAACGGAGGAATGTACTCCGAACCGAGCGCGCGAGTCAATGGCGGAATGTGCAAAATCGGACCAACATTCCGCCACCCACTCAGCGGACGTTGAAAAACTCGCCGTTTCCATGCAAGCTGATATTCATTATCCATGCCAGAGCTGCCAGACATAGCGGCTTACATTAGCGCGCTCGAATCCCGCATCGTTGGTCAACCCCTGCAACGGATCCGCCTGGCGAGTCCGTTTCTGCTGCGGACGTGTTCAGCCGCCGCTCGCGAGCGTGGAGGGACGTACCGTAAAAGAGTTGCGCCGCATCGGCAAGCGTATCGCAATCGGCTTGGACGGCGAAGGCGAACTCTGGCTGGTGCTGCACCTGATGATTGCGGGCCGGCTGCACTGGCGCCCGCCCGAGGCAAAGCTGGCCGGACGCCAGAGCCTGGCAGCCTTTGATTTTCCCCAAGGCTCCCTGGTCTTGACGGAAGCCGGCACCAAGCACCGCGCATCGCTGCATCTGGTCAGCGGCGAGGAGAACCTGTGCTCCTTCGACGCAGGCGGGATCGATATTTTTGCGGCTGACCTGGAAACGTTCCGCGCCGTGCTGACGGCCGAAAATCATACTTTGAAGCGGGCGCTGACCGATCCGCGTTTGCTGAGCGGCGTCGGCAACGCCTATTCGGACGAGATCCTGCACGCGGCGCAGCTCTCGCCAATCACGCTGACGCAAAAACTCAGGCCAGAAGAGTGGGCACGGCTGTTTACGGCAACGCGGCAAACGCTGCAACTCTGGATCACGCGGCTGCGCGCTGAGGCGGAAGCGGCCTTTCCCGAGAAGGTGACCGCTTTTCGCAAAGACATGGCCGTTCATGGCCGCTACGGCCAGCCTTGCCCGCGGTGTGGCGATAAAGTTCTGCGGATTCGCTATGCCGACAAAGAAACGAATTATTGTGCGCGCTGCCAGACCGGCGGCAAGGTTCTGGCGGATCGCAGTTTGTCGCGGCTGCTGGGATCGGACTGGCCGCGCACGCTGGAAGAGTTGGAAGCTCTGAAACGTCGCTGAATCGTAAGCAGACGCTATGCGGGCGCAGGTTCGGCGTTGCTGGTCCGCATTTCTTCAATCACCGCATCGGCAAACTCCGACGTCCCCGCTTTGCCGCCAATGTCGCGCGTCAGCTTTTCCGGATGGCGATACACCCGCTCCAGCGCATTGCGAATCTGCGTCGAAGCCGCGTGTTCGCCGAGATGCCGCACCATCAGCAGAGCCGACCGCAGCAGAGCCGTCGGATTCGCGAGATTCTTTCCCGCGATGTCCGGCGCCGAACCGTGGACAGCTTCAAAAATCGCGCATTCATCGCCCAGGTTCGCGCTGGGCACAAATCCCAGTCCGCCTACAAACGCCGCGCACAGATCCGAGAGAATGTCTCCGTACAGGTTTTCCATCACCAGCATGTCGTACTGGTAGGGATTCATCACCAGTTGCATGCAGGTGTTGTCCACAATGTGTTCGCCGTAGGTGATCTCGGGATAATCCTTGGCCACATTCCGCGTGCAGCGCAGAAACAGCCCGTCCGACAGCTTCATGATGTTGGCTTTGTGAATGCAGTGAATCTTTCTTCGCTGATTCTTGCGGGCGTATTCAAACGCAAACTTCGCGATCCGCGTGGAAGCTTTTTCGGTGATGATCTTCAGGCTCTCCACTACCCCTGGAACCACTTCGTGCTCCAGTCCGGAGTAAAGGCCCTCGGTGTTCTCGCGCACAATAATCAGATCGACGTCCGGATACCGCGTCGGAATATGGGGCAGATTGCGGATCGGCCGGAAGTTGGCGTATAGCTCGAACTTCTTCCGCAGCGCCACGTTGATGCTGGGGAAGCCGCCGCCCACCGGCGTAGTCACCGGACCCTTCAGGCCGACACGCGTCCGCTCCAGCGACTCAATCAAATCCTTGGGAATGTACTCGCCCGATTTTTCGAAAGCTTCCGCTCCGACCGCAAAGGTTTCCCACTCAAACTTCACCCCGGTGGCTTCCAGAATGCGTACCGTTGCCTTCGTGACTTCGGGGCCGATCCCGTCTCCCGGGATCAGAGTTACCTTATGACTCATGAATCAATAGTCCTCGTATGAGCCTTATACAGCTTTCACTTTCACCAGATCCTTCAACTCATTCATGAACTCTTTCACGTCCTTGAAATCCAGATAGACGGAGGCAAAGCGCACATAAGCCACCTTGTCGTAGCGGCGCAGGCGGTTCATGATCAGCTCGCCCAGTTCGCTGGTTTTGCGCTCGCGCTCCGGCGATTCGATGACGAACGATTCCGCCTCGTTTACAATCTGCTCCAGTTTGCTGATCGGCACAGGACGTTTCTCGCACGCCCGCAGCAATCCGTTGAGCACCTTCTGGCGGTCAAATTTCTCGCGGCGGCCATCTTTCTTCACCACCATGTAGGGGATTTCATCGATGCGCTCGTACGTGGTGAAGCGCTTGCCGCACTTCAAACACTCGCGCCTCCGCCGGATGGATTCCGCTTCCTTGCTTTCGCGCGAATCCACCACCTTGTCATTCGCAAATCCGCAAAAAGGACATTTCATGGCGCTGGCTTCGAACTCCGACTCTGAGGCCTGCCTGCTGATCGGCATTCCAACGACTGAGCGAAGCCGAGCAAGCAGGGACCCGCGGTACCGTCAGTTCCCCAAAATTGTAACAGTTGGAGTGGATCACGAAGACCGCGGCTGTCCGAGCCTAGTGCTTAGGCAAGCACCCGCTGCAGCAGCCAGAGGCAAAACGGCGCCCGTACCCCCTGCGGTACGAGCGCCAGTTTTTCCCCATGCCATCCCGGTGACGGAAGGCGTGAAGCCTGCGATCCCAGCTCGCGAGCCAAAGCATGCCCGCTAAAGGATCTGACTAGAAGTTGCCTCATGTCCCGCCCCGCCTTGTCACAAGCGTGTCTACATTTTGTAAAAACTCGCGATGGGAATGGCACTCGGTTATACCCTGGGCAATAAGACACTCTCGGCATGGCTGTTATCATGAGGCATCCCCGATCCATCACCTTGCGTTGGCTGCTTCACGTCGGAATTGCTCTGCTGGCTCTGCCCCTGTGGGCGCAGAGCAACCTAGGAGAACTCCGCCTGAAAGTCGCGGATCCTCACGGCCTCGGCGTGAAGGCCTCCATCACGCTCTCCAGCGAGGCCGTACAACTCCACCGCAGCTTGATAACCGACGACGCCGGCCTGCTGAGCGTTCGCAATCTGCCTTTCGGCCCCTACCAGCTAAGAGTCGAGAGCAACGGGTTCTCTGCTTACAGCGGCCGCATCGAGATTCGCACCGCCCTGCCCACCGAATATCTGATCAAGCTGAGCATTGCCTCCACGAGCACCGCCGTGAATGTGACCGCGGAGAGCCCGCTGCTCGATCCCAGCCGCACGAATTCGAGCAACCGGATCGATCCCCAGGCCATCACCGGACGGGCCGCGTCCCTTCCCGGCCGCTCGTTGCCGGATCTGGTGAACTCGCAGCCCGGCTGGGTCTACGAAGGCAGCGCCGTCCTGCACCCGCGCGGATCGGAATATCAGACGCAGTTCGTGGTGGATGGTGTGCCCCTCACCGACAATCGCTCGCCGAGCGCCGGGCTCGACGTTGAAGCGGACGATGTCAACTCCCTCACGATCTATACCGCCGGAATTCCCGCCGAATACGGCCGCAAGATGGGAGGCGTGGTCGAAGTCGACACCAGCAAAGCCGACCACCCCGGCCTGCATGGGCAGGCCGTGATTTCGGGCGGCAGTTTCGGCACGGCCAACGGATATGTGCTGGCACAATACGGTTGGGGGAAAAATGCGATCTCCGCTGACGGAGCCGCGGCTCTCACCGACCGCTACCTGAATCCGCCGGTCCTGGAGAATTACACCAACACCGCGACCACCACCGACTTCGCGGCCCGCTACGATCGCGATTTGTCGAACCACGACCGCTTCGGCATCAGCCTTCGCCGCGAGTTTTCTAAATTTCTTGTTCCCAACGAACAGATCCAGCAGGCTCAGGGGCAAGTCCAGCATCGCGACAATTTCGAAACCATCGGCATCGCCTCCTACCAGCACATTTTTTCGGAGCACCTGCTGGCGGACTTTCGTGGGATGATGCGCAGCGATACGGTTGGCCTGGATTCCAATGCGCAGTCCACTCCCATCATCGCGTTCCAGGATCGCGGATTCACCGAGCAGTATTTGAAAGGAACGGCCTCGTATCATCGCGGCCGCCACGAATTCAAAGCCGGATTCGAAGGCGATTTTACCCACCTGCGCGAGAATTTCAGCGACATCATTACCGACCCGTCGCAATTCGAGCCCGGCACTCCGCCCACATTTCAATTCTCTGGGCGCGGATTCGATCTGGAACAATCGGCATTCGTGCAAGACCTGATCCGGCTCGGCCACTGGACCGTCAGCGCGGGCCTTCGCTGGGACCACTACCAGCTTCTGGTCAATCAAAATGCGCTGAGTCCTCGCGTGTCGGTGGCGCGCTATTTCAGTTCGGCCAACGTTGTGCTTCATGCTTCTTATGATCGCGCTTTTCAGACTCCGGCCTTTGAGAACATTCTGCTGGCCAGTTCACCCACGGTCGTGTCGCTGAACCCGGAAGTTCTCCGGTTGCCCGTTAAGCCTTCGCTGGGGAACTATTACGAGGCGGGGCTGACCAAGTCTCTTGCAGATAAGCTCAAGCTGGATGTGAACGGGTTTCGTCGCGACATGGACAACTACGCCGACGACGATCTTCTTCTCAACACCGCCGTGAGCTTCCCGATTTCGTTCCGCAAAGCCGTGCTCTACGGGGCCGAAGGCAAACTCGAACTGCCGGAAAGGCGGCGCCTTTCCGGATTCCTCAGCTACTCCTACATCGTCGGCAGCGTTTATCTCCCGGTCACCGGTGGGCTGTTCCTGGGCGCCGACGCCACCACCGCCCTCAACCAAACTAGCGGCCGTTTCTGGGATTCGCAGGACCAGCGCAACACGGCTCACGGACGCCTGCGCTACCAATTGAACAATCGCGCGTGGATGGCACTGGGCGTCCAATACGGCTCGGGACTGCCTGCCGTTGTGGACAACACGCCCCAGTCGATTCAGCAGGCCATCGCCCAATACGGTCAGGCGATCGTCGACCGAGTTGATTTCGCGCGGCAGCGAGTGAAGCCATCATTCTCGATCGATTTATCCGCTGGCGTTGATCTTTGGAAGCACGACCAGATAGCCACGCGTCTCCAGGCCGACGTGCAGAATCTGAACAACCGCCTCAACCTGATCAACTTCGCCGGCCTGTTCTCAGGGAATGCAGTCGCGCCGCCCAGAAGCTACTCACTGCGCCTGCAAGCCACTTTCTAGCGGAATAGTAAAAAGGACGCCAGTGGGCGTCCATTCTCTGATTCATCTGCCTTATCCGTGTGATCCGCGTAAATCCGCGGCCAGGTGTTTTGGGTTGAAGATTTTCTACACCACGAAATACTTCGCCCCCGGATGATGCACCACGATTGCCGACGTACTCTGCTCAGGCTCCAGCAAGAATCCGGAAGTCAGCCGCACGCCCACATTCTCCTCGGGCTTGAGCAGAGTGAACAGCTTGGTCTGATCCTCCAGGTTCGGGCACGCCGGATAGCCGAACGAATACCGCGATCCACGATACTTCTGATGAAACAGATCGCGAATCTCCGCAGCGTCCTCGCCGGCAATTCCCAACTCCTCGCGCATCTTCTTGTGATGCAGTTCCGCCAGCGCCTCCGCCGTTTCGACGCTCAGCCCGTGCAGGTAGAGATACTTCGTGTACTCTCCACCCTCAAACAATCGCTGCGTCTCCACGCTGGCCTGGGCCCCAATGGTAACCAGCGACAGCCCGATCACATCCATCTTTCCAGAAGTTTTAGGCGCGAAGAAGTCCGAGATGCACAACCGCCGCCCCTCGCGCTGCCGCGGAAATGTAAAACGCAAAAACTCGGTGTGTGTAGCGCCGGCGTCCTGCCGGCTGTCGTGGGGGCGACCCGCCCCCGCATCCCCGGGCTCATACACCACCACATCATTCCCGTCCGCCTGAGCAGGGAAGTATCCGTACACAACTTTCGGTTCAAACAACCCCGACCCCGCGACCTCATCTTCCAGTTTGAACAGAATCGGCCGGAACTTCTCCTGGACGAGCCGCACGTAGTCCGCCTGCGAAGCCGTTTTCAACTGCCACTGATTCTTGAACAGCGCGGTCTCGTTGATGTACTGAAACAGTTCGCGCAGATCGTAATCCTTGCGCACGCGCACGCCCCAGAACGGCGGCTCCGGAATATTCGGAGCATCTCCGACGACCGGGCTCCGTTCCGCAAACACCGGTCCGGTTTCTTCGTCCACCGCCGTGGCTTTCGCGTATTCCTTTACGGTGCGTCCCTCGGTCAGACGCGTCTGTTTCGCCCCATTCTGAGTGGCCAGGTCCTCCATGATGTGCAGGCCCGCGAACGCATCGTCGGCGTAGAAGACGGCATTCGCATACTCGCGGCGCAAGTCGTCCTCCACATACTTGCGCGTCAGCGCCGCTCCGCCGCAAATCACGGGGAACGCAAGCTTCTGCCGCTCCAGATCCTGGATGACGTACTTCATTTCCAGAGTCGACTTGACCAGCAGCCCGCTCAGACCGATCGCGTCCGCTTGATGTTCCTGCGCTGCCCGGATAATCGTGTCCCCCGGCTGCTTGATGCCAAGATTGACCACCTTGAATCCATTGTTCGACAAAATGATGTCGACCAGATTCTTCCCGATATCGTGCACGTCGCCCTTCACCGTCGCGAGCACGATCGTCCCCTTCTGCGATCCGGCCTTCTTCTCCATCTTCGGCTCGAGATAGGCGACCGCGGCCTTCA
The DNA here is from genome assembly GCA_963706455.1 of uncultured Acidobacteriota bacterium. GTDB lineage: Bacteria > Acidobacteriota > Terriglobia > Terriglobales > Acidobacteriaceae > Telmatobacter. The sequence goes on along the minus strand of CAVPNO010000080.1, from coordinate 27,658 downwards.
TCACCCCGGCGGAGTCGAGCACGGAAGGCAACTGCATCTTACGCGCGCCGAACAAGTCGCCGACCGTCTTCATGCCATCGAGCAGAACAGTGTTGATAAGTTCGAGAGGCTGAGTAACTGGCGAGCGCCTCTTCGAGCAACTCTTCCAGCGATTTCTTGTGCGCCCCTTCGCCCACCGATTTTTCGCCGTTGATGATGGCGAACTTCAGCTTGTCCTCCACTGACAGCGTATCCACGTGCGCGGTGGTCGAAGCGGCGGGCTTGCCCTTCATGCCCGCGAAGTGCGCCATGTACTTCTGCAGCGGATCGCCGTCCGAACTCGCATCCCGATGGATCAGCTTGCGCGCCAGTTCCACTTCTTCCTGCGGAATCTTGTACAGCGGATAAATCTTGGTGTAGTTCACGATGGCCATGTCGAGCCCGTGATCCACCGCCTCATGCATGAACACAGAGTTCAGCACCCGCCGCGGATACGCATCCAGGCCAAACGAAATATTGCTGACGCCCAGGATCGTCTTGACGCCGGGCAATTCTTTCTTGATGCGCTCGACCGCATTGATGGTCTCAACCCCGGCGGTGCGGTATTCTTCCTGCCCCGTCGAAATCGGTAAAGTCAGGGCGTCGAAGATCAGGTCCGTACTGTCCAGACCGTATTTTTTCGTTGCGAGATCGTGAATGCGATGTGCGATCGCGACCTTCTTGTCCGCCGTGAGCGCCATGCCGTCCTCGTCGATGGTCAACGCAATCACCGCCGCACCATAGCGTTTGGCCATAGGCAGAACCTTCGACGTGCGCTTCTCGCCATCCTCCAGGTTGATCGAGTTAATGATGGCGCGGCCCGGAATGCGCTTCAGCGCCTCCTCCACAACGTCGGCCTCAGTCGAATCCACCAGAATCGGCGCGGGCACGCGTGTGGCAATCTTTTCCAAGATCGAAGTGATGTATTCCTTTTCGTCTTCGCCCACGATCGCGCAGCACAAATCCAGCATGTGCGAACCTTCGTTCACCAGTCGCTTGGCAAGTCCCAGAATGTCGTCGTATTTCTTGCCCTGCACCAGCTTGCGGAAATGCTCGACCCGGGTCGTCGTGTTCATTTCCTCGGCGACGATCAGAGGCTTGGGCTCGAGGTCGAGCGGAACGGTGGTGTAAGCACTCGAAGCAGAGCCCACACGCTTGACGTCACGTTTGGCGGGTTCCACGCCGGAAACCGCGTCCACCACGGCTTTGAGATGTTCGGGAGTTGTGCCGCAGCAGCCGCCCACAATGCGGACGCCATAGTCCTTCACAAAGTGCTTGTGATACTCCGCCAAGTCTTCGGGCGACAGTTTGTAGACCGCGTGCCCGCCAACGTTGATCGGCAGTCCCGCATTCGGCAGCACCGAAACTTCCTTGGTGGAATTCAGCGCCAGATAGCGGACCGCATCGTTCATCTCCTTGGGCCCGGTCGCGCAGTTCAGCCCGATCGCATCCACCTCGAACGGTTCGAGCGCGGTCAGGGCCGCACCGATTTCGGTGCCGAGCAACATCGTGCCGGATTCCTGCAGGGTGACCTGCACCTGCACGGGCAATCGCCTTCCTGCCTTCCGCATCGCTTCCAGCACGCCGATGGTAGCGATCTTGGCCTGAAGCAGATCCTGCGCAGTCTCGATCAGCAGCACATCGACCCCACCCTCGATCAGCGCGGCGGCCTGCTCTTCATAAGATGCGACCATCGCATCGAACCCGATGTGTCCCAGCGACGGCAGCTTCGTCGTTGGCCCCATCGATCCAGCCACGAAGCGGGGACGATCTTTCGTCGAGACCTGCTGCGCCACTTCCTTGGCGAGTTGGGCGGCCTTTAGGTTGATTTCGTGCACCCGGTCGCGGAGCTCGAATTCCCGGAGAACAATCCCACTTCCGCCAAACGTGTTGGTCTCAACAATGTCGCAGCCCACGCGAAAAAAATCCGCATGAATGTCGCGAATGATATCGGGACGGCTCAACACCAGCACTTCACTGCAATTCTCCTTGCCCCAGTAATCGTCCAGGGTAGGATTGCGCTTCTGGATGTTTGTCCCCATCGCGCCGTCGTAAACCACGACGCGCTCTTTTACGGTTTGTAAGAAATCAGTCATAAATAAATGTCGTTAGTCGTTTGTCGTTGGCTTTTTGCGCGGGCATTTGACTTTGCTAGCGACCAACGACCATCGACCAACGACGGGCCTCATGCACGAACGCCGGTCTCGAGGACCGGCGTTGGTTGAACTCGAAACCTGTCTCGAAGTCAGCTCCCCGGCACCATTTGCGCCGGCGCCCCACCGTCCACGTCGGCCTGGTTGAATATCACGTTGGCCCCCATGTGTGCTGGCCGGGGGGCCAGCATTTGCTCCTTGCGGTAGACAAGATTGCTGGCATTGAAGGTCGCCAGCTCAAATCCATGCCCGTGGGTGATCGCATCCGTAGGACACGCTTCCACACAATACCCACAGAAAATGCAGCGGTTGTAATCGATGTTGTAAACCTTGGCGTAGCGCTCGGCACCGCTGACGCGGTTCTCGGCGGTATTCTCGGCAGCCTCAATGTAAATGCAGTTCGACGGACAGGCCGCCGCGCACAGGAAGCACGCCACGCACTTCTCCAGTCCGTTCTCATCGCGCTGCAGCACGTGGGCGCCGCGAAAGCGGGCTTCAAAGCGCGCGCCCTTGAGCGGTCCCTTGCCGTCGGGATAATTCTCCACCGTGGTCGGCTGGAACATCTCCATGAAGGTGATGCTCATGCCCTTGGCGATCGCCGCAATGTTTTTCAGAACCGGCATGTATTATGAGTATACCGAATCCGATGCTAAATCGTCCGGAACGAGCCCCGGTAGTGAATGACAGTGAGTAGTGCCTATTTGGCCGGAGCAGCCGTTTTCGAGGGCGGAGTTGAAGGAGGATGTTCCGGCACCGGAACCGCACTTTCCATCCACGCCGTGTACCACAGGTCGAGCAGCATCTGCGATCCGGCGGCGAGGCGGTGAGTCGTGAAGTCGAAGGCCTCGGGAGAGCCCTTTCCCGTAAACCCTCCGGCCTTCTCCAGCGCGTAGACATTTTCGACCATGCCATTCGACTCGCGGAGGTAGGCGACGTAGCGCGCGAAAGGATCCTCCAGCCGCTCCGGACTCTTCACCAGTCCAGCGAAATCTTTGGCCGTAATGTTTGCGGCCACGTAGGTGCTCTCAAACTGCCCGTGGATCTTATGCTCCGTGGTGTACCCTTTGGGATTCGGCCCGACCCAGCCGTTGTATTGGATGGTCGTGTGCAGAGGCTGCGACGCGTCGGCCACGTAATGCCCCAGCCAGCCTGCGAAAAAGATAATGGCCTGCTGCACCGCCTGCGTAGGCTGGTGCGCCGCCTGCCGTTGCCGGTATTCGCGGAACGCGGCTTTCAGCCGCCCATACACTTCCATCGTGATGTAGGGCTGCAGCCCGACGCGCTCGGGAAGATAGTCGTCCGGATGGTCAGTAGCAGGTGTGGCCGCGCGCTTCTCGTACAGCTTGCGATAGAACTCGTAGCGCCCCGCAGGAAGTGGATCGAGCCAGGCGACGCGTTCGAGGTCGATGAAGTGGTCGGCCTCCTGCGCATTCTTGAGGGCGAATTCCGATGGACTGCGCCAGCGGTCCGGCTCCGGACCCAGGTAGGCAATCTCGGCCACGGCGCGCCGCAGGAAGCGCGGCATGGTGGCCGGAATTTTCTCAGCGGCGACCCGGTTGATGGCAACGTGTCCCTCATTGCCCCAGGCGACCGCTGCTTCGCTCTGTATAAGAACGAGGGCGACCAGCACAATGCTAATCGCCGCTCGTTGGAACTGTTCGGCTTTCGTTCCCAATCCCAGACTTGTCCGCTCCTCGGCGCGCGGCATTAGAACGTCAGGTGCATCGACAATTGCATGAACCGGTTGCTTCCCACCGTCTGCCTGATCACGCCATAGTTCTGTGGGTTGGGTGAGGCAGGTGTCAATATCTGAGTCATGTCAGACGGGAAACATGGGAAGGGATTGAAGCAGCCATTCAGGGCAAAATTTCCGTTGGGCGCGTCGAAATCCGGGTGGTTGAAGATGTTGAAGGCGTCCGCCTGGAATCTCAGAGCGACGCGCTCCCCAAACTTGACATTCTTGAAAATCGAGATATCGAAGCGCGTCTGGAACGGAGCCCGGAAGATATTGCGGCCGTTGCTCCCGTATCCGGTTTCTAAAGTGTCGCAGGCCTGCGTTCCTCCTGTCGTAAGACCGCAGGGGGGAACACCGCTCTGGCCCGGTTGTAGAAACGGGATGGAAAAGTCATTCGGGTTGATGTAGGGAACCCTAACCTGACCTGGTGTATATCCCCCGGTTGCGAAGTAATTGTCTTTCCCGCCCTCGGTGGCTTGTTTTGGCGAAATCCCGGTAGCCAGCGGGAGAATTGGATTGGTGATGAAGTCGTCGGCACTGAAGAAGATGCTCGCGGCCGTTCCCGAGAAATCGATTACGCTAAACGGCTCGCCACTTTGAGCCACAGTCACGCCCTGAATGCCCCAGCCGTTCACCACCTTGTCAACGAGTCGCGACGCGAACGTCCGGGTTGGGAGTTGATACACATAACTGATGGTCAAGACGTGCGTGCGATCGAAATCGGAAGAAGAATAGGCCGTTCTCGGAACCAGAGGATTGTTGCCGTTAAAGAACAGGCCCGCACCCAACCCGCTGCCCTCATCAAGAGAGTGCGAATAAGTGTAGGAAGCATTGAGCTGCAGACCATGAGACATTCTCTTGGTCGCCTGGAGCTGCAAAGCGTTGTAGGTGGAGACGCCCTCAGCTCGCCAGTAATCCGCGTTCGGATTAAAACCGGTGTAGGGCGTACGCAGCGCGGTGTTTCCATCGGAGAACGCAAACGCTCCGATCGTGGTTTGAACCTGCTCGGTCAGCAGTGTATTGAAGCTTGCATCCTGCGCCTGGAAGCCATAGCTATAAGTCTGCCCGTTAACGGGGTTGGTGGGAGTCGCGACTTGCGGCTGGTTAAACGGAATCGGTATGGGCTGATGCACACCGTGATTTCCGATATAAGCCATGGTCAACACCACGTTGTTTTTCGGTTGCCACTGCAGGTCGAGACTCCAGTTTTCCGAATAAGGCAGTTTGTTCGCGGGGTCGTAACCACCGAACAGGAAGTCGGAATTGGCAAAGCCGGTCGGCGCACAGGTCGGAGTCACCGGTTCGGTGCACCCGCTCAATTGAGACTGATTGTAAACCAGAGCCGCGACTCCGGTCAGGTTGCTAGGAGGTGGCGGAGGAGCACTCGTGCCAAACGGGCCAGCGGTCAGGCAGCCCGTACCAACGCATGAAGCGACCACCGGAACCGTGAAGGGTTGCTGGGTGGTGACACTGAAGGGCCCGCTTATGCCTAAGCCCGCGCTGGCGGAAAGCTCGGTGAAATATTCACCGCGATCAGCGTAAATTCCGAAGCCGGCGCGCACGACAACGTTCTTGAGACGTGACGGGCTCCAGGCAAGTCCGATGCGTGGGGCGAACATCCATTGGCGACCCGTCAGAGTTGAGTCGCTCACGCCCTTGAATCCGAACGCCTTGTTCTTCCCGGCCACCACCAGGCCAATCCCCGGCTCGCCGTTCGCAAGGTTTGCGAAGGAATCGCAACCAGCAGTCGCTGAGGAGGAGTTGCAAGTCCCTGTGAACTTGTAATCGGACGGGTAGAAGTTGGTCAGCAGCCCATTGATTTCATTCAGCGGGCCGTCCCAATCCCACCGCAAACCCAGATTCACAGTGAGGTTCGACCGAAGCTTAAGATTGTCCTGCACAAAAAGGCCAGCCGATTTCGAGCGGAAGTGCCGGTTCGTTTCGCCGTTGAGAAGCAGGCCGCCGCTGTGATCCTGGCCGATCGTCCCGGTAAGAAAGTCGCCGAAGCTGTTAAAGCTGAGGCTGGCCACCTCGTTCTCACGATTCTCAACATTGAGTTGCATGTAATCAAAGATGCCGCCAAAAGACAGCGATTGAATCCCATGCACCCAGTGGTAAACCGAGGATCCTTCGTGTTCGTTTTGAAAGATTCCAGCGTTGGCGAAGTTCGTTGAGGGCCCGACGCTCATCTGGTTTCCGCGGAACTGTGGCACGGTTCCTCCGCCCTTCAATGCCGCCCCGGCATCCGCGTTCGAAATCGTGATGCCTGGAAAGAACGGGCTGCCCAGAAGATTGAGGTTCACGTCGCTGGGCTTCAAGGACTGGGCCGTCGTGGCATCGGCCACCTCGCGAATAAAGCCGTACCGGTTCTCCCATGTGGTGTTGGAGTTGAGCACGGTGGTGTTATCGAGCGAAAAGAGTTGGCTTCCTGCATGCATGGTTTGCGGGAAGCCGGGCACCGCGCTCACCGCGAAAGGAATGTTTGTGGGATCGCTTTGATAGTAGTACTTGGCCGCAAGCCGGTCCTTTGAGCTGAAGTTGTAGTCGACATTGCCGTTGACCTGAGTGGCGTTGAACTGGCTTGGTGGACCTTTTACGAAAGCATTGAAAGGCTGCGTGCCACTCTCGAGATAGTGAGGATCCGTCGGCAGCAGGGCGGAAGGTACGATGTACTCCCCGCTTTTCGTCTTGGCCTGGAGAATTGCCATCGCCACCGGATCCACCTGTGTCGCGGTGATGCACCCGGGACAGTTGTCCGCGGTGTTTACAAGGTTGACCACGGTGGCCGGATCCGAACGATTTGTATCCGTCAATCCGGGAAGCGTGGGGACGCCGTTGAAAGCGCCGCTGAGCGCGTCGCTGATTCGCTGTCCCTGATAAGAAACAAAAAAGAACATCTTGTCTTTCTTAATGGGCGCGCCCAGGGTTGCGCCAAACACATTGCGATGGAGCGGCGGAGCGCCACTGAAGAACGGATTGGGCGCCAGAAAGGTGGGTTGCGCGTCGAACACATTATTCTGGAAATACTCGTAAAGCTGACCGTGAAGATGATTCGTGCCTGACTTGGTTGTGGTTTCCACGTGTGCGCCGCTGGCTTGGCCCATCGAGGCGTCGTACATCGAAGTAGTGACGTGCACTTCCTCAATGGTTTCGACCGGCGGTGTAGGCAACGCTTGGCCGATAGCATCGAACACCGAACTGTTGGTTTGAACCTGGCCGCCTACTCCAAAGATTTCACCGGTGTTGAGAGTGAACCGGCTGTCGGAAATGTTGCTTGTCGAATTGCCGTTGAACAAGTTGTTCGCGTTTACACCGTTGAATGTGAACAGATTGCTGGTGTCGCGCTGGCCATTGGCAACGATGCCCTGATTGCCCAGGCCTTCGTTCGAGCCTGAACCCGACAAAAAGTCCGCGTTCACGCCCGGTGCCAGAATGGCGAGCTGGGTGAAGCTTCCGGTGCCAAGTGGCACGTCCTCGATCTGCTGTGCGCCCAGCGTGTAGCCGTTAGCCGTGTCGGTCTCATTCAACAGGGGAGTGGCATTGACGGTCACCGTACTTGAAACCGCTCCCGGTTGCAGCTTGGCGTTCACCGTCGACGTCCGGCTGCCCTGCACGATGATCTCTGGATAGGTGGCAGTCTGGAAGCCCTCCTTGGTGAAAGTCACTACATACGTCCCGATGGGCAGGTCAACCACGCTGAACGAACCGTCGCTCCTGCTTTGCGCCGATATTTCCAGGTTCGTGGCAATGGCGCGGATCTTAACGCTCGCACCCTGTACGACCGCGCCGCTAACGTCGGAGATGCTTCCGTTGATCGCACCCAGCGTCTGTTGGGCAATCGCGAACTGAGTCAGAAAAGCGAGCGCCAAAGTAGCAACGAAGAGGGTGCGCAGGGACTTCAAAGGAGAGACATAGACACCGACGCCAGTCAAACGCACGGTAGAGCCTCCTGTAATTGGGAAGCCGTTATAGCAAAACAACTTGGCCGAATTCAAGGCAGTTTGGTGCAAAAAGCGGTCAATTCTCGATGAATTTTTCTTCAGGTTTGCAGCAGGAATCTTTCTGTCGGGCAGGACGTAATACCTCTGGACTCGCCTTACAATCCCTGATCCGGACCGCACCACTCGCGGGGAGCTATCCTGTAAGCGTGAACGAAGGTAAGAGAGACGAGCAGAGAGAACTGACACGACCGGTCGTCGGTCTCTGCACCGATTGCCGATTTATGCGCCAGATCGAGTCGGACCGCGGGTCCACCTTCTATCTCTGCGAGCGGTCTGCCACCGATGCGAATTTCACCAAATATCCGCGCCTACCGGTGCTGCAATGCGCCGGATACGAGCGCCTGAGTGCGGACCTGGAGGGCGAGTAATTCGGCCGATTAATCGATTCCAAGTTCCTTGGCCAGCGCCTTCCACTTGCTGTCGACCAGCGCCTTCGTCTTCGCATCCATCACAATCTCGTCGGGCCAAGGGCGGGCGAAACCCTCGCTGGCCCACTTGCGTGTAGCGTCGATCCCCATCTTCGATCCGTAGTTCGGCAGGCGCGAAGCATGGTCGAGCGAATCGACCGGGCCCAGTGTGAATTGAATGTCGCGCTCCGGGTCGATGTGGTTCAGCACCTTCAGCGTGACATCGCCAATATCCTGCACGTCGACGTCCTCGTCCACCACAACAATGCACTTGGTAAACATAGCCTGCCCCAGCGACCAGATGGCGTTCATTACTTTACGAGCCTGTCCCGGATATGACTTTTTGATCGAGACGATCATCAAGTTGTGGAAGACGCCTTCGATGGGCAGGTTGATGTCGACCAACTCCGGAATCGTCAGTTTCATCAGCGGCAGGAAAATGCGCTCGACGGCTTTGCCCATGTAGGCGTCTTCCTGCGGGGGTTTGCCCACGATGGTAGTGGCGTAGATCGGATCCTTCCGGTGCGTAACGCAGGTGACGTGGAACACGGGATAGAGATCTTCCAGCGAGTAGAAGCCCGTATGGTCGCCGAACGGGCCCTCGCTGCGCAGTTCGTCAAGATTCACATAGCCTTCCAGCACGATTTCGCTCGATGCCGGAACTTCGAGGTCGACCGTTTCGCATTTCACCAGATCGACCGGAGATCCACGGAGGAAGCCGGCGATCAGATATTCCTCGACCTCAGGTGGCGCAGGAACGATCGCAGAGAAACTCACGGCAGGGTCGGTGCCAATCGCGACCGCAACTTCCATCTTCCCGGCAGGACGGTCGCCTTCCGCGAGCACGGAACCCCCGGAGGAGCGCGCCATGATGTCGACGGCCGCGGATTTTCCCGCCACCGCCGCCCGCATTCGCTCGCGCGCATGTTCCGCCGCGACTTTCTGGCGCTGCCAGTGCATTCCTGTCGTTTGCCCGTCGTAGATCTGCATGCGGTACATGCCGAGATTGCGTTTTCCCGACCTCGGGTCGCGCGTGGTCACGCAGGGAAGAGTGATAAAACGCCCAGCGTCCTTAGGCCAGCACTGCAGGATGGGGAAATCGAGCAGCGAAAATTTGTCGCGCTGGATGACTTCTTTGCAAGGCCCCGTGGGGACGGTCCGCGGAAAAAACTTGCCCGCCTCGGTGAGCAGAGGAAGCATCTTGAGCTTGTCCAGAAATCCCTGCGGAGACTTCACATCCATGAACATTCGAATGCGACCCGCAACTTCGTCGAAAGAGTTGACGCCCAAAGCGAGCTTCATGCGGGCGTCAGAACCGAATTGGTTGATGAAGACTTGCGATCCCGGATGCCCCTTCGGCTTTTGGAAGAGCAGGGCAGGGCCGCCGCGTGCGCCCTTGGCGTCGTGACTCTTGGAGACGCGATCGGTGATTTCGGCAATCTCCAGAATGGGGTCGACTTCGGTCTGGATGCGCCTGAGCTGGCCCGCGCGATCAAGCGCTGCGATCCACTGGCGGAGGTCGTCGAAGGGCAAAGGATTCCTCTCTGCGGTGAACGATCAATGACCGACAATCAATGACCGATAATCAATGACCGACGATTATAAGGGATTTGCTGCGGCGGCAACTCCAGAGTAAGTTGCGTGATCAATGCAGGTCAAGCAATCGCTGTCATCCTGGAGCGGCGTTCTTTGCCGCGAAGGATCTATGCAATTTGCCGGTGCCACCAGATTGTTACAAACAACCGACGGCATTATTTTCTCTGTTCGAGCTTCACGCTCGCCGTGACGGTCTGCCCATCCCTCAGCACTTTGACCTCAACCACATCTCCCACCTTGCTGCGCCGCAGGGCGTCGGTGAAGTCATACAGATTCTTGATCGGCTTGTCGCCGAACTGAATTAGGATGTCCCCCGCCTTCAGTCCAGCCTTCGCCGCCGGTGAGTTCGGTTTCACGTCGGAAAACTTCACGCCGTTCTCCGTTTGCCCGAAGTCGGGAATCGAGCCGAAGTAGGGACCATAGCCGCCCCCTCCGCCGCCCGCGGGCGGCTTGTCTTCGGCGACGATTTGAAACGCAGGCGCATCGGGCGCGTTCGCCAGTTGCACTGCAACGTTCTCAATCAGATCGAGCAGGCGCGCGGCCGAAGGAGCGTTGATCTTGTCCCAAGTGTCGGAAGGTTTGTGGTAATCCGAGTGCAGTCCAGAGAAGAAGAACAGCACCGGAATCTTCTTGGTCACGAATGACGTGTGGTCGCTCGAAGAATATCCTCCCGCGGAATATTCGATTTTGAAAGGCGTGTCCTTTTGCGCCTGTTCGAGCACCGACTTGAACGTGGACCCGGTGCCGACTCCGCCGATATAAACCTTGTCATCCTTGATGCGGCCGATCATGTCCATGTTGAGCATGGCCACGGCCTTCGCCAGAGGCCGCGTCGGATCCTTCACCCACGCGGCCGATCCGAGCAGCCCAAGTTCTTCTCCCGCAAAATCGATAAAGAGGATGCTGCGTTTCAGTTGTCCGCGTTGTGGGGCCAGCAGGCGCGCCAGTTCGAGCACTCCGGCCGTGCCGCTGGCGTTATCGTCGGCCCCCGGATGAATCTGCCCAATCTGCGACGGAGCCAGCGAATCGAAATTGCCCCGGCCCAGGTGATCGTAATGAGCGCCAATGATGACGTACTCGTCAGTCTGGCCCGGCAGCCACGCCAGGACATTGTTCACCGTCGCACGTGTGGTTTCGATGTCGATATGCAGCGCGAAGTGCAGAGAGTCGGGGAAAGCGAAAGACCCGGGCTTGGTGGCCGAATTGATTTGCTCCTGTACGTCCTTCAGAGATTTTCCGGCGGATCGAAACCAGGACTCCGCGACCTCGTTCTTCACCTGCGTCATCACAATGCCGACGTTCTCCGGGCCGCTGACGCTGCCGAAACGCGTCAGCAGATCTTCTTCTCCGTCGCCCAATTTGCCGTTGATCACGACGACAGCTTTCGCTCCATGATTCCGCGCATTGATCGCCTTGGTGATGAGTTGCGAGTGCTGCGTGAGTCCGTGGTTGCCGCTCTTTTCCGCGAAGCCCGAAGGTTCATAGCGCAGCACGAGTACGATCTTGTCTTTGACGTCGAGCCCGGCATAGTCGTCGTAGTGGAATTCGTCGGCGGTCGCGCCGTATCCCGCGAACACGAGCGGAGCAAAGACCCGGCCGGAGGAGGAAAAGCTGAAAGGAACAAAGCCCTGATCGATCTTCAGTTCGTTTCTGAAGCCAGGCGACTGCACGACGAACTGGTTGTCGGACTTGAGGCGTGCTCCAGTCACGACCGTAAACGGCTGGGCATAACCTTTTACTCCGGCTGGCGAGATTCCGAGTTCTTTATAACGCTTTTCAATCAAGAGCTCGGCGCGCTCCAAGCCTTTGGTGCCTGCTCCGCGGCCTTCCATCTCCGGGGCGGCGAGCGTCTTGATGTCGTCGAGGTAGCGTGCGGGATCCGCCTGCTGGACCGGAGTGGATGCCGCGAACAATACGGCAGCGGCGATGGCGAGGACAATGCGATGAAAGCGCAGACGATTCGGCATGACTACCACTCCGTGAACCGAGCATCGTATGAGGAGCCGCAGAGTGTGTCAATCGCGCCGCCGCATCACGTTAGGCCGCGAGCTGGAGCACTGTATCCTCGACCTGTTTCCACGCCAAGGTTCGCGGATCGATCAGGTCGAAGTGAAAGGCTGGAATCTCCAGCAGTTGCACGTCTTCTTTCTCTTTGTCCATGCGCTTCTGCTTAGCGGCAACGTAGTCGCGGCTGAAAGCAAGGGGAACCACATCATCCGCGGTTCCGTGAATCAGCCACTGGCGCGGTTGCGGGATAGAAAGCTCCATGGGGTCAGCTTCGCGGTAATGGTCGGGAACTTCGCTGGGCGTGCCACGGAGAAACTCGACGACCGCGTCGTTGCTCAGGTGGAGCTGGTAGGCGCGCTGCAGGTCCACCACCCCGGCAAGCGAGACGACGCGCCGGACGCCGGACTCATGAGCGGCGAGGCACAGCGCGAGCTGGCCTCCCGCGGAGTGTCCCATTACCACAATTCTTCTTCTGTCCAAATTGTGCCGCACAGAGTTTTGCAGCAGGAACTGATAAGCGGAACGGATATCGTCGAATGTGCCCGGCCAGGCTCCGCCCTTGTTGCCCACGCGGCGGTATTCCAGGTTGGCCGTTGCCAGTCCCTTCGCGGTGAGCGCCGCGCACAAATGCCCCGCGTGATCGAGATTGTATTTGGCACGCCAGTAGCCCCCGTGAATGTTGATGACAAGGGGATGCGGCCCTTTGCTCTTTTCTTTGGGTGAGGGCAGACGCAGATCGAGAAACTGATTCGGGTCGGTGCCGTAGGAGAGTCGCTTGTCAGCGCGAGGCGGTGGCAGGGTAAGGATGTCGTCAGACATGGTGAGAATTGATTTTAATCGTAGCGAGCGCTTGCCCGTTTCGCGCGTACCTCACTCGTAACGCAGAGCTTCAATGGGATCCAGATTGGCCGCCCGCAGTGCTGGAACCATTCCGCTAATGATGCCGACAACCGCCAGGATAGACGTGGCCACCAGCAGAATCATGGGCGACACAATCAGGCGGATGTCCGCGGCCTCGGCATGTTTGGCCAGCGCGCTGTAGAACGTGATGCGACCGGCCAGGATTGAAACTGCGTAAGATAGCACAATTCCCAACAGCCCTCCAGCCGCCGTGATCACCATCGCCTCGGCCAGGAACTGGAACAGGATATCGTGCCGCCGCGCCCCCAGGGCTTTCTCCACGCCAATTTCGCGGGTGCGTTGCGTTACGGAGACCAGCATGATGTTCATCAGCCCAACGCCCCCGATGCCCAGCGTGACCGTCCCAATGAAGGCCAGCAGAACTTTCAGCGCCATGGTGATGATTCCGAATTGCGAAAGCTGTTTCTGGGCGTCGAACACAAAAACCGCGCGATGGTCATCAGGCTTGAAGTTGTGCGCGGTGGCCAGCGTGTCCCGAATCGTCTTTTCCAACCGGTCGTGGTCCAGACCGGCCGAGTCCATCCAGATTCCGTCGAGATAGTGGTTGTCCTTGACCACATCCATGGAGTTGTACGGGATATAGATGACGCGGTTGTTGTCGTTGTCACCCTCCTGCATGCGGGGCGCTCCCACCCCGATCACTTCAAAGGTCACGCCATCAATGCGGATCGATTCGCCGACCGCAGGCATGCCGGAGAAAAGTTTGTCGCGCGCTTCTGAAGCGATGACGGCGTAGAGTCCGTGCTGCATGTTGTCGGCGTCGTCCAGAAAACGGCCTTCCGCAATGTCGAGATTCCAAATGGCCTGTATCGATGGGTCGAGGCCCATCACCGGAAACGTAAAAGACCGGTTATTGTTCTGAACCGTGGAATCCTTCTGCAGCATGCGCACTACGTGGCGGCTCAGCGGAACGTTGTTGCGTAATAGTTCGAGGTCGTCGTTGGTGAACCGAATCTGAACGCCGGCCTTATTGCCTCCGGCCTGCTGCGATGTGCGTCCCGGAAAAATTCCAACGGCGGTGGCGCCGAAACTCTGGAAAATGGTCTCGATCGCTTTCCCGAAGCCGTTCCCATAAGAAAGCAACAGCACGACGGTCGCGATGCCCCAGGCCATCCCCGCCATCGTCAACAAGGTGCGGCGCAGATCGTGGCGCATCGCCGAGTACGCTTGCCGAAGCAGGTCGCGGTACATGGCGACAATCGGAAACCCGGGGACGGGCCTGTGGCGCGGTTTTTCTGCTGCTCGCGAGGGATCGAAAGCAGAAATCGGCAAATTGAGATCAAGCCCCTCGTTGGATGGTTGTTCCATTTTTCTTCCTCGGCCTATTCCTTGCGCAGAGCTTCCACGGGTTCAAGCATGGCGGCGCGTCGAGCGGGATACAAGCCCGCAGCCACGCCTGCGACCCCAAGCGAAATCACCGCCAGCGCTGCCGTGGAAGCTACCAGTTTGGGGGGATCGAATCCCCCACCCAGATCCACACCCGAAAGCAAAGCCATCAGCCCCGCCGCGCCCGCAATGCCGATGCCGCCGCTCAACAGCGTCAAAAAGGCTCCCTCCACGAAAAACTGAAACATAATGCTCATATTGGTTGCGCCCACGGCTTTGCGCAAGCCGATTTCCCGCGTCCGGTCCGCCACTGCGACCAGCATGATGTTCACGATGCCGATCGCGCCCAGCGCGAGCGTGACCAGTCCCACGCTCCCGAGGAACATGTTCATGGCATCAAAAATCTTGCCGATCTGGTTGACGGTCTTGACCGTATCCCATCCATCGAACGAGTCTGGATTGTTTGGGTCGAAGCCATGATTGCGGGCAATGATCTTGTGAACTTCCTCCTGGGCCTTCTCATGCACGGCGCGCGACCGAGGCTGGTAGTTGATGAAAGAGATCACGTCGGTCGCGATCCCGGCATTCAGCGGACGGAAATAATCCTGCATACTATGAAACGGGACGACGCTGCGCAGGTTCTGATTCATATTGTCGCCGTGCCCAACTCTTTGCAGGGTGCCAATGACAGTGAAGCGAACTCCATTAAGCAAAATGGTGGAACCGACAGCGGGGCGGCCCGGGAACAGCGTGCGCCGCACTTCGTCACCGATCACGATCACAGGCCGCTTCTGCGCATCGTCCATCTCGTTGATCCAGCGGCCTTCATTGATGGGCATGTAGCGGATCTGGTTGAAGTTGGCCGGCACGCCCATGATCTGGCCGCTGGCCTGGAAGAAATCGCTGACCGCCCGAATGTCACCGCGGGAAATGACTGGGGCCGCAGCGCCCACGCTAGGACACTCGCGGAGAATGTCTTCATAGTCGCGATAGGTCAAATAATACTGGCGCAGCGCCGTGAAACTGCCCTGCATAACCGGGGCCCTGGCCGACCAGATAAACAAGACGTTTTCGCCGATCGAATCGAACTGCTTGCGGTTGCCCGAGCGGAATCCTTCTCCCAAACCCACCAGCAGCAGCAGGGAACCGACGCCCCAGGCAATCCCGAACATGGTCAAAAACGAACGCAGTTTGTGCGCCCAGAGGGCGCGGAAGGTCTGACCGACAATGTCGAGGATGAGGCGCACGCGATCTAACTATTATACGGGGCTGAAGACCCGGTAGTTCCCGCTTTGGAGGACGAGCCAGTGATAGTGCAACGCTGGGCTGAGGCCCATAAGCGCTAAGCATAAGCGTCTCAGGGATTGAGGGGATGCCAACTTCCCCGAAGCCCGTTTGTGGATAGTTTCCGGGTTGCCAACGATGCGGGAGTTGAGCGGGACGCTCTACACTTCGACGTTGATCGTGAGTTTAGGTGGATAGCTGGCAACGCAGCGGGCGCTCAGCCTCCCATTGCATGCCGTCAATCCATGTTGTATACTGAACCGCATGGTTCAGTATTGCCAGACCCACTTCGATGCCTCGTTCGGCGCGCTCTCGGACGCCACCCGACGCGGCGTTCTGGAGCAACTCGGGCGTGCGGACGCTTCGATCACAGCCCTTGCCGAGAAGTTCCACATGACCCTCACGGGCATGAAGAAACATGTAGGCGTCTTGGAGCAAGCGGGGCTCGTCACCACGGAGAAGGTCGGGCGCGTGCGGACCTGCAAGCTCGGCCTACGCGGACTGCAAGAAGAGGCGGCATGGATCGAGAGGTACCGCCAGCTCTGGGCCGCGCGCTTCGACGAGTTGGACAATGTTGTCGAGGAATTGAAACGGAAGGAGAAAGTCGATGGACGTAAGAAGAGAAAGTGAGGCCACCCCCACGAAGAACCGCACGGGGGTGGAGCGGAAGTCCGAGCGCGAACTCGTCGTCACACGCACCGTCAACGCGCCTGCGCGCCTCGTGTTCGAGGCGTGGACCAAGGCAGAACTATTCAGGAGGTGGTGGGTACCAAAATCGTATGGGCTGACCCTGCTTTCCTGCGAAATGGATGTTCGCGTTGGGGGGCAGTATCGTTTGGTGTTTCGCCACGAAGATTCGACGATGGAGTTCTTCGGCACGTACCTCGAAGTGACACCGCACTCGCGCCTCGTTTGGACCAACGAGGAAGGTGACAACGGCAAGACCGTCACCACGGTGACCTTCGATGAAAACGCCGGCAAGACGCTGTTGGTCGTGCACGATCTCTATCCCTCGAAGGAAGCGCTTGACTCCGGATCGACGGGCGCGATGCCCGAGACGCTCGACCAACTCGACGAGCTTCTCGTCAGCCTGGGATCAAGCTCGGAGACAAAATGACGCGGTCAAGCCATCAATCAACGAAGCGCGTGGCCTGCCGCCAGGGTAAGAAAACCGCCCAAGGCAAGACCCCGGCGAAGCTGCTGGTCGCCATGACTGGCAAGGCAAGCGCCGCGAAGACCGCAACAGGCGCCGAACCCGTGTTCGCGTACATCGCTAGCTTGCCGCAGCCGCAGCGCGGCATCGCCGAGCGCATCGATGCCCTGGCGGCCAAAAGTTTGCCGGACCTCCAGCGAGCGGTGAAGTGGGGCATGGCGTACTACGGGGTCGACGGGGGCTGGTGCTTCTCTTCCGGCGCCTTCGTCGGCCATGTGAAACTGATGTTCATACGCGGCACGGAGATCAAGCCGGAACCGCCTGTGACGCCGATCGGGATGGGCAAATCCACCCGCGGAGTCGAGTTAGCTTCGGTTGACGATTTCGACGAGCGCCAATTGGCGTCATGGATGAAGCAGGCCGCAACCATGCCCTTCGTCGGGGGAAAGAAGCGATGACTACGCCGTGGCGCAGTGTTCACCTTGGACCGGCTCGCAGTATAGAAAGACTCTCTTCTCTTGACGGAATGCGCGCCGATGAGCACGATCATTCGCGCAAAGTCGCGTAGTGTAGAGGTATGCCGGAAAAGTCCACCTGACGGAAAACGGCGACCCAGAAAATCATGCCAGGACCGACTCCGGCACGCTGTCCAGAAGTCAGCTTCTGGGAAGGTGGCATCCCCGCAATCCCTTCCGCTTAAGTTAGAGCTTATGGGGCTGAGGTCCGAGGTCCGAAGTCAGGTCCGCCTTTCGATTTTCGTACCGAATCGTGCGCGAGTTGGTTATTCTCTAGCGGGATGACCACTCTTGCCCTCAGCGAACTCCTCGGTGCCACGGTATATGACCCGTCTGGCGCGTCCGGACGGGTTCGCGAGGTGACGCTGGCTCCGCAGGAAGACCGTTCCCGGATCTCCGCCCTGATCGTGAAAACCAAGTCAGGAAATCGCATTGTTCCGTTTACCGCCGTGTCGGCGATCAATGGCGGCATTCGAACGACGACCGCCGCGGCAGAGTGGCCGGCCGTCAACGGCACCGAAGGCCTGTTTCTGTTGGAACGTGACCTGCTTGACCAGCAGGTGATCGACATCAACGGTCGAAAAGTGGTGCGCGTCAACGATGTCGATCTCCACGTCGATGCCGTGAAAGACAAGGATGACCATCCTGTGCTGCGCGTCCACTCGGTTGATGTGGGAGCGCGCGGCGCCATCCGGCGCTTGCTGCGTGGCGTCGCGCCCAAGCTGGCCTTGCAGGCGCTCCTCGGCAGAATCCCTCCCCGCAGCATTCCGTGGAATTTTATCGACGTGATCGAAACCGATCCGGCCCGGCGGGTGAAACTGAAAATTTCCTACGACGGCCTCGCCAGCCTCCACCCGGCAGACATCGCCGACATCGTGGAAGATCTGGCCCCCGATGAGCGCCGAGCGGTGTTCCAGACGCTGGACGAGGAGACCGCCGCCGAAGCCCTCGAGGAGGTCGAGCCCAAGGTTCAGAAGTCCATCGTGGAGTCGCTCGATTCCGGCCGGGCCGCCGACATCGTCGAAGAGATGGATCCCGACGCGGCCGCCGATCTGTTGGGCGATCTGCCCGAAGAGCGCACCGAACAAATCCTGGTCCGGATGGAACCGGAAGCCCAGCAGGACGTCGTCGAACTGCTCGAGCACAGGGAAGAAACCGCCGCTGGGCGCATGACCACCGAATTCCTCGCGCTGCCGGTCGTGGCCACCGTGCAGAATGCCATCGATTCCATGCGCGAATTCGAAGGCGGAGTGGAGGCGGTCAGCACCATCTACCTCGTCGATTCTCACGGAACCCTGGTCGGCGCGGTTCCGCTGGCGAGACTCGTGCTCGCTTCGCAGTCCACTCCAATGCTATCGCTCACCCAGGAGCCACTGGTCCTGACCCACGAAGGCGTCGAGGAAAACGAAGTGGCGGAATTGTTTGACAAATACAACCTGCAGACCCTGCCCGTCGTGGACGAGCACAACAAACTGACCGGCGTGATCACCTCGGACGACGTGATCAGCATGTTGCGGGCAAAGCTGTAAGGAAAATGCGATCATTCCATCGGCCCAAGAATGCAAAGTCCCTCCAAGAACCGTAGCGCCTCAGTTTGCCAGCAGACTTGCCAATCTTTCATAGGCGTCATCCTGAGCGTAGCCGTTTTTCCGGCGGAGCGAAGGATCTCGCGCGGAAGGAAACTCAAACGGAGCAGCCTCCTGGCGCTGTTTGGGTCGTTTGTGACCGTGTCATCGCGAAAGATGACCGCTCTTGCCCTGATCCCGATCTGTCTGATCGTTGGCGGCGCCCAGTCGATGTCCGCTCAGAGCGCCATGACTTGCCATCCCATGAACACGCGGGAGGCGGTCGCCCCGGAAACTCTGCCACCACCTCAGAAACTCATCGGCATCGGAAATGCTCACATCCGCATTACCGCCTCGCCGGAAGCGCAAATGTGGTTCGATCAGGGCCTGAATCTCCTGCACGACTTTTGGGATTACGAATCCGTTCGCGCCTTCGAGCAGAGTGCGCGCGTCGATCCGCAGTGCGCCATGTGCTATTGGGGGATCTACCATGCGGAGAGCTTTGCCCACAGCAACTCGAAATATTATGCGAACCAGGCGCTGACGAAGGCCGTGAGCCTGAAAGGACGCGCCAGCAAGGCGGAGCGGCTATACATCGAGGCGGCCGCCGCCGCTGCCGAGAAATCCGAAAAGTCCGAAAAGAAAGAAAAGAAAAACAAGAGCCCGCACGAGTCCGAGGAAATTCAAATCTACCGCAAGCTCGTCAAGAGCAATCCCAAAGACATGCAGGCCAGACTTTTTCTGGCGGAAGCGCTCACGAACGGCTACGACGATAACGGCCAGCCGCGCGCCGGTCAGAAAGAAGCCTTGGCGATCTTGCAAACCGTCTTGAAGGAGGATCCCGACAACTCAGCGGCGAATCACTACTGGATTCACGCCGTTGAGGCCAGTCCTCATCCCGAGCAGGCCCTGCACAGCGCCGAAATTCTCGCCCGCCTCGCGCCCACCTCAGGACACATGGTCCACATGCCGGGCCACATCTTCTATCGCACCGGCGACTATTCCCGTGCGAGCGAATCTTTTGCGGCTTCTATGAAGGCCGACGAGCAGTACATGCAGGCGCAGCAAGTGCAAGTCGACGATGACTGGAACTATGTGCACAACTTGATGTACAGCATTGCCAACCTTCTGGAAGCCGGCGAATTCAACGAGGCCACGGCGCTGTCGGCCAAACTGAAGGACGCGCGCGGCGAGCTGGAAAATACGTTGTATCCCTGGTCGTCGCGCGACTCGATGTCGCGCCTCGACCCTCGGCTTCCCGCCGCGCTGCGGACTGCGGATTGGACCACGGCTCTGAGCTTGCTGAAGCCCGTCGATCCGCCGACGTCTCTACCCAATCTGCAGTTTCTGGCGCGCCAGTTAACTCAGTTCGCTCTCGGCATGCAGGCTCTCGATCAGCACGATCCGTCGCGCGCGGAGGCGGCTTCGGCGCAGTTCGATGCCGAGTTGTGGCGGATTTCGAACCGGCTCAAAGACGAAGCGGACGCCAAGGCCAAAAAAAAGAAAAAGACAAAGACGAGGAGAAAGACAAGAAAGCGGCGGACTCCTCTCCTCCCAAACTGCAGCTGATGCCGGATGCTCTGCCCGATCCGCTGGTGCGAAATCTATCGGTCATGTCTCTGGAACTGCGCGCCGGCCTGCTCATGGCGAAGAAGCTCACCGACGACGCGAAAAAGCTTTACGCGCAAGCCGCGCAGGAAGAAAAGGCGCTCGGATACCGCGAGCCTCCCGCCTACATTCGGCCGGTGGGCGAAACGGAAGCGGCGGCGTTTCTGGCCGCTTCAGACTGGACTGGCGCAAAAGCGGCATACAAAGATGCACTAGTGGAGCGGCCGCGCTCTGGCTTCCCGCTCTACGGCATTGCCATGGCCAGCGAGGGGGCTGGCGACGTCGCGGGAGCCACTGCAGGGTACGGGGACTTCCTGGCGGCCTGGAAAGCCGCCGATTCCGACCTCCCGCAACTCGTTCACGCGCGCTCTTACCTGGCCTCTCACAACGACGGCACATCCACCAAATAGCTGTTGAGTCGCCCGACGCTCGGCGCCCAAGACCTAAACTCAACCCCGCACCAACTCCGCCATCCCTAATTCCAATTTCTGCACACTTTTTGTTTGGCCAGATTCGCCGCCTGCGTTTATCCTGTGGCGTCGTTGCACCCGCAGTCTGCTCCATCCCTATGTCAGCGAAAAGCGCGCATGAGATTTCTGAGACGTTGGAAGATCCGGATCCTACTCTTCTTCGCCGTAGTCGGACCGGGTTTTATTACCGCGAACGTCGACAATGATGCCGGCGGCATCCTGACCTACTCCCAGGCCGGGGCACAATTCGGCCATCTTCTGCTGTGGACCATGATTCCAATCACGCTCGCCCTGATCGTGGTGCAGGAGATGTGCGCCCGCATGGGCGTGGTCACCGGCAAGGGCCTCAGCGATCTCATCCGCGAGGAATTCGGGTTGCGCATCACCTTCTTCATGATGATCGGAATCCTGATCACCAACTTCGGCAACATTGTGACCGAGTTCATCGGCATCGCCACCAGCCTCGAGCTGTTTGGCCTCCCCCGCTTCGCGACCGTGCCCGTGTGCTGCGTCATTGTGTGGCTGATTGTCGTGAAAGGGCAGTACAAGAGTGTGGAGAAAGTTTTCCTGGCCGCGTCTTTTTTCTACGTCACTTACATTTTCGCGGGAGTGCTGGCCCATCCCATGTGGAAAGACGCGACCATTGCCACCTTCAAACCGCCCGCCCTGAAGGCCTTTCGCGAGCAGGCCTATCTTTATATGGTCATCGGCGTGGTGGGCACGACGATTGCTCCCTGGATGCAGTTCTACCTGCAATCCTCGATCGTCGAAAAAGGTGTGCCCAAGCGCGGATATAAAGCTTCGCGCCTCGACGTGGTGGCCGGCTGTATTTTCACCGACATCGTGGCCTGGTTCATCATCGTCGCCTGCGCCGCCACCCTGTACGTTCACGGCTATCGCGACATCAAGTATGCCGCCGATGCGGCTCAGGCCCTGAAGCCCCTGGCGGGGGACTACGCCTACATTCTCTTTGCCGTCGGCCTCTTTAATGCATCGTTATTCGCGGCGTCGATCTTGCCACTCTCCACCGCCTACACCGTCTGCGAGGGCCTGGGCTTCGAGTCCGGAGTCGGAATGAAGTTCGGAGAGGCGCCCGCGTTTTACTGGCTCTACACGTTGCTGATCCTGGCGGGCGGCGCCGTGGTTCTGATCCCCGGCCTGCCGCTGGTCAAGATTGCCGTGCTGTCGCAGGTCGTAAACGGCGTGGTGCTGCCCTTTGTCCTGATCTTCATGCTGCTGCTGATCAACAAGAAAGAATTAATGGGCGAGTATGTGAACACGCGATTGTTCAACCTGGTTGCGTGGTTGACCACAGTTGTGATGATCGGGCTGACGGTAGCCTGGTTCTGGACCCTGCGTTCGGGCTAGCGAACCCGGCAACCTGCGCCGCACCATCGGTGCTATGACCGACGTGCTATGACCGACAAGGCTGCATTCCGCTCTTGGCTCTGGGCGCTTGCCCTCTGCGTCGTCGCAGTTGGACTGTGTATCGCATACGTAGATCGCCCGCTCGCACAATGGTTGGATGCGCACGTGCGACACAGCGAGTTCTGGACGGTGCTGAATCTCGCGCTGTACCCGTTCCTCCTGGTTGTAGTGGCAGCGTTGTTCTTTCTGCTGGGATGCGGCGTCTCCCTGATCTCCGGCCACTCCCTGCGGCCATGGACCGCACTTCCGATTCTCTGTTCGTGGGCCACGATGGTGGGCCATCGCATCGGAAATCATCTTGAAGCGCATCTTCGGCCGCGGCTGGGTCGATCCTACGTTTATTCGAGATCGCCTCTACGGCTTCCATTTTCTGCATGGCGAAACTCACTGGGACGCTTTTCCCTCGGGAACGGCCACGGTTTCCTTTGCGATTCTTGCGGTGCTCTGGATCTTGAAGCCGCGATGGAGGGTCGCCGGCACGGCGACTGTTGTTCTGTTGTCCGTTGCCGTCGTGATCGGCAACTACCACTGGCTCTCGGATGTGATTGCAGGCGCGTTCTTGGGAGTGACGATCGGTTGGGGGACGGGGGCGTTGCTGTATCCGATCGTTCAGCATCACCCGTGATCCATATTTCCGGCTAGATCAGCTTCCCCGCAGCCAAATCCCTCACCAGCGTCAGGTCCGCTTCCAAAAAGTCGTACTTCGGCAGATCCTTCGGCGCGGCCCATTGGATATCGCGAAAAATGCGGTTCTCGATTTCTCTCTGGTAGTCGCGTACAACAAAGAAGCGCAACTCTACCATGCCCCCGTTCGGGTACTCATGCTGAATGCGTTTGACTTCGTCACCGACGGCTGCCAGGATTCCGAGTTCTTCTTCCAATTCGCGGCGCAGCGCGTCGCGGGGCTGTTCCCCTTCTTCAATCTTTCCCCCGGGAAACTCCCACTTCAGCGGCATGGTCTGGTGGCGCGTGCGCTGGCACACCAGCAGCTTGCCATCTTGTACGATGAGGCCCGCGACGACGCGCTTCATATCTTCGACACATCCGGCTCGGGCACGCCGGCGGTTTGCAGCGCGCTGGCCACGGGATCGACGCAACTGGTGAACGTGAAAGCGAACGCCGCAACGCCCGCGGAACAACGCAGTTCCAGTTCGTGCTCGCCGAACTCGTGGTTATCCACCAGAAAATACATGCGCGCCGAGTCGACCACCACATAGCTCTCTTCGTCGCCTCCGTTCGCACCGGGGCGGAAGCGCGTGTCTCGGGTCGATTGTTTGCGAGTCAGCGGTTTGCCGTCTTGCAACACGACCACCTCGGCTGCGGCGGCGTGGGGAGAAGCCATGACCAAGTTTACGGCGGACGCTTCGTATTTCAATCGCAAACTATGGGGCCCGTCTTCCACCGCCTCGAAATACTCGGCCGTCGAAGCCCAACGCCCATCAGCGTAGAAAAAATTCTCTTCCGGCTTCCCGGCGAAGACGTAGTCGGCAATCGCATCTTCCTTGAATCCACCATCATTGCCGATCCGCCCACGCCGGTTTCCCAGATAGAGTTCGCCCGACGCCCGGTAACAAACCGCGCCCACATGATCCTCCTCGCGCACAGGCTCCAACAAGGCCGGCAATTCGACGTTGGGATCAATCTCCCGCAGCAATTCCTGGATCACCTGCTCGCACTCCCCATACCCGCCTTCGCCGAAGTGGCCGAAGCGCAGGTATCCATCTTTATCGAGCAAGTATTTGGTCGGCCAGTAGCGGTTCGCAAATGCCTTCCAGATTTCACGGTTGCTGTCGATCACGATGGGATAGGTGAGCCCGAACTCGCGGATCCCGCGTTCCACGTTCGATTCGTATTGCGCGAAAGTAAACTCCGGCGTGTGCACGCCGATCACGGTCAGGCCCTTATCCCGGTAGCGCTCGTGCCACGCCTGCACATAAGGCAGCGTGCGAATGCAGTTGACGCAGGTGTAATCCCAGAAGTCGACCAGCACCACGCGACCGCGCAACTGCCGGAAACTCAGCGGAGTCGAATTCAGCCACACCCGCCCGATCTCCGGCGCGCGCACCTTGCCCTTTTCGACTCTCATTCTTTGACTTTCATTTTCGACGATTGACGATTATTGTCCGGAGGTTTCCAGCTTCTTGCCCACCAGTATGGCGCAATACTGCACAAGTTCCTGATGTTCGGGCGTGAAAGCCGCGGGAAAGTGGCTGTCAATATCCAACTCGCCCACCACCTTGCCGTGCACAAACACGGGCACGACGATCTCCGACTTGGTCTCCAGTGAACAGGCCAGATAGCGGGGATCTTTACTGACATCATCGACCACCACCGTTTGACCCGCTGGAGGCGGCCGCGCCGCAAATGCCCTGATTGAGCGGAATGCGCGTATGCGGCGTCATGGCGCCTTCGAATGCGCCCAGCACCAGCATGGGCGGCTGCGCGCCCGGTTCGAGCATGTAGAAACCTACCCAGTTATATTTCAGCATGCGATCGTGCAGCAGTTTCACCATCGCCTGCATGAGTTCGCGGGCGGTAGGCAACAGCTCTGCGCGAGCCCGGTGAGTTCGTCGCGGATTTCTTCGATTCTGCTGCCTACGGGCATGGATGAAATCTTAACTCACCGGGTTGAATTCTCGGCGGTGGAGGCAGGAACGGCAGTAATCTGCCGGATTCCTTTCGTGCCGGGAAAGAGTTCAGGATGAATCGCGAAGGCCAACGCTTGCAATCCTTCAACAGAGTGGGCGCGGGAGTGTTGAGAAGTTCGTCCCGAATGCAGAAGACGCGGCCGGCGAGCGCGCCGCCGTGGTCCGCTGCCAGCCCCGTTGCGCAATAATCTTTTCCAGCGGGACGCGTTCCCCGGCGCCGCACCACGCGGTAACGATCACCTCTGGATCGAGCCGCCGGACTTCCTCGGCCGAAGTCTGGCGGCCCGGAGTGCCCATGAAGTCTCCGCCAGCGGCCTCAACCAGTTCCGCGACCCAGGTTTGCGACGCGATCAGAGGCTTGCCCCATTCCTCGCACCAGACTCGGGGCCGCGCGCTAGGGCGGTCCGGCGCGGACGTCGCTGCATGCGCTGCTGCATGGCCGCGATCAACTCCTTCTCCGCGATCCCCCGCTCCGACCGCGCCCGCAATGGTTGCGATGTCGGTGTAGATATCCGCCAGATTTTTCGGAGCCAGGCCAAGAAACCGCGCACCCGCCTTGAGGATTTCGCGGACCGCCTTGTCTTGATAAGGAACAGAGGCAATCACGAGATCGGGGCGGGCGGCGACGATCTGGGCGGTGTTGGCAGTCCAGGAGTCGGCCAGGATGGCGCGCGAGCCGTCGGCGACCGCGGGCACAACGTCCGCGCAATATCGCGTGCAGGCGACCACCCGGCCAAGCTCGCCAACGGCCCGCAGAATAACGGTGGCGCTGGGCTGAAGACATGCGATGCGTCGGGGAGTGTAAGCGCTCGGCATGAGTCTACAGGCTTTGAGTTCGCCGTAGCGCGGCCGAGAGCGTATCCAGAGCCAATTGCGCGGCATGTGTCGAAGCTTGCGGCAGGCCGCCTACGGCTGCGATCAGCGTGTCGCGATTGCAGGGATCGAGTTTCCGCCAGTGTCTGACCCTCGACCAGTTCAGTCAGGGCCGATGCGCATGCCATGGAGGGCACGCAACCCTTGGCCTTGAATCGAATTTCTGCAATCCGCCCAGACTTGATCTTCAAAGTCAGACGAAGCACATCCCCGCACGCGGGGTTCTCAATCTCCGCCGTCGCGTCAGCGTCCGGAATTTCGCCGGCGTTGCGCGGATTCTGGAAGTGATCGAGCAGTCGCGCGGAGTACATACGTGAAATTGTAAATGCGGCTGGAGGCGACGCGTACCGGGACGGCCTTCTGAGCGCAGCATTCGGATAATTTCGCCACCGCCGGGAGAAGTAGATAGGAGCCCCACGCCGCGCTGGGCCACCGCTTCCAGGTCGGGATTGGGATTCACTGCAAAAGCATACTTCGCCATGGTAAGCATCTCGATGTCCCAGCGGGAATTGCCGAAGGCTGCGTCAATCTCTTTCTTGACGACGTCGCGCAGCGCTTTGGGTTTGCCGGGGCCGGACGGAACGCGGGTGAGGCGATCGGTGATCATTCCGTTTTCAACTCAACCTTCGCGCGAGAATATGGTCTTCGGCAATGCCAAAAGACTTCATCCCGGCGCGAATGACCCATTCATTCGACGACGAAACCGCCCAGACGTCACAGTCGCTCTGGCGCAGGCGGCGCACCAGTTCTTGCATCTCGGGAAAAATGTGCCCGGGGAAGAATTGCTCCATGAAATCCGAAGCGGCCTTCATGATCACGGCTCTCGGTCATGCCCTTGTGCATGGTGACCATCTCGCCGCACATCTCGTCTTCGCTAACCCGGCCAGCTTTGTATTCGACGTAACGGGCGCGCATGGCGTGGCCAACTTCCGCCGGCACGACCCCCTCCTTGATCTCCCAATCGAAGAATCTTTCTCCCGCGTCCCCGGACCAGAGCGTGCCGTCGCAATCAAACGCCGCCACTCGCGGCTCCAGCCGTACAACGGATTCGAGAAACTCATCGCGGTTGAATCGGATGCGTGCATCCGGAAGTTTTCATGCACCTCGACAATAACGTGCGGGAGCCGAAATACGCAAACGGTGCGCGGCTAAGCCTTGCCAGCAGAGCCGTGTAATCCTCCGGAGTGTTAATGTTGAGGGCCACAAACGGATCATTGACCGGAACGTAGCGGATACGGTCTGGATAACGGTGCTCAATGTCGCGGGCATTGGCCGTGGGGGGCGACTGCAGAAATACTTCGATCAATTCGCGGCCGGTAAGATAAGGATGGCCGTGTTGGCCGGAAAATTCGGGGACAACCGCCCAGATGTTTTGTGGGGCGGATTCGTATGCATCCTGCAGCAGAAGTACGGTAGCGGTGCTGGCCGGCGGGCGATCGACCAACGTAATGACAGCGGCGTCACGGCCGCGGTTGAGGACTTCGTGCAATCCCACTTGCAGGGAACTGAACTGTCCGCGGCTGGGGTCAGGATTGGTCACCACCGACGCTCCGTTGGCATAGGCAATCGGGGCGAGAGTCGCCTCGTTCTTGCCCGCGACAAGACATGAAGTCGGTGGAAAGTGTCAGCGACCGAATCGAGGCAGAGAGAAAAGTCTCGTTCGACGGCGGCTGACCCGCCGCCCGCGGCGGCCATGGGAGCAGGGCTTTGTCCCTACCCATGCGCGAGGATTCACCCGCGGCAAGAATCACTCCCACAAAGCTCGGAGGCGCGGGACATGCTGCGGAAGATAGCAGAAAGCGAGCGGAAAGTCAGGGAGCAGCCGCTCATGTAGGACAGCCGCCCTCGGCTGTCCGGTCGAGCGAGGTTTGACTCGCGTGTAGGTCAGTAGTCGGAAACCAGCTACGGAGCCTTAGAGGTTGTGCTCGCCGTTTTCCACCACTTCGGTGG
>CAVPNO010000079.1:0-30857 GCA_963706455.1 uncultured Acidobacteriota bacterium | reverse complement strand
CGGGGCTGACGGAAGTGGATTTGTCGGCGACGAAGAATACGCGGATCACAGAGCGGGTGGGCTTTCAGTTCCGGGCGGAGTTCTTCAATGTGCTGAACCATACGAATTTCCTGACGCCGAATGAGGTGGTGTATACGTCGGCGACATCGGGGATTTCGCCCACCGCAGGGTTGATTACGGCGACCTCGACGACATCGAGACAGATCCAGTTCGGGGGGAAAGTGCAGTTTTAGGCGGGACACGGGAGTAGAAACGTTCTGGCCTCTACTCCCGCGGATCCTCTCAGGCAGGCGGCGGTCCCTTGGGCAAAGTAAGGAAGGAAATAATCAGCATCGCGACAACAATTGCGATGGGCACCAGCCAGGACACAAGCGAGGTGTCTTTTTCTTGTGCTTCCCCGGCAACCAGCCGCCGTGACGCGGGCCGCAACGCCCACGACAGCAGTGTGAACGCCGCCAGGACCAGCGGATCGCCAGCGCGATGAAAGCCTTGCCCCGCGGCGAAATGGGACATCGCCGCGCCGCTGTAAGTGAAGAACGCGCCCGCATAGGCCCATTCCTTGATTCGCCCGAAGTGGGGCAGCATCAGGACCAGGGAGCAGGGAATTTTCCATATCCCCATGATCGTAAGTAAGTACATGGGATAGCCCAGCTGGGAGAGAATCACGCGCACATACTCGATGCGCAGAAGATCCCAAATCCCGCCCGCCGCCATCTCAAAAACCACGATGGATGTAAACGCCCAGTACGCGATCGTTCGAGCCTTGTTCCATGTCGTGCTGCCGGATGCGCTTTCCCGATACACCGTGCCCTGATGATTGACCAGTTCTGTCATATGAACCTCCTGCTCCCGTAAAGGAGTCAAGTCCGATCGAGAATCTGTCTTGCGAGGTATCCTCTTGCCGACCTCTATCACCATGACGAATGGAAACCGGGCAAATCGACACCTGTCTGAATCTTTACGCGACGAGGAACACCGGGGTTACCGAGGATGTCGACATGCAGTCCCGGTGGAATTCTTCAACGGGCTGGAAACACAGTTGATTTCTGAGGCCGAACGAGGCTGGGAAGATCGACGACGTTCTGATACCTACCGTGGTGGTGATCGGGATAGTGGAATAATCCCAGGTCGCAAAATCGAGACCTGGGCACCCGGTTTGTGGTGGGTGCCTACTTCTCTTCCAGGGTCAGGGCGTAGATATCGTCTGTGCCTGTGTCGCGCAACACGAGCGGAGCGTCGGTGGGGTCGAGGGTCATGGAAAAGTTGAATATACCGGTGATGTGCCAATTGGCCATATCGACGATACGCTCTTCCTTGCCTCCGGTCACGGGAACGCGGAACACGCCCTGGCCGCGGCCGAAGCGCAGGAAATAGATGTAACTGCAGTCATGGGAGAAGGCCGGGAACTCTGTATCACCATTGACCGGCACGGTGTGCCACTGGCGCGTCGTGAAGTCGAGTACCGACAGACTCGTGGCCTCCGTCGCGGGCAGGGCCATGATGTAGCGTCCATCGGAAGACCAGCGCGGGGACCACATGCCGGCCGATCCAGGTAAGATCGTCACCTGGCGGGTTTCGAGGTCAACCATGCGTAGGTCGTGCCTCAAGGCCGAGATCGAATTCCCGGGTCCCAGCGCAAAGAGCACCTTCTTTCCATCGGGTGACCAGTTTGGATCGGTCACGTCCTCAGCCTGATCCGGCAAAAGCCATTGGGGACTGCCGTCGGCCGAGGAGATGCGATGGATTGAAACATGGCCGTCTGGACGAATGCTGGTGAACAGGATCTGCTTTGCATCAGGAGACCAGCGCGGATTGAGGACGTGAAACGAGGCGGAGGTGGTGAGTTCCACGCGATTACTTCCGTCGCGATTGGCCTGCCAGAGAATCCCTTCTGGATAGGTAACGTAAGCCACAGAGTTCCCGTCCGGAGAAAACGACACGAACTCGGCCGAAATTCCGCCAAGGAAGGGTTGAGGGCTGCCCGTCTTCACATCGATTCGCGTGAGCTCGCCCCGCAGCTTGGCCCCGTCGTCAAAGATCCTCTTTCCGTCCTTGCCGGGGATTGGCGCACCCCAGGCGATGGGTCCACTGGTCAGTTGCAGGGGGTCGGAGGATGGTCGCCGGAAGAGGATGTGCCGTTCATCGAGCGCCCAGATCTGGCCGTTCACCTGGAAGAGAAAAACTCCGTCCCGCGTCCATATACCGCAACACGGAACACCCTCCTTCCACCCCGGAAGCAGACGATGAACACCCTTTCCATCGGCGGACATCTCCCAAAGTCCGTCGCCCTTGCTGAACCGGATGACTTTCCCGTCCGGCGACCACTTGAACCCGTACGCAACGCTTCCCACGTCGGCCAGCTTGTGTTTCTCGCTGCCGTCGGTGTGGACCATGAAGATTTCTCCGCTCAAGGTGGAGTAGATCACGGAGCCGCCATCAGGGGAAAACGCTTCGCCCTCGCCATCTTCCAACCGCTTTGCCCCTCCGCCGAGGATGGGAACAATCCACTGTGGATTGGCGTTGTGGCCGGCTTCCAGAGTGCCGACGAGAGCGCTGGAACCATCCGGGGAGATGTCCATCAGCTGCATCTGGGCGGCTGGAACCGGCAAGGCGATCTGGGCGACATCCCCTCCGTTGACGGAGATCTGGGCGATCAGGTTGGGGGAATTCTGGGTGAAATACAGCCGGCTGCCATCGGTTCCTCCGAGGGTCTTTTCTCGTCCGTCGTGGGTGAGCTGGGTGTAGGCGGTGATGCGCGGAGGCGGGAGCGGACGGCTCAGGTACCAGAACTCGCCGCCCAGAATCAGGATCAAGGCGGCTCCGGTGGCCAGCAGCCATCTCAGCGTCGTTCGGGAAGTGCTTTGGCTTACTGGGGAATCTCCGGAGATTGTCCCATTTATGGCACTGGGTGGATACGCCAGTTCCGACACTGGAGCATGGTCAGCGGCCTTCTCAGGCGTCCCGTTCCGGTTCTCCTCATAAACGGCAAAAGCCTGGTCCTTGATCTCGGAGGACTCCCGATCGGCTTGGACCGCCACCGAACCGACGAAGCGATAGCCGATGCGCGACACGGTCTCGATGTAGCGGGGAGAGCGAGCATCGTCTCCCAGGGTCTGGCGCAGTTTGAGAATGGCCCGGGCCAGCGAGTTCTCCGTGACGGCTACGTCGCCCCAGACCGACTGCAGCAATTCCTCCTTGGTAATAAGCCTTTGCGGATTGCTCAGGAGGTAGATGAGCACCCGGAAGGCCCGCGGCTCCACGGGAAAGGCCTCTCCCTCCCGGACGATGCAGTATTCCCGTTCGCGGATTTCGAGGCCATCGCACAGGAAAACATGGGGCTTGCTCGCCGTCATAACTTCGTCACGAATCTTCAATGCAAGAGTCAGAAATCCGTCAAGACAGGGTCGAGAACAGAGGAGCATATTCGACCGGCGGAGTACTTCCCAATCGCAAGGGGGCAACACAAGTATGCACGCTTTGGAAAACGAGCGCCAGACGTGTGCAGATGGGTGAGGACCCCGGCGAACGGAAGCCAATTCCCCTGGATGGGCTTCCCAATCCAAACCGGCAAACCTAGGAGATCGACCATGTTGACAAGAAAGAGCATGTTCTTCGTTCCCGCGCTGGCTCTGATGCTGTTCAGCGGCGCGGCACTCGCAACCGCACAGAATTCCCAGCCATGCTTCACCCTCGCCAGTCTCAAGGGATCGTTTGCCGTGGTTGGTACCTACGGCTCCAACGATGCCATCGCGTTCGGCAAGCGAACTGTGGACGGTGAGGGCAACTTCACCGGAACATTCCTCGTAAACAAACCCACCGCGGGATCCACAACCG
This sequence comes from uncultured Acidobacteriota bacterium, assembly GCA_963706455.1. Classification (GTDB taxonomy): domain Bacteria; phylum Acidobacteriota; class Terriglobia; order Terriglobales; family Acidobacteriaceae; genus Telmatobacter. The sequence goes on along the minus strand of CAVPNO010000079.1, from coordinate 27,023 downwards.
GAGATCGAACCATCGTCACGGGTACTCAGGCCGGGACCATAACTGTGAACTGCGACGGAACGGGAGTCATCACCCGCATTCTTACCGTTTCCGGCGTCCAAACGACACAGACGGACGATTTCGTGATTACCGGGGCAAGGGTCGATGACGGGGAATTGATTGCGACCACGATCGCCGACGCCCAAAGGACGCCCTCGACGATCGTCGCAGGCGGAATCTTTCTGAAACGTACCTGGACCCGGGTGCCTTGAAGAAGGATGTCTCCGGCCGCCTTTCAACGATCGCACCAGCAACATCTCATGGATCTGACGGGGCGCCGCGGCCACGGCTGACGATTCCAGTTTCCTGCCATGGTCCCGGGCGGACCCAGTCCGCCTGGAAACCGGCATCCGGGTAATGCCGGTGGTTCCCCGGAGGGGTTTTCGGCCGGTTTTGGTCCGCCATGAAGGGATAATGAGAGTTGCTCTGGGATTCTCTCCCTCGCTCGCATGAGCCCTCGGCCGACCGGGTTGCGGGGCGTGAATCGAGGCGAGGCGTTCATCCGATGAAGCCCATACAGATTGCCCTCGCGCCGACGCGGAGCCGAGCCCTGAACATGTTTCTCGGGGTGGTGCTGGCGCTTGTCTCGGTTCTGTTCTTTTGCGCGCTGGCGACCTACCATACCGCGGATCCCTCGTGGAATACGGCAACGGACCCTGCGGCGACGGGGTCGGTGGCCAACTGGGTGGGACTCTTCGGCGCGTTCATCAGCGATCTCCTGTTGCAATCCATTGGGTTTACCGCGTTCCTGCTTCCGCTGTGGATGGGCGGCGTGGCGTGGGGATGGATGCGGTCGCGGCCGGGCGGATCGGCGGCGCTGCGGACCGCGGGGATAGGAATGGCGCTGCTGTTTGTACCCGCGCTGTTCGCCATGATGCCGTGGCACTGGCGGTGGGGACATGTCCGTTCCGGTGGAGGGCGTGATGGGGCGGCTGGTCTCCGGCCTCCTGGTGGCGTATCTCAACATTCAGGGGGCGTGGATCGTGACCGGCGTACTGGCCGCGGCGGGATTGTACTTTGCCTCGTCGATCAGTTTCTGGGCGGTCAAAGAGACGGTGGCGGACCGCTGGATGTGGCTGCAGTCGTGGTACGACCGCTGGCGGGACTGGCGGGAAGACTCGCGCCTACCGGCGGATCGACGAGGAACTTGGAAGCAGAGGAGAACCGCCCGGGCCGGCGCAGAGTCTGTACGCGGGGGCGATCGGGGTGGAAGCACCGGAGCCGGAGGCCCAGCAGCCGCCGAGCCGGCTGGCGGCTCTAGTTCGGACGCAAGCCGCGAACGCCTGAGCCGGACCCGGTCGATGAGCCGGCGGTGCAGCGCGTGGCGGCCGCGAGAACCGGCGAGGAACCGATTCCGATTGCGCGGCGAACGAGTATCTGGGAGAGGACGGAACCGGGGTCAGGGGTCAGGGAACCGGGATCAGGGATCAGGGATCAGGGGACAGGGAACAGGGCTCCGCAACCGGGACCGGCCGTGCAGGCGATTCCGGTGCGGCCGGCCACGGCGCGGACCGCATCGGCGGAGGCGTTCGCGGAGGCTCGCCCGTCTGCGGAGAAACCCGGAGCGACGAGCGCTCCATCTCAGGTCTCGGAGTCGAGAACTCTACCGCAGGCACGAGGACCGGTGCTGGGGACCCCGGAACTGCGCCACCCACTTCGTTTGCAGAGGCAAGACGGGTTGAGGCCAGGCCCGAGATGGCCGTTCCGACGGCTAGGCCAGCCGCTCCGATGCCTATGCGGCCGGAACCGCCGACGCAGCAGGCGCATGGGAATGGGATTGCGATTCATGAACGCGCCGATGCCGAGACACGGCAGGCGGTGGTGGCGCCGAAGAACGTGGCCGGCTTCAAGCTGCCGCCGAGTACGCTGCTGAACGCGGGCGGCGGGCCGCAGGCCATCCGCGAAGACGAACTGCGCGATGAAGCCAAGGTGCTGGTGGAGAAATGCGCCGAGTTCGACGTGCGCGGCCAGGTGGTGCAGATCAATCCCGGGCCCATGGTCACCACCTACGAATTCAAGCCCGAGGCCGGGGTGAAGTATTCGCGCGTGACCGGCCTGGCCGACGACCTGTGCCTGGCGATGCGCGCCGAGAGCATCCTGATCGAGCGCATGGCGGGCAAAAGCACGGTCGGCATCCAGGTTCCGAACCACGAGCGCGAGACCATCCACCTGCGCGACGTGCTGGAGTCGGAGACCTTCGCCAAATCGAAGGCGCGCCTGACGCTGGCCATGGGCAAGGACATCAACGGGCGCATCGTCACCGCCGACCTGGCCTCGATGCCGCACGTGCTGATCGCCGGCTCGACCGGCTCGGGCAAATCGGTGGCCATCAACGCCATGATCATGAGCCTGCTGTTCCGGTACCACTCCGGCGCAGGTGCGGCTCATCCTGGTCGATCCCAAGCGCGTGGAACTGGGCATGTACGAAGGCATTCCGCACCTGTTCACGCCCATCATCACCGATCCCAAGCTGGCCGCCAACGCGCTGCGCAACGCCGTGCGCGAAATGGAGCGCCGGCTGAAGCTGCTGGCCTCGCGCAGCGTGCGCAACATCGACCAGTACAACAAGCTCTTCGAGGGCACCATGGCGTCGCTGTTCGACGAAGGCGGGGACGAAGAGCCGCTGCCCTACATCGTGATCATCATCGACGAGCTCTCCGACCTGATGATGCTCGACCGCGCCAACGTGGAAGAGTCCATTACGCGCCTGGCGCAGATGGCGCGCGCCGTCGGCATTCACCTGATCCTGGCGACGCAGCGGCCCAGCGTCGACGTGATCACCGGGCTGATCAAGGCCAATGTGCCCACGCGCATCAGCTTCCGCCTGGCCACCAAGGTCGACTCGCGCACCATTCTCGACACCAACGGGGCCGAAGCGCTGCTGGGACGCGGCGACATGCTCTTCCTGCCGCCGGGCACGAGCCGCCTGATGCGCCTGCATGCGCCATATGTGAGCGAGAAGGAAACCGCCGCCGTGGTGCAGTTCTGGAAGAGCCAGGGCGAGGCCGAGTACGTGGATGGCTTCCTCGAGTCGCCCAAGGACGAGAAGGTGGCCATGGAAGGCGGAAGCCGCGGACGAGGACGAGAACGATCCGATGTTCGACGACGCGGTGCGGCTGGTCTTCGAGTTCGGCAAGGCCTCCACTTCCCTGCTGCAGCGGCGGCTGCGGATCGGCTATGGGCGCGCCGCGCACCTGATCGACCTGATGGAGCGCGACGGCCTGGTGGGCCCGGCGGACGGATCGCGGCCGCGCGAACTGCTGAAGGCGCCGGGCTGGCTGCATGAGATTGCGGCGAATGAATGAAGTCAGGGGTCAGGGGTCAGGGATCAGTGGTCAGTGATCAGTGGTCAGCGGTCCCTTTGGCAAGCGTGGCGGACTGATCTTGCGTCCAATCAGGTATGGGACTCTGCGTACTGAGCAGATGGGGCGTAGTGTGGCTGGCTGCCGGATTGGCGGTGGCGGCGCAGGTGGCGCCGATTCCCCACCCCGATGAGCTGAACGGCAAGCCCTATGCGATTCGCAACAAATGGATCATCGGCGGATCAGGCGACTGGGACTACCTGACGCTCGATCCCACGGCGCGCCAGCTTTTTGTCACCCACGGCTCGACCGTGCAGGTGGTGGACATCGAAACCGGCGCGGTGGTAGGCACCGTCGGGGGATTTCACCAGGCGCATGCGGTGGTGCTCGACAATCCAGGGCCGTACGGGTATGCGACCGACGGAGCGCCGGGCACGATCGTGGTGCAGAAGGAACCAAACGGCCGGGTCGAGCTGATGTATGCGGGGGGAGTAAAGGTCTTCGATCGCCGCACGTTCCGGATTGTGGCCAATATCGTGACGGCGGCTTCTCTTCGCGCGTTGACGCTGGATCCGGAAACCGGCCTGCTGTTCGCGCTCGGGACAGATCTGTCGACTTTGCCGCCCCCGGAGCGGCCCACGCGCAATGGGCCCACGCGCCATGGGCCACGTTCCTCGCCACCACCACGAGCGATGGAACCGGCTGCACCGCAAGCGACCCCGTGCGGGACGACCTCGGTCAACTCCTCCGAGCGCATTCCCGAATCGCTGATTGCGGTCATCGACCCTGCGAAGCGCGCCGAGCTTGCCGAGATTCGCGTGTGCGGAATTCTTGGCTCGGAGGTAGCCGACGGGGCCGGTGGACTGTATGTGACCTTTCCCACCCTGAACATGGCCGCGCGGCTCGATACCTCGGCGCTTCTGCAATTGCTGCCGGATCGTGACCATGTCACACCAAACCTCATCGAAGTTGCCGGCCGTGAGTACACCAATAACCATGTTCCCGAGGAAGTCACCGGCCGCGAGTACATCTATAACCGTGTTTCCGAGTTGGACTGGCGGAAACAAACCAGGAAGGACGCGGAGATGGGGGACGTTCTTCCTGAATTGCGCACGATCCCGCTGGGGGAATGCAAAGAGCCGCATGGAATGGCGGTCGACAGGCGGCAAAACCGGCTGTTTGTGGGCTGCAACAACATGGAGTTGGCGATCCTGGACTCGGTTTCCGGCGCGAAGATTGCTTCCTTCACGGTGGGGCCGGGAACCGACTCGGTTGCCTTCGACGCCGGGCGGGGGCTCATCTTCACAGCCAACGGAGGCGGGTACGGAAGTGTCAGCGTCATCCGCCAGCATTTAATGGATTCGTATTCGGAGATTCAGAACCTGGCCACGATGGAACGGGCCAGGACGATGGCGCTCGATCCCACCACCGGGCTGGTCTACCTGGTGACCACGATCTACGGAGCCAATATTTCCAACCCTGCCCGGGCCGGCACTCCGGGGCGGGTGAACTACGGCCCGCTGGATGGGAACTTCCAGGTGCTTGTGGTCGGGAATTGATGAGAAACAGGGAACAGGGGGCAGGGCTTAGGGGTTAGAGACGCCGGGTTGTCAAGCTCGATATTAGCGGTTGCAAGTTCCCTGTTCCGTGTTCCCTGCTCCCTGTTCCCTGAATCGTGGCACACTAATGCCATGCTCGGCATTGCCAGCCGCGATCTGCCTACGGTTCTCATCATTGACGACGACATGGTCAGCCGCGAGGTGATGGCCACGGTGCTGACCATGACGGGATACACCATCCACACGGCGGCCGCGGGGAGGAGAGCCGCTCGCGCTGCTGGATGCGGGCACGTGCACGCCGGAAGTGATCCTGATGGATGCCCAGATGCCGGGGCTGAAGGGCGCCGCGCTGGTGAAAGAGCTGCGGGCGCGAACCAAGGCGAGCATCTACGCCATGAGCGGCAGCGACCTTCCCGACGAGGTGAAGGCCGCCGTCGATGGATACCTGGCGAAGCCATTCGGGCCGCAGGCGTTGAAACAGTTGATGGAGCTGCGCCATCACCCGGCACCGGCTCAGGAGCCGGAGGACGTGGCACCGGTGATCAAGGCCGAAACTCTGGCACAGTTTCGAGGAATGATGCCCGATCGTGGAGTGCGCCAGATTTACGACGCCGTGGTGGACGACCTGGAGCGGCGGGCGAAGACTCTGCAACGCGCCATGTCGCTGGGGGACACGCAGGAGATCCGGCGGATCGGCCACGCGATCAAGGGCGGCTGCGGAATGGCGGGCGCGATGGAGGCGGCGCGTGTCGGCGCGCAGCTGGAATCGAGAGGTGACCAATTAGATAACGCTCCGGATCTGTTCCTGGAATTGAAAGCCGCCACCCGGAACCTGCGGCGTATGCTGGAGGCGGAGTTCCCGGTACCCGGGGAAGGCCCGGAGGACAGGGATCTGGGGACGGCAACTGCGAAGGAAAAAGCGGAGAAACTGAAGAGCTGAGGAGCAAGTCCCTGGCCATGGGCCTGGCGGGATGGGCATAGCAGGGGCGAAAGCCTGTATGTTTATTTGGCTCTCTTCGGCACGACGAAAGTCGTGTCCTGTTACAGCGCAGATCCAACAAGGCACAAAGGGTAGACGTGGATTCTAAGGAATCAACAGCTGCCCGCTAGAACCGTGGAGGAAGATTCTTCCAGTGGACCGACCGATCCGAATTGTATTGGCAGATGATCATCCGGTGGTACGCATCGGGGTGCGCAACATGCTGTCGGAGCAGGATGGCTTCGAAGTGGTTGGCGAGGCCTCGGATGGCGACGAAGCCATCACTCTGACCCTGGAACTGCAGCCGGACATCCTGCTGCTGGACGTGCAGATGCCGCGCCTGCCGGGGCTGGAAGCGATGCGGGCCATCATGAACGGCTCGCCGACGGTGAAGATCCTGCTGCTGACGTCGACCATCACCACCCAGCAGATCATCGAGGCGCTGCACATCGGGGCGCGGGGCATCGTGCTGAAAGACGCCCTGGCCGGGCACCTGCAGATCGCCATCAAGACCGTGATCAGCGGCGATTACTGGATCGGCGGCAAGCGGGTGGTGAACCTGGTGTCGGCGCTGCACGACCTGATGCAGCAGGCCGCTGTGCCGCAGCGCAAAACCTACGGACTCACTCCGCGCGAGCTCGAAGTGGTGGGCTCGATCGTGGAAGGGTGCAGCAACCGCGACATCGCCAAGCAATTCGGGCTGAGCGAGGAGACGGTGAAGCGGCACCTGTCGAACATCTTCGACAAGACCGGGGTTTCGACCCGGCTGGAGCTGGCGCTGTTTGCGATTGCCCACCAACTGGTGACGCCGCAGTAGAACCGGGGTCACTGAGCAGGGATCAGTAATATTTTGACCACCTGGGAATAAATCCCGGGCATTCCGGTTCTATCGGTGTGCGATCGATTCGCCAGCGGGAGCCGGCCATTCGTGGGTGGATTCAGCCTGGTCGTCAAAGCCATTTCCAAAACCGGGAATAGCCTGAGATACACTGATCGGGCCGTGAGCTCATCTGCGCCTTCGTTCGGCTCGTTTGAAGAGCTGGCCATGCCGTTGTTCGGTCCGCTCTACAACTTTGCGTGCTGGCTGGCGGGCGATCGCGCGGCGGCGGAAGACCTGGTGCAGGAAACCTACCTGAAGGCCTGCAAGGGATTCTCTTCGTTCCAGCAGGGGACGAACTTTCGCGCCTGGATCTACAGGATTCTGCGCAACACGTTCCTGACTTCGCGCGCGGGGCTCAAGGCGATGGCCTCGCTGGACAGCGAGGACGAAGCGCCGGAGCCCGAGACGGCCGAGACGCCGGAAACGATTTTACTGGCGCGGGGTGAGCAGGACAAGATTCGCGCGGCCCTCGAAGCGGCGCCGGTACACTATCGCGAAATCCTTCTCCTCTGCGACGTGGAGGAGATGAGCTACCAGGAGATCAGCCAGACATTGGGGATTCCGATGGGAACCGTGATGTCGCGCCTGTCGCGCGCGCGCAAAGCCATGCGCACTTTGCTGGAGCCGGAAGGGAGGGCGCGATGAGCGGGGATGCGTGGAGGGAAAGGCTGCATGCGTACGTCGACGGCGAACTGGCGGAGGCGGACCTGCGGTCGTTGGAAGAGCACCTTCAGACGTGCCGCGAGTGCGCTGCCGAAGCGCTGAACCGCATGCAGATGAAGCGGGCCGTGCGCGCGGCGGGAACGCGGTTTGCGCCTTCGGCGGAGTTCCGGCAGCGGGTCCTGAACAGCATGGCGCCCAAGCAGCGGAAGCTTTCGTTCCTGTTCAGCCCGGCGCTGGCCATCGCCGTCGCGGCTGTCCTGGTTCTGGCGATGGGGATATCCACCGCGGTGTTCGTGCAGCGCTCGGCGCATGAGCAGACGCTGGCGCAGCTGCTCGACATGCACGTGGCGGCGCTGGCGAGCCCCAACCCGGTGGACGTGGTTTCGTCCGACCGGCACACGGTAAAGCCGTGGTTCCAGGGGAAACTGCCCTTCACTTTCAACCTGCCGGAGCTGGGGGGATCGGCGTACAGCCTGGTCGGGGGGAGGCTGGTCTACTTCGCCGGCCGGCCGGGGGCGCAGTTGATCTATGCGCTCAAGAAGCACGAGTTGTCGGTGTTTATCGTGCAGGAGGACGGGCCAGCGGCCCTGGCGGACGAGAAGAAGAACGGGTTCAGTACCGAGTCGTGGAGCGCCGGCGGACTTCGGTACGTCGTGATGAGCGACGCGGGAGCAGGGGATGTGCATGCGCTGGGGGATCTGGTGCGCACTGCACAGCGGTGAGAATCACGCCTGACCTCGCGCCGCCGATCTCAGCCGCTTGACTTCACGGCGCATGTAAGCCTGCGATCACAATGCGCGAGTTGACTTGTGCCAGCGCCAGATGCCCAGAAGCACAGAGAAGAAGTACCCCTCACACACCCCCAACAATAGGAGGCCCAGCACAAAACAGGCGCACTGCAGAAGATACAGAGGTGCAGTGTCGGCGTTGATCCACTTGGCGACACAAATGAGCGCAACCGCAGCCCCGCCAGAGGCGACGCAACGCATGCCGTACCGCTTCGGGTTGGCTCTTTCCCGCCACCCCTTGTAAGCGACGACAATCGCGAGCGCTGGAGAGAACAGGAAGAAGCTCAGCAGTTCCAGCCCCTCCGTCAGCCAGTGATAGTGAAGGTTCATATGGACGCGTCAGGACGCATCAGCAGTATAGTCCGAACTTGGATTGACGACTCACGGTAAGATGTCGGTCCGAGCGTAGTCAGCCGCTCAGGAATTGGGTGGCGAGGCGGTCGAGGATGCCTTCGGGCGAATCGCACATGCCGGTGTGCACGGGCGAGGGCTGGATGATGGTGCTGCGCGGTGATGTGAGCCAATGGAAGCGCTCGCGCTGCGAGAGCTTTGCGATCGGCCCGGCGGAGGGGTCGCCCTGGCAGATGCGGAGAACCGCATCGAGGTGCTCGCGAACAAGGTCAACGTCCGCTTCGGGCCAGAGCGCGCGGAGGCGATCAGCATCGAGCGCGATGCGGGCGTCGAGGTATTTCTTTTCCAGGCAAAAAACGACCACTCCGGCGTTGATGAATTCTTCGCGATCGACGCGCGGCACCACGCGCAGGATGGCGTAGTCGAAGCTCGACGCGGCGGGCTTAGCGGGCGCGGGCATCCGTTGCCTCCTGTTCGAAGATGTGCGCGGCCCCGAGGCGGCGGGTGAAGAAGTCGAGATATGCGGCGCGTCGCGCGGCCGGGTCGAACTCGCCGGGTATGGCTTCGAGCCAGGCGTCGGGGACGAGGGCAAGAATGCCCGCCAGGACGTCGGGATTGAGCTTACCGCGCGCTCGGGCGCCGGCCGATGCGATGTCCGACGCCCAGGGTAAAAGGATGTGATCGCGAATGGGAGCGAAGGCAGACTCGATCTTGCCGTTCATGGTGGGCCAGTCGTGATGGAAGAATAAGGCCGCGCCGTGGTCGATGGGGTAGAGCTTGCGGTGCCAGACCAGCAGGTTGGCGTTGCGCGGCGTGCGGTCGACGTTTTGCACGAAGGCGTCGAACCAGACCAGCAGCGAGGCTTCGTCGCGGGGGGCGGCGTCGCGCGCGGCGGGATCGAACATGGTGGACCCGGGGAGGATAATCGAGGGCGAGATTGAGGCCGGCGCTGGCCTTCAGCAGGCGGCGGATCTCGTAGTCGGGCTCGTTGCGGCCTAGAGCGGGATCGATTTCGACCAATACGATTTCCGGAACACGGAGGCCGAGCGCGCGGCCGATCTCACCGGCGATCACTTCGGCGATGAGTGCCAGGATTCCCTGCCCCGCTCCGCGAAATTTGACGACGTAAAGGCCGAGGTCGTCGGCTTCAACAATGGCGGGCAGAGAGCCGCCTTCCCGCAGAGGCAGGACATAGCGTGTCGCGTGCACGGTTCTGCAGCATCGAAGGATTAGTTTAGCGGGGCTGGCGGTGTTAGCGGAGCGGATCCCAGGTCCCAACACCGGAGACCGGGGCAGCCAATCTTAGTGGCCCAATCCCAGGTCTCAAAATCGAGACCAGGGGCGCCCGGGCGGAGTTAGCTTGGTGTGAGGAGGAAAAACCTTGCGGATCGGCTTTTTGGGGTTGGGCAACATGGGCAGGGCGATGGCAAAGCGCCTGTTGGCGGCGCGGTACGAGCTGACGGTGTGGAACCGGACGCACGAGAAGACCGAGGCGTTGCGCAAGGAAGGTGCGCACGCCGCCGCGACGCCGGCCGATGTGGCCCGAGCCACCGACATCGTCATGACCATGCTGTTCGACGACGCGGCATACGAGGAGGTGCTTTTCGGGCCCAAGGGGCTGCCGGTAAACGGGCTGCTGGGAGCGCTGCGGCCGGGGGCGTTGCACATTGCGTTCAGCACCATCAGCGTGGCGTTGTCAGAGCGGCTGACCGAAGAACACGCACGGCGGGGGCAGGCGTATGTTGCCGCGCCTGTGTTCGGGCGGCCCAATGTGGCCGAAGAGGGCAATCTGTGGATCGCGATGGCGGGCGCCGACGATGCGGTGGCGCAAGCGCGGCCGCTGCTGGAGCCGCTGTCGCGGGGCATTTCCGTGGTGGGCAAGGAGCCCTGGCAGGCGCATGCCCTGAAGCTGGGCGGCAATTTCCTGATCAGCGCGATGATTCATTCGCTCGGTGAGGCGTTTGTATTTGCGGAGGCGCAGGGCATCGACCCCGAGGTGTTCCTGGAGACGGTCAACAACGGGTTGTTCCAGTCGCCGTTCTACGCGGCGTATGGCAAAGTGATGCTGCACCCTCCGGAGAAGCCCGGCGCCACAATGGACCTGGGGGCCAAGGACCTGCGGCTTTTGCGCGAGGCGGCGGAAAGCCGCGGGACGCGAATGAGTCTTGCGGATGAGCTGGCGGACATCTTCGACGAAGCGCGGCGGACGGGCCTGGGCGACGAGGATTGGGCGGTGGGCCAGTATCGCATGGCGCAGCGGAGAGGCAAGGCGGGCGGAAGCTGATCAGAGGCGTTTGCGGAAGAGCACGCAGCGATCGGTAACCTGAAAGCCGAGCGCGAGGTGCGCGGTTTCAGACAGGGCATTGTCGATGAGCGCGTCGGAAGCCATTTCGAGACAGCCGCGGGCGCGGGCCCAGTCCTCCGCGGCGCGCAACAGAGCGCGGCCAATTCCCTTCCGGCGGTGCTCTTCGCGGACAAACCAGCCTTCGACGTAGCCAACCGGGCGGCGGGTGTCGCAGCCATCGGCGTGGGAGTGCAGGCCGACTTCGAGAAAGCCCTCGAGCGCGCCGCTTTCGTCTTCGGCGACCAGCCATTCCATGGGAAAGCCGGTCTGGCACAGAGCGGACGGGCCTGCTTCGAGTTCGGCGAGGTGTTCTTCGAAGGGGCTTTCGGGCCAGAGGAGGGCGCGCATCTGGGCTAGGGGTTTCCAGTCTTTGGGCTCGGCAAGGCGGATGGTGGTCAAAGGGCTCTCTTCGTCAGCAGGCCCATCCGCATCTCCCGCAGAAAACAGCGGTGGATATGGGGCACGCAGCGTCGATGTGGCACGCAGATCGAGGATAGCGCAACCCGGAAACCGTTAGCATGGACGCATGAGCTGGATAGGATGGGCGCTGCTTTCGGCTTTGTTTGCCGCGGCCACGGCGCTGCTGGCCAAGGTCGGCGTCGCGCATGTCGATTCGAACCTGGCCACGGCGGTGCGGACCAGCGTGGTGGTGGTGTTTGCGTGGGGCATTGCGCTGGCCCTGGGCAAGCATGGCGGATTGCGCGACCTGGACCGGCGCACGGTGCTTTTCCTGGTGCTGTCGGGGCTGGCCACGGGGTTGTCGTGGCTGTGCTATTTCCGGGCGCTGCAGCTCGGGCCGGCGTCGCGCGTGGCGCCGCTCGACAAGCTGAGCGTACCGCTGGTCATGCTGTTCGCGTGGCTGCTGCTGGGCGAAAAGCTCAACGCGGGGGCGATAATCGGCGGCTTGCTGATCACGGCCGGCGCGGTGGTGATGGTGGTGGGGTGACATTTATCCTTGAGGACAAGTCAATCCCCGCGCTGATGACACGTTCAGAAGATCCAGGAAAAAAATCCGCTCCCCTCCGGCGTATCGTGCTCACGGGCTTCATGGGATCAGGGAAGACGACCGTCGGGCCGCTACTGGCCGAGCGGCTGACATGGGGTTTTGTGGACGCCGATGACGTGATCGCGGCCGAAGCCGGACTGACAATTGCGGAGATCTTCGCGCGGCAGGGCGAAGCCGCGTTTCGCGCGCGGGAGCATGCAACCATTGCGCGGCTGGCTGCCCGGGAAGGGCTGGTATTGGCCCTGGGTGGAGGCGCGATCGAGACGGAGGCGACGCGGGATTTGCTGCTGAGCTCGCTCGGCACCCTGCTGGTGCACCTGGAGGTGAAGCTCGAAACCACGCTGGCGCGGTGCAGCGGAACCGAGCACACGCGGCCGGTTCTGGCGGATCACGCGAATCTGGCCGCCCGGTACGACAGAAGGATGCCGCTCTATCGGATGGCGCATCTATCCATTGCAGTGGATCGGCTGACGCCCGAGGAAGTGGCCGAAACAGTCCACGAAGAAGCACGAAAACTCGATGCCCGGTCCTAGTTTTGCCAGGGCAGGGCATCCCCTTCCCCGGCAGATTCACGTCTCGACCCATTGCGCTTGGTATGATCGAAGCAGGCTCCCGGAGCATCAACCCGGGCACTTCCCACCGAGGTATTCTCCCACCGCATGGCTCACGCGTCGCGTGCCCTGATCCCGGTAGACTCGCCGGCCCGTCCGGTTGCCGTGACGGAGCCGTCGACTGCGGTTCCGCAGCCGGGGACGACGGCGCAACTGATTGCCGACTGCCGCGAATTGTTCAAGGTGCGCGTAACCGGCATGGTGGTGGTGACGGCGTGGACGGGGTTCTACCTGGGCTCGATGCAATCGGGGATTTCGAGCCTGCAGCGCGGACTGATCGACACCCTGTTCGGGATCGGGCTGGTTTCGGCCGGCGCCGGCGCGCTCAACCAGGCTCTGGAACGCAAAACCGACGCACGCATGACGCGCACCGCCAACCGGCCGCTGGCCGCGGGACGGATGCCGCTGGCCACGGGCGTCCTTGCCGGCCTTGTGGCCCTGGCGCTGGGCGGGTGGTGGCTGCTGGTCCACACCAACCTGCTTACGGTGGCGCTGGCCATGCTCACAGCGTTTACATACGTTGCGATTTACACGCCGCTCAAGCGGGTGACCACGCTGGCGACATTCCTTGGAGCGTTTCCCGGGGCGATGGGCCCGATGCTGGGCTGGACCGCGGCGCGGGGGCGCATCGAGTGGCCCGCCGTGGCCCTGTTTGCGATCCTCTTCGTGTGGCAGTTCCCGCACTTCATGGCCATTGCGTGGCTCTATCGCGAGGAGTACGCGCGCGCCGGCATCCGGATGCTGCCCGTGGTGCAGCCGGACGGGTTGTCGACGGTAGTCGAGGCGCTGTTTTACGCGGTGCTGATGATTCCGGTGAGCCTGGCGCCGTGGAAGCTGGGAATTACGGGCCCGGCCTATCCGGGGATCGCCGGGGCGTTGGGGCTGTTTTACCTCGCATATACCATCCGCTTTGCGCGCATCCTGCGGACACGGTCGGCGGAACTGAGCCGCTCCCTCGCGCGGGATTTGCTGAAGGTGAGCGTTATCTATTTGCCCCTGCTGATGACGGCGCTGATGCTGTGCGCCATTGGAAAGCGCTGAATCCAGGGGTCAGTTTGCCTGTTGTCGGCTTCCATCGAAGATCCATGGGCTGACCGGCCGGCTCAGAGGTTTTCCCAGTTCTCCGAATCGAGACCTGGGGCACCCATCAAAGGAAGAAATGACGACCATTGCTTCATCTTCTGCGCATAAGGCGGGCGTCGGTCCGGCGATTGCCGCCATCCTGGCGATCAGCGCAGGAGCGACGTTGTTTCTGTTCTGGCTGATTTATGTGCATCCGGCGACCGACACGGCGCACGTGCAGTTGGCCTTCTTGCCTGCGCTGAATGCGGTAATGAACGGGCTCAGCGCGACGGCGCTGCTGGTCGGATTCACGTTGATTCGCGCGCGGCGCATCGCCGCGCATCGCGCGTCGATGATTGCGGCATTCGTCTTCTCGACGTTGTTTCTCGCCGGGTACATCCTGCACCATGCGCTGCACGGGGACGTGCGCTACCCGGTGGATGCGCCGTACCGGGGAGTCTATTTGCCGCTGCTCGTCAGTCATATTGTGCTGGCGACGTTGACGCTGCCCCTGGTGCTGGTGACGTTCTTTTTTTCGCTGTCGGGGCGGTTTCCGCAGCATCGCCGGATCGCCCGCTGGACGTTTCCGTTATGGCTCTACGTCTCGGTGACGGGTGTGATCACCTATGCCATGCTTCGGCTGGCGATGAGTTGAGAGCGCCAATGCCTCACACTTTGCACGTTCGGCCCGAACGTAGTTCTCCCATGAACGACGACGGAACCCGCCAGTTGCTCCAGTGGGGCGGCTCGATGGTGGGCGCGGGCCTGCTTTCGGCGCTGTTGCTGGAGACCCTGCTGGGCGGTTTTTCGCGCACCGGCGCGAGCACCAATGGCGGCTGGTTTGCGTTGATCGTGGCACTGATGTGCCTGCCGTTCGGGGGGTTGCTGCTGGCGCTGGGGGTGGCCAAGTGGCTGCGAAAACGGTCGCTTGCTCGCGAAAGGACAGGGAACAGGGATCAGGGAACAGGGATCGGAGATTAGGAACCGCCTGGAGGTTACCGCCCCCTGAAGGTTGGCGCCCGGGTCGCAAATTCGAGACCTGGGGCGCCCCGGCAATCGGTCGCTGGAGCGGCGACGTTGGATGTGCGCGGGCCCTCCATGCCGGGTCGATCACAACCCCCGGGGACTCCGCTCTCGCGTGCGATAATCTCCTAGCTTTGAAGAAACCATTGCGGAGGATACGCCAAATGCGTACAAAATTTTTCGCTTTTCCGTTGCTGATGCTTCTCCTCGCCGCCGTCGCAGTGGCTAAGGACAAACCGGCTCACGCCAAAATTGTGAACGGGCAAGGCGCAGACGTCGGCGCCGCAACGATTACTTCCACTTCGAATGGCGTCAAGTTCGTTGTCAGCGCTTCGGGGTTGACGCCCGGCGAACACGGCATCCACATTCACACCGTGGGCAAGTGCGAAGGGCCGGCTTTCACATCGGCAGGTGGCCACTTCAATCCCACCAGCGCGCATCACGGGATTCACAACCCGCAGGATCCCCATCCGCATCTTGGCGATTTGCCGAACCTGGTTGTGGACCAGGGCGGGAAGGCAAAGACCACCTTCACGCTTGAAGGAGCGACCCTCGGCGAGGGTCCCAATTCGCTGTTCCATGATGGCGGAACCTCGCTGGTGATTCACGCCAAAGCCGACGACCTGATGTCGGACCCCTCGGGAAACTCCGGCGACCGAATCGCTTGCGGAGTCATTGAACACTGACGTCTGTCGTTGCCCGCTGGCGGGGTTTTATCGGCGACGGGACCGTCTTTGAAATCGTCCCCTGAGTTGGCACCGACTGTGCGGGCACGGCTCTCCGGGCTCGCACATCCTTCTGTGGCGGGAGACGGTGGGCCGCAAACCTATAACGGCTGGCCGAGGCGCTTTTCGAGCTGCGCGCGGTAGGTGCGGCTGACACGCGCGCGGGAGCCGTTGCGCAACACCACGTCGAACTCGCCGTGGGAGATGGGCTCCAGTTGCACGATGCTCTCGATGTTGACGATCGCGGAGCGGTGTACGCGCACGAAGCGCCGCGGGTCTAACCGGTCGGCGAGATCGTTCAACGCGGTGCGGTATAAGAACTCCTTGCCGGCGACGTGCAGGTTCACGTAGACGCCAGCGGCTTCGATCCAGTCGACGTCCACCACGCGGATGAAGCGCGTGGAGCCGCCGGATTTGACCACCAGCCGGTCCCAGCGCTTGTCGGCGTTGGCCGGGGCGGCGGAAACCATCTTCATGACCCGCTGGCCGAATTCGAGCAGGTTGCGCTCGTCGAGCCTGGCCTTGGCGCGGGCCAGGGCGCCTTCGAAGCGCTCGTCGCTGAAGGGCTTGAGAAGATAGTCGAGGGCATTGGACTCGAACGCGCGGATGGCGTGCTGGTCGTAGGCGGTGACAAACACCGTGAGCGGCATTTCGCCCACGCCGATGGCGTCGATCACCCCCAGGCCGTCGAGTTCCGGCATCTGCACGTCGAGGAACACCAGTTCGGGGTGGTGGTCCTCGATCAGTTCCACCGCGTCCTCGCCGTTGCAGGCCTCGAGAATGGTTCCGATCTGCGGATCGCGGCGCAGCAGGTCGAGCAGGCGCTGCCGGGCGGGAGCTTCGTCATCCACCACCAGGACCTTGATGTTTTCAAGCACTGGCTTCATTGGCTTCCTCTCCCATGACCTTCAGGGGAAGAACGATCTCCACCAGCGTTCCGCCTTCTTCGCGGCCCTTGATCACAAAGCTGCCTTCGTCGTTGGGGTACAGGCCGGCGATGCGCTCGCGGGTAACGGAAAGGCCAAGACCGGTGGACTTCTCCAGGCTCCAGCCGGGGGGCAAGCCGGCGCCGTCGTCGGCGATGCGAATGGCAAGTTTGCCGTTCACGGGCTCGGCGGTGACGCTCACGGTTCCGCCCGAAGCGCGAGGAGAAATGCCGTGGCGGATCGCGTTTTCGACCAGCGGCTGAAGGAACAGCGACGGCACAGAGGCGTAACGGACCTCGGGGGCGATGTCGATCTCCACTTTAAGGCGCCGGCCGAAGCGGATCTTCTGAATGGCCAGGTAATGGTCGAGGAAGGCGAGTTCCTCGGCCAGCGGGACTTCCTGCCTGTCCTTGGATTCGAGGGACATGCGCAACAGGTCGCCGAGGTGCTCGATCATGAGGCGGGTTAGTTTCGGGTCGCGCTCCACGTGCGAGGAGATGGTGTTGAGCGCATTGAAGAGGAAGTGCGGATCGAGCTGCATGCGCAGGGCGTTGAGGCGCGCTTGCGAGTAGCTCTTTTCCAGGCGTTCCAGTTGTAGCTCGCTGCTCATATAGCGCTCGTAGTAGCGGTAGGCCTGGAGCCCGCCCAGGATCATCCAGTAGATGAGGTAGCTCCACATGAACCAGCCGGCGGCAAACTTGTACATGTTGGCGGGCTTCAAGACGCTCCAGTGGGCGCCGCCGGCGAGGCTGTTATCTCCGATGACGACCCGAAGGAAGTGAAACACGTAGACATACAGCGCGGTGACAAACACGCCCACGACCGCATGGGCGGCTGCCCGGCGGCCGATCTGCCGTTCGCTATAAGGCACCCGCCGGTCAATGGCCACGATCACCGGCACCAGCAGGCCCCAACCCCACCACTGCGCCAGGTCCTGCTTCCAGGCCATGCCCTCCGACCACAGGGGGAACATGAAGATCATTCCCATGGCCGTGGAGCCGGCAAACACGATGGCCGCGCGAAGGATCCAGGAATTGGCCATCCACCGGCGGAAGGTGGTGCGATGCGTCAGTTCGGCAACCTCCAACTGTGCTGCGTTCGCGATACTGGACATCCGCGGCTCCTCGAAATCGGTTCCTGAAAATTGCTGCGCCGGGCGGCGATGGGAGTCACCCGCCGGCAAGCGAATTTGCCTGGATGGATGGCGCACCCATTATCCACCCGTCTCCGGCGCGAGGCAAAGGATCGGGGGCGCAACGCGAGTTGTGATCGCGCGGGGGCGCGAACAGCAGGAGGAGTCCCGCCAGGAAGAGGACCACGGCGCCAAAGACCATCAGGAGCCTGCGCGTCCGTGTCGTGGTCGAATTGCCGGTGTTGGCCATGGTGTTCAAAGTCGGAAAGTTGAGACGTTGTAAGTACGAAACCAGCTGGGCACCGCCGCAAGGCGGCCATGGCGAGTCAGTCGTCACCGCAGGATTCAAGGCCCGCGATGCATTGAAACCGCCGCCTCAGTGAGCGGAGTATCCATCCCGCATCTCAAAATCGAGATGTGAGGCACCCGGATTTCAGGCGTGTTTCCTTCCAGCAGGTCAGCGCTGAGATCCAGTTCTCTCGCATGCACCAACCCTACCCGGGCGCGTCACGGGGGTCGACTGATCTGTGACAGCCGGGATGCGGGCGAGATTCAAGCGGTCCAGGAAAGCACGGAGCAGGGAGCAGGGAAACAGAGATTCGAAAGAGCCTGCGCATTCCCTGTTCCCTGTTCCCTGATCTGTTTCCCTGATACCATGGAATTCGCGTCAATCCGGAAAACGGACACATTGAACAAATAGCAGCGAAAGAGGTTACGAGTGGGCACAACCAAGATTGAGGATCGTCAGGAACGTAAGAAGCTGAAGCGCGCCGCCCGCAAGAAGGCCGCTCCCAAGGCCAAGCGCACCACCCCGCGGGGGTCGCAGAAGCAAAAGGTCAAGAAGTTGGCGCGCGGCGTGTCGAAGCGCTGAGTTCCCGCAGCCTGTCCGCGTCTCCGGGCCGGTGCTCCCCTGCAATCCGGCCCGGGATGCGAGGTTCACGTTGTTCCGTCATCCCGCACGACCCGCACTCGAAAGGTCAGCCGCATGGCTCGCGCCGCCGTCCCCGGACCTCGACCCCGCGCCCTCCGCAGCCAACTTATTTCCTGCAAGTCGATCGACAAGCTGATCGCGGAATCGGAGGAGCCGGAGAACGCGCTGAAGAAGTCGCTGGGGCCGTGGTCGCTGACCGCGCTGGGCATCGGAGCGGTGATCGGGTCGGGGATATTCACCGTCATCGGCACGGCCATGGCGGGGCAGAAGTTCGCCGTGCCCTCGGTCAGCAACACGCCGCTGGTTCATTACCTGTTGACGCACACGGCGATGGCGGGACGTCCCGGCGCGGGGCCGGCGCTGTCGCTGTCGCTGGTGATGGTGGCCATTGTTTGCGTGTTCACCGGGCTCTGCTATGCCGAGCTGGCATCGATGATTCCGATCGCCGGCTCGGCGTACACCTACACCTACGCCACGCTGGGCGAGCTGGTGGCGTGGATCATCGGCTGGGACCTGATTCTCGAATACGCCTTTTCGAACATGAGCGTCAGCGTGGGGTTCGCGGCGCACATCGAGGCGCTGCTGGAGTGGTTCGGGATTCATTTCCCGCTGATGTGGATTTCGCCCGCCTACCTGCCCACCGGGCTGCAGGACCTGGCCGGCAACGATCTCTATCCTCCGGGATGGCACTTCGGATTTAACATTCCGGCATTCCTGGTCGTAATGGTGCTGACGGTGGTGCTGGTGCGGGGCATCCGCGAGTCGGCGCGCACCAACAACATCCTGGTGATGGTGAAGATCGTGGCCATCCTGGCGTTCATCTTCGCCGCGGCCAGCTTCATCAAGCCCGTCTACTGGCATCCGTTCATGCCCAATGGCTGGACGGGCATGCTGTCCGGCGGGTCGATCATTTTCTTCACCTATATCGGGTTCGATTCGGTCTCGACCGCGGCGGAGGAATGCAAGCGCCCGCAGCGCGACTTGCCGTTCGGGATCCTGGCCACGCTGGTGGCCTGCACGCTGCTCTACGGCGGGGTGGCGATCGTTCTCAGCGGGATTGTGAAGTGGGATTCGATCATGGGCGACGGCGCGCCGGTGGTGAACGCCCTCAAGCGGCTCTACGTTGCCAACCCGGGCAGCGGGCTGCACTGGGTCGAGCTGGTGGTGCTCATCGGCGCCATGCTGGGCATGATCTCTTCGATCCTGGTGTTTCAGCTTGGCCAGGCGCGGGTGTGGTTCGCCATGTCGCGCGACCGGCTGCTGCCGGATATTTTCTCGCGGATTCATCCGCAGTTCCGCACGCCGGTGGTGGCCACGTGGGTGGCGGGATTCGTGGTGGGCATCCCGGCGGGGCTGCTGGATATCGGCACGGTGTCGAACCTGTCGAACATCGGAACTCTGTTCGCATTTGTGCTGGTGTCGATCGCGGTGCTCATCCTGCGCTACCGCGAGCCGGAGCGGCACCGGGCATTCCGCGCGCCGTTCGGGCCGGTGTTCCCGGTGCTGAGCATCATCTTCTGCATCGTGCTGATGATGGGGCTGGAAGTGCTCACCTGGATGGCGTTCTTCATCTGGCTCTTGGCGGGGCTCGTGATCTATTTCTTCTACAGCCGCCACCGGTCGGAGTTCGCCGCCGCGCGGTAAGCACAAATGAAACGAAGCGCCAGCCTTACATTCCAGCAAGGCGAGATCCTTTCCCACGCCGAAATGTGCATGGCCGTTGCGGCAAGCCTGCAACGTGGGATGAACTATCGACTTCCAAGTGGTAAAACTGTCGTCCTCATGAGCCGACGACATGGCGCGCCATACGACGATCAGGTCAGTGACGACGGCAAAACATTGGTTTATGAGGGACACGATTGCCGGAAGTCCGATCACCCATATCCGAAGCAGGTGGACCAACCCGAAAAGAATCCCGGGGGCTCCCTTACGCAAAATGGTCTTTTCAAAGAAGCCGTACGGAAGTTCAAGGAAATTGGCGATCCGCCTGAGAAGGTACTCGTCTTCGAAAAAATAAGGGATGGAATATGGGTCTATAACGGCATATTCGATCTCGTAAACTGCACCATTGATACTTCATCGGGACGCCGAGTCTTCAAATTTACACTTACCATTTCAAGCACAGAGAGCAATGTCGCCGACCACGCCAAACGCGATGGGCAGGTTAACCTGCTCGACGATGACCGGATCATCCCAAGCTGGGTGAAATTGCTGGTCTGGAAGCGTGATAACGGCAGATGCGTGATGTGTGGAGCGCAGGACCACCTTCATTTCGATCACATCATTCCCTATTCGAAAGGGGGCTCCTCGAAGGATCCAGCTAACATACAGATCCTGTGTCTTCGGCACAACATATTGAAGCGCGACAGAATCGAGTGATGAAGTCAGCCGGATTCGACCGAACGGGTTCATCCATTACTCTCCTGCGATACAACTTTCTGCTATCCTTCCGGCGTGACGCTGAGTCGATTCACTCCGGTTCTGGCGCTGCTGGCGGTTCTGGGGTGCAAATCAAACCCGGCGCCGAGCGCTACCGCCGGCGCGGCTGCAAGTGATCCGAAGCCACAGGCGCGGGCCGCCGCGTCGTTCGATTTCTACCTCCTGAACCTCTCCTGGTCGCCGGAGTTCTGCCATTCGCATCCTGCGGCGGCCGAGTGCGCGAACCACTCCACCTTCGTCCTGCATGGGATGTGGCCGCAGAACAACGACGGCACCTATCCGCATAACTGCTCGTCTGCGCCGGGGCCGGCCGATCCGTCGCAGTACAGCGATATCTACCCCGACCCATCGCTGCTCCAGCATGAATGGGCGACGCATGGGACGTGCTCCGGGCTGGCGCCGGACGATTATTTCTCCGCGGCGCGAAAGGCGTTCCGGGCGGTGGCGATTCCCTCTCAACTTGCCGGCCTGACGGCGCAGACGTCGATGCCGCCGGACCAGATTCTGGAGCTGTTCACGGCGAGCAATCCGCAGGTTCCCGCGGCGGCGTTGGCGCTGAGTTGCGGGAACAACTACCTGACCGCGGTGGAGGAATGCCTGGATAAGAGCTTCCAGCCGATTGCCTGCAGCGGGGTGCGGTCGTGCCGGGCGAATACGGTGAAGATTCCGCCCCCGTAAACGGCCAGGGATAAGTGCTCAGCGGCCGGCGCGTGTCTCCCGGCTCTTCTCCGCTTCAGGGGACGAGGTATCGGTGGCTTCCACGACCCCGGAGAATCCGTTCCGACATGCAAGACCCTTTCTTTTTATCTCTCTTAAATAGAATGGTTTACATTTGCCGAAAATTATTTCGTC
Organism: uncultured Acidobacteriota bacterium; assembly: GCA_963706455.1. Taxonomy (GTDB): domain Bacteria; phylum Acidobacteriota; class Terriglobia; order Terriglobales; family Acidobacteriaceae; genus Telmatobacter. The sequence goes on along the minus strand of CAVPNO010000079.1, from coordinate 5,411 downwards.
CTGGGGCACAATCAATGCATATGGTTGAATCTTCGCCAGGAACTTTGCGACCGAATCAGCATCATAAGAGATTTCTCCACTGTGTGACTGTGTGGAGGGCATTAAGCTTCTGATCTGCTTTCATTTAGGCCAAAATCGATCCACACAGCCACACAGTCTCGGTCCGGATCGCTGACCCGGTACACTCGACTCATGGACGACATCGCGGCGTTCATCCGCCGGCTTCCCAAGGCTGAGCTTCATCTTCATCTGGAAGGCACAATCACTCCTTCGACGCTGGTGGAGTTGAGCCGGCGGCACGATGCCCGGCCGCTGACGCTGCCAGACGCGGAAGCGCTCTACGAGTTCACCGATTTCACCGGGTTCATCGAGGCATTCAAAGCAGTGACGCGGCGGCTGATCGGGCCGGAGGATTACGAGCTTGCCGCCTGGAGGATGATGCAGCGGCTCGCCGAGCAGGGCGTGGTGCATGCCGAGGTCTACATCTCGGTGGGCGTGATCTACATGTGGCGCAATCACGACCCGCATTGCTTCGAACCGATTTTCGAGGGACTGGAACAGGCGCGGGAGCGCGCCGGGAAGGAACTGGGGCTCTCGCTTTACTGGATCTTCGACGCGGTGCGGCACTTCACGGTGGAAGAGGCCGGAGTGGTGTTCCGCAAGGCGGCCCAGATGCGCCGGCAGTATGCGTCGATCATCGGGATTGGGCTGGGCGGAGACGAGCGGCAGCGCGGGTCGGAGCCCTTTCGGCAGTTTTATGCCGAGGCGCGGGAAGCGGGATTGCGCCTGACCAACCATGCCGGTGAGACCACCCGATCGGAGGCCATCCGGGAGGCGCTGGCGATCGGGTCGGAGAGGATCGGGCACGCGCTGTCGGCGATCGAGGACGCGGAACTGATGGAAGAGCTGAGAACGCGAAGAATCGCACTGGAGCTGAATCCGACTTCGAACGTGCGTACCGGGGTGTGCCCCTCGTTTGCGGCCCACCCGCTGCGGCGCTACTTCGATGGCGGACTGCTAGTGACTCTGAATTCCGACGATCCGGCGTTTTTCGGATCCGATGTGGCGAACGAATACCTGCAGGCGCACACTGAACAGGGGTTCACGCCCGACGAACTCCAGCAGCTGGCGGCCAACTCGATTGGAGCCAGTTTTCTTCCCGATAGCGATAAGGAACGATTGCTTTCCCGCAATGACAACTCGTTGTAACCAAATCATCATCAAACCGTCCCATTGGAGAAACAGCGGGGGCGCGAACTGCGTTATGCTACCTGCAGGAGGCTTCGAGTCGATGTCGACGGAAGGGCAGAATCCGGCGCCTGACACGGTGGAACGGACGGAGCAAGGGCAAGCCGAAGAGGCGTGCGAGCGGAAGACGCTGCGCGTGATCGGGTGGTTTTCCGCCGGCATGGCCGTGGCGACAATCGGGATTTACCTGGGCTATGAGATTCGTTCGCGATACAAGTTCCGTCATCGGACGCCTTACGATTTCTACTCCAACGCCGAGCCGCAGCCGATGAACGACTTCGGGGTGGGCATTTAGGCGGGCTCGACTTCTGACCATTCGAAAATGCCGCCTGCGGGCGGCATTTCAGTTTTTGCGCCCGGCGCTTTGTCCGCGAACCGCGCGACCGGGCATTGGCTCGTGTAGCATTCCCCCATGCCAGCCGGTCCCGATGTCATGGGGTTTGCCTACTTCCTTGCCGCGAAGCTTGTCGGCTATTCAGCGTTCTGCCATTGGGTAGTTTCACCCCGGGTTCGGATTTCTGTGGCCGAAGTCCGGGATGAAAATGCGTCAACTTCGCTCCTGGGCGCGGCGCTCGCCGAGACGCCCCTGGAAACCTCACCCGCCCCGATCGGGATTCCTTCCTCCGTCAAAGCGGGAGTGATCCGAACGTTGATCGGTATTGGCGTGGGGGCTGTTGTCGGCCTGGGATTCTGGAGCATCCCGAGTTTGCGAAATTTCGACTTCGCCACCCCCGTTTTTTTTGCTTTTCTGGTTCCCGTTCGCGTGGGTGAATGGGCGGTGCTCTTGCGATGGGTGTATCGTATCCACCCGTTTGCGGATTCGGGCGGCATGAAGCTCATCACCTTCGGGATCCTGGCGTCTTTCGCTCTGGATGCTTTGGGCATTGCGGCCGCCTGGGTGCTTCCCGGCGGAATGTGGGTCTGCTGACCTTCCATACTTCCAGCTTTCCTCGTTTACGACCGGTTTTCCAACGCCTGAAACCTGATCCCTCAACCCGGCCCCCTGCTACGCTAGTCCCTTATGGGGCGGATTCGAGTGCTTTCCGACCAGGTGGCCAACCAGATCGCCGCGGGCGAGGTGGTGGACCGGCCGGCCTCGGTGGTGAAGGAACTGCTCGAAAACGCGCTCGATGCCGGTGCCGACCGGATTCGGGTCGAGGTCGAGGCGGGCGGGCGCAAGCTGATTCGCGTCAGCGACAACGGCTGCGGGATGAACCGCGACGATGCGCTCCTGGCGTTCGAGCGGCACGCCACTTCGAAGCTGCGGACGGCCGATGACCTGTTGTCGATCTCCACGCTGGGGTTTCGCGGCGAGGCGCTGCCGTCGATTGCCTCGGTGGCGCGGGTGACCCTCGAGACCGCCACGGGAGACGACCCCGCCGGGACGCGAATGGAGATTGCCGGGGGGAAGATCCTGCACGTGGACGATGCCGCGCTGCCGCGAGGAACGACCCTCTCGGTGGCCGACCTTTTCTTCAACACGCCGGCGCGGCGGAAATTCCTGCGGGCCGAGTCGACCGAACTGGCGCACGTGACGGCGCTGGTGACGCACTACGCGCTGGTTCATCCGGAGAAGCACCTGGAGTTGCTGTCCGCCAGCCACACGCTGGTTTCGGCGCCGCCGGTGGCGAGGACGGCCGAGCGGATCTACCAGATATTTGGGAAGGAGACGCTGGCGCAGCTTCTGCCGGTGGCGGCGGAACTGCCGCTGGACCGGGCGGGCCTGCCGGAACCGCCGCCCTGGAAACGGGACCCGGACCAGGCGCCGCGGGACCCGGGGTGGATGCGGTTGAGCGGTTTCTTTTCCAAGCCGGAGCTGCAGAAGCTGAACCGCAACTCTGTTTATATCTTCATCAACAAGCGGCTGGTGCGGGATCGGCTGCTGATGCACGCGATCACCGAGGCCTACCGGAACGTGATTCCGCCCACCAGCTTTCCAGTTGTGCTGCTGTTCCTGGAACTGCCGCCCGAGGAGGTGGACGTGAATGTGCACCCGGCGAAGACCGAGGTGCGGTTCCGGCAACAGTCGGTGATCCATGATTTTGTGAGGGACAGACTGCGCACGGCACTGATCAAGGCGCGGCCGGCGGCCGGGTTCCTGGCGGCGATCGACTCGGCGCCTTCGGCCAGCCCGTCGCTGATGCCGCCGGCGACGTCGCCCTTGCCCGGATCGCCCGAACAGGAGGGAATCAGGGATCAGGGATCAGGGACCGGGGTCCTCGAGGGAGATTCGGCGGGGGCGGAGCCTTTCCATCTGACGCCGCGGAAGCCGTCGCCCTTACCCGGCAAGCTGCCGTTTTCTCCCGGGGAATTTCGGCCGAGCGGGTTTCCCAACCAGCAGGCGTGGGGCGAGGCGGCCGCCGCCCTGTTTGCGTCCTCCATTCCGGCGGCCAACGGATGCTCGCCAAACCACGATTCTGCAATGGCTTACGAGGGCACCGCAGTTTCGACGGCGGGCGTGGAGGCGGAACAGGCGGCGATCACTCTGAACCGTCTGGGATCGCTGAAGCCCCTGGGGCAGCTCAGGGATTCGTTCATTCTGGCGGCGGGCGAGGACGGGCTGTGGATCATCGATCAGCACGTGGCCCACGAGCGGGTTCTGTTTGAGAAGATCCTGCGCGACCGGAGGGTGGAACAGGTGCAGCGGCAGCGGCTGCTGATGCCCATGCTGGTGGAGCTAAAGCCTTGGCAGATGGTGGTTTTTGCCCAGATTGCGCAGGAGCTGGAGGGCAACGGATTCGAGGTGGAACCGTTCGGGCCGCAGACCCTGGCGGTGAAGGCGGCACCGGTGGGGCTGGAAGGGTCGGCCCTGGAGCGGATGCTGACGGAAGTCATCGAGCAATCCAGTGCCGCGGGGGACTCGGCGGCGTACCAAACCGAGCGGAATGAGAACCTTGTGGCGCTGCGGGGGCGCATTGCCGCGTCCGTTGCGTGCCATGCGGCGATCAAGGTGAATACGCCACTTGACCCGCAACGTATGGAATGGCTATTGTTGGAGCTTGCAAAAACGGAACACCCAACCAGTTGCCCGCATGGACGTCCAATCGCTTTGCTGTATTCTTGGAAAGAGATCCAGCGAGCCTTCCACCGAATCTGAACGGCATTAGGAAGGCGGCAAACCCTCCCCCGAGGGGGATAACGGTGGCCCGGCGTACGAGCCAAGAACCAGGGATGAGAGATCAAAAAAGGAAACGGTAACATTTTGTCGATGCGGCCCAGTGCCGCGGCGACCTTCTGAGTGGCCTGACAGGACGCAACATCTTCTGGTAGAAGCTGTAACGCCAGCCTGGAAATGGAGTTCTTCTTTGACATCAGAGCAAATGGAAGCAGCGCGCTCCGAACGGATGCGCCAGAATGGGATTGGGGCTATCTCCCTGGAAGATGCCCGGACGTGGCTGGAGGAAACGGGGCTCTGTCTTTTCCTCCCCAAACGGCAGTACTCATCGTCACTCGCGCCCTCTTTTGTGGAAGCCGTTGCGGGTCACCACAACAGCACGCCTGAACCAGCCCAGATCGCACTGGCGGAGGAACTGCTGGTACGCCTGGAGAAGGACGGCATCGCCGTCCGGTTGAATCTTCTGGGGCATCCCGGCGAGCAGCCGGATTACGTGGTGGCAGCCTGGGTTTTGCCCTACGTGTACGCATTGCGCGGTGACCGTGACTGGCGAAGGACGCCGCAATTGACTGGTTCGCGCCAGGTGTCGCCTCTGGCGATCCAGGCGTACAAACGCCTGGAGCAGGGCGAGGCGACAATTCCAGAGCTAACGCGATTCCTGGGCCGCGAGGTTTCCGAGTCCGCAGTTCTGCGCGCCATCACGGAGCTCTGGCAACAACTTCGGATTATTCCGGTCATCGATGTTCCGGGACGCGCGGCGAAGTGGCAACTGTTGCGCCAACGGTTCCAGAAGGCGATCGCGGAGGGAGCATCCACCTCCCAGGTGACGGCAATCTCCGTGCTGGCGTCCATTTATCTTCAGGCCGTGATTGCCGCAACGATGGAAGAAGTGGAGCTGTTCCTTTCGCCGCTGACCGCCCGAAGCAAGATCCGCGAAGTGTTGCGCGGGCTGGTGGCGACGCGGCAGGTGCATACGCTGACGATGGGTCACTCTCCGCACTATTACGTCGCCGGAACCTTGCCCGAATTCACGACCGCGCCGACGATC
>CAVPNO010000078.1:0-5189 GCA_963706455.1 uncultured Acidobacteriota bacterium | reverse complement strand
TCAGCACGTGGAAAGCCCTGGATCACGTCTCCCGCGGGCATGCTGTCCATCCCATACCCGTCAGGCAGGTGATAGGTCACGTCGTCGGTGATCCGCTCCGGAAAGTGCACATCCACTGGAATCCTTCGCTGCTCCTCGGACACAAACGGGTGCGCCCCGTGGGTGGCAAAGAACTGCCCGGGCAGAAAGTACCGCTTTCCCGTCGCCGATGCCAATAGCCCGCTTACCTTCATCATCCCCACCAGGTTCGTGCTGTAGTCGTCCAGCGCGAGGAAGTGATCAAAATCCACCTGCACTCCCTCCGGCACATAGTCCTTCATCCACTCGTTGAACTGCTTCTTCACTTCGTCGGCGTCGTTCTCCACGGCCACGTGCCGCCAGCGCAGCGCCTCCTGCCCTTTCATCACCACACGGATGGTGCCGGTCGCCGTTCCATCCGGCGCCATCTTTAAATCCGCCTCCCGGTCCATCGTGTTTTCCGTGTAGGAGTTCCCCGGCGTGCTGTCCAGCCTCACCCCCTGCGGCCCTTCCCGTAGCCCTCCGGCAAAGGTGTGCTTCCAGGCCAGCAGCCCGAACGGGCACTGCGCCTGGCCCGGATCCAGAAACACTTCCTTGCCTCCGATCACCAAAACCGCCAGGTAATCGTCCAGTTGGCGCGAGTTCAGGTATCCCGGATCGAAAATCGTCTGGTCGCGGTCCGACACCACCATGGCATACGCCGTCAGTCCCGCCGCCCGTGCCAGTGCAACATACAACAGCGCCAATTGGTCCGACGAGCCCGACTTCTGCTTCCACACCCCTTCGGCGTCCTTCACCGCCTTCATCTTCTGCTTCTTGCGCTCGGCCTCGCTCTTCTCCCGCGTGTAGTCGGTGTTCTCCAGCTTCATCACCGCGTCGTAGACTTTGTGCGCCTTCACCTCGTCGCTGTCGTTCGCACCCACAATTTCCGCGGCCGCTTCCTTCAGCGTCTTCGATACGCTGGCAAACCGGCTCGTATCCCGCTCCCAGAACTTGGCCTCATAGCTCCAGAAGTCCTGGGCCGAAGTGGCATTCGTGTAATAGATATGTACCCCCCAGGTCAGGCTGTTCAGGGGCGGCATCCAGTCTTCGTCCGGGGTCGCCGGAATATCCTCTACATCCACCGAGTAGCGGCCCTGCGTGTCCCGCACCACCTTCAGGTCCTTGGTCCCCGTCAGCGAGTACATCATGCGGTTCAGCGGGTCCCCATGCGAGTTGGTGACCATTCCTCCCGACGTCGGGGTAAAGAAATAGTGCGCCTTGTGTACAAAGTACGGCTGCTGGACCTTCCAGTCCGGCTCGTACACCATGTCGTCGCTGTATTGCACTTGCAGCCGGTACTCCAGGATGCTTCCCACCTGAACATCCGGGAGTGTGAACACCATCTTGTTGCGCTGGTATCCCCCCACCTTCACCGCCATCAAGTCTTCTGGTTTCGCCGTCAGGGGAATCGCCTTCCCGTCGGAATGGATCGTCCGCCCCTGGATGGCCGAGATCTTGAAGGATCCCTTCTCGTAGGGGATGGTCTGCGTGGCCAGATCCTTGCCCTTCTCGGTCAGGATCTTGATGCGCGAGTACAGCGTGTGAAAGTGATGGGTATCGTCCACCGTCTCTTCCCGGTAGAGATACACGGCCGCCGCTCCCGGCGCCTTGGGATCCGCAGTCATCTGCAGTTCTTCCCGGGTTGGTTCCTGGAATTGCCCGTGGGCCAGAAGTGAAAACCCCGATGCAATCGCCATCGTTGCCACGGTGAAAAAGACACATCGCCTCATTGCTTAGCCTTCGCAGAAAGATTCGGTTGGATTGACCCGGAGATTCTACCCCGAATCATGAAAAGAAACAAAGTTACGGCTCAGCGGGGACCATCTTCTCCAGTCCGTGAGCCAGACCACGTTCTACTCGCCTTCCCCTGCCCGTTCCGTGCGTGATTTGACCGATCTGCCTGCGGGAGAAGCCCCATGGTGTGCGCTAAATCACATTCTTGACAAATGGAACCCGAATACACTGAGCCTTCCAACCTGTACTTCCTCAGGAGGTTAGTCGCATGTTCCAGGCCTTGCCCGTGTTCGACGCTTCGGCGAGGTTCGTGCAACGTGCATGTTTCGGAGTCCCCATGAATCTGATCCTCCCCAACGTCTGGAACCGGAAACCGGCTGCCCGCAGGAGCCGCCGCGCTTTTGGACTGAATCTGTTGACCGGCGTGGCCTTGCTGGCGATGGCAGTCACGCGGGCGCCGGCGGCGGTTCATCCCGTCCCGCTTGACCCGACCGTGGACTCGAAGAAGTGCCTCGAATGCCACGAAGACACTGCCAAGGGCAAGTCAGTGCATTCGGCCATGAGCAAGGGATGCCTGAGCTGCCACGAAGTCCGGGTTAACAAGGACATCACCCGCGTGAAGCTGATCACGGCCACGCCGGTCTCGCTGTGCGTAACCTGCCACGCCGACAAGAAGGCCGCCGACATCAAGGGAACCGTGCATCCCCCGGCGGTGCGCGATTGCCTGAATTGCCACAATCCGCACGCCAGCGACAACAAGAACCAGCTGGTGAAGGCGGAGGCGGGCGACGCCAAAGAGAACCTCTGCAGCAGTTGCCACCAGACGGGATTGCATACTTCGGAGAAAGGCAGCCGCCATGCCGCACTCGATGCAGGCTGTGACACCTGCCATACGACGCACAAGACAGGCGCCGAGCCGACCGCGCAGAATCGCTTTCACCTGGCGAAGACTTCGCCGGCGCTGTGCCTGGACTGTCACGACGCAAACGACGCGGAGCTGAAGAAGGCACATAACAACCAACCCTTCGCCACCGCAGACTGCGTGCAGTGCCACGATCCGCACCAGTCGGACTCGCCCAAGTTGATGGCGAAATTCCAGCATGCGCCGTTCGAGGGCAACGGTTGCGACACATGCCATGCGCCCGCCAAGGACGGCAAGGTGGTGCTGACGCAGACCGACGTCAAGGCGCTGTGCCTGACCTGCCACGACGACAAGGGCAAGCAGATCGACACCGCCAAAGTGCAGCATCCCGGCGCGTCGGGCGACTGCACGGATTGCCACAATCCGCACGCCAGCAGCCAGCCCGGCCTGCCGAAGACCGACGGGGTAAACACCTGCCTCGGTTGCCACAGCGACATCGCGGATCTGGGGAAGAAGGCTGTGCACCATCAGCCGGCGTTCGGGCAGAACTGCTCGATCTGCCACACGGCTCACGGGGGCGAAAACGACCACCTGCTCCGGGCCAAAGGCAACGCGCTCTGCCTGGAATGCCACGGGGCCGACTCTGTTCCACAGCGCGACGACGCCCAGCAGTTGCTGACGATCTTCAATGGCGCGGTCAAGCTGCCCGGCGACTACTACCAGAAGAACAAGGTTGCAATCCTGCCGCTGAAGTTTGGGCTGGGACATCCGGTGGAGTATCACCCTGTGTCGGACGTGATGGACCCGGCTAACCAGAGCATGGTGAAAACGCCGCTCAGCTGCCTGTCGTGCCATCAGCCGCACGCATCGGCGCAGCCTGACCTGCTGATCAAGGACCAGTCGAACAACACCGCGTTCTGCGACAACTGCCACAAGAACCGGCTGAACATGAAAGAAACCACATCCCCCGGAAATTAGTGGAGATTGAGATGTCCTGCTTCCTCATCCATTCGATCCGCATGCGCAAGCCGCTCGCGGTGATTCTGCTGGCCGGGCTCAGCCTGGCCCTGCCGTTTTCCAGCGCGGCCAAAAAGAAGAACGCCGCTTCCGCGCCCGCACCGGAAGTTGGCCCGCGCAAGTTCAGCTTCGATCCGAAAGCGCTGGCGTGGCCCAGCCCGCCCAACATCGCACGCATTCACTGGGTGAATTATTTTGCGGGAGCGAAAATCGATTACACGCCCGTGGCCGCGAGCAAGCCCAAGGCGAGCTGGATGGACCGGCTCGCCGGGGCGCAGCCGGACAGTGAGAAGGTCACCAATAAGAACTTTCCGTTCCAGATGATCGGGCCTTACGGGATCGCGATCGATTCCAAGGGGCTGGTGTACGTGGCCGATCAGCGCGTGGGGGCGGTGTTCATCTACAACATGGAGACGCGCGACACGCAACTGCTGCGTAACGGTTACGAAGCGCATTTCGGCTGGATCAACGGCCTTGCAATCGACGATGACGACCGGCTCTTTGTCTCCGATGGAAAGATGCGCCGGGTGATGATCTTCAATGCCAAGCATGAAGTGGAAAACCAGGTAACGGAAGGCCTCGTGGACCCGGTGGGGCTGGCGATCGACACCACCAATCGGTTTCTCTACGTGGTGGATACGCAGCAGGACCAAGTGCTGGTGTACGACGCCGACAGCCTGAAGCTGCTGCGGCGCATCGGCACGGGGGGAAAGAATCACTTCCTGACGACGCCCGGCGACTTCGGCGCGCCCCAGTGCGTGGCAGTGGACAAGGACGGCAACGTCTACGTGACCGACACGCTGAATGACCGGGTGGAGATCTTCGACGCGGATGGGAAGTTCATCAGCCAGTTCGGAAAAGCAGGCGACGGCCCGGGATACTTCACCCGGCCCAAGGGAATTGCGGTGGATGGCGACGGGCACATCTGGGTGGCCGATTCCATGCAGGACCGGCTGCAGGTCTTCAATCGCGAAGGCCAGTTGCTCACATACGTGGGACAGGGCCATGGCGAACTGCCCGGCCAGTTCAAGGCGCTGGTCGGGGTGGCGATCGACAAGAACAACTGGGTATTCACCACCGAGCAGGAGCCGGGACGGCTGCAGGTGTTCCGTTATGTAACCGATACCCAGGCGGCAGAGGAAAAGCAGAAGCGCGAAGAAGAACTGGCCAAGGCCGCGGAACAGCGGCGGAAGGCGGGCGCTCCTGCGCCGGCCGAGAAGCCGGGCGATCCCGGGCCGCAACAGCCGGCTGCGCCCCAAAAGTAAACAGGGGTCGGGGATTAGGGACTAGGGTTCGCCCCAGGTTCCCGCAGACTGCAGTAAGCGGAAGGCTGTTTGCCCGGACGAGATTTGCGGCAACCTTTGGCCGGTGTCATGCTGGATAGATGAAGTCTTTCTTTCTTCGTGGCGCGATGGCCTGCATGCTGCTCGGTTCGCTTCTAAGTTCCGCCCAGGAAAAGGGCTACTGGCGCGCTGCCAGCAACACCGCCGTGTCCATCACCGGCGATGACGATCGA
>CAVPNO010000077.1:0-5397 GCA_963706455.1 uncultured Acidobacteriota bacterium | reverse complement strand
ACGGATTGCTATTCTGCCGCAGGTCTTCCAGTTGGTCGTTGGCGGCATCCAGTTGCGCCTGCGACGCGTCCTCATCCCCGCGCAGCCGGTATTCGCGAAACAGCGGGAAGCTCAGCGTGCCGATGGCCGAAAACACTCCGTGCGCGCCCACGCCCCCAATCTGCGTCACGCCGTAATTGCCGCTGAAGCTCAGCGTCGGCAGTCGCTGCGCGCGATAGGCCCGGTGCACCGCCCTCAGTTCCTCCACCGTGTTTTGAAGGTTCTGGTAGTCCTGGCGACTCTTCAGCGCCACCGCGCGAACTTCCTCCGGCGTCTGCAGGGCCAGTTCGCTGTACGGCGCGCGATCGCTCAGCACCATCTTCTGTCCCGGATCGATGCCGATCTCCCGCTTCAGCAGGATCAGGTCCTTGTCCAATGCGTTCTGCGCGGCAATCAGGGCCTGCTGCTGGACCTGCAACTGCACCCGCGCGCGGAGCTCATCCAGGTTCGACGCCGTCCCCGCTTCGTGCGCGGCCCGCGCCTGGTTCAGCGCCACCTGCGCGGTCTCCTCCAGTGCCTTGGCGTCATCCACTTCGCTGGCCGCGGCAATCGCCTTCAGGTAAGCCGTGGCCACCTGCTGCACCACTTCGCCACGGGCGCGGGTGGTGGCGAAGTTCGCCGCTCGCGTGGCCGCGCCCGCGGCCCGCCAGCCGGCGATTACCGGGCCGGAGAAAAGAGTCTGGTTGTAATGAAACTGGCCTTCCGTCACCGTGGCCCGCGTAATCAGAGACAATCCCGGCGGAAGCCCTCCGGGGAACAGCTTGCCTATCTTGGCGACGACGCCCGGCCCGAATCCCTGCGCCGCCAGGTTGTACTGGTGAAACCCCGTGTCGCCCGTCAGCGTGATGGTGGGCAGGAACTCCTGCAGCGCCTCCATCTTCTGACCGTGGATCGAATGTTCGGCGTACTCTTCCTGCTTCAGCCCCAGATTGTTCTCGAGACCCCGATGGATCGCGTCGTCGAGCGACAACTCGACCACGTCCTCCGTTGCCGGATGCGCCGTGATGCTGCCGTAATACGGATTCGCGGCCGAAGAGGGATTCGCCCCCTGCCCCCGCGCGCCCGGCACGCAAAGCACGATGGCCACGGCCAACACCCCGGCCCGCCAAAGGAGATGGATCGTCCTGCTCACTGGCATCATTTTCTCAGATGATCCCGCGCCCCCCGGAGATTCCGATCCACCCCTATTCGGTCGATTCCGAACAAACCGCGCGCCCCGTCCTGGCTCTGCCCGGGCGGGATACCACCAGGGCGGATACGATCGCAACCCGCCATTCCCATCACCGGTCCGGCCCATTTCTGTATCGTAATAAGGAAACGGAGTTCCGCGTGCGGTCCATCCTGATCCTGTTGTTGTTGCCCATCCTCGCTGCCCATCATTCGAATCCCCAAACACCCCCCGCCGCCGCTGCTCCCGCCGCCCAGCCCGAAACCCAGTCCGGTACTCCTCTTATCGAACTCAACGTCAACCGCGTTCTGGTGCCCGTCGTCGTCCGCGATAAACTGGGCCGCACGGTCGCTGACCTGAAGAAAGAGAACTTCCAGGTGTTCGATGACGGCAAGCCCCGGCCCATCTCCGCATTCACGGTCGAAAGGCGCAGCCCCGCGGCCGGCCCGTCCGGTAGCGCCACCGGACCCGATCAGCCGCCGCCCAATCAGCCCCATCCGCCGGCGCCATCGTCCCCCCTCCCCGACCGCATTACCGTGTTCCTCTTCGACGATCTCCACATGGACATCGATGCCATGGCGCTCTCCACCAAGGCTGCCACCCAGGCCCTCGACAACGCCCTCAGCGGCTCCGATGTGGCCGCGGTCGTCTCCATGTCGGGAAAAGTCAACAGCGGCCTCACCCGCGACCGGGCCAAACTGCAGGAAGCGCTCAAGACCCTCCGTCCCCAGGACGTCTTCCGGTCCGGCGGCGCCGAATGCGTCGATATCGGCTATTACCAGGCATACCTGATGGAGCGCCAGCACGACTCCGCAGCCTCCAACGATGCGGTCCACCAGGTGCTCCACTGCAATCCCGGCATCGATCCCGTCCGCGAACTCGAGCAGGCCGAGCGCCTGGCAGAAGCGGCGGCCATGCGCGCCTACGACCTCGGCGAGCAGGACTCTTTGTCTACCTATGCGACCATCCGGGAATTTGTCCGCCGCTTGTCCACCATGCCGGGCCAGCGCATGCTTGTCCTCGTATCGTCCGGCTTCCTTCCCTTGGACCAAACGGCGCGGACCGAAGAATCCCGTCTTCTGAATCTCGCGGCAGAATCCAACATCACCATCAGCGCCCTCGATGCGCGCGGCTTGTACACCACGTCCTTTAACGCCAGCGACAACCTGCGCGGAAGGGATCCGAATCAGGTCTCCGGCTACCGCCAATCCTCCATGAAACTGGCCGAGAACTCCATGGGAGAGCTCGCCGACGGCACGGGCGGCGCCTTCTTCCACAACCGCAACGACCTCGACGCGGGATTCAAAGCCATCACCCAGCCGCCCGAATCCATCTACATGCTCGAGCTCTCTCTCGACGGCGTGAAAGCCAACGGCACCTATCATCATCTCCTAGTGAAAATCGACCGCGAGGGCACCGTGGTCCAGACGCGCCGCGGATACTTCATCCCCAAGCCCGAGAAGCACAAAAAATAGCCCACCCCTAGGTTTGTACTCCTGACCCCGAGCAGCGCGAAGGGAAAGGACCAGGGCCCGCTTTTTGATGCCATCTCAGGCTAAATCTATTGCGATTGAAGATCGCCGCTCCGCCTGAATTCTACTGCTTGAGCACCGCCTCGAAGCGCTGACGGATTTCCGGAGAGGACCGCTGTTGCAGCAGATCGAGCAGTGCAGCCGTACTCTTGATGTTCTTTTCATACAGGTCACTGGTAAAAGCCTCGAACTCTTTTGCCCCAAGCATCTTCTCCAGTTCGTATAGGCAGAGACCGCCCTTGAAGTAGAGCACGGCATATCCATCGGGCGATTGGCGGCTGGTGCCCCATACGGGCGGTTTGCCGGCGCTGTTCTTGCGCGCCTTCTCCAGCAGCTCATTGAAGGCCTCTTCACCCCTCACGGCTCTGATGTAGCGCCAGGAGGAGTACTCGGCGAAAGACTCGTCGAGCCAGTTCTCCCACCCCGTGGCCGGCGCGCCATGCCACCAGAGATGGGCAATCTCATGGGCCCAGCCCTGCATAACCTCGTCGTGGCCGTTCTGCTTATAGAGATCCGCCGGGATCGAAATGAAGCCGGGACGCGAATAGCCGCCGCCGCCCGGCCGTGACGACAGCAAAAGCTCTAAAGATCCCGTCGATGCATGGCCGTACCACAGCGCATAGTGCTCAAGAGTCGAGCGAACGTCCGTGAACAGGCGGCTCATTTCGTTGTCGTCCATCTCCGAGTAGTCCAGACCGACGCGTAGCCCGTCCTGTTCGATCACCCGCCGCTTCAGATTGCCGCTGGCCACAAGGATCATATCGAAGGTGGGTTGCTGCTGCTCGAGACGCCACTGGCCCCTGCCGCCGCTCACCGCGCCGCCGCCCGCCACCTGGTAACCGGCGGGCAGGTTCACGGCAATATCGTAAGTGAAACTGCTGGAATCGGGATCAAACGGAAACCATCCCGAGTACAAACCAAGTTCCACCCATTTCGGGGTAAACACATTGGGCCCGGGATCAGCCAGAATACGGCCGGAGTATCGCACATGAATTCGCGTCTCCTGGCCCGGTGCCAACGGATGCGCGAAAGAGACGGTCAACGACGCACTGTCGATCATGTACGGAAATTGTTCCTTGCCGAAAACGATCGTGTCGGAGCTGGAGCAGACATCGCAGATGAGCGTGTCGACGTGCAGATTCTTGTTGATGAAAAAGCGAACGCCCGAGAGCGGGTTCTCACCCGCCGCGACCGTGACCATCAAATCGGCGGAAAGCTCTCTGTTTTCCGGCTTGATCTCGACGCGGCCTTCATACTTCTTCAGCTCGGCCGAAGCTGCCAGGGTCACTCCCAGGAAGAGGATCAGCACAAGCAGACGGACAACACACCTTGAATGGCGAGTCATAGTGATAGGAATGAAAGCGGTTCCTGTACTTGGCAATACGATCTGCCCGGGCCATGAGTTCCCGATCCGGCTGAATTCTGAAGGCTTTTCACCACGCATCCAGTTCGAATTCTGAGCGAGTGGTCGCGTACTCGACCGCATCCGTGATCTGAATCACTCCGGCGTTCCCGACGTCCTCATGGGCGGCACAAATCAAATCCGCCCAACGGCCGGCGCGACAACGCAATTCGTATTTTGGGATTGCGATAAAGAGAAGACCCGCGCTCTGGGACAATGGCTGCCGCAGAAAGAAGGATCGCGACGCAGACAGGCGGCTCATGCGCCCCTATGCCTGGAACTTGTACCCCATCAGCGGCACCGTGATGATCATCTCCGGCTTCTTGGGCTGCGCTTCCAGCTTCTGCCGCAGGCTGGCGATGTGCATGTCCACGGTGCGCGTCAGCGTGCCCGGAATGTGCCCCCACACCTGCTCCAGCAGTTCTTCCCGCGACACCGTCGTGCCTCCGTGCTCCACCAGGTACCGCAGCAGCTGATACTCGCGCGACGTCAGGTTCACCGGCTGGCCGTCGCGGGTTACGCGGCTCTTGCGCGTGTCCAGCATCAGGGAGCCGAAACGGTACGCTTCCTTTCCTCCCTGCCCATCCCCGCGCCCCGGCGATCGCCGCAGCAGGGCCTCCACCCGCGCCATCAGCTCCAGCGTGTCGAACGGCTTGGTCACGTAATCGTCCGCGCCCAGCTTCAGCCCCGCCACCTTCTCCACCGACTGGCTCAGCGCCGTCAGGATCAGGATCGGCGTCGTGTATCCCGACCGCCGGATGTCCAGGCACAGGTCCAGCCCGCTCCGCAGCGGAAGCATGATATCCAGAATCACCAGGTCGAACGCCGCCTTCTGCATCTTCTCGAACCCGGATTTGCCGTCGAACGCGCAATCCACTGCGTACCCTTCGTTCCGCAGCCGATCCCCCAGCGTCAGGCACAGTTGTTGTTCGTCTTCGACGATCAAAATATTTCCGCTCATGTCCGTGACATCCGGGACTGCCGCACTCCCGCCGCGGCTGTCTCCACGTCTTCTCCTTTGGCGAATTGAAGATGCAACGTAAACGTGCTGCCAACCGCAACCTGGCTGGCGACCGTCAGCCGCCCTCCCATCGATTCGGCGATCCTCTTGGCCAGCGACAAACCCAGCCCCGTCCCGTGAATCTGCGCCGCCTGCACGCGCGGGCTGCGGTAGAACGGCTCGAAGATATGACCGATTTCCGATGAGTCGATTCCGATCCCCCGATCGGCCACCGAGATCCGCAACTCCTCCGGCT
>CAVPNO010000076.1:0-8293 GCA_963706455.1 uncultured Acidobacteriota bacterium | reverse complement strand
TCGACTTCCGCGGCGCCTTCGCCCTCACACCACCATGGAAAGGACTGACGATGAAACGCCGAACCCTGATCGCCGCGCTGCTGCTGACATGCAGCGCGATTCTCCTTCACGCACACGGGGGCATGATTCATGTCATGGGGACCGTGACGGGTGTGACCGATCACTCCGTTACCGTCCAGACCACCGACAATAAGACTGTCGAAGTCCTGCTCGCCGACTCCACTACTTTTGTGAACGGCACGAAACCGGCCGATCGAAAGGACCTGAAAGTCGGGGATCGAGTGGTGATCCACGCGGTCAAAGTGAAGGATTCGCTGCAGGCGCACGAGGTGCGTTTCGGCGCGGCGCCGGCGTCGTCGCACTGAGCTGGATTCGCATTTGTCGCAAAGCGCGCCGGTCTTCGACAACTCGTCACGTATACCTTGACGATCTACAAGAAGGCATTGTAGATAATCTAGGCATGAAGATGCGCGGACCACGACAATTGGTCGTCCGGCTGACCATGCTATTCCGTCACGGGAGCGCCGCGGCGCGGCTGGAAGAGGAATTGAATTTCCACGTCGAGCGGCAAACCCAGGAAAACATTGCCGCGGGAATGGCGCTGGACGAAGCACGTTATGCGGCCCTGCGCGCCTTCGGCAACCCCGCGCTGGTGCGCGAGCAGGCACGCGCCACGTGGAACTGGGCGGGGCTCGAATCCCTGCTCCGCGACCTTCGTTATGCATTTCGCGCGCTGCGGCGCACTCCAGGGTTTGCTGCGATTGCGGTGCTGGTGATGGCCCTGGGTATTGGCGCGAATGTGGCCCTGTTTACGGTGGTGCGCGGAGTCATTCTGAAGCCTCTTCCGTTCGACGATCCGGGACGCCTGGTGATGCTGTATGAAGCCAGGGTTCACGCGGAGGATGGGCCGGGCCACAACTCCGTGGCCGGGGGGATCTACGCCGAGTGGAAAAGACAGAACCACAGCTTCACGAGCCTCGCGCTGGTTCGTGACAGCCGCGTTGGCCTTTCCGGATCGGGCGGGCAGCTTCCGGAAAAACTCTCGAGCGGCGAGTTCTCCTGGGATCTGCTGCCGACCCTCGGTGTAGTGCCTGCGCTGGGCCGCAACTTCACCGCGGCGGATGACAATCCGTCGGCGAATGGTACGGTGCTGCTGAGCTGGCAGCTATGGAAGCGGCGATTCGGCGGCGATCCGGGAATCCTGAACCGGACGATCTACGTCGACGCCCGACCGGTGACCGTGATTGGGGTAATGCCCGCGTGGTTCGATTTCCCCGAACCAAGCGTTCAATTGTGGCAGCCGGTCTACCACGAGCGGGGCCCCGAGAAAATGGCCTCGTTCGACTTTCACATGCTGGGCGTGGTGGGGCGTTTGAAGCCGGGAGTCCCCGCAGCGCAGGCGGTCGCGGATCTGAGCCTGATCTCGCTCCGCATCCACAACGCGAATCTCAGCGATCCTTTCATCTTCATGTCAGCCACCAGCCGTCCGCTGGTCGATCACCTGGTGGGCGACATGAAGCGGCCGCTCTATGTTCTGCTGGCGGCCACAGGGTGCGTTTTGCTGATCGCCTGTCTGAACGTTGCCAATCTACTGGTGGCACGGGCCGCGGCGCGACGGAAGGATGTTGCCATTCGCACCGCGCTGGGAGGGGGGTGGATCCGGCTGATGCGCGAACGCATGCTGGAAAGCCTGCTTCTCTCGATCGCAGGCGGAGCCCTGGGCCTGGTCCTAGCCCAGGCCGCGTTGCAGTGGCTGGTGCATACGCGAACCGACATCAACCGCGTGGGAAGCATTCACTTCGACCTGACGGTGGCGGCGTTCACGGTTGGCGTGGTTGCGCTGTGCGCTTTGATATCCGGCCTGATCGCGGCATTCAGCACCCGAACCAAGTCGATCCTGAGCGCCCTGCACGAGTCATCGCGCGCGCTGAGCGGCGAACGCGCCCGGACACGGCTGCGCCGCGTGCTTTTGGCTCTCGAGGTCAGCCTGACGGTGGTCCTGCTGATCGGCGCGGGCCTTCTGATCAAGAGCTACGATCGCCTTCGCACCACCGACATCGGATGCCTGACCAACAATGTGCTGACCATGCACATCGGTCTTCCCGACGCGCGGTATCCGGAAGGCGCACCGGTGGCGAACTTCTTCGATACGCTTCTGGCGCGCATACGAGCCGTGCCTGGCGTCACGGCCGCCGGATTCGCCAACGCGGTTCCGGGGATGGGCTTCTGGGGCGACAAGAGCTTTACCATCGCCGAGCATCCGCCACTTGCGTTGGGGCAGGGGCTGTTTGCTCTCGATCGCACCGCGGATTCAGAATACTTCGAGACCATCGGCATTCCCATCGTGCGGGGACGCACGTTCAATCCGTCGCTTCGGCTGGACGATGCCGACGAGGCGATCGTCGATCAGCCGTTTGCGCAGACATTTCTGCCGGGAGAAGACCCCATCGGCAAACACATCCAGACAAAGACGAAGCGGTACGTGATTGTGGGCGTGGTTGGGGCGACGCGATTTGTGATTGGCGAGAACCCGAAGCCCACGATTTACTGTCCGCTGGCGGCCGGGGACCTGAGCGTCGGCACCATCGTGATCCGCTCCAACCGGGATGTGGGCCAGTTTGCATTGCCGGTCCAGCGAATGGTCTCGGAAATGGATTCCGACCTTGCGCTTTCCGATGTGCTGACCATGGACCAGTTGCTGGGAAAATCCACGCTGGACGCAGGGTTCAACACCACGCTGCTTGCGGCCTTCGCCACGCTCTCGCTGCTTCTCGCCGCGGCGGGGCTGTTCGGCGTCCTTTCGTATATCGCCGCGCAGCGCACCAGCGAGATCGGCATTCGCCTGGCTCTCGGCGCGCAGCGTCAACAGGTGATGCAACTGATGCTGATGGATGGGATGGGTCCGGCGTTTCTCGGTCTCATCCTCGGGCTCGCTGTCAGCGTGGAAGCCGCGCGGCTGCTGCGCGCCATGCTGTACAAGACAGAAGCCCTCGACCCGGCGGTGTTCCTGGCCGTGGCGATCACCTTGCTTTCGGTCGCAGTTGTGGCCTGCATGCTTCCCGCCTGGCGTGCCTCACGCCTTGACCCCGTGCAGGCGTTGCGCGCCGAATAGGTGATCGGCCGACGAGCCGCTTCCGCCTCCGCACCCGTTGAAGAAAAGAACACCGCACGCGGAAAGGCCAAACAGGCGAAGGCTGTCCTGGAAGTCATTCGTGACGGATGGATGGAGGAACAGTGGTTCCAACCGCATATTTTTGATGTGATTCAAATCACATCTTTCGACTGGGCTCCTCTGTCATCCTGTCCCTCAACCATAGCGACGCCTTCCTGCGCGTTGACGTATCGGGTCCACAAACCGCGACGGCGGAGAAACGAGGAGCGCGGGCTGTGCACACGGTCATCCTTGCAGATCACCGGGATGTGTTCCGGGCCGGATCGGCAGGCCTCGAAGTTGATGAATACGGGTTACGGAGAATCGACGATCATCTTCTTTTTCGGCGTAGTTGGGCCGCTCCGTCGCACGTTTGGGATCACATATGAAAACCCGCTGAATAGCCCGAAGGTGGTAGTGCAACAGACCAGGGTAACTGTCACACTATTACCAACTTTCAATTAGATTTAGCCGAAATCCGCAGATGTCGCGACCCGAGCCAAAAACAGATTAGGGTTTGGCACATCGCCAACATTCCCTGGCACGAACGGATGCTGTCACGGGGCGCCGAGTGCAAATGTGTACCGTAAAAAGAACAACCCGAACCTTCCCGATCAAGCCATTCAGGGGCTAGCGCACCTGGTTGACGCCAAAATCGAGCATAAGAGCCGAGTGGCGAGAGACCAGGGGATATGGATGATGAAGAGCGTTCTTGCGGGAACAGCATTTTTCATCACTCTGAATCTTCTGGTCGCGGGATCTCTCCGTTTTGGATTCTCTCTGCAAGATCATCACCTCGATGATCTGATCGGGAGCCTTCTGGTCATTTGGCTGGTGTTCTGGGCGGGCAAGAGCAGTCTTCGCGCTCTCCACGCGAATGAACAATGCCAGCAGATTGTCGCCATGGCGGCAGAGGGAATCATCACCCTCGATTCCCGGGGAATGATTACTTTCGCGAACGCGGCCGCAGTGAATATGTTGCGGATGTCGGAGCCGATTGCGGGAAAGTTCTTTTACGAGTTCATCGAAGAGCAGGAGCGCGCGGCGGTTTTGACCCACATCGACGGCCAACGCGAAGACGGGGGCGGGCTGCAGAGGTTCGCACAAAAGTTTCGCTGTGGCGACGGGGAAGACCTGTTTGCCCTGGCATCCACGGTTGCCCTTCAAGATGGCAGTGGGAAGTATTCCGGCACACTGGCGATGATTACCGACATTTCCGCCTTGAAGACAGCGGAGCAGACGACCCGCGAAGGCGAAATGCGCTGGAACCTGGCTCTCGAGGCATCCAGCCAGGGTGTGTTCGACGTAGATTGCAAAACCAATGTAATTTATTCCTCACCTCGGCTGAAAGAGATTCTGGGCTACTCGGAACAGCACGATACAACGGATGATTCCGCCTGGCAAAAACGCATTCATCCCGCGGATCGGGAGT
This sequence comes from uncultured Acidobacteriota bacterium, assembly GCA_963706455.1. GTDB lineage: Bacteria > Acidobacteriota > Terriglobia > Terriglobales > Acidobacteriaceae > Telmatobacter. Next base: position 3,710 of record CAVPNO010000076.1, on the reverse strand, counting down.
GGGTAGCCTCGGCACTAAGCGATTATCTTTCCGGCCGGAGCAATACCTTTGATATTGAGTACCGGTTGAAGCTCGACGATGGCCAGGAGAAGTGGGTCTCGGCACGAGGCAAAGCTGCATTTGACGTGGACGGGCGGCCTATTCGGATGGTGGGCGCGGTCCAGGAAGTCACTGATCGCAAACTGGCAGAGTTGGAGCTTTGCAGAGCGAAGGAAGCGGCGGAAAGCGCGAGCCGGGCCAAAAGCGAGTTTCTGGCGAACATGAGTCACGAGATTCGCACCCCGCTTAATGGCGTCATCGGGATGACTGAACTCGCGCTCGATACCGAACTTAGTCCGGAGCAGCGTGAATATCTGCAGACCATCGAGTTATCCGCCACGACGTTATTGACGGTCATTAATGACATTCTCGACTTTTCAAAAATCGAAGCCGGCCGCGTGGAACTGGAGGCGTGCGACTTCAACCTGAGGGACTGCTTCGAAGAGACGTTGAAGACGATGGCAGTCCGTGCAGCGGAGAAGGAACTGGAACTGCTTTGCGACATCGCCCCGGACGTGCCGCAATGGGTGAATGGCGATGCGGTCCGCCTTCGCCAGATCGTTCTCAACCTGGTGGGCAATGCGATCAAGTTCACGCGCCAGGGCGAGGTGGGGCTGCATGTACGGACGGAATCCGGAGCAGGCCCTGTGTGCACGCTTCGCGTGACGGTCTCGGACACCGGCATCGGCATCCCGCATGACAAGCAGAAGATCGTTTTCGATCCCTTCACGCAGCTCGACGCTTCGACCACGCGCAATTACGGGGGCACGGGACTGGGCTTGACCATTTCGTCGCGCCTGGTCTCGCTGATGGGGGGAAGAATCTGGGTGGAGAGCGAGATGGGCAAAGGGAGCCAGTTTCACTTCACCGTGCAGGTGCGCCCGGCGATCCGTTCTGCTCCTTCCGAAACCGCCGTCGTCGCAAATGCACTGCGAAACCTGAAAGTGCTGGTGGTGGACGACAGTTCCACGAATCGACGCATACTTCAGGACATCCTGACGCGATGGGCAGTTGAAACGACCGCCGTCGAGACGGGCGAGCTTGCCCTGAGCGAACTGCTTTCGGCGCGGGAGCGCAATCAGCCCTATCAGATCGTGCTGACCGACATGCAGATGCCCGGAATGGACGGCTTCCGCCTGGCGGAAGAGATCCGCCGCAATCCCGGACTGGCGGGGATGGCGATCATCCTGCTCTCATCCGCGCACCACGGCGGATTTGCCGATAGATGCCACAGCCTGGGAATCACATCCTATCTTTTCAAGCCGGTAAGGAAGGCCGAATTGCTCACAGCGCTGCAGCGGGTGAATGGCCACGAGACCACAGTCGCGAAACCGTCTTCCGCTGCGGTGCTGGAAGCGAGGCGGTCCAGGGCCGGCTTGAACATCCTTTTGGCGGAAGACAATCGAGTGAACCAGGCTGTGGCGACCCAGATGATGGAAAAGATGGGTTACACGATCACGGTTGCGAACACCGGGACAGAAGTGCTTTCCCAGCTCGCGGCCGGGTCATTCGACCTGGTGTTGATGGACGTCCAGATGCCGGAGATGGACGGAATCGAAGCGACGAGACGCATTCGAACCGAAGAATCGAAGTCTGGCGCCCATTTACCGATCGTCGCCATTACGGCGCATGCCATGAAGGGTGATCGGGAGCGTTGCCTGGAAGCGGGCATGGATGGATACATCTCCAAGCCGATCAACAAGGCGGCGTTGTTGACCGTCATCGGCGACGCCATGCGGCTGCGTGTCGACAAAGAGGGCCATCGAGAGCAGAGCGTGGGAGCCGGCCAGGCTGTACTGCAACTGGATACCCGGACGCTGCTGGAACGCCTGGGAGGGGACGAAGGACTTTTCCATGAGGTCATCGACATCTTTCTCGAGGAGGCCCCGAAGTCGGTGGAGAGATTGCGGGCCGCGCTGGAAGCGGGAGATGGTGGCGGCACTGAGCGGATCGCGCACAGCATGAAGGGAGAACTTGGATATCTCGGAGTTGAGGAGGTTTCCCAGCAGGCCCGCGAGCTGGAAGAGTGTGGCCGGATTGGAGACCTCGAGCGGGCCCGACCCATATTTCCATCGTTCGAGCTGAACATTTCTTTCATCTGCGAAGCGTTGCGGAATACAAGACCCGGGGCAATAGCAACGCCACAGTCGAGGAAGGATTATGACGATTAACCAAGTATCGATCCCGCTGCTCGGGCCACAACAAGGGGAGGGATGCCTTCCCCGCCAGGTGATGATCGCCGAGGATGACCCAATGTTCCGGAGGATCCTGCAGAGCTGGCTGCGTGAATGGGGATACAAGGTTACGGTCGTGGAAGATGGCGCACAGGCCTGGGAAAGCCTGCAGCAGGAACCTTCACCGGAATTGCTGATCCTGGATTGGGTGATGCCCGGGGTGAACGGGCCCGAGTTGTGCCGCCGAATTCGCGAACGGGGCGGATCACCGTATCAGTACATCATGTTGGTCACCGGAAAAGATGCCAAGCAGGATATCGTCACGGGCTTCGATGCCGGAGCAGACGACTATATTACCAAGCCGATTGACAGGGAAGAACTGCAAGCACGGCTTCGCGTAGGAAACCGGATTCTCTCACTGCAGCGCGGTTTGATCGCCGCTCGCGAGGAACTCGCCTTCCAGGCGACCCACGATCTGCTCACGGGAATATGGAATCGGAGAGCGGTCCTCGATTGCATGTTCCGGGAGTGTCAGCGCGGATTCCGCGCGCACGAATCCATAGCCGTTCTCATGCTGGACGTAGACCACTTCAAGAGGATCAACGACACCTACGGTCATCTTGCAGGCGATGAAGTCTTGCGCGAAGTGGCGAATCGATTAGTGCAGAATGTACGATCCTTCGACATTGTGGGACGGTATGGCGGAGAGGAATTCCTGGTCGTACTTCCGGGATGCGATGAGACCCAGATCCACTCAAGCGCCGATCGCCTCAGGGCGTCGATCGCCAATGAGCCCATCGCTTTCGATCAGGCCAAGGTGGCGATTACCGTCAGCATCGGCGCTACGCTTGTCTCGGCTAACGTCGACCTTACGCAGACCGAGATACTGCTGGCGGCGGATAAAGCGCTCTATGAGGCCAAAAATAACGGGCGCAACCGAGTTGAAGTGGCGTCGCATAGAAATCAGCCCCCCAATGGCCGGAACGCTTAGAAGGTGAAAACGAGAAGGTGATTTATGAACATGACTAACAATATGGCACTATCTGCGCCCGTGTTACCGGCGGAGTGGGCGCATCTTATTAAGCAACAAATTCGCAATCAGTTCGCAAAAGCCCCAGGGGAAGCTACGCCCGATGAGTTGTTCAGGGCCACAGCTGTGGCTCTGCGCCCGGCGCTCGTAGACGCGCTGCTCGAGAGTTCGGCTCGATTTGGCGCGGCCGATGCGAAGTCGGTTTATTACCTGTCCATGGAGTTCCTTCTGGGCCGGTCGCTGGGAAACAACCTGCAGAACCTCCAAATCTACGGCATGATCGAAGATGCGCTGGCGGAGCTGGGGCTGAAGCTGTCGGATGTTCTTGAAGCCGAAGCCGATGCCGCTCTTGGAAACGGCGGGCTGGGACGGCTCGCGGCCTGCTTCCTGGATTCGCTCGCCAGCCTGCACATGCCCGGATACGGATATGGAATCAATTACGAATTCGGGCTCTTTCGCCAGGAGAT
>CAVPNO010000075.1:0-13343 GCA_963706455.1 uncultured Acidobacteriota bacterium | reverse complement strand
ACGCCCCAATTGCCACTGCTTTTCTCCCATGCGGAGCGCCAGCATCTCCGGCGTAGAGCCGTGGAACAGGCTGGCGGGCTCGGCAGGGCCGGCATCGGAGGATAACAGCGCAATCGCCTCACGAAGCGCGGCGCGCTGGTCCGGGCCCACCACGGAAGGGTCGGGCGAGACGAACAGGGCGGTGCCGCTACGCGCGACCAGGTCGAGCCACTGCGCGTTCAGCTCCCAGGGGACCTGCGGCGTGATCGGCGCGCAATCGGCATCCAGGTCGAAGAAGGCGCGGTGCTGCGGGCCACGAAAGGCCAGCGTGTTGACGCCCATGCGGCGGGTGCGGTGGAACTCGCGGCCGCTGGTGTCGTCGCCGGTGCGCTGCAATTCGAACACGCCGCCGCCCAAGTGGCCGAAGGTGTTGCAGCCCAGGACCAGCGCGCTGCCGGCGGCCTCGCGAATCGCTCCGTAGAACGCGCCGGCCACTTCCGCGGTGGTGCGCTGCGGTCGCGAAATGCCAGCCGGATTCGGCGGGTCGGCGGCCATGGTCGAACCCCACGGCCGAGCAGGTCGTAGGTGCTGTAGTCGTGCTTGATCAACTCGAAGCCCCATGACGCGACCTGGCGGACCTTTTCAAGAACGTGTTCCAGGGCCTCGGGGATGGTGGGATCGAACGCCTTCTCCTGTGCGCGAGCGGTGCGGTTGCCGAAGCGTTGCGGGCTCAGCAGCAGACTTGGGTTCGTGTTTGCGTCGGCCTGCAACGGCCGGATCCAGATGCCCGGGCGCGCTCCCTTCCGTTTTACCGAGGATGCGAAGTCGGCCATGCTGGGAAACGCCGAGGAGCCATCCTTCCATCCGTCGTCGACGACCGTGAACGGCTTCGGACCGCGAGCAGGAACCAGGCCAACTGCGATGTCGGTCATGTCGAGAAGCATCTGCCGGCTGTTGTGGCCGTAGGCGTAATACCAGTCGTTGACGCCCCAGAAGGGACCTTCCGCGGCGCGAGGGAACGCACACATGCGGCGGCAGAGGGCGCGCAGAGCGGTCATGGGTTCTTCGCCATCGTGGCCCTCGCGGGCAACGACGGTGGCGACATGCAGGGGGCGCTGCCCCAACTCGACTCCGTCGCCGCCGTTGCTGATGCTCATCCAGAGCGAGACGCCTTCGGGATCGATCTGCCAGAAGCACAGGGCGCCGGCGCCCGTTTCCACGCCGTACCCGTGGAGGGAGTGGCCGTCGTGGGTGGCGAAATACCAGGGCATGGGGCGCTCGGGTTCCATGGCGCGCCAGCACAGGGTTCCATAGCTGCGCTCCCAGTCGTCGCCGAAACAGAGCAGACCTTCGTCGATGCGCGCGCGCCAGCGGGCGTGGAGGTGGGTGAGCGCAAGATCGGGAGAGAGGAGGTGGGCTTCGAGGGCGGCGTCGCTCTGGATGAATTCGAGGGACACGTTCTTTGCGGTGAAGCGCGAGCCTGATCGCTCCAAGGGAAGTGGGTTGTCGAGGCCGGAAAATGCGATGACTGAGTCGGGCGGGCGAAGAAGATCGACGAACGTGGACGGCCTTCGAGCGGGAGCTGCGTTGGCGATGGGGCCGGAGACGACGGTCGCCGCCAGTGAAGTGCCGAGAAAGGATCGCCGGGAAAGCAAAGGAGACTCAGGATAACAGGTGACACAGAAAAATTTCCTGGATGGGAAGTTTTGCGCGTATTGTTTTGAGCAAGCTCAAAGCTTGGTCCAACTGAGCCTCCTCGCCCGCCAGCTTGTTGAGCGAATTCCCTGGAGGTTTCCATGAAGATACTTGGATTGTTTGCCTCCGTCGCGGTGGCCGCGGCGGTTTCCGGTGCGGGTGTTGCCCAACAACCGGCGCCTAGTCCCTTCTACCATGTGAACTGCGTGAAGGTGAAACCCGGCAAGGGCGCCGATTTCGATAAGTTCGCCGCGGATATGCTGCACAAGTTTGCGCAGGCCCGGGTCGACTCCGGCGTGCTGACTTCGTGGCTCTTAGTGCGCGCAGTACTGCCGATGGGAACCGAAAACGAATGCGACTACCAAGTTGTAGCGATCTATCCGGGCATTCCTCCCAAACCGTTAGAAGCCGCAGAGATGGACGCTTTGATGAAGAAGGCCGGAGTCGATTTGACGGCGGAGCAGTATTCGCAGGCCCGTAATGCCACCAGCGAATTGGCGACTTCTGGCATGTTTCAGATCGCGGTCGAGACAGGAAGTGTGCAAAAGGGCGATTACCTGTCGCTCAACTATCTGAAGCTGAAGGACTGGTCGATGCAGAATTACCGGAAGTGGATCGATATGGAGACGAAGGCCTGGAAGCCGATGTCGGAGTTCCTGAACGAGAAAGGCATGACCCGCGGCTGGTCGGTGGCTGCTCGAGTGATTCCGGATGGCGCGGCGCAGCCCTTTGACGGGCTCACGGTGGACGTGTATCCAAGTTGGGAAGCGTTCTTTCAGCTCCAGAACGACTCGAAGTATCCCGAGTATTGGAAGAAGGTGCATCCCGACATGGATTTCGACGCCACCTTCGCGGAGTACGACAAGTACAGGACCGTGGTGCGCGAGGAATTGTGGGTGGTGGAGGACATGGTCGAGGCGAAGAAGTAAGGTGGCAGAGCCGGAGCGCGGTTCCAACCAGGGATCGCTTCGCAGCGAAGGTGCAGAGCCGATGAAGGTCGTTATTCCCTTCCTCGCGACAAAGTGTCGCGAAGATGGGGCGCGAAACATAAAGGGGTAACGAACGGAAACGCTGGTCCTTCACTGCGCGGGGGTAAGAAGGAATCCCAGGTCCCGAAAGCGGGACCTGGGGCACCCAGGTGATTTGCGAGGAGACTACTCTTCTTCTTCCTCGACGGGCCGCTTGGCGTTGGCGAGGATTTTGTCGGCGACCAGTTGCGGGACGATGTCGTAGTGGTCCATCTCCATGCGGTAGCTGCCTTTGCCCTGGGTCATGGAGGTGAGCTGCGTGCCGTAGGTGAGCATTTCGGCCATGGGCACTTCGGCGTTGATGACGGTGGTGCGGCCCTTGGATTCCATGCCCTGGACGCGGCCGCGGCGGCCGTTGAGGTCGCCCATCAGCGTCCCGGCGAATTCGTCGGGGGCTTCGATCTCCACCTTCATAATGGGCTCGAGCAGACAGGGCTTGGCCTGCTCCATGCCCTTGCGGAAGGCGAGGCGGCCGGCCATTTTGAACGACAGTTCGTTGGAATCGACGTCGTGATAGCTGCCGTCGTAGACGATGACCTTGAAATCGACCACCGGGTAACCGGCGAGATAGCCGCGGGCGGCGGACTCGACGATGCCCTTTTCGATGGCGGGGATGAAGTTGCGCGGGATGGCGCCGCCGAAGACTTCGCTGGCAAACTCGAAGCCGCCGCCGCGGGGCAGGGGTTCCATGCGGATCTTGCAGTCGCCGAACTGGCCGTGGCCGCCGGTCTGCTTCTTGTGGCGGCCATGCGCCGTCGGCCTTGGCGCGGATGGTTTCGCGGTAGGGGACCTTGGGGGCCTTGAGGGTGACTTCGGCGTGGTAGCGCTTCTTGAGGCGGTTGACGATGGCCTCGATGTGGGGCTGGCCGGCGCCGGCAATCAGGAACTCGTTGGTCTGCGGATCGCGGAAGAAGCGGATGAGCAGGTCCTCTTCCATGAGCTTGTGGATGGCGGGGCCGAGCTTGTCTTCGTCGGCGCGGGACTTGGGCTCGATGGCGTAGGTCATGGCGGGCTCGGGGAGCGTCGCCAGTTCGACCTGGATGTCGGAGCCCTTGACGCCGAGCGTGTCGCCGGTGAGGGTGTCGCGGAGCTTGGCTACCGCGCCGAGATCGCCGGCATGGAGTTCGAGCACTTCGACGGCCTTGCGGCCCTGCATGATGGACAGATGCGAGAGGCGTTCCTGGCCCTTGCGGGTGTAGTTCTCCACCGTGGCGTCGTTCTTGATGACGCCGCTGACGACCTTGAAGAAGCTGATGCGGCCGGCGAAGGGGTCGGACATGGTTTTGAAGACGAACAGGGCGCAGGGTTCCGAGTCGGAGACGGCCCGGAAAGCGCCGCCTTCAGCGTGGTCGGAATCCGAGCCGCCATTGCCGGCGGCTACGGCGGCGGCCGCGGCGGTTTTTACCGAGATGGGCGCGCGCTCGGTGGGCGCTGGGGCATAGACCTTGATGAAGTCGAGAAGGTGGTCGGTGGCCACATTGGTAGCGCCGCTGGCGAACAGGACGGGGAAGATGCGATCTTCGCGAATGGCTTCGTGGAGAGCGGTGATGAGGTGCTGCTCGGGAATGGTTCCTTCAGCGAAATACTCTTCCATCAGCTCGTCTTTGCCCTCGGCGACCAGCTCGACCAGCGCTTCGTGCGCGGCCTTGGCCGGATGGGCGAGGGTGGCGGGGATTTCGGCGATCTTGCCGCGGCCGTCGCCGTCGGGGGTATAGGTAAAGGCCTCCATGGTGACCAGGTCGACTACGCCCTGGAAGCCGTTGGCATCGACGATGGGCAGCTGGACCGGGACGCAGGTGCGGCCCCAGCGCTCGTGGAGATCATCGATGAGGGCACAGAGGCCATCTCCGCCGCCAGCCTTGGGGTGGTCCATCTGGTTGATGACCACGAAGCGGGGAACGTTGGCTTCTTCGGCGAAGCGCCACACGCGCTCGGTGACGGGCTCGACGCCGTTCTGGGCGTTGACCACCACCGCGGCGGCCTCGACGGGAAGCAGGGCGGCGCGGGCCTCGTGAGTGAACATGTGGAAGCCGGGAGTATCGACGAAGTTGATCTTGACGCCCTGCCATTCGGCAAAGGCGACGGCGTTCTGCATGGTGGTGCCGCGGGCTACTTCTTCTTCGTCGTAAGCGGTAACGGCCGAGCCATCTTCGACGCGGCCCTGGGTCGGGGTCATTTTGGCGGCATGCAGCAGAGCGGCAATCAAGGTGGACTTGCCGCTGTGCGCATGCCCCACTACAGCTACGTTTCGGATCTCACTTCCCTGGTACGTTTTCATGGTTTTCCTCGATTTGGATTAGAGCTTTGGAGGTGCGGAAATCGATCCCCCGGACCCAAAACTGGGGATCTGGGCACCCGGATTCGGAGTCCCCGTGACAGAAAGAAGTCGCGAGGATGGGGCATCGGAATGTGGTGGTGGAGGAGCATCGCGAATAGCGGGTCCTTCGCTGCGCTCAGGAGGACAGCCTTATTTCCGAGATGTATTTGCAGGGACGGGGTGGGGACGCCGCACCGGGCATCGAGGGGGCCGGATTTTAAGGCCCTGGCTCCGGGTCTGCCGTCTTCCTCGTCCATGCAGGGAAAACTCCGGGCAGTCGCCCGCGCGGCGTTGAGAAGGGTCCGGCGGACGTCTCTCAGTTAAGAAACGGATGCTATCACACCGGATATGTGAACGTCCTGTGACTTGAAATACAGGGATCAGGGATCAGGGGTCAGGGGTCAGCGCAACCTGGGTTCCTGATCCCTTCCTTCGTCCTTCCCTGATCCCTGATCCCTGATGGGTCACCAGCGCAGCACGGGCAGCAGCGCCGAGTAGTCGTCGGTCCAGGGCTTCAGGCCCGGCCTGGTGTCGGGAAAGAAGGCGTGGGCTACCAGTTCCGGCTGAAGGAAGAATGCGGGGTCGGCGGTGACCAGCATCCAGGTGGAGGAATACTCGCAGGGAGTCTCCTTGCCGAGGCTATAGACATGGCGCGCCTCCATACCGGCGGAAGCGGCCATGGCGGCGATCGGCGGTTCGAGATCGACATGGCGGTTGGAAATGTGGAACGCCAGGATACCGCCGGGGGCGAGGTGGCGGCGGTAGAGGTCGAGGGCCTCGCGGGTCAACAGGTGGATGGGGATGGCATCGCCGGAGAAGGCATCGACTACGAGCACATCGAAGTTCTGAGGCTCTTCCCGAGCCAGCGATGTACGGGCGTCGCCTACCACAATGTCGATCTTTGCCGGCGAGTCGCGGATGTAGGTGAAGACGTTGCGGGCGATCGGGACGACCGCGGGATTGATGTCGTAGAAGGTGATGTGGTCACCGGCTCGACCGTAAGCTGCGATAGTGCCGGCGCCCAAGCCGATGACTCCGATGCTGCGCGGCCGGGCATGCTGTTCGTCGCCACAGCAGAAGCGAACCGCAAGGCCGACGCCGGAGTCGTGAGCGTAGTAAGTGGTGGGGGTATGGCGCAGATCGTCGGTGCCGAAGATCTGGGTGCCATGCTGGATACTGCCGTTCATCAGCGTGCGGACGGTGGTGCCGGGATAACTGAACAGGTCCTGGGTGACGCGGAGGCTGGCGTAGAAGTTGCGGACGGTGACAGTGGCATCGTGAAGGACGGCATGGCGGACCATGAAGGTGACCACCACCATGCCGATGCTGGCCACGATCCAGACCACGCGCTGGCTCCAGATGCCGCGCCACGTGACCACGAGCGCGAGCAGCGCCGTGACCAGGAACGTGAGGGGCAGATCGAGGTTGAGATTGAAGATCAGGGGTGAAGCGATGCCGATCAGGAACGAGCCGGCCGCGCCGCCAGCGGCGAAAAGCAGGTAAAAGAGCGTGGCCTCAGATGCGCGCTGCGGGCGCAGGCCGGTGGCCGCCGCATGGCAGAAGATACAGGCAAAGAACAGCTCGATGAGGAAAAACGTAATCGACAGCCACAGCGGCCAGGAGGTGTTGGTCTTGGAGAGGGAATAAGCCAGCCCGGCGAGCATGACGACCATAAAGCGGGCAATGATGCCCCACGGCAGAAGGACGCGGAACTGGAAGGCCAGGATGATGGTGATGAGATAGACGCCGAGGGGCAGGATCCAGAGCAGCGGGATGGCCGCGACGTTGGCGGTGAGATAAGCCGTGATGGCGCTGAGTTGCATGGCGGCGCCCAACGGGAGAAGGAACCAGAGGAGCTTGTGGGAAAGCGGAGCGGGCGCACCGGATAGGTTGTCGGCGGACGACGTGGCGGGTGACGGCGAGGCTGTTGGGATCTTGCCTGCCAAAATGCTCGCAAGAACCGCGAACACGATGAATCCAGCGCACCAGGCGAGGCGCTGGACGTGCAGCGTGAGATGAGGTTCGATGAGACTCGGGTACGCGGCCAGTGCCAGCAGGGAAGCGAGGTTCGAGAGGGCGTAGAGGCGGTACGGAATTTCGCTGTTCTCCAGACGTGCCCACCATACCTGAAGAAGAGGGCTGGTGGCTGAAAGCATCACGAATGGCAGACCGATCCAGATGCCTAGAAAATGAAACACGGTATAGATGGGATGGTTTGATTCGTGCCAGGGGAGCGAGGGCCACGCAGCCCAGCCGATGGCGAAGATGCAGGAAAAAATCAATGGAAAAATGTACCTGCTCTGCTGGGAATAGCGGGCGATTTGGCGCGCACCCGCATATCCGACGAGCAGCGCGGTCTGGAAGAAGACCAGGCAGGTGATCCAGACGGCCGCCGATCCGCCGAGGACCGGGAGCAACTGCCGCGCGGCGATGGGCTCGACAAGGAAGAGCAGAAACGACGCCAGAAAGATCGTGATGGCAAACAGCAGCCGCTGTCGGGACATGCTTACCTCAAGAGCAGTGAACAGTTTTCGTGCTGGATTTGATCGTATAGGAATGGGCTGCCATTCCTGGCTCGATTGGCAGGATCGTGGTTTCCCATTCTCGCGAGAGAGAGTTGCGAGGGTTGGGTGTCGAATTGCGGGGAACAAACCGGATGCTGCCGAGAGTTATATAGCAGCGGCCGCCGGCAGAATGTCTTCGACGTCGACCCATTGCGTGGGGTAGTTGCCGGTGTAGCAGGCGACGCAATAGCCCTTGTTCTCCGCGTCCGTGCCGCCGCAGGCTTTCAGCAGGCCTTCGAGCGATAGGTAGGCGAGCGAATCGGCTTCGATGAACTGGCGGATCTCCTCGACGGACTTGTTGGCGGCGATGAGGTCGCGCTTGGAGGGCGTGTCGACGCCATAAAAACAAGGCGAGATGGTCGGCGGACAACTGATGCGCAGGTGCACTTCTTTGGCGCCGGCGCCGCGCACCATGCGGACAATCTTTCTCGACGTTGTTCCGCGAATGATGGAGTCGTCAATCAGCACGACGCGCTTGCCTTCGAGGAGGTTGCGCACCGGGTTGAGCTTGAGGCGAACGCCGAAGTCGCGCACGCGCTGCTCGGGCTCAATAAAGGTGCGGCCGACGTAATGGTTGCGGATGAGGCCCATGCGAAACGGGAGACTGGCTTCTTCCGCATAGCCGAGCGCGGCGGTCACGCCGGAGTCGGGCACGGGCACGACCAGGTCGGCGGGCACGCCGGATTCCCGGGCCAGTTGGCGGCCCATCTGGTCGCGGCTTTCCTGTACCCATCGGCCGTAAATTTTCGAATCGGGGCGCGCGAAGTAGACGTGCTCGAAGATGCAGCTCGACTGCGGAACGCCGGTGGCGTACTGGCGGCTGGTCACGCCGTCTTCGGTGACCATGACAAGCTCGCCGGGCAGGACATCGCGAACGAACTCGGCGCGGAGCAGGTCGAAGGCGCAGGATTCGGAAGCGAAGATCACCGTGTCGGGGCCTTCGGGGTTGCGAATGCGGCCCATGGACAGCGGGCGGAAGCCGCGTGGATCGCGGGCCGCAAAGATGCGGTCGCGGGTCATCATCACGATCGAAAAGGCGCCTTCCACCTGCGCGAGAGAGTCGGCGATGGCATCGACCAGGGTGCCGGCGCGCGAATGGGCGATGAGCTGGACGATGATCTCGGAATCCGACGTGGTCTGGAAGTAGGCGCCGGCGCGCTCCAGTTTCGTTCGTACCGTTCCCAGGTTCACGAGGTTGCCGTTGTGGGCGATGGCGATGAGGCCCTTGGTCGATTCGACGCGGATGGGCTGCGCATTCAGCAGCGCCGAGTCGCCGGTAGTGGAGTAGCGTGTGTGGCCGATGGCCATGCGTCCGGGGAGCTTGGCCAGCACTTCGTCGGTGAAAATTTCCGAAACCAGACCCATGCCTTTGATGTTGGCCAGGTGGTGGCCATCGGCGGTGGCGATGCCGGCCGACTCCTGGCCGCGATGCTGCAGAGCGTAGAGGCCAAGATAGGCCTCGCGCGCGGCTTCCGGGTGGCCGTGAATGGCGACCACGCCGCATTCCTCGTGGAGCTTATCAAAGGCAGGGAACAGGGAGCAGGGAGCAGGGAGCAGGGACAAACCTGAGGCTCCGCGATTTAAATCCTTGTCACCCTGAGCGCAGCGAAAGACCTGCTTTTCGGAATCCGGCACGCCCTGGTAGAGCAAACGCATCATGCGAGGACCTCGCCGTGGAGAGTGGCTTCCAGGGCGGTGGCCCAGGCGGTACGGAGTTCGTCGATCGATGCCGAAATAAAAGGCTCTCCGTCAACGGAGATTTCGAGGTTTGCGCCGCCGGTGGTGCCAATACGGGCTGCAAAGAAGCTGAACCGGCCGGCTATCTCTTCGATCTCGGAAACATGATGGTGGGGCGCGCTGATCAGCATGATCGAGGCCGGCTCGGCGAAGAGGCCGAAGAGGGGATGTCTCAACAGTGCGCGATCCTGGGCTATGGCGGCGCCAATGCCATTGCTGAAGGTAGCCTGAGCCGCAGCCACGGCTATGCCGCCGTCGGAGATGTCGCGAGCGGAGTGAATCAACTTGCGGGCCGCGAGGATTTCCAGCAGCGAGTGCAGGTCGGATTCGGCCTCGAGATCGAGCGCAGGCGGCGTCCCCCACAGGCTGCCGAGCACGACCTTGGCGAATTCGGACGAACCGAAAGAGGCGAAATTCGCAGAGGCTTCCGCGTCGGATGCCTCGGGCTCTTCGTGGGGGTTGGCCTGCTCCTCTAACGCGGGAAGCGGGTATTGGCTGATGGGAGGTGGATTCAGCGGAACCTCCAGATTGGGGTCGGGATTCTCGCCCCGCGGAACAGGCCAGAGAAGAAGGAGCGTGTCGCCCGGCCGCTGAAAGCCTGCGGGCACGGCCTGGATGACATCGTCGAGGATGCCGACGATGCCGAGAACCGGCGTGGGATAGATGCCTTCGCCGCGAGTCTCATTGTAAAGAGATACGTTGCCGCCGGTAATGGGTGTACCCAGAGCAGTGCATGCTTCGGCGATGCCGTCGATGGCGGCGGAAAGCTGGGCCATGATTTCAGGCTTTTCGGGATTGCCGAAGTTGAGGCAGTTGGTGGCGGCGACCGGCGTCGCGCCGGTGCTGGCAACCTTGCGCGCGCACTCGGCGACGGCGTGCATCGCGCCCAGCCTGGGATCGAGATAGCACCAGCGGCTGTTTCCATCCAGCGCCATCGCCAGCCCCCGCTCTCCTGTTCCCTGTTCCCTGCTCCCTGTTCCCTTGATCCTCATCACGCCCGCTTCGCCGCCGGGACCGATCACGGTGTTGGTCTGCACCATGGTGTCGTATTGCTCGTGAACCCAGCGTTTGGAGCAGACATTGGGACTGGCGAGAAGTCTCTTCAGATCGGCGAGGTAATCACGATCCTCGGCAAGCGCCGCGAGGATTTCATCGGGCGGATCGGCGGGAACCGGAGCTTTCCACGTGCCGACCGGGCGATGATAGAGCGGCGCATCGTCAGTAAGCGACTGATTGGGTATGTCGGCGACCAGGACGCCATGATGGCGGATGCGAAGACGCGATTCCGGCTGGACCGTGCCGACAATCACGGCATCGAGGCCCCATTTGGCGAAGACACGCAGAACTTCTTCTTCGCGGCCTTTCTCCGCGACCAGCAACATGCGCTCCTGGCTCTCGGAAAGCATGATTTCGTATGCCGACATGCCGGTTTCGCGCTGGGGAACCTGATCCAGCTCAACGTCGAGGCCGACGCCGCCGCGCGCCCCCATTTCGCAGGTGGAGCAGGTGAGGCCGGCCGCGCCCATGTCCTGGATGCCGACGATGGCGCCGGTCTTCATGGCCTCGAGACACGCCTCGAGGAGGAGCTTCTCCATAAAGGGATCTCCGACCTGGACATTGGGCCGCTTCTGCTCCGACCCTTCCTTGAATTCCTCGCTGGCCATGGTCGCGCCGTGGATGCCGTCGCGGCCGGTCTTGGCGCCGACATAAATCACCGGGTTGCCGGTTCCGGAGGCCTTGGCGTAGAAAATCTCGTCCTTGCGCACCAGGCCGAGCGCGAACGCGTTCACCAGCGGATTGCCGCTGTAGCAGGGCTCGAATTTGGTTTCGCCGCCGAGGTTGGGAACGCCGAAACAGTTGCCATAACTGGCGATGCCGCTGACCACGCCTTCCATGATCGAATGATTCTTTGCGGTGAGATCCGGATCAACACCGGTCTCGGGAGCAATGGGGCCGAAGCGCAGCGAATCCATAACCGCGAGAGGGCGGGCGCCCATGGTGAAGATGTCGCGCAGAATGCCCCCGACGCCCGTTGCCGCACCCTGGTGGGGCTCGATGTAACTGGGGTGATTGTGACTTTCAATTTTGAATGCGCAGGCCCAGCCATCGCCGACATCGATGATGCCGGCATTCTCCCCGGGCCCCTGGACGACGCGGTCGCTGTGGGTGGGCAGCCGGCGGAGATGCACGCGGCTCGACTTGTAGGAGCAGTGCTCGCTCCACATCACGCTGTAGATGCCCAGTTCTGTAAGCGAAGGCACACGTCCGAGCGCAGCCAGGATGCGTTCGTACTCGTCGGGAGTGATGCTGTGCTGTGCCAGCAACTCCGGAGTTATCGCAACCGGCTCAGGAACAACTGCGGGGTTGGTGGTGTTCATCGCGGTTATCTGTATTTTCGCATGCCTGTGGTGTGAATTGCCGGGGCAACCTGGGCGACTGGGCGGGTGGGGATCCGGGTGGGGTAGGGGTCCCAGGACTGCGTGGTTGGCGAGGGCACACCCGGCGCGTAGCACTTGGACGAAAGCCTGTGCGATACTTTGAGTTGCCACCCAACCGGCCGGGATGGCGGAACTGGCAGACGCAGCGGACTCAAAATCGGCTTTCAAAACCCACATTCCCATTTAACTAATTTAATATAAGCGACTTGATTCGAGGTTGTACGCAGCGCACCACTTGCGCAACTCTTCCACACTTTTGCGATTCTTATAGAGAAGCAGGAGTGCAGCCCCATGTCAGAGCATCACACTATCCTCGGTGGGAAAGTTCACGTTTACAAGCGTCCGAACAGTTCCAGTTGGCAATGCGCGACCTATCTGGCCGGAAAGAACCGGCGCACGACCACCAAAGAAGACAGCCTCTCGAAAGCCAAGGAATTCGCGGAAGACTGGTATCTGCAGTTGCGCGGCAAGCTCCGAGACGGTCAGTTGAAAAGCGGCAAGCTGTTCCGAGAAGCTGCGAAGTTGTACCTGCGCGAGTTTGACATCATGACGCAGGGACAGCGCAGCGCGAAATATGCGAGCGGACAGCACGCGCGTGTCAATGGTTATCTGATCCCGTTCTTCGGCAGCATGGTGCTACCTGAGATCACGGCGGGCAAGGTCGACGAATATCGCGTCCATCGACTTGAAGAGTGCAAGGCCTTGCGCGGCAAACCTCCAGCGCGTAGCACTATGCACCAGGAGATCGTGACGCTGCGCCAGATTTTCAAAACGGCTCTGCGGCATGGATGGGTCGATCATCTTCCGGATTTCTCAGCGCCATATCGCGCGTCCCCGAAGATTTCCCATAGAGCATGGTTCTCACCGGAAGAGTACAGGCAGCTTTATGAGGCAACGCGGAAACGTGTGCAGGACCCAAAGCAGCCCCGTTTTCGTTGGGAAGCGGAACAACTTCACGATTATGTTCTGTTCTCCGCTAACACCGGACTCCGCCCCGACGAGGCGAGGCGTCTTCAGTTCCGCGATGTGACGGTGATCGAAGACGAGGGGAGCGGCCAAACCATCCTTGAGATCGAAGTACGCGGCAAGCGAGGCGTTGGCTATTGCAAGAGCACAACAGGTGCCGTGCATCCGTTCGAGCGGTTGAAAGCACGCCTGCGTCCAGACGGAGGGCCAGGAAGAGCAGGCAGCCGCACAGCATCAATGGCCAACGGTGAGTGGCACGCTCCCGGACCTACCGATCTTCTGTTCCCGAAATGGCCACGTGAGTTGTTCAACGCAATCCTTGAGGAAGAGAAACTGCGCACCGACCGCGACGGAAGGCCGAGAACCGCATATAGCCTGCGCCACACGTACATTTGCCTGCGCCTGCTCGAAGGTGCCGACATCTACCAGATAGCCAAAAACTGCCGGACGAGCGTGGAGATGATTGAGAAATACTATGCGGCGCATTTGAAGACGCAGCTCGATGCTTCCGCTATCAACATCATGAGGCCACGGTCGAAGAAAAAGACGATTCCCAAGAAAGGCCCCGGACGAATCGAGGCCGTCCGTTTAGCTGAGGAAGCGTAGACCAGCACTGCTT
>CAVPNO010000074.1:0-23610 GCA_963706455.1 uncultured Acidobacteriota bacterium | reverse complement strand
CGGCGGCGGCTTCGCAGGCCAATGCCCGCAGGCGCCCCGAGTAGGCCTCGGTCATGTCGAAGAAGCGCAGCCCGGCGCCGGGAATGCATGCAAAGCGCGGTTCATTGGGGCCGGTGAGGGGGTTCCAGCCCATGAAGTTGATGTGATCGGAGAGCGCAACGAGCTGGCCGATTCGATATCCGTCCTGAATGCCGCCGGCGGCGTTGGTGAGCACGACCGCCTGCAGGCCAAGCGCGCCAAGGACGCGCATGGGGAACGTGACCTGGGCGGGGGAGTAGCCCTCGTAATAATGCACGCGGCCCTGCATGATGACGACCGGA
The DNA here is from genome assembly GCA_963706455.1 of uncultured Acidobacteriota bacterium. GTDB lineage: Bacteria > Acidobacteriota > Terriglobia > Terriglobales > Acidobacteriaceae > Telmatobacter. The sequence continues at coordinate 23,290 of CAVPNO010000074.1, read as the reverse complement.
ACTCCGCCCAGGCGCCCGGCAACGATGCGCCCTGAGTGGCCTTCGACAGTGGATTGGGGAAAGTGGGGGATCTCGGCGTAGGGAACGATGACCGCATCGGTCACCGAATCGGCGACCGCACCAAGGCCGGAGCCGAGCACGATGCCCAGGCGCGGCGGGGGCGCAGCCAGCCTGGAGCGCAGCCAGGTTGCGGCCTCGGAAACCTGCTGAAAAGAATCAGAGCTCATTGGGAATACTGTACAGGCAGTTTTCCGCTGTCAGCTATCCGCTTTCAGGTTTGGCGTGGCGAAAAGTCGGGCAGGCGCAAAAAAGCCCGGCGGAGTGCCGGGCTCTTTGCTTGCCTCGAAGGGCGTTATCTCTTCTTCTTTTTGGCAGCGGACTTCCTGGCTGGAGCTTTCTTCCCTGTCTTCTTGGCGGCCTTTTTGGCGGCCTTCTTGGCGGCCTTTTTCGCCGGAGCCCTCTTGCCGGCAGACTTCTTGGCGGCCTTCTTCGCGGCCTTTTTGGCAGGCGCCTTCTTGGCTGCTTTTTTGGCGGCCTTCTTTGCGGGAGCCTTCTTGGCTGCCTTCTTTGCGGCCTTCTTTGCGGCCTTGGCCGCCTTTTTGGCAGGGGCTTTCTTGGCTGCCTTCTTGGCCGGTGCCGGGGCGGCCGCGGCGGGGGCCGGCGCTGCCGGAGGCGGCGGGGGCGCTGCTGCCTTTTTAGGCGCTGCCTTTTTGGCGCGTGGTTTTTTGGGTTTCGGGGACTCGGACACTACGATGATCGCCTCTTCAACTCCGAGTTCATCGTCGTCGGAAGAGGTCAATACGCTGGAGGTTTCTACTTCGTCGTCTTCTTCCAAAGCTTCATCGTGATTGGCGTCCATCTCAGAGGGCTCATCGCCATTGCTCATAGCGTACATCTTGAAAACTTCATCCATCACATTGCCTCCAGCGTCTCGCGCTGTGCTTGATTGCTTGGTGCTGCGGATGATTCAACTCCACATGCGGAAGCCATTGTAGCAATAGCTTGAGGCTTTGCAATCGAAAAGACAAGTGTTGAGTGAGGCTCCTCTATTCTTTTTGTTTTTTGGCGTAGAGTTTTTCCCGTTGTGCCGCGCTGCTCTTTCGCGGCGCGGTGCCGGGCGATGCATGGGCGGAGGGCTTGCCGGTGGAATGCGGCGCATGATGAACGGTGGTACGCGTGGAGGAGGACCCACCCGAGGAGGGATGAGCCGCGCTGCTGGCGGCCACGCCGCCATGCGATTTGCCGCGCCGCCTGGCGGCGGTGGCGCGTCCTGAGGATGGGTCAGCCACGAACAGGCGGCGACCGGGATCCACCTTGATGCCCGAAGAAATCTTGTTCCAGCGGCGCAGCTGGTCGAGCGAAACGCCGAAGCGGTCCGCGATGGAAACCAGGGTATCGCCTCGCCTTGAGGTGTAGACGACGGTGCGAAGGAAGGGAGTGGCCACCGGCGCGACGGGGACGATGAGGGCTTCCATGCCGGACAGCCCTTGATCTTCGCGCAGCTGGTTAGCCTCGGCGAGGTCGGCAATCCGGACGTTGTAGGCGTGAGCGATGGTGGCAAGCGTGTCTTCGGGAACGACGCGATGGTAGCGCCAGGAAATGCGCCGGCTTTCGGGAATGAGGACGATCCCCTGGTTGAACATGGAAGCGGTGCCGGCGGGCAGATGCAGGTCGAACGAGGTGTCGGGCGGAGTGGCCATGCGCAGCAGGCTGGGGTTCAGAGCCATCAACTCGTCGACCGGCGCATTGACGAGATCGGAAACGAGGCGCACGTCGACCGCATAGTTGATGTTGACCGTGTCGGTGAGCACGGGGGGATCGAGGGTGATGTCGTCGAATCCGTACTGCGTGGGGTGATTGGCGATGATGATGGCGGCCAGGATTTCAGGCACGTAGTTTTGGGTTTCGCCGGGCAGGTTGTGGCGCCGGTAGAGCTCCCAGAAATCGGCATAGCCGGTTTTCTGCACGGCGCGCTGGACATTGCCGGCACCCCAGTCGTAAGCCGCCATGGCCAGGTACCAGTCGCCCAGCGTGTCGTAGAGGAATTTCATATAGCGGGCGTAGGCGCGGGTGGACTTTTCCGGATCGAAGCGCTCGTCGACATAGACATTTCGCCTCAGTCCGTAATCGCCCGAGGGCATGAATTGCCACATGCCTCCGGCGCGGGAGCGGGCATTGACGGCGCGGGGCTGGAAGCTGGACTCGGCCACGGCAAGATAGATCAGGTCGTGGGGCACGCCCTCTTCGGCCATGACCCGTTCGATCATCTGCTTGTAGCGGCCGTAGCGCTGGAATGAGTGGAGCAGCGTGTTGTGGCCCTTCTGGGAATTGGCAAAGAAGTTGATGAAGGCGGCCACATAGTCGTTGACGATCAGGGGCAGGTCGGACTTGGTGGTGGCGAGCTGGGTCTGGGCCTTGGCGACGATGCTGGGATCGACGGCTTCGAAGGTCACGTCGCTGGCCACGTCGGCGGGCGTCGGCTCCACCTTGGGGGTGAAGCCGTTGCCGAGTTTGAGCGCCTCCATCTCGAGGGCGTTGACCTGGTCGAGGATATGATCGAATTCGTCTTGCAGCTTTTGCTCGCTCTTAACGTCGAGGCCGGTGGTGAGCATCAGGTCAACGGCGCGGTCGAACTCGGCCTTGGCTTCGGGGAGATGGCCTTTGCGATAAGCGGCCTCGCCGTTGGCGTAGGCTTTTTCCACCTGGTCGATGAGTTGCTGCACATTCTGGTCGCGCAGCGTTTGCTGCGGAGGAGGCGCGGGGGGCAGCGGCGGAGCCATCGCCTTCTCCTCGGGAGCTGTCTCCTGGGGCACGGTGGCGACCGGGGATTTCACGGGCTGGGAAGGCCCGCAGCCCTCCAGGAGGAGAGCCAGCGTAAGGCAGCCAACACAGCAGTTTCGTGTAGAGCTCATGCGTATCCGGACCGCGGCGATCGGTGCGGCAAGTAAGGCCCTGGGATGGAAAGTAAGACCTTATGCCGATGATAAGCTATGCCATGGGGGCTCGCCACGGCGGCCTAAAATATACCGCTTCGGGCGACTCTGGATGGACGTTCGGTACTTACGTAATTTCGCTATCATCGCACACATCGACCATGGGAAGTCGACGCTCAGCGACCGCCTCCTGGAGTTAACGGGCTCGGTCACCGGGCGGGAGATGCAGGCCCAGGTACTGGACGCCATGGACCTGGAGCGGGAACGGGGCATCACCATCAAAGCGCATGCCGTGCGCATGATGTACAAGGCCAAAGACGGCAATACCTACCAACTGAACCTGATCGATACGCCGGGGCATGTGGACTTCAGCTACGAAGTTTCGCGTTCGCTGGCTTCGTGCGAAGGCGCGCTGCTGGTGGTGGACGCCAGCCAGGGCGTGGAAGCGCAAACGCTGGCCAATGCCTATCTCGCCATCCATCATGGGCTGGAAGTAATCCCGGTCATCAACAAGATCGACTTGCCTTCAGCCGATATTCTGCGCACCCAGGAAGCGATCGAGAAGGCGGTGGGGCTGGATGCGACGGACGCGATCCCGGTAAGCGCAAAGACGGGGCAGGGCGTGAGCGACGTGCTGGAGGCGATCGTGCACCGGCTGCCGCCGCCTACAGGCGATCCCGACGCGCCGCTGCAGGCGCTGATCTTCGATTCGTGGTTCGACGCCTACCGGGGCGTGATCGTGCTGGTGCGCGTGATGCAGGGCACGATGCGCAAGGGCCAGCAGATCCGGCTGATGTCGAACGGGAAGTCGTTCGAGATTGAATCGATGGGCGTGCTGCTGCCCAAACCGGTGGAGATCGCCGAACTGAAGGCCGGCGAAGTGGGGTTCTTCGGGGCCACGATGAAAACCGTGAGCGACACCAAGATCGGTGATACGGTGACCGACGCCGAGCGACCGGCGGCGGCGGCGCTGCCAGGTTTTGAAGACATCAAGCCGATGGTGTTTGCAGGCCTGTACACGGTGGATTCGCACGAGCACACGCTGCTGAGGGACGCGCTGGAAAAGCTGCGTCTCAACGACTCCTCGTTTTTCTTCGAGCCGGAGAGTTCGGTGGCCCTGGGGTTTGGGTTTCGGTGCGGATTCCTGGGACTGCTGCACATGGAGATCATCCAGGAGCGGCTGGAGCGCGAGTACGAGCTGGACCTGATCACCACCGCGCCAGGCGTGCGGTACGACATCAAGATGACGGACGGGTCGGAGATCGCGGTGGACAACCCGTCGCGGTGGCCGGAACCGCAGAGCATCGACAAGATTCGCGAGCCGGTGATCCGCGCCAGCATCCTGACCAACGAGGAATATGTAGGCGGGATCCTGAGGCTGGTGGAGGATAAGCGCGGGCGGCAACTCAACTTCGAGTACATCACGCCGACGCGGGTGATGCTCACCTACGAACTGCCGCTGAATGAAATCGTGCTGGACTTCTACGATCGGCTCAAGTCGATTTCGCGCGGATACGCCTCGCTGGACTACCAGTTGGCCGGCGAGTGGGAGTCGCCGATGGTGAAGCTGGACATCCTGGTTTCCGGCGAGCCGGTGGATGCGCTGTCGATCATCGTGCACCGCGACCACGCCTACGAACGGGGCAAGCTGCTGGTGTCGAAGATGCGGGAACTGATCCCGCGGCAGCAGTTCGAAGTGGCCATCCAGGCGGCCATCGGAGCGAAAATTGTGGCCCGGGAAACCGTGAGCGCGCTGCGCAAGAATGTGCTGGCCAAGTGCTATGGGGGGGACATCAGCCGCAAACGCAAGCTGCTGGAAAAACAGAAGGAAGGCAAGAAGCGGATGAAGCGGATCGGGAAGGTGGATATTCCACAGGAAGCCTTTCTGGCGGTGCTGCGGGTGGGCGAAGATCAGGCAAAATGACCTCTTATATGTGACCTGAGACACATAAGCAGTCACGATCCATTCATGCGCAATTGTGGAAAGCTTGCGTGGCGGAGGGTTTTGGGGCGATTGGGGGGCGCGCCGAAAACGAGGAAATTGGAACCCCATTTAGACAAATAGAATGAGCAACTTACTCGTCCTAGCAGAATTTGGTTCGATTTGACAAGAGGGTAAACGGGCAATTTTTTTTATAGGACCTCCCTGATATCCACAAATTTATCCACAGCGGGCGGGCGGTCAGAAGATGATAATGCCGGATCGGGCAACCTTTTCCATTTGTGATAAATAAGACACTGCCAGGGCGGCAGCGCAAACAGCGAAGCCCCGCCGAAACGGGGCTTCGCCATCTGCGAGCGGATCAATGGCTGGTAGGCGGCGTGGTCCTGGGGGCGGAAGGCTTGGGAGCCACGGGAGGCGCGGCCGGGGGGGTACCAGCAGCAGGTTGCGGAGGCGCCGGCACGCCGGACTTCACGTTGTAGGCGTCGATGATCGGCTTGGTGATATTCGTCGAGTCGACGGCGTACAGGACCGGGGTCTGCTGCTGAGCCACATCGAGCACCAGCGTGTAGCCATGCTGCTGGGCGTAGGTCGAGAGCACGTCGTAAACCTTCGACGCCAGGCCCTGGTACATCTCCTGCATTTCATTCTGGAAGTCGTTGGAGGCGTCCTCGCCGTCACGCTGGAGCTGCTTCTTCTTGTCGTCGATCTGCTTGGCGCGGGTGGCGCGCTCAGCGTCGTTCAACTTGTCCCCCTGGGCCTGCAGCTGCTTGGTGAGGTTGTCGATCTCGTCGTTGAGCGCCTTGAGCTGCTGCCGCTTGGGGTCGTACTTCTTCTGCAGGTCGGCAAAATTGCGCTGGAACTCATTGGTCTGGCCGACAGCCACCTGGAACGCGATGACAGCAATCTTGGGTGTAGCGGGAGCCGCGGCCGAGGTGGCCGGTGTGTTGGCAGGAGCTGCGGCGGCAGACTCGGCGGGTGTTTGGGCGGCGGCGCCCAGGACGATACCCGAGGCCATCAATACGGCGAATGCTAGCGATTGCTTCATTTGAATCGAAGACTCCTTAGAAATCCCTGGGTGGCCGCAAAAACAGGCCCGTGCCTCCTGAGAAACCTCTCGTCATCTTAGGGGGGTCTCTACCCCGGCCGGAGCAGAGAAAACGACGCGGACGGAGACGCAGCAGGAACTGTAAGGATTATAGGAGCGCGAGTGGGGAGCGTCAAACGAGGGAACACGGATGAGGGAGCCGGGATGAGAAGGGCAGGTTCAGCCAGCCGGCGCGTCGATCATTTCGGTGGACGCGGCGATTGGGGCGCGGTGGGCTGAGCAGCGGCCGGGGCCGGCACGCCGGATTTCGCATTGTAGGCATCGACAACCTGCTGGGTGATATCGACGGAGGGATTCGCCCACAGCACCACCGGGGTCTCGTCCTGTTTTTCGGAGCGGTCGACAACCAGCGTATAGCCGTGCTCGTTCGCGTACGTGGTGAGCAGGTCCCCCACCTTTGCCGCGATGCGATTCAAGATTTCCTGCAGAGCCTGCTGATATTCGTTCTGATCATCGTCTCCCAGGCGCTGGGCCTGCTTCTTCTTGCTGTCGATGGTTCGCGCGCGCGCGGCCTGTTCCGCCTCGCCCAGCTTGGAGCCTTCGGACTGCAGGTCCCGCGTAAGCTTGTCGATCTCGTCGCCGAGGTTCTTCAGTTCGGTTCGCTTGGGATCGAACTTCTTCTGCAACTCGGCAAAGTCCCGCTGGAATTCGTTGGTTGCGGTAACCGCGGGCTGAAACTGGATGACGGCAACCTTCAGGGGAGGGTCGGCTGTCTTGGAATCGGGCGTTTGCGCGGGCAGAACGGCGCCGACGAGAAAGAGTGAAGAAGCGAAGACGGGAAGAAGTGAAAAGCGGATTCCGAAAGTTGGCCGGCTTTTCCTGTTCACTGGTTCACTCCTTCCCTTGTTCACACAAAGTATGTTGCAAAAATGACTTTTGGTCTTCTTCGGCACGGCTGATGTCGTGCCCGGTTACAAACCTGATTGTTGAAACCAGCCCTAGAAGGTTGTCGAGACGGTCAAGCGGAAGGTTTTGCGCGGCTCGCGAAACAGGTTGCGGGCGCCATAGCCCTGGATCGCCTGCGCGTAGGTGTAGTCGCCCGCGCCGCCCGGGGGGAACATGTCGCGCGTGATCAACTGGGCCGAGCAGCTTTGATTCACGCCCGGCACACCGTTGTTGCAGAACGGGCGCTCGTACAAGCGCAGCGGGTTGTAGGCATAGTAGAGGCGGAAGGGCGCATTGACCACCGGCATGATGACCGAGAGCTCGGCGCCCAGCGACATGCGGGGGACGAAGTTGGTGCCGGAGACATTGCGAATGTCGCGCTGGAAACCGACCTGCGAGCCGGGAATCCCTCCCTGGCAGGCGCCGTTGTTGTACACCGGGCAGCCGTAAAGGGGGGCCAGAAGGGAAGCGAAGCCCTCGGGGCTCTGCTTCAACTGTCCCTTATTGAGGGCGGTGTCGATGCCGAAGTCGTCGAAGAACGAGAACATGACGGGGCCGGCGATGGGGATGCGGTACTCGGCGTTGGTGGTGAGCTGGGTGTCGCCGCCGATGGACGCGATGCCGTAAACCGGAATGGGGACCTGGATGCACTGATTCAGCTGCGGATTGGTGGGGTCGCGGGGGACGCAGGAGCCATCGGGGTTGGTGAGCTGGACGATGACGCGATTGGGCACATATCCGTAAGGCGTCGCGCCGCGGACGTCGAAACCGCGCAATTCGTTTTCGCCGCCGGCATAGAAGCGATTATTGGGAGGAGCAACGTCGCCGCCGTATCCCTGGATGTAGCCGATCTGGGCGCGCAGGCCCAGGATGTTATGGCCATTGGGGCTGGGCGTGAGGTAGTGCATCGAACGGAAGCTCTTGTAGGCAAAGAAGGGCGCGAAATAACGCAGGTTCCCGCCGAGGCCGGAGATCTGGAAGACGCCGGTGTACTCCTTGCCGCTGCGCGGGCGCAGTGGGTTGTTCACCGTGTTGTAGGTATAGGTGAAGGAAGCCTCGCTGTTGACGATGTTGTTCAGCGAGTTGGAGCCCTGAATGCCGGAGCGGAAGGCGATGGTCTGGAAGAACGTCTGCGAGGCGGTGCTGAACGCGGTGATGGAGGAGCGGGTAAGGGAGTACGTGAAGCCCAGGCGCTGGAAGGCATGACGCTTGAGCGGATAGCTCACCGAGAAGTTGAACCCGGTGGAGGCCTGGTTGTAGTTCTGCGTGAGGGCCTGCTGGGCCGAACTCAGGTTGAGCGCCTGGCCGGTGGTCGCCTGGTAGTTCTTGGCCGCGTTGTAGTCCTGCTTGGTGTCGAAGATCTGGAATCCGACATTGAGCGGGCGGTTGTGAACGTAGGGTTCGGTGAAGCCGAACAGGAACTGGCGGCTGACGTTGCCCAGATTGCCCTGGACGCTGAGGGTCTCGCCCAGGCCGAGGAAGTTGTTGGTCTGGTAGTTGACTCCGAGGAAGGCGCCGGAGAGGCCGCTGACGCCGCCGTTCAGGCCGATGGAGTTTTTCCCTTTTTCCCTGACTTTCAGCAGCAGGTCGACGGTGCCGGCCTCGGGGTCCTGGTGGGCTTCGGTGTCCTGGTCGACCTTGAGAGGTTCGAAGTATTCGAGCTGGTTGAGGCGGAGCAGGCTGTACTCCCATGCCTGGGAGTTATACACCTGGCCTTCATCGAGCATCAGTTCGCGGCGGATAACGCGGTCGCGGGTGATGGTGTTGCCCTGGAACTCGATGCGGGAGACGTAGAACTGCTTGCCCTCGTCGATGTCGACCTCGAGGGATACGGCCTTCTTCTGCTCATCGAACACCGGCTTGGGAATGGCGCCAAAGTTGATGAATCCCAGTTGCCCATAAGCCTTCTTCAGGTTGTCGAGGCCCTTGCTGATGACGGTGGCATTGAACCAGTCGCCGTCCTTGATATTGAATTGGGCTCGCAGCGCCCTCTGGTTGGTGATGGCCTTGTTTCCGGTGAAGGTGATGGTGCCGAGGCGGTACCGGGCGCCCTCCTCGATGGGCATGAGGATGTCGATGCGCTTGCCCTTGTTGGGGCGGAAGGTGAGCCAGTTGAGGCCGCCTTCGTCGCGGATCTGGGTCTTGGGCTCCTCGACGGCGGCGGCGTAGTAGCCTTTGTCGCGATAGGCGAGGCGAAGGCGTTCCGAGTCTTCCTCAAGTTTGCTGGCGTCGAAGGTCTTGGCGAAAAGATTCTCGAAGATGAGCGAGTAAGGGATGCCGACCGGCTTGAGATTGACCATGGCGCGCCGCAGCAGAAGGCCGCTGATGTGCTGGTTGCCGGTGAACTGGATTTTGCCGACCTTGACGGTGGGACCTTCCTTGATATTGAAGTTCACCTGGACGGAGGCCGGAGGGATGGTTTTGACCACGGTTTTGATGGTCGCGAACTGGTGGCCATGCTCGGCCAGGACCTCGCGAATGACGGCCTCGGCGTGCTTGACCTTGGTGGGGTCGTACTGGCCTTCCTGGGTCAGGCCGACCTTCTCCTTTTTGAAGCGGTCCAGCAGGTCCGATACCGACACGGAGTTCAGGCCGGGGTAGTTGATTTCGCGGATGGTGGGCTTTTCCGTGACATAGACGTTGAGGATGACGCCCTTTTCCGTATCCTCGCGTTCAATGCGGAGGTTCTCAAAATAGCTGGTGTTCCAGAGGGAGTTGAAGTCGCGTTCGATCGAGATGGGGTCGTAGGTGTCGCCGACGTGGGTGAACAGGCGGGCAAGAATGGTTTCCTTAGGGATGCGGCGGTTGCCGATGACGCGGATCTGATCGATGGTCTGGGACTGCTGGGCCAGGGCCGCGACGGCCGCGGAAGCCACGAGCACGACGGCGAGGACGCGAGCCAGGCGGGCAGAAATCGCGGAGAGCCGAGGCCTCTGTTCCCTGTTCCCCGCTGGGGAATCACTGGTTTCCGGGCTGCACGGGGAAGTGAGCCCGATCTTCACCGGGCGTTTACCCCGCGGCGAGCAAAAAGAAAAAAGGTGCAGTCGATGATTCCGATTCACGCGAAAAATTTGCACACCCTCATTGCTGGTAAAGTCGTTCTGCCATCAAGGAAAAGACGATTATATTTGACCCGGCCACGGGCTCCCAAACATCCGCGTTGGCGGCGTCATCCCCGCTCGTTGCCGATTCTCCACGTGTGTTGAAACGCCCGCATCCCGCAGGCTGGCGGATCGTGCGCCCGGCCTACAAAGCGCCCTGACCCAGTCTACCGGACCGAACCGGGCCGGCCGCTCTCCCGCGGATCAAGACCTGCGATAAGGGCCACCCCACGAACGAAGACCTGTTCGTGGGGACCCCGGAAATAAAAACTGCAGGGTATTCTTGCGCCCGCATGGATTGCATGAGCTTTAGACGCAGGAGAACGCAACATGACATCCTTGAAGCGAGGTGGCCTGCCCATGAAAAGCGGCGCCGGCTCCGTGTACGAGTTTTCCGCCCGGCGGCTGGACGGGCATTCGACGAGCCTGGGGGAATTCCGAGGGCGGGTGCTGCTGATCGTGAACACTGCCAGCCAGTGCGGGTTCACGCCGCAATATGCGGGACTGGAAGAACTTTATCGGAAGCACCGGGACGGGGGGCCGGAGGTGCTGGGCTTTCCCTGCAACCAGTTTGGCGGGCAGGAGCCGGGCTCGGGGGAAGAAATCGCCGCGTTCTGCGAGCACAATTACCGGGTCAGCTTCCCCATGTTTGCCAAGATCGATGTGAATGGTCCGTCGGCGGACCCGCTTTACCGGTTCCTGAAAACGGCCAAGCCGGGGCTGTTCGGCTCCAGGCGCATCAAGTGGAACTTCACCAAGTTCCTGGTGGACCGGACGGGCCGGGTGGTGGACCGCTTTGCGCCGGCGACCAAGCCGCGGGAACTCGGGGGACGGATCGAGGAATTGCTCTTGGGGCAGGCGCTTCCCTGCCCTCCAATTCTTCCATTGTGAGGGGAGCCTGGTAATGAAGGCGGGACCGGGCACATTCGTGATGCCGGCGGTTGCGGCTGGGTAACTTCCGGATTGGCGGTTATTCGCTCAGGTGGGTCGAGTGAGCTGCATCATGCTCCCGGCCCGCGCACGCACAGGGCTCTCGCTTCGACAAACCAACGCTTTTCCTGTACCGCCTTCCCGTTCTTGAAGTCGAAAACCAACCTGTAATGCGAAGGATTGCCATCGTCGTTATCGCTAGTGCTGACCCATTCCATACCGGTCAGGAACAGATTTCCCTTTGCGTGGAAGCTGTCGGCTTCGGGCGCTTGCCAGTTGGATCGGGGGACTGCCCCCGGTGACTCCGCATTCGGGTCATAGATCACCGTCATTTCATCCTTGGTCGGCAGACGCCAGTCGGTGTGTCCCGCCAACCGGATCTCGTGGCAGTAGTTGGTCCCGTCCCGGTAGAAGTGCGAACCACCCAGGCTGTCCCTTGCTGCCCACATCAGTGAGGTCGCCGGGTCGATCCAGTAGCCGCGCTCCTGCGTTCCCTGTTCTCCGCGAGAAGATCCCAGCGCGCCGGGTCGGCCAGGTTGCCGAGCCAGAGGTTCGTGCACGCAGACGGCGCGCCTGGCACGGCTGAAACTCGGATCGTCGAAGACTCGGGTTCCGCTCTTCATACTGAGGTACCACCGATTGTCGCCGTCCTTTGTAACCGGGCTGCTGCTCCATGAATCTCCAGTCAGCAGGAGCATTCCACCACCGCGATCGATGGACGTCTGCCCGTTTTGCTTTCTCGCATCTTCGCGACCCCCGGCATCCAGGGCTTGAATCCCCTCCAACTCCTCGATCGTCGCCAGCCGCCAGCCTGAGTAGCCGTCCAAACGTAAATCGTGGCAGTACTTCATCGCCTCGCCCAGGTTCACGTTCTTGCCGTTGTCCCGTACCGCCCATATCAGTCCGGTCGCGGGGTCAGAGAACGTTGCGGCCACCTGAGCTCCCGATGGAGTTGCCATCGCGCCGTCCGTAGCAGGCCCGGAATCTCGCACACACAACGCGCGCTTATCGTAATTGTCGAGGAGGCCGACATCATTGCTGTCGTCGCTCCGCCGCACATTCACGAAATCGAACCACCACGCAATTCCGGCAGGCTTCCCCCTATCATCAAGCCTCTGGCTGCTGCTCCATTCGTGACCTGTCAGCAGCAGGCCACCGTGGACCTTTCGATCGAAGTTGAAATGGAGAATGGAACTATCGCCAACATGTTCGGGAGCGAACGCTTTCATGTCGATCAGCTCTTCCAACTCATCAATCGTTGGCAGTCTCCAGTCTGCGTACCCGGCTACGCGCAGCTTGCGGCAATAGTTTCCCGCCTGGTGCCAGTTCACGTTTCTGCCGTTGTCTCTGGCCGCCCACGTGAGCTTTGTCCCCGGGTCCGACCAATACCCACGCGCCTGGGTATCCTTCGCAAGCGTGTCCTCCGCTTTTGTTGACTGTGCTCTGACCGTCACGAAAACAACAGACAGAGCAATCAGAGCAATCTTTCTGATTGCGCTGCCATTCAAGATGCTCATGCCGGTGATACTAGCGCCTTCCCAATTGGCCGTGTTGCCAAATTGTGACGCTTCCGCGACCGTCACAACGTTTCGAACTAAGTTCCGGGAGGTTCATCGCCACGGGGAATTTCGCGGTGCTACATCGCAGCGGCAAGCGCGGATTCTTCACTGCGTTCAGGATGGCAGCGCGGCAGGTTAGCAAAATGCCTGGAGGACTGCGAATAGAGCATCGGCTCCCCTCGTAAAATCGATGCAATGCGCAAGAACCTTCCCATGATGCTGATCCGGGTGGTTGTCGCGGTGGTGTTTCTCACCGAGGGAGTCTTGAAATTCGTGTATCCGGGGGAACTGGGAGCGGGAAGGTTTGCGCATATCGGACTGCCATACCCGCACATTCTCGCGCCGCTCGTGGGCGCCGTGGAGATCGGCGCCGGGGCCGCGGTGCTGGCGAATTTCTTTGCCGGCGACGCGGCAATCCTGCTGCTTGCGGTGATCGTCACGGCGATTGTCACGACGAAGATCCCGATCCTGCTGGGCCGGCCAGTGGGGCCGTTCGCGCTGCCCAAGAATGTGACCCATTACGGCGTGGCAGGATTTCTGCATGAAGCGCGCACCGACCTGGCCATGCTGTTCAGCCTGGTGGCGATCGCCATGGATTCGGGCGTGCGCGGGGCAGGAAAAAGGCGGGGATATCAGCGCTGAGGCGGGGATTTGCGCGTCTTCCGGGGCGGCACGTAATGAAAGCGGACGAGGTAGATGTTTTCGCCCTTGCCGTGTTTGGCCACCTTGAGCAGGTCAAGGACACCGAGAAAGCCCGACTCGCGCGCCAGCGCCGGGGTGATGTCGGGAAGGCCGATGGGCTGGATCGAGTCCACTTCGATTTCGCCTTCCTCCATTTTGTAGCGGGCTCCGGCGCGCACATGGGGACGCGTCCAGATGCGAACGCTCGAGGTGACCTGGCCGCGGCGGACACCTTCGCGGAGGCGCTTGGTGAAGACCATGGGAAGGAGTGTATCGCGGCGTCACCCGTCGAAGCGCCAGGCGCTGATGGCGGCGCCCATGGGCTCGTCGTGGAAGATGCTCTTGCCGGGCGCATGGCCGCCGGCTCCGGCAGCCACGAACAAGGGGAGCAGGTGTTCCTCTCGCGGATGGCTGAAGCGCGCGTGGGGAGCGGTCTCCCAATTCACGAATGCGGCATCGCGCCCGGGCGCGGGGGATTCGACGGCGGCAGTGAGCCACGCATCGAATGCACGCGAGGCCTCGAGGGTCTCGGGGCGGTGGTAAGCACGGAGATTATGGAAGCTCATCCCGCTGCCGAGGATGAGAACACCCTCGTCGCGCAGCGGAGCAAGCGCCCGGCCGGCGGCAATGTGCGCTGCCGGATCGAACCCGCCGTCAGAACGGGCGGCAAGCGAGAGCGTGACGACCGGAATGTCGGCGAGCGGAAAGGCCACCTTGAGCGGGACAAATACGCCATGGTCGTAACCGCGATCGGGGTTGAGCGCCGCGGAGAGCCCGGCCTGCTGCAATAAGCCGGACACGCGGGAGGCGAGAGCCGGATCGCTGGGCGCGGGCCACGTGAGCTGATACGTATGCACCGGGAAGCCGGAGTAATCGAATATGAGGCCGGGCCTGGGGGCTGAGCTCGCGGTGAACGCCGGCTCTTCCCAATGGCCGCTGATGACCAGGAGGGCCCTAGGCGCTTCGGGCAGCGTGGCGGGGAGCCCTTCGAGAAAACGCCGGGTGGCGTGCCAGGTATCGGGCGGGCCCCAGGTCCAGTCCATAAAGAAGCATGGGCCTCCGCCGTGAGGGAGAAAGATGGCGGGCTGTCGTCTCGGGTTCAAGGAGGGGCTCTCCGGTTGCGCGGCGGTGAAGACCAGGGGCCGGCGGAATTAGTCGTTTTAACAACTAATTCTTGGATGCGCAGAGCCGGGGCGGGGATTCGCGCCTATTCCAGCGGTTCGGCAAGGAACAGGACGTAGGCGAGCATCGCCACGCCGACGAAGCCCGGAATGAGCCCGCAAAGATAGGGGGACCCGCTACCGGAGCCCAGCAGGACGCGGAGAAAAATCATGAGCGCAATTCCCACGCCGATATTGATCAAGCCTCCGACCTTCAACCCCTCCCGCGCCTTGATTCTCTTGAGGCGCTCCTCTTCCCGCATTAACTGGATAGCGGCCTTGGCGCCTTCTCCGGTGCCTTCGGCCAAGCGGCGCATGGTGTCGGCCTTATAGAAGGCCTCCCGTTCTTTGCGGCGGCTGTCGATCCAGCTGATCAGGGGGATAAAGATCACGAACAGGGAGACGGATCCGACCGACAGAAACATCCAGAGCCCCATGTTGTCCGGAATCCGGTTCTCATCCATCAGCAAGTGCGCAACGAGGTGCATCATGGCGTTCTCCTCCGGGGTCTTTGTTCCCCTCTACGCACAGTGGGACAGGGGGAGCGCAACCGTGGTTGCATTTTTTTGAACGACACAAATTGCGAGTGCGGAGGAGAACCAGTCCGGGAATAGAAGTGTCCCCGGGGAATTCGAAAAAATGCAACAGCAGGCCCTTCGCTGGGCCCAGGGGATGACAAATCCTGGGATTGCTCTTAGCTGCCGTCAGGGTAGCCACCGCGATGAAGCACCATGGGATAGTGCGGCAATGTGCGCGGCCTGCGTACGAAGGTACGCCATCCCCGGGGATGGGGCTCGAGACCCTCAAAAAGCGGGGAGTGCGGGGCAGCGCCGTCGGCCGCCAGTTCTTCCAGCGACTCGCGGAGCCTGCGGATGGTTTCCGGGCCAAAGCGCGATTGCCACCGCTTTTCGATTTCGCTGATGCGGGCGAGACCGGACTGACGCTCGGCCGTGCCCCGGGGAGTGAGCCGCACGATCTTCCACGGGACGCCGGAGGGATCTTTCTCGTCCAGCACCAAGCCTGATTTGCGTAGAATGCCCAGACCCATGGCGATGGATTCCCTGGAGACGCCGGAGAGCAGGGGCAGATCGCGGGCGCGCACGCCCGTTGCGTCAAGGACGCGCAGGAGGTTGGCGCAGATGGCCAGCGAGACGGGCGAATCCCGTTCGAATTCGAGCGCGAAAGCGAGCAGCACGCGGGAAAGCAAGGCGGAGAGCGGAAGCGATTGGAGGTCGGGGGCGTTTGCCAGGCGGGGCAATTTCAGCGCCCGGCTGAACAATCCAAATCCCAGGATGGGCAGGCAGTCGGGCAATCCCGGATCGAGTTGAACGACGAGGGCCAGCAGAGATTCGCGGAGACGCTCGACGGCTTCGGGGCCGAATCGGTTCTGCCAGCGCTTCTCGATCACTCCCATCAGCGGTTTCCAGGCGGCATAGGCCAGCCGGCCGCCGGGTTTCGCGGTGACGAGCCATTCGGCCTTGGGTGGCTTTGGCCGTTTGTCCGCGGGGTCCGGCGCTATCTTTATGTATCCCCACCGATGCATGCCGGCAAAGTTGGTCTTTGTCCGTGCGCGGCGGGCCAGCTCGCGCGCGGTGAGGCTTCCCTCGCCCAGGAAGCGCATGCAGTTCATCCACATGACGAGCGAAACCAGCCACGGGGCGTGAACGACGTCGCCGGGAGTGGTTCCGAAATCGGTGGTGGTATGCGGCAGGCGAAACTCGGCTTCGTTGTCGAACTCGATGGTGAAGGCGACGAGCACAAACGACAGCAGCGAGGAGAGCGGGAGGGAGGGCTGCATCGGGGTCATGATGGCACAGGCAGGCGAACGCGGCAAAACGCCCGGGCGAACGGGCGCACGCGCCCCGGCAATGCTTGGATGGGGCACCCGGTTTTTGGCCGGTGAAGCGCTCTTATCGTGCGGCTCCGGGCATCCGGAATAAAATGCAACCGGCTTGCGAATTTCCTTGTCGCACCGCATGGACGAGCCATGAATACGACTGCCCACAACGAGGCCGGTCCTCCAACGACGAACGACGCGTCGTCGGGGACCCCGACCCGAGCCGACGCCGATCTTGCCGACGTCGAGCGGGTGCTGGCCGGGGAGGTGGGCGCGTTCGAGGGCATCGTGCGGCGGTGGCAGGCGCCGCTGGTGAACATGGCCTGGCGATACTGCCGCGACCGCGGGCGAGCTGAGGAACTGGCGCAGGAGGCGTTTGTGCGCGCGTGGCGAGGGCTGGCGACGTGGCGGAAGGAATCGAGCTTTTCGACCTGGCTGTTTGCGCTGGCCGCGAACGTGTATCGCAACGAGTTGAAGCGGTTCCCGACGGTGACCCTGGCCATGGAGGATATTGCGGAGCCGGCGCGGGAGGCGGATCAGCTGACCAAGATTGAGGAACGGTCGCATTGCGAGGTGGTCCGGCGGGCGGTGCTGGCGTTGCCCAAGCGGTATCGCGAGCCGGTGGTGCTGTTCTATTTTCATGACCAGGACGTGGCCGCGGCAGCGCGGACCATGGGCCTGCCCGAGGGTACCCTGAAGGCAAGACTGTCGCGCGCGCGGGAGCTGTTGCGACGACGATTTCCAAAACTCGGGAACGGACAGGCGGGTTCGTCGGTAGCGGGCGCGGGAACGGAGGGGGGAGCATGACGGACAAACGGATCGACGAGATTCTCGGAGCGGAGGAGGCGTTGGTTCCCACGTCGGGCTTTCTCGCGTCGGTGATGGAGCGGGTGCGCGAAGAGGCTGCAGCGCCGCCCCCGATTCCCTTCCCGTGGAAACGGGCGGTGCCGGGGCTGGTGGTGGCGGCCGGGGTGTTCGGCTGGGCCGCAGTGGAGTTCGCACGGCGGATGGGGCCGGCGATGGCCACGATGAAATTGCCGGCGGCTCCCGTGCATCTGGCCGCGGGTGCGTCGGGGCCACTGGAACAGGCCGGATGGGTGGTGGCGGCGGCGGCGGTTTCGATGATTTCGTGGGTGCTCGCGCGGCGGATGGCGAGTTAGCTGATTTCGGGACAGCCACGTTTTTCGGATATTCAGGTCAGGTGCAAGCAGAGACGCGCCCACCCTGGGGCATCCTGAAACTGAAGCCGCCTCAATGTGCGTGCTTTTCCCTGAATTGCCGCAGCATGGCCAAGGTCGCGGCGGCCTGGCCGGAGTCGATGGCTTCGGCGCCGAGGGCGACGCCTTCCTTCAGATCGGCCGCGAGACCGGCGGCAACGAGCGTGGCCGCGGCGTTGAGCAGGACGATATCGCGGCGGGCGCCGGGAATGCCGGTGAGCACGTCGTAGAGCAGCGCCTTGTTGGTGGCGACGTCGCCGCCAGTGAACTGGTCGAGCGTGGCGCGCGGCAGGCCGGCCATCTCCGGAGTGATGCGAGCCGCCTTGAGCGTCGGCTCCTGGCCGGGTTCCGCCTTCTTCGATGCGCGCGACGACGGATTCGCCGGTGGTGGTCAGTTCGTCGATGCCGTCGCTGCCGTGGACGACGAAGGCGCGCTTGGAGCCGAGAGCGGCGAGAGCGCGGCCCACGAGCAGAACGCGGCTGGGCGCGAGCACGCCGACGACCTGGATGCGGGCGTGCGCCGGGTTGGTGAGCGGACCGCAGAGATTGAAGATGGTGCGGAAGCCGAGGGCGCGGCGCAGGGAGCCGAGCTTCATCATGGCCGGGTGATAGAGCGGCGCGAAGAGAAACACGAAGCCGGTTTCGCGGAGACACTCGACCGCAAGTTCGGGCGAAAGATCGATGGGGACGCCGAGAGCTTCGAGCACGTCGGCGGCGCCGCAGCGGGAGGTGACGGCGCGGTTGCCGTGCTTGGCGACGCGGGCGCCGGCGGCCGCGGCTACCAGGGCAGCGCCGCAGGAGATGTTGAAGGTGAGCGGACCGCCGCCGCCGGTGCCCACGCAATCGACCAGCTCGGCGCGCTCTTCGTCGGTGAGCGGGACGGGGATGCACTGCTCGCGCATGACGTCGACGAAGCCGGCCAGCTCCGGGGCCTGCTCGCCGCGCGTGGCGAAGACAGTGAGCAGCGCGGCGGTCTCGACTTCCGTCGCCTCGCCGGACAGGATCTCGCGCAGGACCGCGGCGGCCTGTTCGCGCGTGAGCTGTGCGCCGTCTTCGGCCAGCGGCCTCAAAAAATCTCTCATCAGGCTCATATCTCTATATACCAGTGGTCAGAAGTTCCCGGCCTGAGATGATGATCTCAGACGGCCGGGAAAAATGGTAAAAGCCTGATGTAGCGTCCAGGTGAAATGAGGAAAGGGTCGATGGCGGTTTGCGACCTCATCGGGCGGCAAGTTAGTATCTGTCTTTACGGCTCGTATCGCGCTTCGCCGTCCGGCATCATCCGAGAGGAGCGCGGAATCCCTAAATCCTGAACCAGCCTTAATGGTCCCGACCACATGAAGATTCACGAGTATCAGGCGAAAGAGATCCTGGCCAAGTACGGCGTGGCCGTGCCCAAGGGCGAAGTGGCCAACACGCTGGAAGAAGCCAACGACGTGGCGCGCAAGCTGTTTGCCGAAGGCGCGAGCGGAGTGGTGGTGAAAGCGCAGATTCACGCCGGCGGACGCGGCAAGGGCGGCGGCGTGAAAGTGGCACGCACGCGCGAAGACGCCGAACTGCACGCCAAGAACATCCTGGGCATGCAACTGGTGACGCACCAGACCGGACCGCAGGGACAAAGAGTGCAGCGGCTGCTGATCGAAGAGACGGCGGCGATCGATCGCGAGCTGTACCTGGGCATTGTGCTCGATCGCGCGATCGGGCAAGCTGGTGTTCATGGCGTCGCAGGCGGGCGGCATGGAGATCGAGGAAGTGGCCGCCAAGGACCCGGCGGCGATTTACAAGGAGAGCATCGATCCGGCGGTGGGGTTCGGCGCGTGGCAGGCGCGCAAGCTGGCGTTCGCGCTGGGACTGAAGCCGACGCAGATCAACCACGCGGTGGCTTTCCTGCAGAGCCTGTATCGCGCGTTCATCGAAACGGACGCGTCGCTCGCTGGAGATCAATCCGTTCATCACCACGAAGGACGACAAGCTGTTCGCGCTGGACGCGAAGATCAACTTCGACGACAACGCGCTGTTCCGGCACGCGGACATCAAGGCGCTGCGCGACGTTGCCGAAGAAGATCCGCTGGAAGTGGAGGCGAGCAAGTACGCGCTGAACTACATCAAGCTGGATGGAACCATCGCCTGCATGGTGAACGGCGCGGGCCTGGCGATGGCGACCATGGACATCATTCAATATGCGGGCGGAAGCCCGGCGAATTTCCTGGATGTAGGCGGAGGTGCGACGCAGGAGCAGATCGAGCACGCGTTCGAGATTCTGCTTTCGGACCGGAACGTGAAGGCGATCTTCATCAATATCTTTGGCGGGATTCTGCGCGTGGACCGGCTGGCGACGGGAGTGGTGAACGCGGCGCGCAATCTGCAGGTGAAGGTACCGATCGTGCTGCGGCTGGAAGGCACCAACGTGGAAGAAGGGCGCAAAATTCTCGAGGAATCGGGATTGAACTTTCTGGTGGGGGCAACGATGAAGGATGCGGCGGAATTGGTGGTGAAGGCAGCTGCCAGCTCCTAGCTGCCTTGTTCATCTGTGCCAAAGCCTGCGAAGTGCGCCACTCTCAGATCATGAACGAACCGGAAACCTGAATGCAGCTTCAGTTCGGCGAGTCCGAAAGCTAGAAGCTAGGAGCTAGAAGCTAATGGCTGTTTTAGTGGACAACAACACGCGCCTGATCGTGCAGGGCATCACGGGCAAGGAAGGCACGTTTCACGCCAAGGGCTGCGCGGAATACGGCACCAACGTGGTGGGCGGAGTTACGCCGGGCAAGGGCGGAACGACGCACGAGGGCTGGCCGGTGTTCAACACGGTGGCCGATGCCGTCCGCGAGACGGGCGCCAATGCAACCATGATCTTCGTGCCGCCGCCGTTTGCCGCCGACGCGATTCTCGAGGCCGAGGACGCGGGCATTCCGCTGATCGTGTGCATCACGGAAGGCATTCCGACGCTGGACATGGTGAAGGTGTGGGCCAAGCTGAGGACGTCGAAGTCGCGGCTGATCGGGCCCAACTGCCCGGGCGTGATTTCGCCCGGCAAGGCCAAGATCGGCATCATGCCGGGGCGCATTCACAAGGAAGGATCCATCGGGATTGTTTCGCGCTCAGGCACGCTGACGTATGAGGCGGTGCACCAGTTGACGCAGCGCGGGATCGGGCAGTCGACGGCCATCGGGATTGGCGGCGATCCGATTATCGGCACGACGCATATCGATGCGCTTCGCCTGCTGAACGATGACCCGGGCACCGAGGCGATCATCATGATCGGGGAGATCGGCGGCACCAACGAAGAAGCCGCCGCCGCTTTCGTGAAACAGCACGTGAAGAAGCCGGTGGTGGGCTTCATCGCCGGGCAGACGGCGCCGCCGGGACGGCGCATGGGCCATGCCGGAGCCATCATCAGCGGCGGCCAGGGCACCGCGGCCGACAAGATGAAGGCCATGCGCGAGGCGGGAATTCACGTGGTGGTGTCGCCGGCGGAGATTGGTGAAACGATGGCGCGGGTGCTGGGCCGAGTTCCTAGCTCCTAGCTCCTAGCTGAACAACGGAACATAAACTACGGCAAACACGAGAGCATTCACGAACGTAGTTGCCTGGGCCGATAATTCAGCGAGCTTTTTTGCTTCAGTGAGCACGGTTATACGGGCAAACTTGAGAGTCAAGAAACTAGAGGCTAGCAGCTAGAAGCCAGAGGCTCGCTGTTAATCACCACACGCGGCACGGCGTGGCGCTGACCATCTTTGCATCTTTCTTGCAGTTGAAGCTCTTTCCGAATTCAGGCAGATCCTGAAGGACGGAGTTGGTGCGGTATTCGTCGGGGGCGTGGGGATTGGTCTGCGCCTGGGTGCGAAGCTGCTCGGGGCGGGTCTGGGTACACCACTGCTGCGCATAGGCGATCCAGAAGCGCTGCGCGGGCGTGTAGCCTTCCATTTTGGCGTTCATGTCGAGATGCGCGGCCTCGGCCTTGTCGAGCCAGGCCAGCCACAGTCCGCCGAGATCGGCGAGATTCTCGCCCAGCGTGAGCTTGCCGTTGAGGTGAACCCCGGGGACGGCTTCGATGGCGTCGTACTGCTTGACCATGCACTGGGCACGGTCGTTGAACTTCTGCTCGTCTTCCCTGCTCCACCAGTCCTTCAGGTTGCCATCCTTGTCGAACTGGCGGCCCTGGTCGTCGAAGCCATGGGTCAGTTCGTGGCCGATGGTGGAGCCCATGTCGCCGTAGTTCGCGGCATCGTCTTCCTTGTCGCTGAAGAAGGGCGGCTGGAAGAAGCCGGCGGGAAAGTTCACGTTGTTCTGTTGGGGATCGTAATAGGCGTTGACCGTGGGCGGGGACATCAGCCACTCGCTCTTGTCGACCGGCTTCCCGATCTTGGCCAGGTCGCGCGCGAATTCAAACGCCCGGGCGCGCTCCTGGTTACCCAGCGCATCGCCGCGCACGATCTCCAGCCGCGAATAGTCGCGCCACTTGTCGGGATAGCCGATCTTGTTCATCACGGTGTGGAGCTTTTCCCTGGCTTTGACCTTGGTTTCGGTGCTCATCCAGTCGAGCGAGTCGATATCCCTGGCCATGGCCTGCTCAATGGCAATGGTCATATTGAGCGCCCGCTGCTTGTCTTCGGGCGGGAAGTATTTGTCCACATAGACCTGGCCCAATGCTTCGCCCATCTCGTCATCGATGCGCGAGGTGCAGCGCTTCCAGCGTTCCTGTTGCTTTTCGGCGCCATTGAGGATGTGGGAATAGAAGTTCCAGGTCTCGCGGTCGAAGGTTTCGGGCATGCTGGTTCCGGCGAAGGTGTGGATCAGGTGCCACCGCAGGTAGGTCTTCACCTGGTCGAGCGGGGTGTCGCCAAGCAGGGCGTTGAACTCGGCGAAGAACTTCGGCTCCGTGTCGTTCAACTTGCCCGCATCCGGGGCGTGGATGACGGCGACATAGGCGGCCAGTTTGAAGTTAGTCAGCTGCTTCTCGAAGCCCGCGACGTCGGTGGGATGGTTCAGGTTCTGGGGATCGCGCTGCTCGGTAACGGTGAGGGAAGCCTTGGCGAGGCGGGTTTCGAGAGCCAGCACCGTTTCGGCATCCCGGGCGGCCTGTGCTTCGGGCTCGCCGGCAAGCAGGAAGATCTTGCGCACATGGTCGATGTATTGCTTGCGCTGCTCCACCGACTTGGGATCGGTGCGGGTGTAATAGTCTCGCTCGGGCAGGCCGAGGCCGCCCGCGCCGTAGAAGCTGATGACCTGTCTGGCGTCGGCAAAGTCCTGGTTCGAAACTATGCCGAAGAAAGCGTCGACGCCGATTTGGTGGAGGCGGGCTAACTCGGCGGGAAGATCGGCGATGGATTGGAGCGCGGCGATGCGGTCGAGTTCAGGCTCGAGCGGCTTGACGCCGAGCTTGTTGATAGCGGCGATATCCATGCAGCTGGCGTACTCGTCGCCGATCTTCTGTTCGTTGGCGTTGCGCGAGTCGAGCTGGGCTTCGGCGGTGGATTCGAGAATCTGCTTGAGGTGCAGCCGATTCAATTCGAAGAGTTCGGTGAAACGGCCATAAAGAGCCTGGTCGGGCGGGAGCGGGTTGCGCTTGAACCAGCCGTTGCAGCTGTAGCGATAGAAGTTCTCGCAGGGGTCAACGGACTTGTCGATGAGCGAAGGATCGAATACGCGCAGTTCCGACGGGTGCGCGGGGCCGGAGGCGTGCTCGGAGGGTTCCTGGGCCGGGGCGCAGGGAGCAAGAATGAGCGCGGCGGCGAGAAGGCCTGCGGCAATCGAAGACCGGACGAACGAGTCGGCGGAGGGAAACATGACGAAAATGTACCAGATATGGCGAGCAAAACGGCGGCGCTATGGGCCGGTAGAATGAGGTGTTTGAGATTCAGTGACGAAGGAGCATGGAAACGTGGCACAACGCACATTCAGCATCATCAAGCCGGATGCGGTGAAGAAGAGTCATAC
>CAVPNO010000073.1:0-14498 GCA_963706455.1 uncultured Acidobacteriota bacterium | reverse complement strand
AGGATCGGGAACAAAATACGGGGCGAGTGAGGACGCGCGCCGTGCTGGTTGCCGCGGGCGGGGCGGGCCAGGTGTATTCGGACACCACCAACCCGGCGGTGGCCACCGGGGACGGCATCGCCCTGGCGGCGGATGCGGGAGCCGAACTGGCGGACATGGAGTTCTACCAGTTTCATCCCACGGCGCTGTCGCTGGCCGGCGCTCCACGCTTTCTGCTTTCGGAAGCGTTGCGCGGCGAGGGCGCGTATTTGCGGAATGATCGTGGCGAGCGATTCATGGAGCGCTATCATGCCAGCCTGGAACTGGCGCCGCGAGATGTAGTGGCGCGGGCGGTGGCGCGCGAGGGAATGAGCGAAGGCGGCGGCGGCGAACCGCGGACCGTGTATCTGGATATGCGGCACGTGGGCGGAATCGATCTTCATCGGCGATTTCCGGGCATCAGCGCACTGTTGGCAAAGTACAGTCTGGATCTTCACAGGGACATGATCCCGGTACGTCCGGCGGCGCATTACCTGATGGGGGGAATCCGCACCGATCTGGATGGGCGAAGCAGCGTGCGGGGACTATACGCAGCGGGCGAAGCGGCGTGCACGGGGGTGCATGGAGCCAATCGGCTGGCTTCGAACTCATTGCTGGAGGGACTGGTATTCGGAGCGCGCGCGGCGAAGGCAATGCTGGGGGATGATCTGCCTCGCTTGAATGCAAACCCGGGGGCGGCCGAAGCGGAAGGTGCCGATCCGGGTGATGAAGAATTCGTGGAAGTCTTCATTGCGAAGCTGCAGCGGGCCATGTGGAGGTGCGCGGGGCTTTTGCGGGATGAATCATCGCTCCGCGAAGGCCGGCAAGAGCTGGCGGAATGTGAAACGAATATCGAAAGAGTCATGCGGAAGGGGAACGCCAGCCGGCGCATCGCTGAAGCGTGGTCGTTGTGCAGTGTCGCGAATGCGATTCTGAACTCGGCGATCGCGCGCACAGAGAGCCGGGGCGCGCATTTTCGCAGCGATTACCCAAAACACGACGACGAGCACTTTCTCCGGCATTCGATATCGGGACGAGAACGAGAAGTGTCGTTCGATCCGTGGTGAAAGAAGAAAAACAAAGGACGCGCGCGTGCACGTCAAACAATCCCGAGTGGGTCGAGAAGCGCGGCGACGAGGGCCAGGGGCAACCCCACGACGTTGAAATAGCAGCCGTCGATGCGGGGAATCCAGCGCGCGGCGCGGCCCTGGATGGCATAGGCACCGGCTTTGTCCATAGGCTCCCCCGTGGCGACATAGGCCTGGATTTCCTGGTCGGAGAGCGTGAGAAAGCGGACCGCAGTGAGTTCGGCGGCGACCTGTGTGGAGGCTTCGGTGACCACAGCGACGCCGGTAGCGACGTGGTGGGTTCGCCCGGACAGCAGGCGGAGCATGCGAGCGGCATCAGCGGGGTCGGCCGGCTTGGCGAGGATCTGGTTGTCGAGCATGACGGTGGTATCGGCGCCGAGAACTACCGGCGGTGGGGCGGGTGTTTTGGATGAGAGCTCGCGAAATACGGCCTCGGCCTTTTCGCGGGCCAGGCGCGTGACGTAGGCGATGGGGTCTTCGCCGGGAAGCGGATCCTCGGGCAGGTGAGCAGGGTGAACCGTGAAAGAGTAACCGGCCTGGACGAGGAGCTCGCGGCGGCGCGGCGAGGCGGAGGCGAGAATCAGGTTCACGGATTCGAGCATAAATTGTGGAGCCGGGACGTAAAATTCACGGCCGCGCAGAAGGAGAACGCCAAGCGTCAATTCGCCATTCTGAGGAGGAGGCACGCGTACTCGCGCGCCTTCCCAAGGGCAAGGCCATTCTGCTGTTCGAGTGTCAGCGGGTGGTCGGGTTCTTCGAGAAGAAACAGAGGGCGCTGGCCGGCGGGTTGCATGTGGACCGCGAGCTTCATGCTCAAGGTCTCCGGATAGAGGGAAAGGGAATTTGCAAGGCGCCCCTTGAACGGGCCGATACGATTTTCACGGCCCATCGAGTCCCAGTTCTCATGAATCAGGTCGAAGTCTCTTTCGTGTACTCGGGCCCAGACGCCCCAGAGAAAGACCTCGTCAGAGGACACAATCGGGAGTTCTATACAGCCGCGAAGAAAAAACTGGTCTTGATCGATGATGCATTGGTCTGAGCTTATGAGCGCGCGGTTTTCACGGTCCTCGCGACTTAGCTTGGCGTACGGATCGGGGAAATCGGCGGCAAAGCTGAGAGGGATTTCGTCGTGTGCCTTGCCGCAGGTCGAGCAAATATATCCGGGGCTTGGCGACTGGGTCAATTTTACCTCGGGCTGGTTGTCTCAGATGTCGAGGCCGGTGACGAGTCCGGCGGGAGTTGCCAGACCCCAGGCCATGGCAGGCGTGTTGTGGGCGATTCCGAAGCGGCCGTCGGGACCGAGAAGGATAATGCCGCCGTGGCCGCCGAGGCGATTGAACAGGTAGGAGATGGACTCACGGGCGGCGAACTCCGGCGGCGTTCCGGCGGCGACACGGTCGGTGGCCCACTTACCCAGGACCAATTTCATAATGGGTTCTCCCCATCCGGTGAGAGAAACCGCGGCGGAGAGGTTGTCGGCATAACAGCCGCAGCCGATGAGGGAAGAATCGCCGACGCGGCCCGGGGTCTTGTTCAGTGTGCCGCCGGTGGAGGTGCCAGCGGCGAGATTGCCGTGAGCATCAAGGGCGACGGCGCCGACGGTGTCATGGGAGGCCGGGCCGGCCGGGCGGAGTTCTTCAGGGCCGTTGTCAGTCACGATGACAGCAGCGGTTTCGGGGCTCTTGTCGTCGCGATGACCGTGTCCAGAGAAGGTTTCGTCGGCGAGGCCCGCGGCGTGACGCGACTGCGCGTCGGAAAGGCGGTGGCGTTCACGTTCGAGGACGAGCTCGCTATTCTCGATGAGAGGCAGGCCGTGGGACGAGGCGAATGCTTCGGCTCCATCACCGACGAAGTAGACATGCGGGCTTTGCTCGAGCACGAGGCGGGCCGCGAGGATGGGGTTACGAATATGTTCGACGCAGGCAACGCCTCCGGCTTTCATGCGGCCGCCATCCATCAGCAGCGCGTCGAGCTGGACGCGCCCATCGGAGGTGAGGAAGCTGCCTCGCCCAGCATCGAACGTGGGGTCATCCTCGAGCACGACAACAGCCGCCTGGACCGCATCGAGTGCGGAGCCTCCATGGGAGAGGACCGCGTATCCGGCTTCCAGGGCCTTGCGGACGCCGTCCTGATGCGCGGGCTGGTCCGATGGCGGAATGGCCCAGGCGCCCCCATGAACCAGGAGAGTAGGAACGCGCGTGGAGCGAGAGATCACGTGCCTATGTTAGTACATTCGGCGACGAACGACCCTTCGACAAGCTCAGGACAGGCTCTCCACCCCGCGGATGAAACTTTTGTCCTTCGGACTCCGGCTCCGGGGCATCCGGTACTGGATCGGTTGGCAACAAAAGCTCGAAGATCTAAATGATGCAAGTGCAGGCGACCGCAACTTAGGTCGAAAGTCCAATGTAAGTCGCGGCGGAGCTATAACTTATAAGAGTGAAAATTTCTACAGATAGTTTGCAGATAATTATCCATGAATTGATTAAGCTAAGTACATTCATTCCGAAATAGAGACATACAGGGATGTGGTTCCTGAATTGAGCTGGACTGCTTTCCGCGGTCTTTGCACGTGGAAAGAGAAATCCTTCACATCCTGAACGGATGACGCTTTCCTGCGAGGGCGCAGCGAGATCGCGCTCCGTGCGGGGAGGACTCGAGAGATCCGGTTCCGCCGAATACGGGAGCGCCGTGGAAGAGGAGTCCGGAATTGGCGAAAGAATGACCCGGACTATGACAAAGGCAAAGAAGAGGAAGGCAACGGGGGCAGGTAAACGTAAGGCCGCCAAGGCGGGGATGGAGAGCCCCTCAAAGGTTCATGAGCTGTCAGATGGGCTGACGGCCGAAGGCATGCAGGTCGTAGTGCAAATGACGGAAAAGGCGCTCCACGGCGACGCGAAGAGCGCGGACGCCGTGGTAGACCAGGCAAACGAATCAGCGGGCGAAGCGGAAGCCGGAGCAAGCCCGGCCAGGTTCAGCCAAGCGCTGGCGTGGGCATCAGAACCGGAGTGGCAAGGGGAGTCGAGCGAAGAAGCCACCGAGACCGCAAGCGGAAGCCGGGAACCGGACGCCCCGTTCGATTGAGCCTGCAACGGCAAAACACCAACAAATGAGAGGTGGTTGGCTCCTCAAGCAGTGCAGAGATGCAGTGCTTGAGGACCAGCGCGCGTGTTCGGGGACAGGCCGGTTTAGGCGATGGCGAGCCTGGGAAGAAAGAAGGATATGAAGCTCACGATTCAGAGGTGGTTAGCTGCCGCATCCTGGCTGGGCGCCTGCGTTGTGTGGACGTTGACCAGCATGGCGGGAAGCGCACAAGGGGTGACGACAACCACTGTGCAGGGCACGATCTATCTTGCCAACGGACAACCGGGATCAGGCACATTGCAGTTGAGCTGGCCGGCATTTACAACCGCGAGCAGCCAGGCAGTAACGGCGGGACGCATCAGCGTCGTCATCGGGGCGGACGGGTACTTGAGCGTGAACCTGGCGCCGAATCAGGGTTCAACCCCGGCCGGACTCTATTACACCGCGGTCTTCCATTTGAGTGATGGAACGACGAGCACGGAATATCGACGGCTCGACACCGCCCAATTATTCGGAGTTCTCGAGGGCGCTGATTATCAATTTGCCGGTGAACAGTGGACAGTGAACGGTGAACAGAGCACGGTGCGGCACCATCCACTTCTACTGACCACTGTCCACTGTGTACTGTTCACTGAACGGAGTCCCGCGGATGCGGATGATGAATGAATTCGAAGCGCAGGTGCTCAGCGACCTGAGTGTCCTGAAGGCCCAGATGAATGGCCTGATGGGCGACGGCAACGGCGGACGCGTGGCAGATCTGGAACGACGCATGGAGCAGCACGAACAGAACTGGCAGCGCGCCAAGGGATTTCTGGCCGCCATTAGTGTCCTGTTCGCCGTCATCGAGGTGGCTGTGGAAGCCTGGCATCGGCACTAATACATTTTCCGGGTGCCCCAGAGCCAGCCCTGAGCGGAGTCGAAGGGTCTCGATTTTGAAGCCCGGGATGGACCCCTATAATCGGACTATGGACGATCGGCCGTTGGTGGGCGTGGTGATGGGGAGCAAGAGCGACTACGATGTATTATCGTCCGCGGTCGAAATCCTGCGCATTCTTGAAATTCCTCACGAAGCCCGGATTGTGAGTGCCCACCGCACACCCGACCTGCTCTTCAAGTATGCGGAGACAGCGCGCCAACGCGGCTTGCGCGTGATCATCGCAGGTGCCGGCGGGGCTGCTCATCTACCCGGCATGCTCGCCGCCAAGACGCTGGTTCCCGTGTTCGGCGTACCGGTCCCGGCAACGCAGTTGAGCGGGCTCGATTCCCTACTCTCCATTGTGCAGATGCCCAAAGGCGTCCCGGTGGGAACGCTGGCCATCGGCAAGGCGGGAGCGGCCAACGCCGCACTGCTCGCAGCCGAAACGCTTGCCACCACCGATGAAGCTCTCTACGAGCGCCTTTCCGCCTGGCGCGCCGCGCGCACCCAGGAAGTGCTCGATCAGGAGCTCTCTTCGTGACAGACAACCCTGGTCCGAAGCACGAAAAGGAACCCCGCAGAATTCTTCCTGGAGGCTTGCTGGCTATCCTCGGCGGAGGCCAGCTAGGCCGCATGATGGCCATGGCCGCGCGCACCATGGGGTACCACGTGCGCGTGATGGATCCCGAGCCAGAATGTCCGGCAAGCTTTGTCGTGGACGAGACCATCACCGGGCGATGGGACGACGTGGATGCCGCCCGGCGGCTTGCCACGGGCGCGGATGCGGTCACGCTGGAAATCGAGCAGATCGGAGTGGATGCGCTGGCCAACGTGGCGCGCATTGCGCCCCTGCGCCCGGGCGTCGAACCGATCCGGATTATCCAGGACAAGACGCTTCAAAAGATCTGGCTTGCCGAAGCGGGATTTCCCGTGGGGCCGTTTCGCGTGGTCTGCGAAGAAGTGGATCTGCACCACGCGCTGCCCGCGCTGGGCGGACGCGTGTTCCTGAAGATCGGGCGGGGCGGTTACGACGGACGCGGCCAGGCGCGCGTCGGATTCGATCAGCCGCCGACGGAAGAAGAGATTGCGGCCGCGTGGCAAAGCCTCGGCCGCCGACCGGCGGTCGCCGAACAGGCGCTCGATCTCGAGTGTGAGATCAGCGTGATGGCCGCGCGCAATCCCTCCGGCGAAGTGCGCAGTTATCCGGCGGCGCGCAACCATCATGAAGACCAGATTCTTGCCTGGAGCGTGCTGCCGGCGGGAGTGCCTGCCGATCTGGAATTGCGCGCCGAGTCCCTGGCCGCATCCATCATCGAGAAGCTCGGCATCGAAGGCATGCTGTGCGTGGAAATGTTTGTCACGCGCAAGGGCGAGTTATTCGTAAACGAGCTTGCGCCGCGCCCGCACAACAGCTATCACCAGAGCGAGCGCGGCTGCGTGACCAGCCAGTTCGAGCAGGCGGTGCGCGCGGTGTGCAATCTGCCGCTGGGCGAAACGGCACTGATCACGCCGGCTGCCATCGTTAATCTGCTCGGGGAGGTTTGGCTGAATGGCACGCCCGATTTCGGTGCCGCGCTCGAAGTCCCCGGAGTGCGCCTGCACCTGTATGAGAAGCACACACCGCGCGCGGGACGAAAGATGGGGCATTTGTCCGCGACAGGAGCGACCGCGGAGGAAGCGCTGGAGCGGGTGCTGGAAGCGAAACGGCGACTCTGATTGACTACGCCGGTGTGCTTGTTTTTGTATTAAGGCGCTCGAGGAAGGCCTCGATGTCGCGGATCGGAACGTGCCACTCTGAGATCGAGAGTCCTTCTTCGCTGATCGTGATTCTCTCATCTAAGAAACTGCTTGCCTCATCCACAGAAAACTCCCGGCCTAAGTTGTCATACCACGGGAGATGGTTCTGGACATGAACAATGCCACCTTCTGCCCTATAAAGAGCCCACCACTGCAGGTTTGTGGACTCTTTGGGATTTACGTACCATGTTATTAAGACCGCTTTGCCGGCTCCATTCACGAAGCGCTTCAAAGAATCTAGCCATTGAGATTCGTAAGTCTCTTTGTCCCATTCATACAGGCCCGACGCGAACTCCTCATCCAGTTCCCCTGCTGTGATCCGGCCGATAGCGGACGGAACGGAAGGGTCATCGTCAAGGTACTCGTCTGGCCCACCTGTGAATTGGATCGAGAAGCCCATCTCACGCTTCGACCTTCTCCCACCGCTTCGGCCGGCGATTGGCCTGGAGCACCTTTTTGCGCAGCCGCAGCGACTTGGGCGTCACCTCGACAAATTCGTCGTCGGCGATGAATTCGATGGCCTGCTCCAGGTTCAGCGTGCGATAGGGTACCAGGCGAATCGCTTCATCAGCGGTTGACGCGCGCATGTTGGTCATCTTCTTCTCGCGCACCACGTTCACGTCGAGATCGTTGTCGCGCGAATGCTCGCCGACGATCATCCCCTCGTACACGTCCACGCCGGGGCCGGCAAAAAGGATGCCGCGCTCCTGCAGCCCGTTCAGCGCGTACGTTGTCGTCAGGCCCTGGCGGTCGGCGATCAGCGCGCCGGTCGGCCGCTGCGGGATTTCGCCCTGGTAGGGAATGTAGCCGTCGAAGAGTGAGTTCATTACGATGGTGCCGCGCGTCTCGGTCAGCATCTCGCTGCGCAGGCCGATCAGGCCGCGGCTGGGAACGCGAAACTCCATGCGCACCCGACCCGAGCCGTGATTGTGCATTTTGGTCATCTCGCCTTTGCGGGGTCCAAGCTTCTCGATCACGACGCCGGTGTATTGTTCCGGCACGTCGATGGTCAGGTGCTCCACCGGTTCCATGCGCGTGCCATCCACCATCTTGGTGACGATCTCCGGGCGTCCCGCCATCAGTTCGTAGCCTTCGCGCCGCATCATCTCGATGAGAATGGCGAGTTGCAGTTCGCCGCGTCCCAGCACCTTGAAGCTGTCCGGCGAGCCCGTCTCCTCCACGCGAATGCTCACGTTGGTAAGCAGTTCCTTTTCCAGGCGCTCGCGCAGGTTTCGGCTGGTGACGTACTGGCCCTCCCGGCCGGCGAACGGCGAATTGTTCACGCTGAACTGAATGGCGATCGTCGGCTCGTCGATCACGATCAGCGGCAGAGGTGCGGGGTTATCGACGCTGGTGATGGTTTCGCCGATGGTGATCCCTTCCACGCCCGCCACTGCGACGATGTCGCCCATCGTGGTCTCGGATATGTCAATGCGCTTGAGTCCCGAAAACGTGAACAGCTTGGTGATGCGTGTCTTTTCCAGCCTCCCGTCGCGCTTCGATATGGCCACGTCGTCGCCCGCATGCAGCGTTCCCTGGAACACGCGGCAAATCGCGATACGCCCGAAGTAATCGGAATAGTCGAGATTGGTGACCAGAATCTGAAGCGCGGCTTCGGGATCGCCGGTGGCCGCGGGAATGGTATTCACAATGCTCTCAAACAGCGGCTGCAGGTCGGCGCCGGGCTTTTGAATCTCCGTGGTGGCAGTGCCCGTCTTGGCGACGGTGTAGAGCACGGGAAACTCAAGTTGGTGCTCGTCCGCGTCGAGATCGATAAACAGGTCGTAGATTTCGTTCAATACTTCCTGCGGGTCGGGCATCGGGCCGGTCGATTTTATTGATCACCACGATGGGCGGGAGCTTCGCTTCCAGGGCCTTGGCCAGCACGTAGCGCGTCTGCGGCAGCGGGCCCTCGGCCGCATCGACCAGCAGCATGACGCCGTCGACCATCTTCAGCGCGCGCTCCACCTCGCCGCCGAAATCGGCGTGGCCCGGCGTGTCGACGATGTTGATCTTTCCGCCGGCATAATTGATGGCCGTGTTCTTGGCGAGGATGGTGATGCCGCGTTCCCGTTCCAGCTCATTCGAATCCATCACCCGTTCCGCCACCTGTTCATTGGCGCGGAACGTGCCGGCTTGGCGCAGCATGGCGTCGACCAGGGTTGTCTTGCCGTGGTCGACGTGCGCGATGATGGCGATATTGCGTATCGTCTGGCTCACTTCAGTTCCTTCTCTCGAGTCCGGCCGTATTCGGCCGCAAGGTTATACAAGGTATGAAAAGGTTCGAAATTGCCGCAGAAAGCGGCATATTTTCATTTTACCAGCATGATAGGTGCGGCATTTTTGAAGCCGTTCCTGAAGCCGGCCCCGGCGGAGTACACTGCTTCGCAAATGCGAATCGCACCTCACGGCACGTTTCCTTCCTCGAAATTCCGATCAACTCGCCTGTTGACCGCGTCGATTCTTGTCGGCCTGACGGTCTCGACGGCGCTTTGCACGGCCCGGGCCCAGTCCAACGCAGCCAAATCGCTGCGCATTTATTCCATCGACGTCGAAGGCGGGCAGAGCACGCTGCTTGTCGGGCCGACCGGCGCATCCCTGCTCATCGACAGCGGGTGGCCCGGTAGCAACGGCCGCGACGCCGACCGCGTGCAGGCGGCTATGCGCGACGCGGGCGTTACCAGGATCGATCATCTGCTGGTGACCCACTATCACATGGACCACGTGGGCGGCGTGCCGGAACTGGTCAAGCGCGTGCCGATCGGTGAGTTCCTCGATCATGGCGAGAACCGCGAGGATTCCGACGTCACCCGCCACGACTACGCGGCCTACCTGAACTCCATCGCCGGCAAGCCGCGGCGCATCGTGCACCCCGGCGACACCATCGACATGGCCGGCCTCAACGTGGTTGTGCTCACGGCCGACGGCGAGCACATCAAAGCCATCCCGGGAATCAAGCCGCAGGCCAATTCATACTGCGCCGCAGAGCCTAAACACGAGGCCGATCCCAGCGAAAACGCGCGTTCCACCGGGATTCTCGTCACCTACGGCAGGTTCCGATTTCTCGATCTCGGAGACCTGACCAAGGCGAAGGAGATTGCGCTGGTCTGCCCCGACAATCCCATTCCCCCGATCGATCTATATCTCGTCACGCATCACGGCATGAATCTGTCCAATGCGACGGCCATCGTGGACGCGATTCATCCCCGGGTGGCCATCATGAATAACGGCGCACACAAGGCCGGCAGTCCCGAGGCATGGCAGACGGTCCACGACAGCCCCGGTTTGCAGGACCTGTACATGGTTCACACCGCCGAGGGTTCCGATGCGGCGCACAACAGCCCCGAAGCGCTGATCGCGAACCCCAAGGGCAGCAGCACCGACGGCGCGTACTTCAAGGTGATTGCCCAGGACGACAGCCGCTTTTCCGTGACCAACAGCCGCACCGGAAAAACGAAAGAGTACGCGCCCAGGTAGCCGGGGTGCTGCAGGTCTCGATTTCGAGAACCGCCGATTCAATCAAGCATTTGTCTTCTTCGAAAGCTCTTCCAGCGCATCGCACGCCGCCCGCACGCCATCCTCGTGGGCCAGGATTTTCTCCACGCTGTGGGCCCTGCGCGCAAACGTCGGCTGCTCCAGCATGGAAAGGATCTTTCGCGCCGCACGTATCGGCTTGTAGTCGTTGCGCTGGATCACGCGCGCCACTTTCAGCCGGCGCATGCGACGCGCGTTGTCGGGCTGATCATGCGAATAAGGCATGATGAGCATGGGCTTGCCTGCCCGCAGGCACTGCGCCGTTGTCCCTACGCCGCCCTGGTGCACTACCATTTCCGCGCGAGGAAACAGAGCCGAGTACGGCGCGTATTCCGCCACGCAAATCGATTCTGGCAGGGCCTGTGGAGGACGATTGCGCGGATCGGTTCCAATCAGCAAAACCGCGCGCACGCCTGCCTTGATGGCCGCCCGCGCGGAGTGCTCATAGAACTTGCCCGCGGCCAGCACCGCGGCCGAGCCCAGCGTGAACACCACCGGCGACTCGCCCTGGGCGAGAAAGTCTTCGAGGTCGGAGGGCAGTTTCGCGTTTCCTCCGTCCGCGTCGTAGTAACAGAATCCGGTGATCCGGGTATGCGCCGGCCAGTCTTTCTGTTCTATCCCCAGCACGCGCGAGAACAAAGCCAGCACGAGGTAGGGCGAATGCTTGGCATCGAATAGAGGATTGGAGCCGCGCGGCAAGCCCAGTTCGCGCCGCAATTCATAAATGGGCTCCGGCCACTTTCGCGTGGTGAATCGCGCCAGGCGACGGATCGCTCGCCCCATTCCCGGCACCGCCTTGTCGGCCCGCGCCAGCCTCGGATAGGGCGGAAGCACGGGCGGATCGAATGCCGAAAAGAACGACAGTGGCGCCAGGACGTAGCTGGCCCATGGAATCCCGGTAACCTCGGCAACCAGGGGTCCGGCGTAATTCAATTCCCCCAGCAGCAGCAGGTCGGCCCGCGCGGGCTGGGTCGCGGCATGGAGCAGATCCTCATACGTCTGGCGCAGCGACGGAAAAAGAAAGTCGCGCAGCCCGTGTTCCGTGCCGTGTTTCACGTCATAGATCATCTCCACCAGAACGCTATTGGTGGGGTCGATGTCCGGCCGGATGGCATGAAATTCCAGGCCCAGCGGCCGGATCTTCGGCTCATACACCTGCGGAATCGCCATCACCGGCGTATGGCCGCGCTGCTTCATTTCCAGCGCAATCGCGATGAGCGGATTGATATCGCCAAACGTACCAATGTTCGAGAGGATGATACGCACGATCGGTGTCCCGTTTTTTTTTAGCTTCCTCTTGAGAGTAAAGCATAGGACAGGGAACAAGCGCCCGAGCGAACAAGGGAACAGAAAGACAGCGTCAGGGAACATGGAGTCAGTTCCGCATCGCAGCGATATACGATAGTGTGGGAGTCCGAGGTGATGGGCGTGATCAAAGCATTCCGCGTGGTGATGGGAGCAGGAATCATGATGGTCGCAGCAGTGGCCGTGCCGCCGCAGGCTCCGCAAACAGCGCATCATTGGACCATTGTCGTGCACGGCGGCGCGGGCGTCATCGAGCGCTCCAAGCTGGGGCCGGAAGGCGACAAGGCCTATCGCGAAGGGCTCAAGCAGGCGGTCGAAGCCGGCACCGCGATTCTCGACAAGGGCGGCTCGGCGCTGGATGCCGTCGAGGCCGCCATCCACGTGCTCGAAGACGATCCCCATTTCAACGCCGGCCGGGGCGCGGTCTTCTCACGCGAAGGCAAAAACGAAATGGATTCCTCCATCATGGACGGTTCCAACTTGAAAGCCGGCGCCGTGGCCGGCGTCACGCGCGCCCGCCATCCCATCAGCGCGGCCCGCGCCGTGATGGAGAAATCCCCCCACGTGATGATTGCCGGATCGGGCGCCGATGCATTCGCCGCCAGCGTGGGCCTGGAAATGCAACCTCCGAGTTTTTTCTTTACCGAGAGCCGCTGGCAGGGGCTGGTGAAGGAACTTAAGAAGCAGGGCCTGCCCATCCCGCCGCGACCGGAGGGAGTTCCGGCGGCTGGCCCGATGATTCCCGTGGCTCAGTTGGATGAATCTTCCGACACGCATACCTACGGCACCGTGGGCGTGGTGGCGGTCGACAGGCAAGGCAATGTCGCCGCGGGTACCTCCACCGGCGGCATGCAGGCCAAGATGCCGGGCCGGGTGGGCGATTCGCCCATCATCGGCGCGGGAACCTATGCGTCGAACCAGTCGTGCGCCGTATCGGGCACCGGCGCAGGGGAGTACTTCATCCGGCTGGGCGTGGCGCGCGAAATCTGCAATCTCGTGTACTTCAAAGGGATGAAGCTCCAGGACGCCGCGGACGAAGTGATCCACCATGAACTGGAGGCGCTGCACGGCGACGGCGGGGTGATCGCTGTCTCTCCCGACGGCCAGCAAGCCTGGAGCTTCAATACCCCCGGCATGTTCCGCGCAAAAATGAGCGAAGGCGGGAAGCTGGAGATCGGAGTGTACCGGGACGAGCCTTAGGGCTTTGGCTTCTTCGCCCAGGGCGTGGATGCTTTCTGCCGCAGGTACGCGACGCTTTGCCGCACTTGTTCCGGATCCAGGCCTAGATTTGTGGCTGCGAAATTCGCATACGCCACGATTTCGTTGGCGCGAGGGTTGGTGCGGGTGGGAGCCAGAAAGCCGAAATATTTCATCGTCGCGATCTCGTCCATCACCTTCATGCCCTTGCGAACCCGCAACGCTTCGTTGACCGTGAGGTCCTTTTCCACCGACGCACCGTGCGAGCGGTTGACGGGGCCGGATACGAGCGCGACGCGAATAAACTGCAGGCCGTACATTTGCGCCCGGGCCCGGTTATAAAGATGATCCACATCGTACTCGGCCGGAACCTTCTCCTGCTTCAGCTTGTAAAACGCGTTCAAATAAACCACGTAATCGTCCCTGTAGTAGTCGTTTCCTGTTCCCACCCACAACGCCGTCGAATCCAGCGAAGGGCAATCCACCACGAAGGCCGGTCCCCTGGCGCCGGCCAGACGGTTGACGGATGTCGCATGAGCATCGCGCAGCACGCGCGGAACCCGGGAGATGTCGTCCATGTCATTGACCGCTACGATGGGTGGACACTGCGCGAGACGCGTTTCCGCAGCCAGGGCGCTATGTTCGCGGTGGATTACACCCGCAATGTCAACCGGATTGGACATGCTCGTCGGTCCTCGCGGAATGGCCGGATTATAGCCCGGAACTTCCAGGCTGGCATACACTCATGCTCATGGTGTTGAAATTCACGGCTTCGTATCTCGAGGATTCCCTGACCCTGTTTCGCTACTACAAGACGCTGGCCGAGCGCGCCATGGACCAGGTCGCCGACGACCATCTTTTCACCGTGCTGGATCCGGAGGCGAATTCGATCGCCATCATCGTGAAGCACATGGCCGGCAACATGCGTTCGCGATGGACAGACTTCCTCACCACGGACGGCGAGAAGCCGGACCGCCATCGTGACGGCGAATTCGTCGATCCGCCGGCCACGCGGGCGGCTTTGATGGCCGAATGGGAAGCGGGCTGGGCGCGACTGTTTGCCGCGTTGGAGCCGTTGACCGACGAAGACCTGGCGCGCACCGTGACCATCCGCGGAGAAGCACATTCGGTGATGCAGGCCATCAACCGCCAGCTCGCGCATTATCCCCATCACGTGGGGCAGATCGTGCTCCTTGCCAAACATTTCGCCTTTGACCACTGGCAGTCGCTCAGCGTGCCGCGCAACCAGTCGGCGGAGTTCACTCGCAAGGTCGCCGCTGGGGAAGCAAGCCAGCGTTGAAATGAAGATCTTTCTCGCCATCTTCGCCGTGGTGATCGTAGCCGGGTCGCTCTTTGCCGACTACAAGTGGCGGCAATGGATGGCAGCCCGCCGGCACGATCGCGATATCGACCGCCGCGCCTGATCCAGGTCCCTGATCCCTGTTCCCTTCCCTCCCCGCGAAACCTCTGGACGGCCGCCGTGTTTGCTCCAGCACAGGGACTTTGGCTGCAGTTTGCTTTTAACTGAAAGCTGTAAATCGGAGAACCAGGCCCGTTAC
>CAVPNO010000072.1:0-11213 GCA_963706455.1 uncultured Acidobacteriota bacterium | reverse complement strand
ACGCAGATTCCGGCGCTGCCGCTGGGAAGCTGGCTCAAGACGGATCCCTGGGATGACCGGGTGCATCAGTTGAACGCCAAGCTGTATGCGCCGATGAACCCGCGCGACAAGATGCCGCTGGAAGTGACGCCGGTGTATTTCAAGCTGCAGCGCTATAGCGCAAGCAACCTGCAGCAGCCGGCGAGCAATTCTCCGCAGGACCAGCCGGGGAACGATCAGAACACGCCGGCATCGACGCCGGGACAGACGACGGCACCGCCTACGGCGACGCAGCAGGTGCCCGCCGAGTCGTCGGCTCAACAGCAACAGCCGCCGGCTCCCGCCCCACAGAACCGTTAAGGTACAATCATCGGGTAGTGCCCTTCGGCCGGGATGAGTTCCACTCATCCCGGCCAAAGCTTGTTTGGCAGGATTTTTCGATCACCGATCCGGCCATTATTTCGGCGCGGAGTCCCGATTTTTGACTATGACACGATGTGCAGTTGTTTTTTTCCTACTCTGTTTTGTTTCATCGATAGCGGCGGGCGCCCAGGCAAGCGAATCGGCCACCGGGCGGCAGTTCAGCATCACCGGGGGCGGCGCGGCATCTGTCTTCCGGCCGGGCGGCGGGAGCCATCCGGTATGGGGGACGGGGACCAACTATCTTGCCGGGGTGGGCACCTACGTCGACTTCCATTTCACGCACTGGGTGCAGGTGGAAGGCGAAGCGCGGTGGCTGCGTTTTCATGAATACGCGGGCGAACACCAGGACAATTATTTGATCGGGCCGAAGGTGCCGGTGATGCAATTGGGCGGCGCGCAGGTATACGGCAAGGCGCTGATCGGTCTCGGCAAGATGACGTTTCCGAATCACGTGGGATATGGCACGTTTACCGCGCTGGCGTTTGGCGGGGGCACCGACTATAAGCTCTCGCGAAAAGTCACGGTGCGGGGTGATTTCGAGTTCCAGGACTGGCCGAACTTTCTGCCCGGCCAAGCGATGAGACCGTGGGGTTTGACTGCCGGCATGGCGTACCGCGTGTTCTGAGGGAAGTGAAAGTAGTGAAGGAAAGTAAAATAGTGAAATAAAGTAACGAAACAAGCTTGTTCACTTTCTTCACTCTGGTTGCTCTCTTCACTTCATCACTGACTTGCTCTTCACTCAACTGCTGGTGTGCTCAC
Organism: uncultured Acidobacteriota bacterium; assembly: GCA_963706455.1. Lineage (GTDB taxonomy): Bacteria > Acidobacteriota > Terriglobia > Terriglobales > Acidobacteriaceae > Telmatobacter. The sequence continues at coordinate 10,052 of CAVPNO010000072.1, read as the reverse complement.
TCGTGGTGGAGGCACCGTTGCCCGGTCCAAGCGACAGACAAAGCGATGTGGCGATTATCGGCGCCGGTATTGTGGGCCTTGCGGTGGGGCTGCACCTGGTGCGAAGGATTCCCTGGATCAAAGTGCTTGTTCTCGACAAGGAGAACGAAGTTGCCGCGCACCAGACCGGACACAACAGCGGCGTGATTCATTCGGGGCTCTACTACAGACCCGGCTCGCTGAAGGCCAGGCTGTGCGTGGAAGGGGCGGCCGCGATGGTGCGGTTCTGCGCGCAGTATGGCGTGTCGCATGAAGTCTGCGGCAAGGTGGTGATCGCGACCGAGCCAGGGGAGATTCCCAGCCTGGAGGAACTGCTGCGCCGCGGGCGCGCGAATGGGCTGACGGGGCTGCGCGAATTGGATGGGGACGAGATCCGCGAGATTGAGCCCTATGCCGCCGGCGTGCGCGGGATTCACGTGCCATCCACCGGCATCACCGATTACCGGGCGGTGGCGCAAAAATACGCGGAGCTGATCGTCGAGACCGGCGGCGAAATTCTGACTCGCCACGGAGTGCAGCAGATCGCGCGCGATCAGAATTCGGTGATTCTGGAGACCGCATCGGGCACAGTACGCGCGCGCTTCGCGGTGAATTGCGCGGGTTTGCAAAGCGATCTCATCGCTCGCATGGCGGGCGCGCGGTTCGGCCTGCGCATCGTTCCGTTTCGCGGCGAATACTATATGGTCGCCCCGGCAAAGCATCACCTTGTCAAGGGCCTGATCTACCCGGTGGCGGATCCGCGCTTCCCGTTCCTGGGGGTGCACTTCACGCGGCGGATTGGCGGCGGCCTGGAAGCCGGCCCCAACGCGGTATTCGCGTTCAAGCGCGAAGGGTATACGCGAACGGCCTTCAGCGCGCGCGATGCGTTCAGCGCCGCGACGTTTCCCGGCTTCTGGAAGATGGCCGCGCGGTACTGGAAGAGCGGACTGGGAGAGATGTACCGCTCGTGGAACAAGCATGCGTTCGCTGCCGCGGCGCGGAAACTGGTTCCTTCCCTCGAGGAGCGGGACCTGGAGGCCGGCGGCTCCGGCGTGCGGGCACAGGCGCTGGACGGATCGGGCCGGCTTCTCGACGACTTCTATTTCGTGTATCAAGATCGCATTCTTCACGTTTGCAACGTGCCGTCGCCCGCCGCCACCGCATCGCTGGTGATCGGGCGCGAGATTGTGAGGAAGTTGCTCGAGAATGCGGACTTGAGGAAGGTGAAGGGCGCGGCGGCCAATACCGCAACGGGGCGCACGTTCTAGCCGCCACGGACAAGCGATGTACAATTGCGTGCATTCCTGCAAGTGCGAGGATCATTTTTCCCCATGACCATTCAAAGAGCTGATTTCGGTCGTTACTGTGGAATGATCGCGATGGCATTGACGATCTCCATTTATGCCACGGGGCAAAACCGGAGCGGTCCGACGGATCCCGGAGTGCGCCCAGGGCCTCCGGGCGCAGGCGGGCCACTGAATGGTCTGACGGCGGATGAGACCGCGTTCTTCGAGGACGGACAGGGGCGGTTTGCGGAGATCGAGGCGGTAACGGGCGGCACGAACAACGGCCTTGGCCCGCGGTTCAATTCCAACCAGTGCCTCTCGTGCCACTCGCAGCCGGCCGGGGGCGGGACGAGCCCGGCGCAGAACCCGCAGCCGGACATTGCGGTGTTGAACGGCGCCCGGAACAGCGTGCCGTGGTTCATTGTCCGCAACGGGCCGGTGCGGGAAGCACGATTCCAAAAGGACACGCATGGAGCCAACGATGGCGAGGTTCACGACGTTTTTGTGATCACAGGCAGAAAGGACGCGGGGGGCTGCAACATCGCGCAGCCCGATTTCACGCCGGCGGGCGATCCGGTGACGGGCCGCGGCGGAAACAAGAACATCATCTTCCGCATTCCGACGCCTACGTTTGGGGCGGGGCTGATCGAGGCGATTCCCGACGCAGCTATTCTTGCCAATATGACGGCGGATCAGGCGGCGAAGTCGTCGGTGCACATCTCCGGGCACGTCAACGCACACCTGAGCGGAAACGCCAATCGCAGCGGCAACGACGGAACTATCACCCGGTTCGGATGGAAGGCACAGAACAAGTCGCTGCTGATGTTTTCGGGTGAAGCGTACAACGTGGAGATGGGGGTAAGCAACCAACTCTTTCCGCAAGAGCGCGATGAGACGGCCGGCTGCCTGTTCAACCCCACTCCCGAGGATACGCTCAACTTCTCACCGGCGCCGGGGGCAGGCGGGAAGACATCGAACGCGCCGGTTGTGTCGGACATCGAAGCGTTCGCGAATTTCATGCGCATGCTGGCGCCGCCCGCGCCGGTTGCTCCGACGCCGGCCACGCAGAGAGGACGCGTGACGTTTGCAAAGGTGGGCTGCGCCCTTTGCCACACGCCGTCGATGACCACCGGCAAGTCGATTGCGAGCGGGTCGTCGACCACGCCCAGCGCGGCTCTATCCAACCAGGCCGTGAATCTCTTCTCCGATTTGCTGCTGCATCACATGGGGAAAGGTCTCGCGGACGGAATCACGCAGGGCAATGCCGGGCCGGATGAGTTCCGCACCGCACCGCTGTGGGGGGTGGGGCAACGCGTTTTCTTTCTCCATGACGGACGGACAAGCAACCTGGTGGACGCAATCCGTGCGCATAAGAGCCGCGGCAGCGAGGCGAACAAAGTCATCGAGCACTTCAACCGGCTGAAGGTGGAGGAGCAGCAGGATGTTATTGATTTCTTGCGGTCGCTGTAAAGCAAGCAATCGAAGTGACATAGGCTCAATAGATTCCCTTGACTTTTGTGGTCTCGTTAGTTCAGGATTCAATCTCGACGGCGATTAGTCAAAGCAACGCGTAGTTAACAGGCGCTGCTCGCGCATTGATCGCTGGTCTATTCCCCAGTTATGACGACGCGGCGTTAGTCACTCATCCAACAGCCGGTTGTTGATTCAACAGTCAGCACTCGAGACGCATACGGGCCCAGCTGGTCCATCAAGGAAGCGACCGGTCGGTATTTCTGCGTTGTGGACGGATAGCTTGCGGTCCTTCGATCCGAAATGGATTGGTCCCGGCATACACATTCAATCAGAGGAACACCTGCAATCCCCGGCAGGATGTTTGCGCCTGCCCCGGATTGCACATGGATCGCCGCGACCTGTTGTCGCGCGGTTTCGAACTGGGGGCATACGAACGTGGATGTGCGCATTCGAATTCTTCTGAGGCTCATTGAAGAGCGCGCCGGGGTGCTGGAAATGAGTTCGAACCAGCTTGGAAGCTTGCTTGGATTGAGCGAGGTGCGTGTTTTGCGCCTGTTTAGTTCCGAGGTAGGAAAATCACTTCGAAGCCACGTGCGCGAAGTGAGGATGGCGCGCGCCGCCGAATGGTTAAAGGATGGTGTCACTCCGATCAAGGCGATCGCGTCCCGTTGCGGTTATAGCGTAGCGAGTAACTTCCATCGCGATTTCAAGATCGTACATGGCATCAGCCCGATGCAAATGCGCATTAACTACCTGGATACCTGCTGCGACCGACGCGAACTCCGGAGAGGTACATCTTCATTCGATCGATCGAGGATCGTTGAACTTAGGCGCGCATAAGTTCTCAGTATCATGCCGGGGAAGAGCCGTGCCAAAACAGGATGGCTAGTTATGAAGCCTATATTGCGCGCTGGATACCTGCTGCGACCGACGCGAACTCCGGAGAGGTACATCTTCATTCGATCGATCGAGGATCGTTGAACTTAGGCGCGCATAAGTTCTCAGTATCATGCCGGGGAAGAGCCGTGCCAAAACAGGATGGCTAGTTATGAAGCCTATATTGCGCGAAGATTACGACTTATTCACGTACTTATCTACGGCACGGTGTTTTTCCACACCAGGTGCGATTTCGATAACGATTGGCAGATTTTGATCCTTGCGCCGCGCAGCGGATCGAACTAACGTTTGAGAACCTACGGCTGAATGCCGCTGATTCTACGCTGGGGACCCACATAGGACAGCGGCGACCTGAGCCGGCGCTCATTGCAGCACAACACTGCAACCACTCGAAGAAGGAATCACGAAAGGAGTTTTGCATGCGAGCAAAACAGCAAACGCTTTGCGTCCATCGAGGATGGAGAATCGGACTCTGCCTGTTGACAGCAATCGTCGTAATGACCTCGTGCGTGGGAGCCCACGCTCAAACTATCATCGGCAGTGCCGGGAATGGCTGGCAAACCTGGAATCTGGCGGTAGACCCCAACGATGACCGCCACTACGTAGACCTGAACAGTAACGGGGCGCCTTTTTGGGATGTTCCGTTAACGACCTTTGGCGATAATCAGGACGGCGAAAATTTCCCCTTAAATGTGCCCCCCTTCTTCGTGCAGACCGGGGGAAATGCCGCAAACAAGAGCATTGGATGGTGCCTGACCTCGACCGGCGACTGCCAGGGCGTGGGGAGTGCGTTGAACGCGCCGGGTCCGCTCCCGTTTTGGGGGGGGGCGTATAACGCGGCGACCGACACGGGCGGCGCGATGGACCCCAAGGTTTATTTCAGGTCCAGTTCGGGAGTAACCTACCAGGCAACGCTGTACCTCAATTCAGCGACCAACACGACGGAGATCAACGAGTTTGGGTGGTTCGAGACGGACTCTACCGGGTCTGTGAAAGGGAACAGGCACGTTTTATTTCAGGGAGCCGGGAATCCGCCGGGGACCAATACGCCTGACCCCGTGGGCAAAGTCGTCGACTTCACGCCAACCCCGTATTTCGGCTACTACTTTCAGGACGTGAGCGACCCGGAACCGACGGACAACAACCTGGGCTGTCTGGCGTACACGATCTTCGCATTCAATGACGAAGATTGCACCTCAGCCGGTTCGTCAACTTATGGCGGCGGTCAGGGGGACCACGTGTTTGCGATCTTCCTTCAGCAGGTTCCCCACCGGTCTCCGATCTACTGGGTGGCCGGCCAGGATCCCACTACGTGTAATGCAGATGGAGACTGCAACCTGACTGTCGTGAAGGTCCGGCGGCTACCCTTGTCGGATTGATCGGGGGTCAATTTTCCTCTCGCTAGAAGCTCGATCCAAATCAAAAGGGCCGCTCAATTCGAGCGGCCCTTTTGATTTGGGGAATGCTGAAAGATGGTGTTTATGCCGGCGAGGGCGAGCCTTCTCCATGGATGGGGCCGCCGCGCGAGGTGTCGGGTTTGAGCACCTGCTGCACGCCGCCGCCGCCGTCGCTGGGCGCGGCGAGCGAGGACTTCATGGCCGGAAGCGTCCTGCCTTCGATGAGCATCTTCACTTCTTCGGCGTCGATGGTCTCGCGCTCTAGAAGGGCCGCGGCAATGCGGTGCATCGCGTCCTGGTTGGCACTGATGATGGTGTTCGCCGACTGGTAGGCCTCGTCGATGAGGCGGCGAACTTCGAGGTCGATCTGCCGCGCCGTCTCTTCAGAGAAGTCGCGGTGCTGAGCGATCTCGCGGCCGAGGAAGATCTGCTCTTCCTTCTTGCCGAAGGTCAGCGGGCCGAGCCGGCTCATGCCGTACTCGCACACCATGCGGCGGGCGAGGTCGGTGGCGCTTTCGATGTCGCTGCCCGCGCCGGTAGACATCTGGTTGAGGAAGATCTCCTCCGCCACGCGTCCGCCGTAGGCAGTGGCCAGGCGGGTTTCGAGATATTCGCGGGTATAGTTATGCCGGTCGTCGGGCAGGTACACCGTGACGCCCAGCGCCATGCCGCGCGGGATGATGGTGACCTTGTGGATCGGGTCGGAGTGGTCGCGCAGGTACGAGACAAGCGCGTGGCCGGCCTCGTGATAGGCGGTCACCCGCTTCTCTTCGTCGGTGAGAAGCATCGACTTGCGTTCGGCGCCCATCAGGACCTTGTCCTTGGCCAGCTCGAAGTCGTACATGGTGACCTGCTTGCGATTGAGTCGAGCCGCGTTGAGGGCGGCTTCGTTCACCATGTTGGCCAGGTCGGCGCCGGAGAAACCCGGCGTTCCGCGGGCGAGAACGTTGAGGTTGACGTCGTCGGCGACGGGAACCTTCTTGACGTGGACGCGGAGGACTTCCTCGCGGCCGCGGACGTCGGGCAGGCCGACAACTACGCGGCGGTCGAAGCGGCCGGGGCGGAGCAGCGCGGGGTCGAGCACGTCGGGGCGGTTGGTGGCGGCGACGAGAATGACGCCGTCGTTGGACTCGAAGCCGTCCATTTCGACGAGCAGCTGGTTGAGGGTCTGCTCGCGCTCATCGTGTCCGCCGCCGAGGCCGGCGCCGCGATGACGGCCGACCGCGTCGATTTCGTCGATGAAGATGATGCAGGGCGCGTTCTTCTTGCCCTGCTCGAACAGATCGCGGACGCGGCTGGCGCCGACGCCGACGAACATCTCGACGAAGTCAGAGCCGGAGATGGAGAAGAACGGCACGTTGGCTTCGCCGGCGACGGCGCGGGCCAGCAGGGTCTTGCCGGTTCCGGGAGGTCCGACCAGCAGCACACCCTTGGGGATGCGTCCGCCGAGTTTCTGGAACTTCTGCGGCTCGCGCAGGTACTCGATGATCTCCTTCAGCTCTTCCTTGGCTTCATCGACGCCGGCGACATCCTTGAAGGTGACCTTCTTCTGCTGCATCGAGAGCAGGCGGGCGCGGCTCTTGCCGAAGCTGAGGGCCTTGTTGCCGCCGGACTGCATCTGGCGAAGCATGAAGAACCAGATGGCTCCGATGAGGACAAAGGGGCCGACATTGAACAGGATGGGCAGAAGCAGGTTGCTCTGCGGATCCTTGATGTTGGTGTTGACCTTGGCGGTCGTCAGTTCCTTGAGCAGGGAGTCAGCGTTTGTGGGGATGGTGGTATGGAACTGCTCTTTTTGCGAAGCCTTTAAGTGGCCGTGCAGCTCCGTGCCCTGAATCGTGACGTCGTTCACCTGCCCTGCCTGAACCTTGTCGAGCAGCTCAGAGTAGGAGAATTCCGGCTCCTTCCCCATGTTCGTGCCTTTGGAGACGACCCCCCAGAGAAGCATGAGACAGATAAGGATGAAGACCCAGAACAAGATCGTTTTAACGGTTGAATTCACCAGCACTCCTCGTTTGCCGGCGGGGGGAAGCCCACCGCCTGCTCCCACCTAATAAGACGCCCGCACTTTGCGTTAGGTCACAGAAAATGCAGCGATCTCCAGCGGCGGACAACACTACTGCCCGCCCGGTTGGGCAGTTCACTCGATTGTACTCCGACGCGTGCCAATCGGATATCCACCCGAACGGGAATACGGAGGAAATTGTGATTCGGTTCCGGCGCCCCCGGCCGGGGCTGAACCGGCTCTATTCCCTGCAGTTCCCAGGCTTGCGCCCGGGCTACCATCTTGCGCCCGCTTCGCAGGCTTTCCAGCTTAGACCCGCTCAAGGGGAGCCGGTGAGCATGCACATTCGGACGTAACCACACCCGAATAGGCGGAGCCAGGATGGGGACCCCGCACCCGCGATCTATCCATGGCGGGGCCAGGATGGGGCATCGGGTGGGGCAGGCGAGTCGGGGGGATCCGAGTCGACGGGGTTGACGGAGACTTCGATTCCCTGCTCGGGCTCGAGTTGCACGCCTTGCATCCACAGGATGCGGCCATCGAGTTCCAGTACCGGCCAGGAGGCCCGTGCCGAGCCCGTAACGTGCATCCTTTCCAGTACCTCCTTGACTTTGCGCGGGGCTCCCGAGTGCCGGAGCCGGACCCGGTCACCCGGTTTCCAGCAACGGAGCAGAGCGGGCCCGGAGGCTTGAGGGAGCCCGGAAACTTCGGTAATGGCGATGCGCACGTGGATTCCCCAAGCGGGCGCAGAGACCTCTCCCGGGATGGGGATGGAGAGTGCGGGGGCTGATGCGGCCTCGGCGGAGGATTTTCCGGCTCCGGGGGCCAGGCGGAGCTCGCGGTGGGTCCGCTCGCCCGCGAGGCCGGCCAGTTCGCATTTCTGCCCGGCACGCCCGGCCAGAGCGAGGTCCCGCATAGCCTCGGTGCCCGGGAAGTCGAGGGCAGCGCCGAGGCGTTCAGCCGCGTGGCGCAAAACGCGCCGTTGAAGTGCGGCCGGAAGCTCGGCGAGCCGGGACACCTCGATGGCCAAACCTTCGCCGGCGGCCCGCCCGCCGCCTCGGACAGGGCGCCCGGGGAGGATGACATGGGCAGCGATCCGAAGAACCTCGGTTTCCCACCAGGCTTCTTCCTCGCGCGCGAGCTGAGCCATTTGCGCCAGGTGCTCGCGAAGGCGGGGATTCCAACCTTCGAGCAAAGGGAGCAGTTCGTGCCGGATGCGGTTGCGGGTAAAGGTCAGGTGGCGGTTGGAGGAATCCTCTCGCCACGTTTGCCCGAGGGCGCCAAGGTAGGCCTCGATGTCGGGTCGGGTGGCGCCGAGGAGAGGCCGGAGAACGCGGCCTTCAGGGAATTGGACGATGGGATGAATCCCGGAAAGACCCTCGGTCCAGGCGCCGCGCAGGAATTTGGCCAGCACGGTTTCGGCCTGGTCGTCCCGGGTGTGGGCGGTGGCGACGGCATCGAGCGGGGATTCGGACAGGAGAGTGCGAAACCACCGGTAGCGCAGGCGGCGGGCAGCTTCCTCGATGCTTTCGGCGGGCTTGCCGGCGGCCGGGTTGGGTTGGGCGGCGGCGGCGGTGTCGACATGCGATTCGTGAAAGGGCAGGTTCAGGGCGAGGGCAAGGTCGCGGCAGAAATCGCGGTCGGCGTCGGCTTCGGCACCGCGCAGCCCGTGGTGGAGGTGGGCGACATGGAGCACCAGTCCCAGTTCGGCGCTGCGGTCGGCCAAAGCGCGAAGCAAGGCGACGGAGTCGGCGCCGCCCGAAAGGCCCACGGCCAGCCGCAACCCAGGGCTTAGCATGGTCGTATCGAGAGTCAAACCGGGAGCGCGCACCAGAGGATCATAGCGCCACGCCGGCGGAGGGTCCGCTCCGGCGTTGGTCTTCGCGGCCGGTGCTCATCCGCGAAACGGAGCGGCGATGGAACAACGCATCAGTATGGTGACCCTGGGCGTCACCGACCTTGCTCGCAGCCGCGATTTCTACCAGCGCCTCGGCTGGACGCCCTCCGGGGCGAGTAATGAGGCGATCGTCTTCTTCCAGGCTGGAGGAGTTGCGGTCGCGCTCTACCCGCGCGCGGAGCTGGCCAAGGACGCCCATCTGATGCCCGATGGTCAGGGGTTTGGGGGAATCACTATTGCCTATAACTCCCGCAGCCGGGAAGAAGTGGATGCCGTGCTGGCCGAAGCGCAAGCCGCCGGCGCGCGGATTCTGAAGGCGGCCGAGGAGGCGTTCTGGGGCGGGTACTCGGGCTACTTCGCCGATCCCGACGGATTTGCGTGGGAGGTAGCCTGGAATCCGTTTTTCGCGATCGCCGAGGATGGAAGCCTCAGACTGCCGGGGTAGGCTCAGGCCATCCGGGGGAAGGGCCCTATACTCACCCCATGGTGGAAACGCGTAGCGCAACGATCGCCGATGCGGCCCTGATTGCGTCGCACCGGCGCGGGATGTTCGCTGCCATCGGCGGGATCGAGGAATCGGTTCTGGACGAAATTGGCCGGGCTTCGGAACCCTGGACAGAACGGATGATCGAAGCCGGCAAATACCTGGGATGGATCACGGAGGAGGACGGACGCCCGGTTGCCTCGGCAGGCATGCTGGTTCTGGACTGGCCGCCGCATCCGCTCGATCCTGCGGGAGAGACGCGAGGCTACCTGTTGAATGTGTTCGTGGAACCGGGGTATCGCCGCCGCGGGCTGGCACGGGCATTGCTTGAGTTGTGCATGGCGGAAGCGGGCCGGCGGGGGATCGGAGTGGTGTCGCTGCATGCTTCGCGCGAGGCCCGGTCGTTGTACGAGACGCTGGGATTTCAAATTACAAACGAGATGATGCGCGTGGGGCGGAAGCCGGAGTGAAGCGGGTTTGAGGTGGGTTTTGATCGCCCGATAGTGTGTGTCCCCGAGGTTAGTGGTATGAATCGGCCTCCCGAAAACGCAGATCCTTCGACTCCGTTTGGCCTATACACGGCCAAACTCCGCTC
>CAVPNO010000071.1:0-14184 GCA_963706455.1 uncultured Acidobacteriota bacterium | reverse complement strand
GAGCAGAATTCGGCGATGGCGCTCGAGATCGCGAGCCGCGCCTTCGTGCTCGAGACCGGAGCCATCACGCTGTCCGGGCCGTCGGCCATGCTTGCCGACGATCCGCGCATTCGCGAGGCCTATCTCGGTGGCTAAACTTAAGCGCGTTGCACGCGCTTGCCGCCCAGCACGACCTCGGTCTTTTTCATTTGGCGGAAGTGTTCTTCACGGATCAGCCGGTTGGCGCTCTCGGTCGCCGGCGCGTGCATCGAGATGATGTCCGCGCGCTGCAATAATTCGGGGAGGCTGACCGGCTCGACCCCGTGTTCGATCGCCACCAGCTCCTCGATGAACGGGTCGTAGGCAATGACGTGCAGACCAAAGGCCTTGGCCCGCCGAGCGACCGCTCGCGCCACGTGCCCAAAGGAGATGAGGCCCAAAGTCTGGCCCATCAGCCGCGGAATCTTCGACAGCATCGGGCGGCCCTCCGACCAACGGCCGTCGCGCACTAATTTGTCCTGCACGATCAAGCGGCGAAAGGTCGAGAGGATCAACATCATCGCGTGATCGGGTCGTTGTACCGAGCTGAGAGCAAACAAGAAGTGCGTTTCGACCCCTGTGAGCGCCTCGTACGGCTTCGAGGATGCGACCGGCGAAGTGACGCTTAAGATTTCGCAGAATGATAGCAAGCGAATCGAACCGAATACCGTAACTGTGATGGTGTCAGATGAGATTTCCCAGAAGACGGTGGGAGTTTACCTGTTAGATGCCACTACAGGGGCAGAACTTGGGGCTCCGCTGACGGTCGATGTCGCTATTTCTATGTGAGGAATGGCTATGCCTGAACTGGATCGAAAAGCAGCTTCCGTATTTGCGGGCAAGGTAGTCCGCAAAGATTTGGTTCGGAAGGTAAAAGTTGGGGCCAATGTGCCGGTATTCGTACTTGAGTATCTGCTAGGCAAGTACTGCGCCACTGACGATCCCGTCGCGATTGATGCAGGCCTTAAGGTCGTCAGCAATACCCTGTCCTCGAACTTCGTGCGTCCCGATGAAGCCAATAAGGCACAGTCGATGGTTAAGGACAAGGGCAAGCATACCTTCATCGATAAGGTACAAGTCCGGTACGTATCGGAGGACGACAAGTACTGGGCCGAACTTAAGAACTTCGGTCATAAGTATGTTCACATTCCTGAGCACTTCTTACGGGAGTACGACCGGCTGCTAATGGGCGGAATTTGGGCGCAGCTAGACATCCGGCATCATTTCGACGAAGACCAAAAAGGCAAACGAAGCCCATTCTGGATTGATAGCCTGAAGCCAATCCAGCTTGCGACATTCGATCACGAAGAGTATCGGGGATGCCGCAGTCAATTCACTACTGACGAGTGGATTGACCTGCTGTTACGCACAATCGGCCTGGAACCTTCGCACTTCAACCGCCGACAGAAGCTCCATTATTTGGTGCGCCTAATACCGCTCGCCGAGGCCAATTACAATCTCGTGGAACTCGGCCCGCGCGAAACTGGGAAGAGCTACGGTTATCAGGAGTTGTCGCCATACACGATCCTACTCACCGGACCAACCACGGTGGCCAATCTGTTCTTCAACATGGCCAGCGGCAAGATCGGCCTAGTTGGAATCTGGGACGCCGTTGGATTCGATGAAGTGGCCGACCTCCAAAAAATGCCAAAAGAAGTCGTCACGACGCTCAAGACCTACTGTGAGTCGGGAACGTTCGCTCGTGGAAAGGATTCGCTGTCCGGCATGGCTTCTATCGCGATGTTTGGAAACACGAACCAGCCGGTCGAGGTAATGGTGCGGTCGTCGCATCTATTTATGCCCTTGCCCGACGTAATCCGGGAAGACATGGCTTTTCTTGACCGCATCCATTTCTACATCCCTGGCTGGGAGATGCCAAAGATGAAGGTGGATTTCTTCACGAATCACTACGGATTCGTTGTGGATTATCTCGCGGAAGCCCTTCGTGAACTGCGGAGACACACGTTCACGGAAATCCTCGATAGGGAGTTTTCCCTTGGATCGCATTTGAAGTCGCGAGACGTAAAGGCTGTGAGGAAGACGGTTTCAGGTTTGGTCAAATTGATTTATCCAAACGGGGAACTCTCCAAGCAGGAGTTGGCAGAGTTAGTGGAGTTATCTCTCGAAGGACGGAGACGGGTCAAAGAGCAGCTCAAGAAGATGGGTTCCTTTGAGTTTCATCAGACTTCCTTTTCCCATATAGATAACGAAACGAGAGAAGAGAAGTTCATCGGCGTCCCCGAGCAAGGGGGGCGAGAGATGATCTCGCTCGATCCACTAGCGCCAGGTTCGGTCTACACATCGTCAGTGGACGACCACGCGAAGGTCGGCCTCTATCGTCTTGAAGTCGGATGCTCGCCTGGCACCGGCAAGCTGAAGATAGCTGGGGGAGTCGAAGGACTCATGCGAGAGTCGATCAATCGAGCTTTTGCATATTTGATGGGCCAGAAGGTAAAGATGGGCATAGGGCAACAGATCGACACGACCGATTTCCATGTAGAAGCAATTGATCTCTTGAGCAACCGCGTACCGTGCGAAGCCGGTATTGCATTGGTTGTGGCCATTTACTCGGCACTAAAGAGGCTGCCGGTGCAGGCAGGTCTTGTCATTCTTGGGGATTTGAGCATTCAGGGGAACATCAAGCCAATGAGGTCGCTTGCTGAACCGCTTCAGGTTGCAATGGATAATGGTGCCCGCAAGGCGCTGATACCGCTCGAAAACAAACGGAACTTCCTCGAAGTATCCGGTGACATCGTTGAACGGGTTGACCCTGTTTTCTTCTCGGATCCGATGACAGCGGCCATGAAGTCGTTGGGGATGACATAATTTTTTGGCTTTCCAGTAGACTCCGAAGGTGCTCTGCCATCTGTTTTGTCGGAAGGTCCTCAATCAATTTGATGGAAAGTTCACCAGCAAGCCCGTCAGGGGACCGCGTTAACGATGGGTACTTAAACAAGATCTACGAAAGAGACTCGCGGGCACAAAGGGCATCCGGCTCCTGCTTCGCACTGATTTTGCTCGAACTGAGACAAATGCTCAAGGTGGAACGATGACCGACAGTTGTACCCACTTTAGGAAAATCCCCTACGGCAGCCTTACGGCGCGACAAAAGGAACTCTTTAACTTCCAGAAAATCGCGGCCACGCTCGCGGATTACGGGTTCAATTGCATCAAGTTGGCTGACGATTGGCAAGGAGCGGATTTCCTCGCATACCACGTCAACGGCACTACTACGTTAAAGGTGCAGTTGAAGTCGAGGGTCACAATCGGCAAGAAATACAGCGATAAGGATCTCTGGATTGCCTTTCCCTATAAAGGCCACTGGTATCTGATCGCGCATGATCTTCTAGTCGAGAAAGTCCGAAAGCATACTGATTGGCTGAATACCCCCTCGTGGAAGGACATGAAAGGATACTCGTCTGCCCGAATCAATGCTGGTTTGTTGCAGAGTCTCGCTGAAGACATGCTCGGACCCATCTACGGTCCCGTTCTCATTGATGATTAGGAGAATTGATTGATCTGGAATTGCTGGAACCTGCGCGGGGTATAGTGCGATCAATGTACATCCTGTCATGCTGGGCGAGGATAATCCGGCGGAGTTTTGCCACGATCCCCAAGAGCGCATTTGTTTATTACCTGCTCGACCCGGCAGGCCATCGGTCGCAGTCGAAGGCGCTTGAGCCGTTCGCCGGAAATGCGAGATCCTTCAAGCCGCTTGATCCGGCCGTAAGTCCGATCTTGGAGAACTCCGATGCGAATGACGAAAGGAAGATGAAGAAGGGGCGGCTGTCCGTTCTTCCCGTCCTAAAGTCCGCTCCTCTTGGTAGCGTGGCTGTGCCTGGACTTGGGGAGTCGCCCGCCAAGGCGCGCCTGCTGCATCGAAGAGTCGAACAGGGAACGAAACTTTTGCTCTGTGAGAGGGCAAACTGGACACCAAATTCGGCTTGATCTGGTAGACTTGATTCTGTCGTTGCAGGTGGCGGTTTTGGTGTCTTCTTGGTGTCTGTTTGGTGTCCATAGAAGCCCAAAATTGAGTCCACAGCAGCGAAATGGTAGAAAAGAGCGAAAATAGCGAAAGCTGCGAAACGCTTGATTCTATGTGACATATATCCAAGTTGTCTGAAAAGACAATCGTGGGGACGTAGCTCAGTTGGTTAGAGCGCTGCCCTGTCACGGCAGAGGTCGCGGGTTCGAGCCCCGTCGTCCCCGCCATTGATTCCAAAAGACTTACGGGATGATTTGGCGGCGAGAAATCAGTGAGATTGGGTGCAAACTGGGTGCATTTTGCACCCAATTTGCACCCAAAAATCTCCCTCACGGCGCATCCTTATATATGTCTTCAGCGTTCACTAAGAAGGGAAGACTAACGACATTACTGCGGCCTGCGCATTCTGCTTGGCCGGTGTGATTGCCTGGGTGTAGACATCCAAAGTTGATCGGATAGTCGAGTTTCGGAGCAGATCCTGCATCACCTTGAACGCTGGGGGTTGGGCTAGGAGGCGATAGTTCCCCCCGCATGATCGCGTTTCAGGGAAGGATTGAATTCTAAGAATCGTAAGCAATGGCTCCGCCATTGTTGAACAATACATTCGGGGACCTCAGCATGCCAGATCGCAGCGAAAAGTTCATTCTCCGCCGAGGCATACATCGAGCTAGCAGGGCGGCAGTCTGGGCTCCGGCAGAGCGACCGCCGACTCGAATTGTACCCGTCGGTAAAGTACAGCTCGCCCACCATTCGACCGGAACACATGATGACTATCGAATGCCCAGCCCGATCGGGCCACCGGGCCGTTGTCATCGATTTGAGAACCAATCGTCTCCCTAGAAGGCGAATTGCTCCAAGCTGAACGGGCGATCGTGTGTGCGCAATGTTTCTCTTCCGGGGTGGCTGGGCATAGTCAGGTACAAACTTGGCGCACTGAAACGCCTGATTTCCCAAGCCCGATCTTATTCTCTCAACCGCACCCGAGCGGCCGGAAAACCAGACGGCCGCTTGTCGAGAGTCGCTGTCAGCAGCTCTGGCTCTTACTTGTGATCTTCTGCGTCCCGTTGCGCGCGCGCCTCTTTGACCATCTTGAGAAACCTCCGGGCCGATTCGTGAATCCGTTAGTCTTGATGTATGCTCAGAGCTTCCTTTGGCAGTAACTCTCCACCTGCGCCAATGGCGCTTGCTCCAGCGAGGATACCTGAGTTTCGGCAAAGCGACATCGGGGGCTCAATCTGCGTGCCAGCGCATTTCTGCGGTGTACGGTGATAAGCCGGCGTTTGACCTCGTAGACATTCCGGGTCAATTGCCTGGCGGGCACCACCAAGACCCAGGTTTCTCGATTCTGCTTTGCTGTTTGACGGGCCGCTGGCGCATAGCGCGGAAAGATCTACTCAATCCCAGACTTCGACTCGGTTCCGACGACGAAAACCTGCCAACCGCAGGAGTCTCCCATTGCGGTCCCTAGTGAACTTGAATAAGCTCCAGGCCATGAAACCCATGGTTGGCAGCGCCGGAATGAGAAGAAGCCATTTCAGGTCGAAGAAGTGTGTCACGGTGTCCCCATTTCCACTCGACCTCGCCACCTCGACGAGGCGGGAAGATCTACTTCCTCTAGAAGAACCCAGATCAGATAAACAGCGCACAATCAAGGAATAAGGAAGTCATAAAAATTGGGGGAACTGGGGGTAACGAAGGTGGTCACCTCCAACTCCTAAAGTGGGTCCACCTCAAACTCATCAAATTGATATTGCAAAAGCTTGCGGTCCACGGTCGGGTCGAGTACTGGCACGGTGTTCCGAAGGCGGAGCCTATCCGTCCTTCCCCTTTTCCTCTGGGAGTGACTCGCCAGCCCGCCAGTCAACCCGCTTCTCCAGTCCCCGCCACATGGCACCCGAGTGCGGATTTCCCTGCTCCGCGCTTGATAGTCAGGACGCTTAAACGCTCCTGCTCGCTCCCTCACAATGCACGAATGCCAGCTGTTACCGAATATCGGCGCAAGAGCACTCCAACCTGTTCGAGCAAGAAGGAAGCCGAAGAGCACTCTATCTGCTTCGGGGATTCAGGTGGATTCGAATCGTTTATTCCACGGCACGAGTGACCACGCCGAGAACTGTCGGTAGTTACTTCGGATCGAAGCGGTAGCCAATATGGCTGTCTGCCAAAAGATATCGCGGTTTCGTGGGATTAGTCTCAAGTTTCTTCCGCAATTCACGGACGAGAACACGCAACAAGGCGCGATTCCCACCTCGCTTTTCTCCCCAGAGAGCTTTGAGTATGGCTTCGTGACTCACCGGCTTTCCTGCATTCTCCATTAGAAATTGAAGCATTCTGAATTCCTTAGGCCTCAGATGAACGAGTGTCCCCTTCTTCTCAACTTTCCTGCGGATTGGGTCCAGTGTCACGTCCTTGACAGTGAGAGTGCGGTCAACAGGCAATTCAATGGCATGATACCGTCGAATGCTAGAACGCAGACGTGCTGCCGATAAAAGGAGCTTAAACGGCTTAACGATAAAGTCGTCAGCGCCAGTATCAAAGGCGCTCAGTTGGACATCATCATTTGCTGTCTTAGCAAACGCAAGGATCGGTATGCGAGAATAGTTGGCTCGAATGCAGCGAATAGCCTCAATTCCTAAATTGATGTTCACGAGCACCGAATCATACTCGATCATTCGCAGACGCCTAGTGATCTCATCCATCGTGGATGCCTCTCCCACATCGAATCCGATTTGGGTGAGAGCCACCCGCAAGTCTCGGAGTGAATGGTTGTCCTTGTCAGCAATAAGCACTGTTCTGCGGGACACATCGTCGATGGGATTAGCTCCCGTCATCCCGGATCTAGAGTCGGATCCCAAAGAGAAAAGGTAAGTTGCCGATACGGCCGAGTGTCGTTGCGAAGACACTTTCACTCCTTCAGACACTGACCGCCCATCCTCGAGGCCAGAAGCGCGCGAGTTTCACCGTGACCGTATGAAAATACAAATGATCATGAACAAACAATTAGTTCGACACTCATAAAGATGGTATAAGAAAAGCCGCGATTTCGGTTGTATAAGAAGTGGCGACTTTGCCAGTCGAAAGCATGTGATCAAGGTTGCAAGAGCGGAACATACCATGGAACTTCAGGCAGGAAACCGTCAATCCAAAATAATCCTGTTCGTGTTCATGCCTTCTTCATGTCCGGTATAACATGATTGGATCTATCAGAGTATTTTCGGTGGAGCAATATCGCCGGCATTGGCGATTCCTATCCGGCCCAGGATGATAGGTCACCAGTCGTTAATTGTGCAAATCCCTTCGCGGCTGCATAGCCCGAAAACCGAGTCACGGATTCGCCCGTGCAGGTGGAGGATGTTGAGGTTTGCATGGGCTGAAGTGAACAGATTCACGCCGTTAGGTGAATTACGAACTCCGCACAACCGCTTTATGAATCCTTTACGCAGGGACGCATGAAATAGCAAGTGGATAGGAACGCGATCACGCGATCCTGATGGCAGACTGCAGCTTCATCAAGTTACCGGAAATAAGCGCGCTCAACGAGATGTCGATCTCCCGCGGAAGTGTGTTCGCTATGTTCTCACCAAGTCATAGTCGTTCCGAATTTCTAATTTCTCGCAGAGAGGTGAAGATGAGAAATGCTTTTTGGAGGGTCATAACGCTTACGGTACTCGCCGTGGGCATGCCTTTGTTCAACGTCGCACAGAGTAGTGAGAGCCAACAAACTCGTCAGGATCAAAGCGCAAGGATAGATCCGCCCGCCACTCCCGATAAGTCCAATGTGCCTGCCGCGCCTCCAGCGGCGGCCAAGCCGGAGTTGAAGCCCACTGTCGAGCAGGAGCTCGAGGCGTTAAAGAGCCGAATCAGCGAACTCGAGAATGAAGTGCGGCAGGCGCGCGCGGAAAAGGTCGTTGACAGCGACTCCAACGCGGCGGCCCTGAAGACGGCGACAAGGGAAATGCTCGCCGGAAGTGGAATATCGATGGCGGGCCATGCGCCAGCCTCGTCCACGACGGAGTCTACCTCTACCTCCGGCCCCATCGGACAGACGGAACAGCCTGCATCGGCGACCGCGCCGGCTCCGCCTGAAATCAGTTCGCAGATCACCACCAAGGGCGAGCCGTTCCCCGGCGACTGGACCTGGCTGAACAGCAACGGCCATCAGACCGATAGCCCGATGGCCACCAAATATTTCACGCCGGAGTTTCGCGCCGACGCAAACTATACGCTCGACTACAACCATCCAAAAGATGACACTTTGGGTGGGTCAACGGAAACGTTCCGTTCCGATGAATGGCAGCTCGAGCAGATCAGCATCGGTGGCGATATTCACATCAACAATGTGCGTGGGCGCATCCTCTTCATGAATGGCCTGTTTGCCACGACCACGCCGCGCAATGACGGCAGCGTAGCTCGCGGTAACTGGGATCTGGTAGGCGCGTACAAATATGTCTCAGAGGCATGGGGCGGCTATCACTGGGATGTAAATCACGGTTTGAACGTGGATGCGGGTATCTTCGTGTCCTATATCGGCCTGTTCAGTTACTATAACTTCGATAACTGGACTTACCAGCCTTCCTTCGTATCTTCGAACACGCCGTGGTTTTTCAACGGTCTTCGGATCCAGTGGTTTCCGACCAAGAACCTGAAGATCGAGCCCTGGATCATCAACGGCTGGCAATCGTATGCGCGGTACGGTAGTAAGCCCGGACTGGGCGGTCAGATTCTGTGGCGTCCCAAGCCGTGGCTCGACTTTGTGTGGAACAACTACGGAATGGGTGAGGACGACTCCGCGAATTTGAATCGCACGCGTATCCACGCTGACTACAGCGCCCAGGTGAAGGTCTACGATAAGCCGGAAAAGCTGCTCGACAAAATAGCTTTCACAGTCACCGGCGACGCCGGCTGCGAATACGGAGGCGGGCCTGCCAGCGGTCCCTACGATCCGACGGGCGCCTCGCCAGAGATGGGTTCGAACTCGACCTATAACGGCGGAGTGAATTGTCACAACGCGAAGAACGGCCGCCCGAAGGAGGCCTTCATTGGGTGGATGATGTACAACCGCTACTGGTTCAAGAAGGATTTGTTTGCAGTGACCCTGGGTGGCGGACAGATGAACAACCCGGGACGCTACCTGACGCTGCTGCCTCCGATCAACGGCGCGACTGCGGTCACGGGCTCGCCTTACTTTACGGAGAACGCCGGCGACCGCGCGCAGATGCATGACGGAACGATAACCCTGGACTACATGCCCAGCCAGTTCATCACCTTCCGCCTGGAGTCTGGTTACCGCTTTTCCGACATTCCTTACTGGACGGGGCACGGAGGCATCACTCCGCCCTTGGGCAACAACGGTGCGCCCGCGCAATACGCGTGCGCCAGCGGAAATGCATCGGGCTTCGGCTATGGGAGCCTTACTGCTGCAGAGACGGCTTGTGGCGCCGGAAGCGCCGCCGGAACTTCAGCGGGGCTCAGTTCAATCTGGTGGCCTGATTTACGAACGAATCAGACCGTTTCCACAATAGCAATCATGGTGCGCTTCTAATCGTCGCAATAGTCCGCTTGTCGGTCTTTGAAGACGGTCAGCAAGATCAACCTAAATCGCAGCACCGGATGCTGGCATAGTTCCGGTGCTGCCCGACCTCACCGATGTAGTCATCGCTCGGCCACTGTTCAGCGCATCAGTGCTGACACATGTTCGCCGGAACGAAAGTGGAATGCAGAGGTTATCACTGATGGAGTTAGCCCTCAATCTCGGCTGGACGGCGTTGGCTACAGCGATGTGCTGGCTGTGGGTTCGCCATGCGCGGCGCGAGGGCCACGGACGCTTGGCGCAGTTCGTCTCCCTGGCGTCAGTCCTCTTCATGATGTTTGTTGTCATCACGATGTATGACGACATGTCGATGGCGCAGAATCCCGCCGAGACACGCTGTTTCCTGCGCGAGGACGATTCAGGCACGCATACGCACGCCTTACTTCACCCGATCGCGGCATCAATTCCCACGCTTGCCGCGGAGCTTCGTTTCAACACGTGTCGCTTTGCTGTGCCGGGCAGCCTCCTTGTCCCTTCTGTGAAGGTTCCCGCTCTCTCCTCCATTCAGAATCGC
Organism: uncultured Acidobacteriota bacterium; assembly: GCA_963706455.1. Lineage (GTDB taxonomy): Bacteria > Acidobacteriota > Terriglobia > Terriglobales > Acidobacteriaceae > Telmatobacter. Next base: position 4,077 of record CAVPNO010000071.1, on the reverse strand, counting down.
CCCCCTCCCGCGGCCTGATCTGCTCCTCTCATTCGATCAGACTCCAGGCTTATTTACTTCTGTAGCTGCTGCGCGCATCAATGCGCAGAGGCCGCTTCAGAAAGAGACTTGTTCCAGAATCCGGCCATGTTAACAGCGGCTACCGCTATTTGAAGGTATCCGGGTGCCCAAATGGTCGAAAGGCACAAGGGGCGGAAATCATCATGAAAAGCAAAGTTATGGGATTTGCAGTGCTGCCGATGATGCTGATCGCAACTCTAGTCATCAGCGGCTGCAAGAGCGATACGGTGAATGCGGCGCAAGAAGCGCCTCCGCCTGCGAAAGTCGTAGGCGACGTTGACGTGGCTAACTGGGTTGTCGCGGACCCGTCGAAGTATCCCCTGGTTGCCGCCCAGGAGTACGACGCCCCGGCCAAGCTCATGGTGACCGGAATGGTGAACCCCGACATCGCGCGGACGGTGCCGGTAATCTCCATGGCGACCGGCCGGGTGGTGGAGATCAAGGCGCGCCTCGGAGATGAAGTCAGAAAGGGCCAGGTGCTGCTGCGCGTGCGCAGCGACGATATCTCCGGCGGTTTTGCCACTTATCAAAGCGCGGTTGCCGACGAAGTGCTGTCCAAGGCGCAATGGGACCGCGCCCAGGAACTTTATAAGCACGGCGCGATCGCACTCAACGACCTGCAGATTGCCGACGACACGGAGCAGAAAGCCAAGATAGCCGTCGACGTAGCCGCGGAGCATTTGAAGCTATTGGGCAGCACCGTCGACCACCCCTCCGGGATTGTGGACCTTGTTGCTCCCGTCGCCGGCGTCATTACCGACCAGCAAGTTACAAACGCGGCGGGCGTGCAAAGCCTGGGCACCAATCCCTTTATCATCTCCGATCTGACTTACGTCTGGGTAGTCTGCGACGTGTATGAAAACGACATTGCAAATGTGAAGCTCGGCGATGCGGCCGAGGTCCGGCTGAATGCCATTCCGGACCTGGTGTTGAAGGGAGTTGTGAGTAACATCGGTCCCATTCTCGATCCCAACATCCGCACCGCCAAGGTCCGCATCGAGGTCCGTAACCCGGGTTCGCTGCGCATCGGAATGTTCGCCACGGCAACCTTTCAAAGCCTGAAGAAGGAGGCTCACACCACCATTCCGTCGTCTGCCATTCTTCGCCTTCACGACCGCGATTGGGTCTATATTCCCGCACCCGGAAACAAGTTTCATCGGGTAGAAGTGGTGGCCGGCGATTCGCTGCCCCACGACATGCTGGAATTGAAAACGGGTCTCAAAGCCGGCCAGCAAGTGGTGCTGAACCCGTTGGCCCTGCAAAACGAGATCGACAACCAATAACTCACGGAGCGAGCGGGAAGAGACGATGATACGAACCCTGGTGGATTTTTCTCTTAACAACCGCTTTGTGATGTTAGCGGCGGCCATCCTCCTGACTGCCTGGGGAGCAGTGTCCTTTCATAATCTTCCCGTCGAAGCCTATCCCGACATCGCGGATAACTATGTAACCGTCATTACTCAGTGGCCGGGGCGCGCAGCGGAAGAAGTCGAGCAGCAGGTTACGATCCCGGTTGAGATTGTAATGAATGGGATTCCTCACCTCACCGCGTTGCGTTCGGAATCGATCTTCGGACTGTCATTTGTCATGATGATCTTCGACGACCAGTCTGAAAACGACTGGAACCGCGAAAAGGTGTTGGAGCGGCTCACGCAAGTAAACTTTCCGGCCGGACTCCAGGGCCAGATCGGTACGGATTGGAGCACCGTTGGCCAGATCTACTGGTACACGCTGCGCAGCACCAACCCCAAGTACGACCTGATGGAGTTGAAGGCCATCGAAGACTGGACCCTGGAGAAGCAATTCAAATCTGTCCCGAACGTTGTGGACGTTTCCACGTTCGGCGGCACCACCAAGGAATTCCAGGTCCGTGTCGACCCCGGCAAGCTGGTCTCCTACGGGCTCAGCATCAGCCAGTTGGAGCAGCAACTAACTAATAACAACGTGAATGCCGGCGGCAGCTTTGTTGAAAGCGGCATGCAACAGATGAATGTCCGCGCCCTGGGTCTGTTTCGCAGCGTGCAGGATATTGAAAACACGGTGTTGACAACGCAGAAGGGAACGGCGCTTCGGGTCAAGGACGTCGCAGAGGTGGCGCAGGGGCCGAAAATCCTGCTGGGCGCCATGGCCAGGGCCGACCATTTGCCCGGCGGTACGATTGTCGACAATCCTGAAGTGATACAGGGCGTTGTGCTGTTGCGCAAAGGCGCCGATGCTCAACCGACGCTCGACGCCATCCACGAGAAGGTAAAGGAGCTCAACGACCACATCCTGCCCGAGGGCGTGAAGGTCGTTCCGATGCTCGATCGCGCCGACCTGCTCCACTACACCTTGCATACGGTTCTACACAACATGGGCGAGGGGATGATCCTGGTCACAATCATCCTCTTCCTTTTTCTCGGCAACGTACGCGGCGCATTCATTGTCGCTCTCACCATTCCCTTCGCTTTGTTGTTTGCCTCCATCCTGCTCGATGTAAGCAAAATCCCGGCCAACCTGCTTTCTCTCGGAGCGTTGGACTTCGGCATGGTCGTGGACGGCGCAGTAGTCATGGTGGAGAACATCGTCCGGCACCTGAGCCGCGGAATGAGTTCGGGGGGAACAAACGGGTCCGCGTCCAACGGCAATGGGGCCAACCGCAACCTGACGATTCCCAGAACCCCGGCAGCCATGATTCGAGACGCCTGCCACGAAGTCCAGCGTCCGGTCTTCTACGCGATAACGATCATCATCACAGCGTATCTCCCCATATTCACGCTGCAACGAGTGGAGGGAAGGCTGTTCAAACCCATGGCCTGGACGGTGGCGTTCGCGCTGCTCGGGGCCATGACTTTCTCCATCCTCATCGCTCCAGTTCTTGCCAGCGTCCTGTTTCGTGGAGGCATCAAGGAATTTCGTAACCCCGTGATGCTGTTTCTCACCACGCAGTATAGGCGGCGGTTGCGCTGGGCCATGCAGCATCGCAGGATTGTTTTGGGCTTCGGGCTGGCGGCGCTGGCATTGACTCTCTTTCTTGGGTTCAGCGGCATAATTGGATCGGAGTTTCTGCCTCATCTGGATGAAGGCGCAATCTGGGCCCGCGGCACGCTCAGCAATAGCACGAGCTTGACTGAGGGTAAGGACTTCGCCTCAAAGGCGCGTATCATCCTTGCCTCTTTCCCTGAAGTAACAAAGGTGGTAAGTCAGGCGGGCAGACCGGACGACGGCACCGATACCGGTGGTTTCGGCAACACGGAATACTTTGTCGACCTCAAGCCGAAAGAACAATGGCGCCCCGTCTTCCACGGCGACAAAGACGAACTGATCGCGGCCATGAATCGCGAGGTGTCCAAGCTGCCGGGGGTTTTCTGGAATTTCTCCCAGCCCATCGAAGACAACGTTGATGAAACTCTTACTGGAACGAAGGGCGGCTTGGCGGCAAAGGTTTATGGCGATGATCTGAAGACTCTCGAAGACAAGGGCGCGCAAATGATGGAGCAGATGGCAACTGTTCCGGGCATCAAAGATATAGGGCTGTATCGAGACATGGGGCAACCGAATCTCGATTTTGCCGTAGATCGACAGGCCGCCGCTCGTTATCAGATCAATGTCGCCGACATCCAGGACGCCATCCAGACTGCCGTGGGCGGTAATGCGGTAAGCCAGGTTCTTCAGGGCGAGGCTCGCTACGACGTAGTTGTGCGCTACAAGGAACCCTACCGCAAGACGTCGGAAGCAATCGCCAATATTCGTCTGCTGTCTCCTTCCGGAGAGCGCGTCTCGTTGGCGCAGCTGACCAAAATGCAGGTGCAGGAGGGCGCGTACGATATCTTCCGCGAGGCCAACCAAAGATACGTGGCTGTGCGATATGAAGTGCGCGAACGCGATCTGGGAACCACCGTTGCCGAGGCCATGGCCAAGGTCCAAAAGAACGTGCAATTACCCAAGGGCTACCATATCGACTGGTCAGGAGAGAACGAAAGCCAGAAAAGATCCTCGCAGCGGCTGATGATCATTGTTCCCATCACCGTACTCGTC
>CAVPNO010000070.1:0-15011 GCA_963706455.1 uncultured Acidobacteriota bacterium | reverse complement strand
GGATTTGCGATGCCGGCGCAAGCATTACCCGAGTTGAAGCGCCGGTTGGCCGTGCATGCCGCCGAGCGGCTGGCAGCGCGCGAGCCGGAGCAGGTGCTGTGCATCCATGCCGAGCTACCGCTCAACCGGATCACGCCGGTGCTGGCCGGATGGCTGCGCAAGCTGGAGCCTCTCGGCCACGGGAACCCCGAGCCGATTTTTGTGGCGCACGGGGCCAGGATCGCCGCACCGCCCCGGGTGATGAAGGACCGGCATATCCGGCTGGAGTTGGTGCAAGAGCAGGCGATGGCAGCCGGGGCGAACAGGACGGTGCGCGCCGTGGGATGGGACTGGGCCGCGCGCTGCATGGACCTCGAGCTCTGCGAAGGCAGCCGCGTCGATGTGGCCTATCGGATCCGTGAGAATGAACACCCGGATTTCGGTGGGATCGAGGTGGAGATTGCGGGAGTGCGGAAGGCAGGGACGGGGGATTAGAGGTTAGAGATTAGAGAATGGAGAAGAAGAAAAGAGGCTCGCGGCGGATGCCGTGAGCCTCCCCTTCCCTCTTCCCTTTTCCTTTAGCGCTTGGGTTCGCGAGGGTGCGATTCCGGCTTTGGCTCTGGACGGGATTGTGGTTCCGGCCTGGCCTGCGGAGCAGGATGAGACTGCGGTTGCGGCGCAGGATGATATTGCGGTTGCTGCGCAGGGTGGCCTTGGGGTTGCGCCGGGTGATATTGCGGCTGCGGACCAGGATGAGCCTGCGGCTGCTGATACGCCGGGCGAGCCTGCGGGGCGGGATGGCCCACGTTGGCATTGGCATGCACACCGGCGTTGACTGCCGGGCGCGCAGCGGTCATCGGGCGCGCCACGGCTACATTCTGCGGGTGCCCGTTGTTGGCCTTGAAGTAGGAGGCCTTGTCAACCCGCGCAGCCTGAATGTGCTGCTGCTGAGCCGCGGTCGGCTGCATGTGCTGTTCGTTCATAGCCACGCGTTCCTGCGCGGTGGCCTGATGGCTGATGCCGCCCGGACCACCGTTGTAGGACACATGAGTGTTGTTGATGATAGTCGTGTTGTGGACGATGGTCTCATTCACGTACGTGTTGCGAATGACGGTGCGGTTCACGTTCACGATCGCGGTATTATAAGCGAACTCGTGCCCGCGCCATTCGCCGCCCACAAAACCGATGCCCATGTAGCCGAAGCCGTAGTTGACGCCGCCATAAAAGCCCACGTGGGGGCCCCAATAGCCGGGATGGAACATGTAGACGCCTTCGCTCCAGCCCCAATAGGGCGGGGTCCAGAGAGCGCCGAAATACGGAGACGGCACCCACGCGCCGGGAACCCAGTAATACCCGTCATCGCCATAGGCCCAGTAACCGGGGGTCCACATCAGTCCGGGCTCCGGGCAGGGCGGCTGCACGTACACGGGGAGCACCGGGGGAGCAAAGCCCACGCTGATGAACACGCCTGCGTAGGATGACGCGGGAACGAGCACGAGCAGGGCAACAAGCAACAGCCAACGGGCGGAACGAAGAACTCTCATGGTAAGCCTCCTGGATGGTTCGTGGCGGCCGCTCCGTAACTCATCGAGATAGGGAAGGCCACGCGTTTCTATAGGTCACGAATCTCAAATGCTTGAATTCGACCTGGCGGAATCAAGCTACAGGTTTGGAAACCCGACTAACGGGCCGAAGTTGCATATTGCATATATATTCATAGAACTAATGATTACTAACGATTATAGCGTTGCCCCTCAAAAACGCAGGCTGAGTCCCATGCCGAAAAGGTTACGGGCGTGCAGATTTACGGGCACTAACCCGATGGGGTTGACGAAAGTGGTGCCGATCATATTCGCCACTTCGCCTACCCCGGCGTCGAAGGCGAAGTGGGGGTTTTCCCTCTGAGTAATTCGGACGGCGAAGTCCAGCGTGGTGGGGATATGCGCTTTCCCGGTTACCAGGATGGGCCCGAGATTCTTCACCTGCGGTGGCTCCTGGGTGAACCCCGCAGCGGGGACGATGGCGGTTTTGAACGGCCCTGGCAAGGGTATCCCAAGGCCCCCGAACAGGCGTCCCATGAAGCGCGTGGACTGGCCGCCGATTCCATAGATGGAGGCATTGGTCGCCTTCCAGCCCAGATTGGCGAGGAAGGGCAGCGGGGGGTGCAGCCATGTCTTGGTGGCGACGGCGTAGATGTCTTCGTTGGTATAGGATTTGCCGCCCGCAAGCGCGCCGCTAACGAAGTGATCGCCGGTTCGAACCACGACGCCGCCGGCCAGGCCCGGGACGACCGGCGCCCACTGGCCGTCCTTGATGGCCACCAGCTTGCCGCTGAACACGTTCAGGCCGGCGTAGTGCCACAGGCTGCTGAACAGCGGGTCGTTGCCTGTTTTGTGAACGCTGCGCGTGTAGCCCACCTCGGCGCGATTGGCAAAACCCTCGGCGATGCTGAAGGTGTGAATGTCGCCGATCACCTTGGGGACATCGATAAAGTGATAGCCGACTGCCGGCCAGGAGAAGCGTTGCCCCTTCGCGGAATAGACCACGTAAGCCGTGGGGGTGATGAATCCGCCCGTCTGGCCTTCAAGGGTGAGATTCTGCGCCGGAAGAGGAAGGGCGCCGAGTACGGCCATGCCGGCCGCACAGAAGAAGAAGGCTTTGCAATGGCTGCGCATTTCCACGTTTTCAACTCCAGCGAGCGTTGCAACCGGTTTCAGAAATGGTGTGAAGGTCTCCCCCTTGTAACACACTCATCGCAGGTCCGTCATGTGGCCGGCCCCGATTCCCTTTTGCCCGTTGGGCGCTCGGTCCTTGTTCCTGTCTTTCTGCTAGACTCACGCCATGCCGCGCGGCCTGTTTATCACGCTGGAAGGACTGGATGGTTCAGGGAAGAGCACGCAGTTGAATCGCCTTGCGGCCTGGATGCAGAAGCGCGGGTGGGCGCCGATGATCACGCGCCAGCCGGGCGGAACGGCGACCGGTGACCGGATTCGCGAGCTGCTGCTCGATTCGCGGTCGGGTGGGCTGGCGCCGCTGGCGGAGATGGCGCTGATGTTCGCCGACCGTGCGCAGGCAATTGAGGAGGTGATTGAGCCGGCGCTGGGGGCGGGCCAGATGGTGCTGTGCGACCGCTTCACCGATTCGACGGAGGCTTACCAGGGTGGCGGACGAGAGATCGGCTCCGCAACCGTGCTGGAGATGCACCGGCTGGTATGCGGCGATCTGCGGCCGGATCTGACGCTGCTGCTGCTGCCCTCGCTCGAGGCCAGCCTGAGCCGCGCGCGGCGGCGCAACGACCGCGTAGCAGCCAAATTGGGAAAAGACGAAAACCGGTTCGAGCAGGAGCAGGACGAATTCCATCGCCGCGTGTGGGAGAAGTATCGCGAGATCGCCGCGCGCGAACCGGATCGCGTGGTGATGATCGAGGGCGACCTCGGCATCGAGGAAGTCCACGAGCAGATTGTGGAAGCCGTCGCGATGCGGATGAGCGAGGCGCACGTGGCGCACAGTCGTCAGTGATCAGTGATCAGTGATCAGGGTTCAGTCGAGCCTGCGAACTGGTTCTGAGCCTTGTTCCCTGCTTTAGCCGTTCCAGGCGCCGAGCACGCGCCGCAGCAGCACAAGCTGGCCGAGGTGATAGGCGTTGTGGTCGGCGGTGAGCAGCGCTTCACGAAGAATGGTATGGCCGTCTCCGTGCGGTATACCGGCAAACAGGTCGGTTGACTCGTCGGCCACCAGCGCGCAAAGTGATTCCAGATCCTGGCAAAAGCTGTGAACGCTGCGGTCCCAGGCCTTGGCGTCGGGGGGCTCGGGCGACTGCGGCCAGTAGCCGTCAGGGAACTTCGGAGATTCGTGTTTCGGGTTGCGCGAGAACTCGAGGATATCCCATTGCGCAATGCGCATGTGCTCGAGCAGTTCCCAGGGCGAATGGGGCTCGCCCTTGGGACGATTACCGCGCAATTCAGCGGGAAAGTCCTGAACGGCGTCGTGAAACGTTGCGTGAGCGTTTCCACCTTTGAGCAGATCTAGCAGGTGCTGGCGGAGGGCGGAATCTTTCTGTTGGTCCATGAGCTGCGCGGTCTCCTTCACCGGTCTGACGGCACTCCGATGGAGGGATTCGGCGCGGGTGGAAAAAGATGCTTGTAATTTTGCGTGAACGGGGATGGCAACATGCCGAAGCGCTGCCCGTCCGGTGTAATTCCGTACGCCGGAACCCAATTCCAGACGCGCTCTAGGCCCCTGGCTCGGGGCGAGTCCGCAGTCGGTCGAGATCGATCCCGTGCCGGCAGAGTAGATCGGCAGCCAATGTCTGTCCCTGGCTGAGGATGGCCACTGCAATGTGGCGGGTTGTGACGCCCTTCGTACCGGTTCTCCCGGCTTCAACAACCGCCAACGACAGGATCTTTTTCACAGTGTCGCTCAGAGGCATATGCTCTGACACTTTCCCCCCTGGGGGTCCGGCGGCAATGCCGATCGTTTGCCCGATATCTTCGAGGGCCTCCGGGTTGAGCCAGCCGCGAATCTCGTGATCTTCGCGCAGCAGACCCGCCAGAAGATCTTCAGACGTAATGCTGTCGTGGCTTAAACCAGTCGCCTCGCAACGGGCAAAAAAGAGAGAGCGCCGGAAAGCCTCGCCATACCGGTCGCATCGGTCCCTGCCGGGGAGGAGGTATTCGATATGCCGCGCCGGCACAGTATGAGAAAGATCAGCCAGCGTTCTCACCCAGTGGCGTAGGAGCGCTCCGGCGCCGATCTCGCGTTGCAGCTGGTCCGCGAACAACTGCGCCATCGGCTCCGCATAGTTCCGCCGGTAGTGCCTGGGATAGGCCTTCAGCAGAAACCTGTAAATCTGTTCTGACAGTCTCATGCACTGAACTCCTATGCGCGTTGCGGGCGCCTCAACAGAGATTTGTCGCGCGCAACCTGGACCACCGCATCCAATCTCTCGGCTTCGCTTCTGGCGGCGCGCCGTCCGAGTCGACTGAGGCGATAATACCGGCGCCGCCCTTCGCCCATAGTAGGGTCAGGACGCTCGCCACATTCTTCCACCAGGCCGCTGTCCAACATTCGTTTCAATGTGCCGTAGAGCGTGCCGGGACCCATGATCAGATCGTTACCGGTCCGCGCGGCAACCTCCTGCATGATGCCGTATCCATGCTTCTCGCCATCTACAAGTGAAAGCAAAATGTGAAACACCGTTGGGGTCAAGGGCTCGGTTGCTGTCATAGGTATATCCGTAACGGATATATTAGCATGATCGCACACTTGCTGGACTGACAAAAAAAAGACGCGAAGCCCCCTACCAGCCGAAGGCTTTGCCCTCGGCGCAGATGGAGTCATGGTGTTCTGCTTTAAACGCCGCGGAGCGCGGTTCGATTTATGCTCTCGCAACGGCGTAAGTTTCACACCGCGAGGTTCGCGGCATCCATCCCAGGCCCCAGCATCAGGGACCTGAGGCACCCGGATGAAACGGATCATTTCTGGTACTTGAAGGATTTGTCAGGGTGCGGCGGGGCCTGGGGCACGGGGCGCGGGTCGGCCTGGATCTCCTGCTGAAGCTCCTTCAGTGCGGCTTCGAGCTGGGTGTCTTTGCCTTCGTAGGCTTGGTGGGGCAGATTGTCGACGACCATGTCGGGATCGACGCCGTGGCCTTCGATGAGCCACTTGCCATCGGCGTAGACGCCGGTTTCGGCGGCGGTGGCGATACCGTTGTCGGCCTGGGGGTTGTCGAAGCCGAGCCAGATTTCGCCGCCCCAGGTGCGGGTGCCGATGACTTTGCCGAGTTTGAGGCGCTGGAAGCCTTCGCTGAAGGCCTCGCCGTCGGACGCGGTTTCGTGATCGCAAAGCACGACGATGTGACCGCGGAAAGCATACTGCATGTTCCAGGAGGGATTGCCGACGCGGGGCTGGAAATAGAACCAGGCCTGGCGCAGCAGCTTGCTGAGGAGCCATGAATCGATGTTGCCGCCGTGGTTGTGGCGCACGTCGATGATGAGACCCTGGCGATCGAACACGGGGTAGAATTCGCGGGCCCACTGATCGATGTCCGCCGAACCCATGGCGCGCAGATGGACATACCCGATGGTTCCGCTGGATTGCTTTTCGACTTCGAGGCGGCGGGTGTATTCCCACTCGGTGTAGCGCATCTGGGCGTCGTCGCCCGCGCTGATGGGCTTGACCAGTACATCCCTCGGTTCGCCGGAAGGAGGTTTCACGTGCAGCAGCACCTGCGTGCCGGCCTTGCCACGCAGCAGGGAGCGCTCATCGGCGGCACTGAGCGCGTCGACGCCGTCGATGCTGGTGATGACTTCTCCTTCCCTGACCAGGGATTCGGGACGGGCCAGCGGGGGAGCCAGGTTGGGCAAATCGGGGTCGTGCTGGTAAATGTGTTCGACCACGAAGCCGCCGGCCTGCTCATCGCGGCGCAGGCGGGCGCCGAGCGAGGCCAGATCGATTTGATCGGCGGGCTTGCGGGAGTCGCCGCCCTGGACAAAGGTGTGCAGCGCGGACAACTCGCCGACCAACTGGGCGATGACGTCGTTCAATTCGTCGCGATCGGCGACGCGATCGACCAGGGGCAGATAGCGGTCGCGCATGGCGGGCCAATCCACGCCGTGCATGTTGCGGTCGTAGAAGAAATCGCGCTCCAGGCGCCAGGCGTCGAGGAAGATGCCGCGGAATTCGTCGCGGGGGTTGGTGAGAATGGTCCAGTGGGATAGATCGATGGTCGCCTTGGCCAGCGTCTTGGGATCGGAGAGCGCGGCGCCTTTGACGTCGGAATCGACGATATAGAACTGGTCGGCGCTGTCGGGAGGCGCCTGGAGGTTGAACTTGTGGAGGAGGATTTTCTTGCGATCGGCGGAGATTTCGAAGTGGCGGACTTCGGACATTACGGTGTCGGGCTCGTCGCCTTTGTTGGCGATATCGAGGCACTGCAGCGACATGTGCTCGTGCTCGTCGTCGCTGGCATTGAGCCAGCACAGGCGTTTGTCGGTGGCCTGCAGCCGGTCGTAGTTTCCGGGAGGCACGGGCACTTCGGCCAGGCGCGACGGGAGATCGGTGAAGTCGATGTTGACCTCGGGCGGCTTTTTTTCTTCGGGCTTCTTTTCTTCGGGCTTTTTCTCATCGGCCTTTTGGGTGTCGGCGGATTTTTTCTGGTCGCCGGGCTTCTTCTCATCCGCGGATTTGGTCTCTTCTTTCTTTTCCTTGTCGTTGTCGGTGTCGGGGTGGAGTTCGTCGGGCGGCAGGAAGGGCGAACGCAGGCCGGGTGAAAGCGCCAACTGATAAATCTTCAAAGTGTGATCGAAATGGGGCTCGGGCTCGCGCGGCCCCCAGGGAGAACTGATCGTAGTCTTCAGCATGCGGTCGGAGAGGAAATAGAGCCATTTGCCATCGGAGCTCCAGGCCGGGGTGCCGGAGTTGTAGCGGTCGGAGGTGAGGGGCTGGATGGCGCCGGAGTTCGCGTTGTAGAGCTTAATCTGCTGGAAGGAGTTGTCGGCAGTTTCGGAATAGGCGAGCCACTGGCTGTCAGGGGACCAGGTCAGGTCGGCGAAGTCGCCGTTCATCGACTGAGCGATGCGCTTCTGCTGTTTCGTCTTGATGTCGTAGACCCAGAGCTGCTGCTCCTTGTCGTAATGTGCCAGCCAGTGGCCGTCGGGCGAGATGAGGCCATCGAGGCGGAGGGTTTTGGCATCGCTGGTCCATGGCTCGGGTTTTCCTACGCCGTTTGCCGGGTACTTCCAGAATTCGGCTTCGCCGGTTTCGTTGGAGAGGGCGAGGATGCTTTTGCCGTCGGGCATGAAGCGCGCCTCACGATAGCGCAAGGAGGAGTTGGCGGCAATCTTGATGGTGCGTCCACTTTTTGCGGGCAGCGTAAACACCTCGCCGCGGGCGGTAAAGATGACGCTGGAGCCGTCGGGAGCGATGTGGGCGGCGGACAGGTATTCGGCGGGCTTCTTGACCCAGTGCTCGCGGAGCTGGTCGAAGTCGGAGGTAAGGATGATGGGGATGACTTCCTCGTGGTTGGTGGCGAGGTCGAGTGACCACAGATCGGCGGCAGAGGCGTACACGATGTGGCCGTCGGAGATGGAGGCCGACTCGACGTCGAAGATGCGCTGATGGCTTTCCTGCTTCAGATCTTTGCCGTCGGGGCTCATCGACCAGACATTCATGACGCCGCTGCGGTCAGAGAGAAAATAGACGCGGCCGTTCCAGAACATGGGGTAGGACGAAGTGCCGTCGTAGTCGGCGGTGAGGGGCACGGCTTCGCTGTTGCCGTCGAAACGCCACAGGCTCTCGTTCCAACCGCCCTTGTAGCGTTTGGTCTCACTCCATTGCCGGGTCCACCGGGAAAAGTAGAGGGTGTGTCCGTCGGTGGAGTAGGCGGCCTCGGCGGCTTCAGCCAGAGGCACGATTTCCCGCCGGCCCCGGGCGTCGAGGAGGACGAGGCGGTTGGATGGCAGGGTGGAGTAGCGGGAGGTGGCGATGATGAGGCGGCCGTCGGGGGCCCATCCGGCAGGGGCGGCGCCGCCGTCCCAGGTGCGGCGCTCGGGGAGGCCGCCGGTGACCGGCATGGTGTAGACCTCGTCGGGGCCTTCGTAGTTGGCTTGAAAGGCTACAGTCTTGCCATCGGGCGAGATGGAGGCGAAGCGCTCCATGCCGGGGCTGGTGGTGAGGCGCTGCGCCGCGCCGCCGTGGATGTTGACTGACCAAAGGTCGCCTTCCGACGTAAAGATAATGGTGTCGCCGTTTACGGCTGGAGAGCGGTAATAGCCGCGGTGGGTCTGCTCAGCGGCGGTGGCCGGGTTGGCGGCGAATGCAGGAACCGAAAGGGCAAGGAATACGACAGCCGCCAGGATCATCAACCGTTTGATTTGCATCGGACGCTCCAATGACATGCCCCACGCCGCGCACAGCAGCACTTGCGGGGGTACTCAGAAACGAGGAAAAAGGGAGAAATTCTGCGTACGAAGGATACTACGGTGCGGGCGCAGGTCGCCGGGCGATCCCGTCCTCATTTCGTGAAAATGCTCTTCGGGCAGATTGCGTGTACGCCCACATTTCCGTCAACCAATTGCGTGATATCGACATCGACGGCCACGCTGGTGAGCATGTAAGCGTCGTCGCGGCTCAGGTGTTTATCTTCCACGAGGAAGTTGATCATGTCGCGGACGGCGAGCGTGGTCGCCTCCTTGAGATCCGGGCTGAATCCCATGCTGATATAGGCTCCCGGCGTCTCCGCACGCGGCCACAAGAGATGCCGGTCCTTGTGAACGATGAAACGGAAGGTGCCGGTGAGAAACGTCTCCATCGCCGTGATGTCGACTTCGCCGTTTCCCTGCCCCGCATGGCCATCGCCCACTTCGAAAAGCGCGCCTGCGGCTTGCACGGGAATGTAGAGCGTGGTCCCCGCGACCATTTCCTTGTTGTCGATATTGCCGGCGTGCATCCACGGGGGAACGCTGTCGTAGCGGCCGGCCGATTCGGGCGGAGCGACACCCATGCTGCCAAAAAACGGATGCAGAGGGATCTCGATGCCCGGCGCGAACTTCGCCAGCATGCGATCTCGATCGAGCGGGATGATCTTGCGGCGGCTGTACGGATAGTCGTTCGGCAGAAAGCCTCGGCCCGCCGAAAAGCCATTGCAAGCAAAGGGAACATCGATATCGATTTTCAAGATGTCGACTTCGAGCACGTCGCCGGCCTGCGCTTCCTCGATGGCCACCGGGCCGGTGAGGATGTGGCCGCCCGGGCCCCGATCCTTCACTTCGCGATAGATGTCGGCGTTGTATGCGGGAATATCGGCCGGGGCCACGCCCTGCTCGACCAGGCGTTCGGTGGGTCCGCAGGTGGAAAGCGTCTGAATGCGCACAGTTTGGCCGGAGTGGATGGTGAGCGCCGGCCTGGCTTTAGCCGAGTAGTAACCCCACACCACCGTGGAGGGCGAGGCAGGCAAGGATATGGTCGATTGCGCCGGGAGGGAAACGGAAAAAAGGAAGAGCGCCGCAGCCAGGGCAGGTCGTGTCATCAAATTGCTCCACTCATGAAATCGGAGGTAATGGAAAAACCGAAAGATGGGTCGGCTGACAGAGGTGCGCAACGCGAACAGCGCGAGTTTCTTCAATATAGCGAAACAGGAGGGATTGCATTTGTGGCACAATATGAGACGAAGGACAATGTGACGCCTAGCCGATACAGGAATGCGTGCATGTGGGTGGCGGTGGCCGCGATGGCGGTCGTGTCGCTGGCCCGCGTGCAGGTGGATATCGGGAAGGCGACCATTTCTGCCCATCCGGTACTGGAATTTTTGGCAGGGCACGAAAGCGCTGCCGGAGCCGTGGTTCCGGTCGCGCGGCAGGTGGTCCATCTCGGTTCCGCGCGCAGCGGGTCGATGGTCTTTCTGCACGGCGCCGCGCCGGGAACGTGGATGGCGATTCTGCCCGTCCTGTTCATCGGGCTGGTGACGCCGTTGAGCCTGGTCTCGGCGCGGTCCATATTTTCACGCGGCCGGACGCCGTCGGCTCCTTCGCTTCCGGTCTCGTTCCAGCGGCCTCCGCCGTCGTACCTTTAGATCCTCTGCACAACTAGTGCGCCGGGCGACTCCGCTCAAGCGGGGCGCCGATTTCCACCTCAAATTTATAGTCATGGACGGAGATTCCTGTGTTTCTCGACAAGGTACTCACCAAGATATTCGGCACAGCGAACGAGCGCGTCATCAAGAAATTGATGCCCAACGTCGCGGCCATCAACACCCTGGAGCCGGAGATGCAAAAGCTCTCCGACGAACAACTTCGGGCCAAAACGCTCGAGTTTCGGGAGCGTATCAAAGCGCGCCTCGAAGGGCTGACGGACACAGAAGAGATCAAGGCCGCCGAGAAGGCAGCTATGGAAGAAATCCTGCCGGAGGCGTTTGCGGTGGTGCGCGAGGCCGGCTGGCGCACCGTCAAGATGCGGCACTTCGATGTGCAGCTGATCGGCGGCATGGTGCTGCACTCGGGCAAGATCTCGGAAATGAAGACCGGCGAAGGTAAAACGCTGGTTGCGACCCTGCCCTGCTATCTGAATGCCCTGGCCGGACACGGCGTGCACGTGGTCACGGTGAACGACTACCTGGCCAAGCGCGACGCCGAGTGGATGGGCAAGATCTACGAGTTCCTGGGCCTGACGGTGGGCGTGATTGTCCACGACCTGAGCGACGACGAGCGCCGCGCCGCCTACGGGGCCGACATCACCTACGGGACCAACAACGAGTTCGGCTTCGACTACCTGCGCGACAACATGAAGTTCGACCTCGAGGACTGCGTGCAGCGCGGACACTACTACGCCATCGTCGACGAAGTGGACTCGATCCTGATCGACGAAGCGCGCACGCCGCTGATCATCTCCGGCCCCACCGAGCAGACCACGGACAAATACATGAAGGTGCGGCAGATCATCCCCAAGCTGGTGAAGGGCGAAGAGGTGGAGTGGAGCGACACCAAGCGCCAGGAACAGCTCGGCATCCAGCTTCGCGAAGGCGAGAAGTACTTTTCCGGCGACTATGTAGTGGATGAAAAGCACCGGACCATCGGGGTTACCGACGAAGGCTGGTTCACGATCGAAAAGCTGCTGGGGATCGGCAACATCGCCGACGCCGAAAACTGGGACCTCAAGCACTACGTGGAGACCGGCATCAAGGCGGAGGCGCTCTACAAGCGCGACGTCGATTACGTGGTCAAGGACACGAATGAAGGCAAAGAGGTCATCATCGTCGATACGTTCACGGGCCGCCTGATGCCGGGCCGCCGCTGGTCCGATGGACTGCACCAGTCCGTCGAAGCCAAGGAGAACGTGCAGATCCGAAAGGAAGACCAGACCCTGGCGACGATCACGTTCCAGAACTACTTCCGCCTGTACAAGAAGCTAAGCGGCATGACCGGCACGGCAGAGACGGAAGCGGCCGAATTCGAAAAGATCTACAAGCTCGAGATCGTGGTGATTCCGACCAACCGGCCGCTGCTGCGGGTTGAAAATTCCGACGTGGTCTACCGCACGGAAAAGGAGAAATACAAGGCGGTGGCGGACAACATCGCCGAGCTGCACGAGAAGAAGCAGCCGGTGCTGGTGGGCACCACGTCGATCGAGAAGTCGGAGCGGCTGTCGGCCATCCTGCAGCGGCGCGGCGTGCGGCACGTGGTGCTGAATGCGAAGTTCCACGAAAAGGAAGCGGAGATTGTGGCGCAGGCGGGACGGGTGGGGATGGTCACCATCGCCACCAACATGGCCGGGCGCGGCACCGATATTCTGCTGGGCGGCAATCCCGATTTCATGAGCCGCCAGGAGCTGGTCAAAAAAGCACGCGCGCGCGCCATCAGCGTGGCTGAGGGGGCTATCAATCCGATGGCCCCGCCGGGATTCGTGCGCTTCTATTACAACGGGCAGGAGTTCGAGGTTTCGGAAGCCGACTGGGCGGAGGTGAACCAGGTTCACGCCGATGCGGCAGCGCGCGAGCACGAGGAAGTGATCAGCGTGGGCGGCTTGTTCATCCTGGGCACGGAAAGGCACGAGTCGCGGCGCATCGACAACCAGTTGCGCGGGCGCGCCGGCCGCCAGGGCGATCCCGGCGAGTCGCGTTTCTACCTGTCGCTCGAAGACGACCTGATGCGCATCTTCGCCAAGCAGTGGGTGAGCGTGCTGCTGGAGAAGCTGGGCATGGAAGAGGGCGTGCCCATCGAGTCGCGCATGATCTCCAACCGCATCGAGGCCGCGCAGAAGGCCGTCGAATCGCAGAACTTCGAATCGCGCAAACACCTGCTCGAGTACGACGACGTGATGAACAAGCAGCGCGAAGCGGTGTACGGGCTCCGCCGCCAACTGCTGGAAGGCGTCGAGCAGCGCGAGCTGATTCTCGAAGACTACGTGGGCGGGCTCCTCAGCGGAACCCTGGATGAATTTGCGCCCGAAAACATGCACCCCGACCAGTGGAACATCAAGGGCCTGGAAGACAAGCTGGTGGGCCAGTTCGGGTTCAGCATGGCGCAGGCCGGCATCAAGCCGATCGAACTGGCGCGCCACGAGCTGGGCGACGAGATCTTCGAGAAGCTGAAAGAGAGCTACGAGGAGAAGGAAAAGATCCTGGGCGCCGAAACCATGCGCTATCACGAGCGGATGGTGATGCTGAGCGTGATCGACGGCTTGTGGAAGGACCACCTGCTGGCGATGGACCACCTGAAGGAAGGCATCGGGCTGCGCGGCTATGCGCAGCAGGATCCGCTGGTGGCCTACAAGCGCGAGTCGTTCGACATGTTCGAAACGATGATGGCGAAATTCCAGGAGGACACGGTTCGTTTCCTTTTCCGAATGCAGATCATCGGGCCCGACGGCCAGCCGGTGACGGTGGCGCCGCAGCCACGGCGGACAGTGCCCGCCGCGCCTGCCGTTGCCAGCGCCGACCGACGGCCGGTTGGGGCGGTGCTGGAAGCGGCGTCGCGCGAGATTCCCATTGCGACCCGAGCGCCGCAGACCACGATCGACCCACTGGAGAAGGAATTCACGCGCAAGAAACAGCGCGAACTGCAGGCGGCGAGCATGGCGGGGGGCTCGAACGGGGGTCAGCAGAACCAGCGCCGCGCCGGCGAGAAGGTGGGGCGGAACGACCCCTGCCCTTGCGGGTCGGGGAAGAAGTACAAGAAGTGCCACGGGGCGGAGGGTTGAGATCCGTGGGCTTTTCAGCGGAACAATTGGGCCGCGGTTGGTAGATTCCCACCTTCGTGGACAAAAACGCCCGCGAACGTGCCCCCGCGAACCAAGAGCTGTTCTCGGGGACCCCGGAAGGTGGGTCACCCACCGTGAAGAAGTGCGGAGGCCGGCAAACCGCCGCGAAGCCGTGTAGACATCAGCGTGGCTTGCCGGCCCCGGCCTAAACCGGTCGCCGATGCTACTGGATCAGGGCGATGGTTTTGGGTTTTACCAGGGTGACTCGCGACCCCGGCCTGAAAGTACCCAGAGTGCCCGGACCGCGGTCACTCACATCGCTCTCTGGCGCAGTACCGAAATCTTTTCGTCCTTGTCCGCCGACAAAGTTCGCATTGCCCCTCCAGGGGAACAGTTTTTCGCGCCTTCCGGCTTATCGACGGGGAGAGCCAGCCCATCAGTGATGTCCGAAATCGGAACAAATTCAACGGTTTACGTCCTGCTGGCTGCCACAGCTTGCGCACCAGGCGAACGCCGCGCTTCCCCTGATATCGATATCATTCGTGTTGTAATATGATACGAAGTCGAAAACGCCGCTTAGACCCACGCCAGTCGGGATCCCCACCCGGTTCGATGGAGTTTGGCGAGCAAGAGCCCTGGGGGAAAACGTATGGCGCACAAGGCGGGATTGTGTCTGCTATCCGGATTTGTGGTGCTGGTGGCAGCTTGCGGAGGAGGCGGTGGAGGCAAGGGCGGGGGCGGAAATCAGACGACCACACCAACCGTCACTGTCAGGCCGGCAAAGCCCAGTATTACCGTAGTGGATTCACTTCAGGTAGACGTGGCAGTGACCGGCAACTCGTCGACGGTTACCGGGACGGTCGTGTGGACGAGCGGAACCTACACCTCTTCCGCGGCCACTTTGAGTGGAGGAAGCGCCACCGTCACTATTCCTGCCGGCAGCCTAGCGGCGGGATCAAACACGATCAAGGTTAGCTACACGCCGGATTCGGCGAGTTCATCCGTGTATACCAGCGCCTCGGGAACGGCGACGGTTACGGTGAATCTTCTCACGCCCACTGTAACGGTGACACCGTCGGCGGCGAACATCAACACGCTGCAGGCCCTCTCGGTGACCGTCACGGTGGCCGGCGCGTCGGGCTCTGCGATCCCCACGGGAACGATCGCGCTGACGAGCGGCAGCATCAGCCAGTCGGGTACCCTGAACGGCGGCACGGTAACGATTTCTGTCGCACCCGCTCTGCTCCCGCCCGGAAACGACGCCCTGACGGCCACGTTTGCACCGGATACGACCGCCGGCAAGACCTACGGCAACGCTTCGGGCAACTCAACGGTGAGCG
>CAVPNO010000069.1:0-5105 GCA_963706455.1 uncultured Acidobacteriota bacterium | reverse complement strand
GAGGCAGGTTGTGAATCCTCCCTGACTCCGCGCCAGCATTCGTCGATTCATGGCATGGAGAATCTCTGATGGGCTGTTAGTGAAATGCGCCAGGGTGCGCAGGGTGCCAACGAGCAGCGAGACAGTCATGGCGGCCGGCATTCCTTTGCCGCTCACGTCTCCAATCGCTATCAACAGGCCCCCGGAGGCAATCGGGATGATCTGAAAGAAGTCGCCGCCCACGTGGCCGGCAGGCCTGTAGACGCACTGAATGTCGAAGCCGGAAACTGTGGGAATTTCGGCGGGAATGAGCACCTGCTGAACCGTGCGGGCTGATTCCATTTCCGCAGAGAGCCGCTCCTCGTCGCGCCGCGACCGGGCGAACCGAAGCGGAAGAACGGCAAGCACCGCCAGGAGCATGAGCATGTCGGCGACATCCTGGAAAGAGAAAGGGAACGGCCATCGGGATAACTGAAAGAGCCAGCCAAAATCACGGCCGACCCAGGTTTGACCGTGAGCGTACAGTATCCCAAATAAGAAAATGGAGAACCATGAGACATAGCACACGGCAACGGGCGCAAACATCAATTGGGCATCCGCGACACCTTGTCGGGTTCTCTTGTAGAGAAGGGATAGAATGCAGACAAAATAAGGAACCAGGCAGACCAGCGCGCCGATCCGCCATTGGTCCCAGCTAATCCACTCCGCAAGAGAAGCCGCGGTCCCTGCCATGGTTGCGACTTCCGTCCCCACCGCGGCCCAAAAGAGCCAGTTTCTACGGCCATTCAGAATCTTGAATACGAAGATAAGAAAGAAAAGCCAGCTTGCAGTGGCCAGGCAGTCGTCGAGCAGCCAAGCCGCTTTCCAGCCGGTGGGATAAAACATCACCCAATCGGTGGACAGGTGCTGAGTGCCGGTCAGCAATTCATAAAGCCCGAACCAAAGGTATTCGCGATCGGCAGGTCGCATCCAGAACAGGAAAAACCCGGCGAACGCGGCCAACAGGTTCATCAACATCAGTGCATTTCCTGATGTGAGTGACCAGAACCTTGCCCAATCATTCTCGGTTTTCAGAGACTTCAAGGCGTCCATTGTGCCGATCGTCGGCGCTCCCTCCAGGCCGCCGCCCGTTCGAGCCAGCCAGTCCATGTTCCAGGCGCGAATCGCGATCGTGATCGGATGGCCGGCGGAAGAACTCTCCATCGGGATCGGGAAGATCTGGTCATAGCCGAGGACGTACCGCCCTCGCGGCGGAATTCCGCCGAATTGGCCGATGGACTTCCCATCGACGAGGATCTCGTAGCTGGTGCGCAAGCGGGGGATGAGAATTCCCAGGTCATCAAGCTGCGCAGGCACCGCAACCTTGAACCGGTACCATGCGAATCCGCCGTAGCCCTTGTACCCTTGCGCGCCCCACGGGAGATCGGAACGCAACAGAGTCCACTGGGAATCATTGAAAGCCGGGTCCGCCCATCCCAGCCTCCCATCCGGATCATCGCCCAGATGAAATCGCATTTGTCCATCGAGGCTCAACGACTGCGCTCGGCGGTGCTCGAAATCAAATACCTGGGCCAGGGATTTATGTGCGGATGCGCCCCCTATGACAATTAGGGCAATCGAAACACTGAAGAGGCGGGTCACAGTCCGGAGAAGCATGTTCCGAAATGTTGTCACACTCGCAGCAGGTCACGCAAAGCTTGAATTGGACTTGGAGCGGGACTCGTTGGAAGGAGGGAAGAAAAAAGCCGGGATTCATCCTCCCTGCCACCTCCAGTATATGGTGCCCCAGGGGGCTTGCGGCAAGCCCGAGATGTGAGCCATAACAGTCAGACGAAGAAAGACAAAACCGGCGAAAAACGGGAGGTGCGAAATGGGTGAGTCTTTGTCTGCGGATGGGTCGCGCGGGATGGTGGAACCTGCGGCGACCGACCATGCGGTGTTAATCGCCGGAGGTGGTCCAACAGGGTTAATGCTGGGGGGAGAGTTGGCCTTGGCGGGCGTCGACGTTGCCATAGTCGAGCGGCGGGAAAACCAGGACCTCGCCGGCCTGCGCGCCGGCGGGTTGCACATACGGACCATCGAGGAACTCGATCAGCGGGGACTTGCAGATCGCTTCGTTTCTCAGGGGCAGGTAATCCGGAGTGCCCCGTTCGCGCTTACCACCCTCGATTTGAGCGACCAACCCACTCGCCATAACTACTTTCTCGCGCTCTGGCAGAACCGTATCGAGTGCACGCTGGCCGACTGGGTCGCCGAGCTGGAGGTGCCGACGTATCGCGGGCGTGAGGTAACCGGCTTTCTGCAGGATGACACCGGCGTCAATGTGGAGTTGTCTGATGGCCGGGGGCTGCGAGCGAAGTATCTTGTCGGGTGCGATGGTGGGCGGAGCCTGATCCGCAAGAAGGCGGGCATCGATTTCCCGGGGTGGGATGCGTCCACCAGCTACTTGATCGCCGAGATCGAGACGGAGGAAGAGCCGCAATGGGGCGTGCGCCGGAGTGAAAAGGGCATCAATGCGCTCGCCAAGCTCGATGGGAAAAGCGCGCGCGTCGTGTTGAATGAACCGAACGTCAGCCAGGCCGACGAGCCGACCCTGAGCGACCTACGCAAGACGCTCATCACTGTCTACGGGACGGATTTCGGTCTTCGCAGCGCCGCCTATATCTCCAGGTTTACCGATATGACCCGCCAGGCGGCGCGCTACCGCGACAGGCGCGTGCTCCTGGCCGGCGACGCGGCGCACGTGCATTCCCCCAAGGGTGGCCAGGGCCTCAACATCGGTGTTCAGGACGCCGTGAATCTGGGATGGAAACTGGCCCAGGTGGTTCATGGAACATCGCCGGAGAACCTGCTGGATACGTACCACGCCGAGCGCCATCCGGTCGGCTCCCGCGTGTTGCGTAACACCATGGCGCTGACGGCGATCGACCGCTGTGACGATCGTATCGATGCCTTGCGCGAAATGATGTGCGAACTGGTGCAGAAGAATGAGCCGCGCAAGCTATATGTCGCGATGATCTCTGGCTTGGATGTTCATTACGACTTCGGCGACGGACACCCGTTGCTCGGCCGTCGGATGCCCGATCTCGAGGTGGTTACCGCCAAAGGTCCGCTGCGGGTCTTTACTCTGCTGCACGATGGCCGCCCGGTACTCCTCAATTTTGGCGAGGCGGGCGGGATCGAGATCGCTCGATGGACGAGCCGGGTCAAGGTGATCGAGGCCAAGTATCAAGGTGTCTGGGAGCTTCCGGCATTAGGGGTGGTCGCCGCCCCAACGGCCGTGTTGATTCGGCCCGATGGGTACGTGGCCTGGGTCGGAGATCTCACCCAGGAGGGGCTCGCCGACGCGCTGACCACCTGGTTTGGACCGCCTGCTGAGGGGTAGCACACTGACTTCCAGGTCAAGAACCGACGTGAATCTTTCCGATACGGGTTTTTGGTCACCGATGCGGTGCGCCGTCGGACCCTGCCTTGTGCATGTCCGTAAGAGTTTCAGTGCGGTTCGGCGCCCTCAGCAGAGCCGATTCGAACGCGGCCTTGGCATCGGCCGCCCGGTTCTGCTTTAGCAGGAGCTCTCCCAGTAGTTCATAGGACGGCTTCTCGGGCGCAGGAGGACCAAACGCATAGGGCAGATCTCTCTCCTGGTCGGCTGCTTTCGTCGCCATCGCAATCGCGTCATCCATGCGCCCTTCGGATGCCGTGATCAACGACTCGATTTGCATCCTTTTGATCGCAGGCGCGCGGCGCATGGGATCGTCGGGCGGCAAGCCCGCGCCATCGAAAACCGCGGGCAGTTGCGGAATGAGCTCATCCATTCTCGAAAGCAACTTCCCAGCCGACTCAACTTCTCCGTGTCCCACCGCGCAGAACGCCCGTTCCGCGGCCTGGTAGAACTGCGCCAGCGGTGCGTCGCCCACGTCCACTGTCCATGTTGCTACATCGGCGTTCCAATCTTCCGTGTCTACTACGTACCGCGTCTGCATCTGCAGAAACGAGAGCGGCGCGGCATCGTCCGGATCGGCGACATTGCGGAGTTGATCCGGGGCGGTGCGCAGAGCCTGTTCATGGCAACCCTCGACCACCTTCCGCGCCAACTCTCGCCGTCCCGTCTCCAGGTAGCCGTATTCCAGCCAGTAGTTGTAGTGACCGCATCCCGGGCTGGTCTTGCCTTCCTTGAGCCGCGCGTCACGCACCACGGCCATGGCGGCTTCGTTCGCCGTCACCACCTCGTCCCACATTCCCAATGCGAGAAAAATGTGCGAGGTCATGTGCTGTGCGTGCGGTGCGCCGGGCGCAATCCGGGAGTAACTGCGCGCCGCCGGAAGGGCCAGCGGCGCATGCACCGGATCATCACAGGCGTGAATCAGGTAGTGCGCCACGCCAGGGTGTTGCGGATATTTGTAGAACAAGGGCATCAGGATACCGGCCGCCTGCATGTAGACGCGCTCGTCGCGCACGCCCTCCGCCGTTCCCAATATCGCCAGCGCGTAGAACGCAGCCGCATCGACGTCGTCAGGATAGCTCTGGGAGATCCGCTTCATGGCCTCTGCATAGCGCCGGTCCCGGTCTTTCTTTGGAGCATCTCCGAACAGGATCTCCACTGCTCTCAGATAGTCCTTTTCCCGTGGTGTCGGAGCCTTCGCCAACCTTTCCTCCGGCGTCGCTCCCAGTCGCTCGAGCGCCCTGCGGGCCGCCGTACCATCCCACTGGTTCCACACCGGGTGGTTGTGCGTCATGATCTCGCCCCAATAGGCCATTGCGAACCCCGGGTCGATGGATTCGGCGCGCCTGAAATCCGATTGCGCCGCCGCGTACTCAAAGTTGTGCAGTTGGGCCAGTCCGTGCAGGAAAGAGCTCTGCGCCTCCTTCGCCCCGGAATTCGCGAACGCAACGATTCCAGGGTTGTCCTGCGGGTTTGCAATCGCGGCACAGGCCATACCGGCAGCAAGCACGAGACAGAGATGTCCGGAGGTCAATCGCATGGCATTTTCCTGGGATTGGTCGTTGGATAACCCTGACCCATCGTCCACGGATCGTATACGGCACTCTTCCTCAAGTCAATTGCCGATTTTCTCCAAGGCCGTCCCGCAGAGAATGAAAGCCGGCTAACCGCGACCGATGAAAGG
>CAVPNO010000068.1:0-4591 GCA_963706455.1 uncultured Acidobacteriota bacterium | reverse complement strand
GATAAGACGGCCGATGGTAGTCATTGTTGGTACGTCCCCCTCTTCTGAGCGATGTCGTTTGTTCCCTCGCAACGATGATAAAGGATAATGCTCAACCATGGTAGTTACGCGGATGATCATCCTCTTCTTCGTCTTGGGGCTGACGGGATGCGCTGGCGACCGGCTCGCGAACCTCGGCGCCAATCACCAGCTCCTACCGGGCCGCATCGATTAGCTTGCCCCGAATCGACGGTTCGGCTGCGGGCGATCGCGCGAGCGTCAGTAGCCCCAGTGTTGTCGGGGCGGGCAGCTTTCCACGGTCTTTCTTGATCCCGGGGACGTATACCTCGATCCGCATCGGCGGCTAATCGGGGACCGGCTGCCGTCGGCGCGCAGCCTCGCCGGGCAGCGGGCCCGCTGGTTGTGGCGCCGCCGGCGTGGGCGGCGGCTCGGGCATGGCGCGCCCCGCAGCTTGCCGAAGCCGCGATTGGCGACTAGCATTTTGATCGCCGAGCCGGTTTCGGCGAATGAGCCGTCGGCTCCGGCCCACGACGTCAAACGAGGAGCCGGATCAGGCACGCCTTGCATTGGTACCAACTGCAACTCCGGCAACAATGGCAGCGACCAGCAGGATCAGATGCCCGGCTCCATGAACTTGGGCAACCCGGCGAACATGATGCAGCTTGCCAATCGCTATAGCCGTACCCTGACCGGCAGCATGCCGCCGGGCAATGGGCCTGAAGCCGCGAATGCCAATCCCACCCGCCCGCTGGCCCCTTTTACCAACAAATCCGATTTTCAGGTGTTTGCCGAAGATGCTGCCGGCCAGTTGCTCGCAGTCTACGGTCGCGATCTGTTCGACCAGGGAACCTCGACCTTTCCCGTACTCGACCACGTCCCTGTCCCCGCCAACTACGTGATTGGTCCGGATGATGAATTGCACGTCGAGACTTGGGGAAAGATCGACGCCGATGTCACCGTGACGGTTGACCGCAACGGCCAGATCTTCATTCCCCGCGTCGGCAGCATCGGGGTGGCGGGACTGCGTTTCGACCAGCTGGAAAGCTCCATCCGCGCGGCCGTGGCGAAGAACTTCAAAGACTTCGACCTCAACGTCACCCTGGGCAAGCTGCGCAGCATTCAGGTTTATGTTCTGGGCAGTGCGCGCCAGCCCGGCGCCTATACCGTAAGCTCGCTCACCACGTTGATCGACGCGCTGTTTGTCTCCGGCGGCCCCTCCGCTTCCGGGTCGATGCGCTCCATTGAGCTTCGCCGCGACGGAAAGGTTGCGACCACGCTCGATCTGTACGATGTCCTCCGCCGCGGCGACAAATCACGCGACATCAAGCTGCTTCCCGACGACGTGATCTATATTTCTCCGGTCGGACCCCAGGTAGCCATCGTGGGAAACGTTCACGACCCCGGCATTTACGAATTGACGAACGACCTGTCGATCACTCAGGGGCTGGACCTTGCCGGTGGCCTCACGGTCATGGCCTCAACCGAGCGCGCGTTATTGGAGCGGATCGAAGACCGCAAAATGCGCAACGTGGAGGAGGTCGGGCTGGATCAACTCGGCATGCACCGCAAGCTGCGCGACGGCGATATCCTCCGCATCGAGCCGGTCTCTCCCCAGTTCGCCGGTGCGGTCATGCTGCGGGGCAGCGTCGCCATCCCTGGCCGCTATGCGTGGCATGATGGCATGCGGGTCGGCGACCTGATCCCCACCCGCGAAGCTCTGATTACGCGCGATCACTGGATTCAGCAAAACCACCTCATCGAGTATCAGCAGAACCGCATCGCCGAGAAGCAGCA
The DNA here is from genome assembly GCA_963706455.1 of uncultured Acidobacteriota bacterium. Taxonomy (GTDB): domain Bacteria; phylum Acidobacteriota; class Terriglobia; order Terriglobales; family Acidobacteriaceae; genus Telmatobacter. Next base: position 2,797 of record CAVPNO010000068.1, on the reverse strand, counting down.
GACTCAACTGGAGCAGGCGCAACTGGCCGATCAGGACGCCATGAGCGATGCCCGCCTCGGTATCGGCCAGCGTGCCAAATTAGGCCAGCAATCGGCCGAATTGCAGGCGACCATCGTCAGCAACAGCGCGCAGACCGAACAGCCATACGATACCGCAGCCTTGAACGCCGGCAACCAGCAGCAGAACACCGCTGCGGGGAACATGGTCTCTTCCGCCGCAGGAAGCAACGTTTCCGCCCTGCCCGGCCTTCTGGGACAGCCCGGCCAGCAGGCTCCGAGCCCGCAGCAGAAACAGCAAAATGTATACCAGCCGCTGGACCTTATTGCCGACCTGAATCTCACCGATGCCGAGATCAACTGGGACTATGCGGTCATTGAACGCCTGGACAAACAGGACTTGACCACCCGGCTCATTCCTTTCAACCTGGGTCAGGCCATCGCTAACCCTGCGTCCGACGCCAACCAGGTCCTGCTGGCGGGCGATGTGATCACCATCTTCAGCCGCAAGGATCTGGCCATGCCCACGGAAAAGCACTCCGCCTTCGTGCAGATCGAGGGCGAAGTGGGCGCCCCCGGCGTGTATCGCATCCAGCCGGGTGAAACCCTGCGCGCCCTCATCAAGCGGGCTGGCGGCCTGACCGACTACTCCTACCTGTTCGCCATGCAATTGAACCGCGTGTCCACCCGCAAGCAGCAGCAGGAGCAACTGGTCAACACCATTCAGCGCATGCGCAAGGATTTGGCCGCCACCTACGCCAACCGCCCGCAGCCGGTCCTCCCTGTCACCGGCGGAGGGATTGCCGGAGGGGCTTCGGCCGTTGCGCAGGAAGCCACCGGGGACGAAAAAATGTTCCAGGAGCAGAACAACCTGATTGACCAGTTGCTCGCCTTGCAGGCGACGGGACGGATCGTGCTCGGCATCCAGCCCAAGGCCCAGACCGTCGACGACCTGCCCGACTTTCACCTGGAAGACGGGGATACCGTCACCATACCCGCGCGCATGGATACCGTTCAGGTCATTGGAGAGGTGTACAACGAAAACGCCATGCGTTATCGGCCTGGCCGCAGCCTCCAGGCTTACCTGAATGATTCGGGAGGACCCACCCGCGCCGCCGACAGAGGTCGTACCTTTCTGATCCGCGCCGACGGTACGGTGATCGGCCGCCACACGCACGAGAGTCTGTGGACCGGCAATTTTGACCGCATCGTACTCATGCCCGGCGATGCCGTCGTCATACCGCCCAAGGTCAGGATGCCCGGCGGCGCCATGGAGAGTCTGTTGCAGATCACTTCTATCCTCTCCCAGGCCGCAATCACCGGCGCGGTTCTCCACAGCGTTTTATAGCCAACTCACGTGCAAACTCTGACTGGGCTCTTGTCAGCCTTTTCAATCAGCCGAGGTTACATAGATGACGCAAATATATCCACCAACAAGGGAAAGAAACTCCTCATGGGAGGAGGCGCCTGCGGAACGCCCTTATCCGAAGACGTGGCTTTCGCACCTGGAAACGCTTACGCTTCTCCTGCAGCGTAAGTGGACTGTTGCGAAGGTCGTCGGGGTCTTCGTTTCCATCGGCGTCATACTGTGCTTCGCCCTCCCCATCCGTTACACGAGCACGGCGCAGTTAATGCCTCCCCAAAAGATAGATTCGTTGTCTGACATGCTGACTGCACAGTTGGGAATCGGTTCCCTGGTGGAATCGGCTGGAAGCAGCTTCCTGAAGGATCCCAATGCCATCTATGTCGGCATCCTGCAATCCCGCCCCATCGAAGATGCGATCATTAAGAAATTCGATCTCATGCACCTCTATCGCAAACGAAGCATGAGGGACTGCCGTAAGGAGCTTGAAGACAGAACGGATATCGAATCGGAGAAGACCTCCCTGGTGTCGATTTCCGTGAAGGACCGCGATCCTCAGCGTGCAGCCGACCTGGTGAATGCCTACATAGCGGAGTTCCGTGCCCTCACCACCTCGGTCACACTTCAGGAAACGGCCCGGCGGCGCCTGTTCTACGAAGAGCAGTTGAACAAGCAGAAGGACGCCCTTGCCTTGGCAGAAGCGAATCTGAACCAGGTGCAAAAGAATAAGGGCATGGTTCATCCCATGCAGGCTGAAGTCATCATGGGAACCCTGGCCATGCTGCGCGCCCAAATCGCGGCCCAGGAGGTCGAGGTGGAAGGGTTAAAGTCCTTCTCGACAGAGCGCAATTCAGACCTGCAGCTTGCGGAGAAGGAACTTGCCACCATGAAAGCCGAGGCCGCGCAAATGGCGGAACACGGCAGTTCGAATGACTTCTCCGATCTTGGTCTGAAAGATGTTCCGGATGTAGGGTTAAGCTTTCTGCGCGCGGCTCGCGAAGTGGAGTATCAACAGGCCGTATATACCCTCCTGTTGAAGCAATACGAGGCCGCTCGATTGGACGAGTCGAATGAAGCCTATGTTATCCAGGTCGTGGAGCCTGCGATTGCGATGGATCATATCTCTTCTCCTAAGTACGCATTGATTCTCGCCATCTCCACGATTCTCGGCTTCCTGTTTGGCGTCCTTTGGGTGATCCTCGGAAAGAGATATGACGACGCAATACTGGATCCCGTCGCAGCCGAGAAATTCGCAATTCTGCGGATGCAATTGAAGGGCCTGTTGAAACTGCGCAAGACCGCACGCGCCTAGACTCACCACCGGGGCGCCCGTGGACTTTCGTGTAATCGGTAACATGACTTCACGTGGATCGGATAGCTGAAATCAGCGACTCGCAAAAACCGCTTGAACGCGCCATACCCTCGCTTCGGTCCAAT
>CAVPNO010000067.1:0-10477 GCA_963706455.1 uncultured Acidobacteriota bacterium | reverse complement strand
TCGTTGGCCGTTGACCATATAAGCGGTGTTCAGCGCATGCTTGTTGCGCTGCGGGCTGATGGTATGTTGTACTAAGTGAATCTACGGTAGTACGACGTCGATGAGGAATGGTCATGGGTAGACATGTCGTGGTGGCTGGGGTCGGGATGATTCCGTTCAGCACACCGAGGAACGGGGAGCCGTATGACGTCCTGGCGGAGGGGGCGGTGCGGGCGGCGCTGGCCGACGGCGGGACCGACCTGGCCGCGGTGCAGCAGGTGTACGCCGGCTACGTCTACGGCGACTCGACCAGCGGGCAGACCGTGCTGTACCGGGTCGGCATGACCGGCGTGCCGATCGTCAACGTGAACAACAACTGCTCGACGGGCTCGTCGGCGTTGTTCCTGGCCCGGCAGGCGGTGGCCACCGGCGCCGCGGACTGCGTGCTCGCGCTCGGCTTCGAGCAGATGCGGCGGGGCGCGCTGAAGGAGCACTGGGACGACCGGCCGAGCCCGTTCGCGCGGTTCGACGAGGTTGTCAGCCGGGGGCTGGGCGATAACGCGGACGTCCCGCTGGCGCCGCAGTATTTCGGCGGGGCGGGCGCGGCCTACGGCGACAAGTACGGCATGGACCCGGCCGTGTTCGCACAAATCTCGGTCAAGTCACGCAAGCACGCCGCAGCCAACCCGTACGCGGTGTTCCCCGACCCGCTAACCGTTGAGGAGGTCCTCGCCTCCCCGCCGATCTTCGGGCCGCTGACCCGGCTGCAGTGCTGTCCGCCCACCTGCGGCGCCGCCGCCGCGAGTCGTGGTCAGCGAGGAGTTCGCCCGCGCCCACGGGCTGCGCACCGATGTAGCGATTACCGCGCAGGCGATGACCACCGACACGCCCGCGACGTTCGACGGCGACCTGATGCGGCTGGTCGGCTACGACATGAGCGCATGCGCGGCGCGGCAAGTCTACGAGACGGCCGGCGTCGACCCGCACGACATCCCGGTCGTCGAACTGCACGACTGCTTCACCACCAACGAGCTGATCAGCTACGAGGCGCTCGGGCTAATCGAAGAGGGCACCGCGGAGAAGTTCATCGCCGACGGCGACAACACCTACGGCGGCCGGGTGGTGACCAACCCGTCTGGCGGGTTGCTGTCCAAGGGACACCCGCTCGGCGCGACCGGGCTGGCACAGTGCGCCGAGCTGGTCTGGCAGCTGCGCGGCGAGGCCGGCGCGCGCCAGGTTGAGGATGCTTCGCTCGCCTTGCAGCACAACATCGGCCTCGGCGGAGCCGCCGTGGTCACCCTTTACGAGAAGATCGGCTGAGCATGGCCGTCGACGTGCACAAGGCCATGGCCTACCGCTTCGAGCCGGTCGTTGTGACCGCGGAGCGGGGCAGGCTGGCGTTCTTTGCCAAGGCCACCGGCCAGTCCGATCCGGTCTACACCGACCTGGACGCCGCCAGGGCCACCGGGCACCCCGACCTGCCGGTACCGCCGAGCTTCTACTTCAGCCTTGAGCTTGAGCGCCCCGATCCGTTCGGCTGGCTGGCCGCGCTGGCCATCGACGTGCGCCGGGTGCTGCACGGCGAGCAGTCGTTCACTTATCACGCGATGGCCCACGCCGGGGACACACTCACGCTGCGCTCGCGAATCGTGGACGTGACCGTCAAGAAGGGGGCGCCCTTGAATTGCTGACCAAGCAGACCAGCGTGGCGCGCGGTGGCCAACCGATCGCTGAGGCCGTCAGCGTGATCGTTGTGCGTAATCCGGAGACCGGAAATGAGCGGACTGCAGCATAGTGACGCCAGCACCGGGTTGCCGCCGCTTATCGTCGATCAGATCTCGCGGACGACGCTGGCACTGTTCGCCGGCGCATCCGGTGACCACAACCCGATCCACATCGACCTCGACGTGGCCCGCTCCGCGGGCCTGGATGACGTGTTCGCCCAGGGCATGCTGTCCATGGCCTACCTCGGCAGGCTGCTGACCGACTGGGTACCCAGGAGCGCCTGCGATCCTGGCGGATCCGCTTCGCCGCGATAACCCCCGTGCACGCCCGCCCACCTGCACCGGCAGGTCGTGTCCGTCGTGGACGGCCTGGCGACCCTGGAACTCGCCGTCACTCTCCCGACGGAACCACCACCCTCACCGGCGACGCCGTCGTCGACCTCACCTGAAAGGCATCAGCAGACATGGGCAAACTGGACGGCAAGGTCGCCATCGTCACCGGCTCCGGCCGCGGTATCGGCGCCGAGATCGCGGTCAAGCTCGCCGCCGACGGCGCCGCCGTCGTGGTCAACGACCTCGACGAACAACCCGCCAAGGAGACAGTGGCCGCGATCGAGGCACTGGCGGACGGCCGTCGCGTGCCCCGGCAACGTCACCGAGGCCGGCTTCGCCGAGCGGTTCATCCAGACCGCCGTGCGACTCCTTCGGCGGGCTGGACATCATCGTCAACAACGCCGGCTACACCTGGGACTCGGTCATCCAGAAGATGACCGACGAGCAGTGGGACGCGATCCTGGACGTGCACCTAAGGCGCCGTTCCGGATCCTGCGCGCCGCCCAGCCGGTCATCGCCGGGCTCGTCGAAGCGGCCAAGGCCGACGGCGAGCCGGTGCCCTGCCGCAAGGTCGTCAACATCTCCTCCATCGCCGGGACTCGGTGGCAACGCCGGACAGGCCAACTACGCGACGGCCAAGGCGGGTGTCACCGGCCTGACCAAGACGCTCGCCAAGGAGTGGGGACGCTACAACGTCACCGTCAACGCCGTCGCGTTCGGGCTGATCAAGACCCGGCTCACCGCAGGCCCCGGCCGACGGTGACGCGACCATCGACGTGCAGGGCGGGAGATCAAGGTCGGGCGTCAACCCGACCTGCTGGCCGCCATGGAGCAGATGATCCCGCTCGGCCGGGCGGGCACCCCAGCCGAAGCCGCCGGTGCCGTGTACCTGATGTGCCTGCCCGAATCCGACTACGTCAGCGCGCAGACCCTCGTCTGCGGCGGCGGCTTCTTCGTCTGAGGACGTCGGTCACCACCGCCCATCGGTCGGCCTGGGCCGACGACGACGTAGTCGCCCTCGAGGAGATGGCGACCAAGTTCTTTCAGACCGAGGCGCTCCCCACACCGGGAGCGGTCGGCCACGCAGAAGTGCGTCGACCGCGATTTCTCGTACAAGGCCAGCGAGCTCGGTCTGCTATGCGCGTCGTACCGGAGGAGTACGGTGGCGGCGGTCGGAACGCTGGCCCACCAGGTCGCGATCATGGAGGCGCAGGCCGCCTGCGGCGAAACCGGGTTCGGCGACCAGGTGCACAGCAGGCCGTCGCGCACTTCATCCTCGCCTACGGCGCCGAAACGCAGAAGCGACGCTGGCTGCCCGCGATGGCGACCGGAAACTCGTCAGCGCCATCGCGATGACCGAGCCCGGCGGTGGATCAGATCTGAAAGCGCTGCGCACCACAGCGATCCGTGACATACCACTACCTGCTCAACGGGGCGAAAACCTTCATCTCCAACGGCAGCTCCGCGGATCTGATCGTGCTCGTCGTGAAGACCGATCCGCGGCGGGCGCCGAGGGCGTATCGCTGATCGTGCTGGAAACCGCCGAGCCCGCCGGTTTCCGGTCGGACGGGTGCTCGACAAGATCGGGATGAAAGCGCAAGACACCGCCGAGTTGTTCTTCGACGACGTCCTCGTCCGGCCACCTACTCGGTGAGGAAGACGCCGGCTACGGGTACGCCATGGCCAGCTGGCGCACGAACGGCTGGTGGTAGCGGTGTGCGGAGGGTCACGGTCCTGGAGAGCGCGGTCGAGGAGACGGTGAAATACACCAAGCACGTAGTATTTAGGCTTGGTATGAGCCGCCTCCGCGGCGTACAGCGCCGGGTCCGCAGCCCAACGCTGCTGCCATTTCGGCTCGATCGCCGCCGGATCGTATCGTTGTTCTTTCTCTTCCGCCATAACCCTTTAGTGTAAATGGATTGAGCACCGCGGTTCGGAAGCGAAGCAGTCGGCTAGTCGGACACGGCATCCAAACTGTCGAGACCACTTCCAATATGCTCGGGGCAAAGCCTGCCTATCCCCAAAGCCTCAACGAGAGCGCGTTGTCGACCATTCTCGACGACCAAGTAGTGGAATTGATGACTACCTCTGAGACGCGACCCATCTCCGCCGAATTTGGTGTACACAAAGGAAGAGTTGCCATTTAAGTCTCTTTCGCTACCTCTGCTCTCTCAGCTGACACCTCTTCAAGGCAGCCGCAGCAATCAGCCATCTCTCATGCGATGGCCCGGAACTCCCTCGCCCGTTCAATCCGTCTCCGGCGCGAGGGGGTGTGCATGGCATCCCAAAGATCTCCCCTGCGCTGCACGTTCAGCCAGAACTCCGGAGAATTGCCAAAGACACGGGCCAGCATAAGTGCCGTATCAGCAGTAACCGCGCGACGGTTATTGCAGAGCTCATTCACAAGCCTTCGCTGTACGCCCATCGCTTGAGCCAGTGCTCCCTGTGTCAGGCCCATGGGCTTCAGGAACTCCTCCACGAGCATTTCTCCAACAGCCACCGGCCTGCGCTTTGTGCTCAACATGATTGACCTCACCGATAGGTGTGCTTGTCGAGGTAAACTTGCGAAGCCTCGCCGCGTGGATTGTTCCAACGGAAAATCAATCGCCATTGATCATTTACGCGGATCGAGTGCCAACCGGCCAGATTGCCCCGCAGTTTCTCAAAATGATTGCTCGGAGGCACCCGCAGATCGAGCTCGGAGGATGAATCGTCCAGTAATTGCAGCTTCCGAAAGAGCCTGGGTTCCAGGTCGGGAGGAAAACTGCGACTGGTGCGATCGTGAATGAAGAATTCTTCCAACCAGCGATCCCGGAATCCGACGATCATCCAACTCCTACTATACCACTGTACCGCACAACGGTACAATCGGAACGGACGAATGCCCTTGCCTCCTTACGCGGCATACGGTGACGCGCGGCCTACTTTTTCGGCCGCGACTCCGGAGGAACCAGCCCGGCTACACGGTAATAGACGACCAGTTGCCCGTAATGCTCGCCGGAGTGCTCAATAAATCCCCAGGCAAAATCGCTGAACCGGGCCTGCTGCTTGCTGAACGGATCCACCAGCAGATCGCCCAGCCCGCCGTCGCCTTTGCTTTGGATCAGTGCGGCTCCGTCACCAAAGGCCTTCTTCACGAAATCGACCACTGCGGCCTTGGTGCTGTAGTCGGCGGCCTTGGGATCGCCGCCCTTCGGTGGTTCGATCCCCTTCACCGGATCGATGAAGTAGTAATTGGCTCCCGCGGCGTGCAGAAGCTGCTCCCGGAAACTGCGCTGCGCCGGATTGGGCTTGAAATCGTACTTGTCTTCCGGCATGTCCTCGGCCATAGCAATCAGCTTCCGGGAAACGTCGTTCCACGAATCGAGCAGCACCTTGGACGGGCTGTCCGCCGGCTTGGGAGCGGCCGGCGCAGCGGGTGCCTGCGCGACAGCCGTAGCAGCCAACAGAGTCCCGGCCGCGACTAAGGTTGAAAGCCTCGATAGAGTCCGCATGCGACGATCTCCTTTCGATGAAACCCTTTTGAATGAAATTGGCATGGCAACCGGGCCCGGACTGAGCGATTTGTTGTAGAGCGGATTGATTTCCTGCCGAAGCGGGAATGACGTCATCCTCAGGGGCCGGGCCGGATCCATGGGTGCTCGACCGGGCTATTGGTTGCAGGCAACCTGGTGCATCTCTTCCGTCGTGACCTTGTAATCCGCAGGGGGTTGGAAGAGAGACGGGTCGGGCTCTTCAAGGGTGAGGTTGACCAGTTCGCGGGTCCGCTTGCCGGTCCGTGGATCTTCGATACTCTGGCGCAGTTCGAGGCCGAGGCTGGGAGCCATCCAATTCTCCTCCACCGTCACGAAGGTTTGATCGTTGCCCGCCTCGCCTGTGGCAATGGTGCGCGTGATCCGCCGTCCGTGCGCCTCTACGCCTTGAATCGAGATACTTCCTAGTTCGTGGATGTTCGGCCTCGATCGCTGCACGGGAACCGGCGCCTGTTCCGCCGCCCGAGTCAGTGGATTGAACACATATGCAGGCGGCGGCGCCGGCCGTGGAGCCTCATTCCACTCCATGCGGACGCTGGCTGACGCCCAGCACCCATGCCGTTGTTCCTTGGGCGGCATCTTGAATACATGCCCGGCGTTGGTGACGGAATACCAATTGGCCAGGATGGTCCCGTCGGTATCGTGAACACCGCCGGATGTGCCCAGCATCCGGCCGAGTTGCCAGCTCTCATTCGTGTTCGACTGCATCGTGATGCCGGCCGAATCTCTCGCCCTGATCTCGGTGCCCTCGCTGGTAATCGTGGTGCCGTCCGCGAGCGTCTGCACGTGGGTGATTTTGAACTCCGCGGTATAGGGCTGGAGTTGGTGGGGGGGTGAGGTATGGTCGGGTCCGCCTGAAATTGCGACGCCAACCTGCGCATGAACGGCGCAGACGAGCAGGGCGAAGGAAAGAATGAAAAGGAGACGACCGGCCATTCGAGGCATCGCGCACCTCCGGGAAATCAGCCAGACCATCTTACCGCGATTTTTCCGCCGCGCTTCCCGGTTTCGCCTGTTTTAACAATGCTCTCAGCGCTTTCACATTGCTGGCCTCGTCGCCGTCTTCGTCGACGGGAGTTTCGGCAATGAAGGCGCAGTGTGCGAAGCGGGGATCATTGAGCAGGCGGCGAAAGGCTTCCTTGCCGATGGTTCCCTTCCCTACATGCTGATGGCGGTCCAGTTTCGAACCGCGCTCCGACTTGGCATCGTTGCAATGCCACACCCGTACCGCATCGAAGCCGAAGGTGGCCTCGATCTGGATCATGGTGTCCTCGTATCCGCCCGGGGTCACAATGTCATACCCGGCCACATGCGTGTGGCAGGTATCCAGGCAAACCGCCACCGGAGCATGCCTGCGAAGCAGCCACACCAGTTCGGCCACCTGGTCGAAACTGCCGCCCAGCGAGCACTCCGAACCCGCCGTGTTCTCGATCAGGAGCGTGAATCCGGTGCTCTGCCAGGGAATCCCGTCCATGGCGCGCTCGATGGATTCGCAGGCGAACCGCAGGCCCGCCTGGCGGCTCAGCCCCTTCCACGACCCGGGATGCAGGACGAGGTAATCGGCGCCCAGCGCCAGCGCGCGCTCGATCTCCGCCCGCAGCCCGATGACGCTCTTTTCGCGCACCTCCTGCGTCTGGCTGCACACATTCACCAGGTAGCTGGCATGGACGGCGAGCGGACCAATGTTGTACTTGGCGCGAAATTCGCGCATGCGCTCCGCCTGCACCGGATCGACAATGGCCGAGCGCCACATGCGCGGGCTGCTGGAAAAAATCTGGAGAGTGTTGGCACCGATCTCTTTCGCGCGCAGAACCGCGTTCGACGGACCGCCTGCCGTACCTAAGTGCACGCCGATGCGCCTGCTCATAGCGATAGTCTAAATCGGGAAAAAAGACTGGGCGCAAGGGTGGAACCTGCCAAGGGATCAACCGACAAGGGCTCGTTCCACCGCCGCCGGCTGGCGAGCAATCACAATCAAGTACGCTCGAGCCGCCCGGTCCGGACGACGGCGTCCCTGCTCCCAATCTTGCACCGCCCGGGGATCTAGCGCGAATCGACGCGCGAATTCCGATCGGCTCAATCCGGTCGACGCTCGTATCGCCCGCACATCCACCTCCGGAAGTTGCGGAAACGTTCGTACCGCAGCCGGCTTTCTCTTTCCTTCGGCAATCTCGGCTGCTTCGCGCATCGCATCTACCAGATCGGCCGCAACATTCTTTCGCTTCATTTGCTCCTCGGAATCTTGGCAGCACGTTTGATCGCGGCTGCAAATCTGGTCATTTCCGACTTCTGTGCCGGCGTTAGATTCACTTGCTCATTCTTTCCATACAGAAGAAGTGCATAGAGCGGATTCTCCTGGTCATAGTAGTAGTAGACTGCGCGCACTCCGCCGGATTTACCGCGGCCCTTTGCCGCAAACCGCAGTTTCCGAACGCCGCCGGTTCCCTGAATTTCGTCTCCGTCGGTGGGGTGCGATGCCAGATAGAAGAGCAGCTGCTCGTGTTCTTCTTCACTGAGGATTTTCTCGGCGCGGCGTAAGAAAGCGCTTGTCTCCACCACGGTAAGGATGGGAGCGCTCACAACTCGAGTATGCGGCAATGCCGCACTTGGAGTCAAGAACTGAACGGAGCCTGATGGGGTGTTTCCGAAATTGCTACATAGATAGATTTGTCATCTTGAGCGGAGGTCGCATAGCGACTGCAGTCGAAGGAACTGCTTTTGGGGCTTCCGCTCAGGCAAGCCATGTTCGAGACACTGTACTAGTCGTCATCATCATCCTTGACCGTTTTCTTCACCTTCACCTTCAGCATCCCCGGCACCGGCGCATTCCCCTTCACGTCCTTCCACAGGATCACGTTCAGCTTCTGCGTGTCCGCGCGATCCGCATGGCGGAAGTCCATCTTCATGCTTTCCTCAGCGCCGGGAGCGCTCTTCTTGTTCGCCGTGTAGATCAGGTTATTGTCGCGGTTGGCGTAGTCGGCCGAGTAGGCGCCCTGGTCGCCCGGGCCGGCGAACAGCGTCGAAATCATCGAGCTGAGCGCGTCGTTGTTGTTCATGGGCGGCAGGCCGAGCAGCGTCTCCATCGTCCGCAACACGCTCACCGTGGTGTAGAAGCGGCTGTCCACGTACGGGCCGCCGTCTTTGGCGTGCGGCGCATACTTGCTGACCACCAGCGCAATACTCCGGTGCGCATCCACGTGATCGGCCCCGGCCTGCGCATCGTCTTCCAGGATGAAGAACGCCGTGTCGTCCCAGAAAGGCGAATGCGAAATGGCATCCACCGCGCGCCCCACCGCAAGATCGTTGTCGGCTACGGAAGACTTGGGCGTGGGCCCGCCCGGACGCGTGCCCGCCGTGTGGTCGTTGGGCAGGCGCAGCATGATGAAGTTGGGCATCGTATCCTTGCCCTGCTGCTTGTCGGCTACCCACTGCTCCAGGTGGCGCATGAAGATGTTCACCCGAATCTGGTCCGGCACCAGCAGTTCAAAGTCCGGCGCCTCGGTGGCGAAGTGCCCCACCAGTTCCGGCTTGGTGGCCGTATTGGCCGCGATCAGCGGAATGCCCCAAGGCCACTTGTTCACGCCCCCGCCCCACTCCGCCGGAATCGCCTCGCCCGGCGCGATTTCCTTGCGGTCGCAGGTCCGGCCTTCCATCATCGGGCCTTCCTGCGGGTTGGCGGGCATATGCTCGCGAACTTTATCGGTGCAGAAGATCGTCGAAATAAATTCCCCGAAGTGGTAGTAGGTTTTGCCGTGCGCAGCCAGGTCGCCCCACAGGTAGCCGCTGGCAGGCTCGTTCACGTCGGGTATCTTTTGCAGCAGCGGGTAACCGTCGGCAACCGCCCCTTCAAAGTCATAGAACCGCTCGCTATTGCGATACGAAATCTGCCAGTTCTTTTCGAGATAATCCGTGCCGATCCCGGCGTTTGACCACACGTGCCCGTCCCCCGACACTTCCCCCGAATCGTAAAAGTTGTCCAGCACGCCGAACTGGAGCGCAAGCTTGTGCAGGTTGGGCGTAACGTCCTCGCCGAACATGGTCAGCCTCTCATCGCCGTTGCCCACCCGCTTGCCCTGCTGCTTCAGATCGCCGAACACCTGGTCGTACGTCCGGTTCTCCTTGATGATGTAAATCACGTGCTTGATGCGGTCGTGTGCGCCATTGGCGAAGCTGATCTTCTCGGCCGCCGCCTTCATGCGGTTCGACGCCAGAACGTTTTGCGTCCACTCACGCAGGTTTTTGTCGATCGAGGACTCGTCGATGCTGGCCAGCGACCCATGCAGCAGTGTCGCGATGTAGGTGTGGCTGGAGTGCTGGTTTTTGGCCTTCATCTCCTCGGTCTCGGCCTGGGCCATGTTGTTCGGTCCCGTTCCCCGGCTCTTGTCCGTGGCCACGAAAATCTTGCCCTCCGAAAAAGCCATCGAGATCGGCATCCATTCCGTAGGCACAAAGCCGGCGGGCTCCACAAAACCCTGCTTCCCCACCTTGCCGTTCAGCTTGCCGGTATCGATCACGGCCACCGCGTCGCTGCCCATGTTGGCCGCGTAGAGGCGCGACCCTGAGCCATTCACCGCCAGCGCCACCGGTTCCGCGCCGAAATAACTCTGCCCCGGCAGACGCGTATCGAAATAACCTTTCACGCTGAACTGCCCCCCGGAGACGTTCACCGCCGCCACGGCATCGCGATTCGCCAGCGCCACATACAGTGTTTTCCGGTCGGGAGAAAACTCCAGCGCGCAGGGGTGTGTACCCGGAGCCACGGAACTGGTCGGCTTCAGCAGCGTCAGTTGCCGCGCGATCTTTCCGTTCGCCAGGTCCAGCTCCGCGATCTCCGATGCGTTCCACAGAGCCACGTACGCGCGCTCCCCGTCGGGCGCAACCGCCAGCGCAACAGGATAGGTTCCCGGC
>CAVPNO010000066.1:0-26272 GCA_963706455.1 uncultured Acidobacteriota bacterium | reverse complement strand
GTCTCGTTCGTAGTGAAGACGCGCGGCAACGTGCCCGTCGTCCCGCAAATGCGTTCCCTGTTCCACGAAATCGCACCCGGCATCGCCCTCGACAATTTCCAGACCATGCAGGAAGCCGTCGAAAAGAATACTTTCAGCCAGCGCCTCGGGCTCTATCTTGTCGGCTCATTCGCCGCCCTGGCCATCGCCATGGTCATCGCGGGACTCTACGGCGTCCTCTCGCAGTTGGTCAGCTACCGCCGGCGCGAGATCGGCGTCCGCATGGCCCTGGGCGCCACCCGCGGGAGCGTTGCGACCCTGATCCTCCGGCAGGGAATTCTGGTCATCGGAGCCGGCCTGGCCGTCGGCCTCCTCCTGGCGATCGCGGTCTGCCGCCTGATCGCCAACTTCCTCTACCAGGTCAAGCCGGTGGATGGCTGGACCTACCTCGCCGTGGCCCTCGCCCTGCCCATCATCGGCCTTACCGCTGCGTTCCTCCCCGCCCGCCGCGCCGCCTCCATTCAGCCCATGCAGGCGCTCCGCGAAGAATAAAAGGCAGGGACTCGGGCCTAGCTAGGGACAAGGGATCAGCCCACGGAGGGGATGTTTTTGGCTCACTTAACGACTTAATGCAATCACGACCAGTCCCAGGTTCTAGTCCCCCGTCTCTTCATAGATCCTCATCGTATTCCCCGCCGGATCCCTGAAGGTCGCAATGTAGCAATTCCCGCCCGGCTCATCCGGCCGCGGTTGCTCCACGATTTCCCCGCCATGCACCGCGATCTTCTCCACGTATGCCTCAATGTTCTTCACCCAGATCGACGGCAATATGCCGGGTTCCTGTGCCGGTTTCAAATAGGTCACGAACGCCCCGCTCACGCTGCTGGCGTCGTCGAAGCTGGGCTGGTCCGAATCGCCTCGCCGGATATTCCAGCCGAAAACGTTCTTGAAAAACTCCGCAGACTTCCGCGGTTCCCTCGCGGGAATTTCCAAATAGCAAAAACGCGGCCAGGGCAGGGAATTGAGATCGATCATGCGGGTCTCCTTTAGGAATGCAATCTGCAACGCAGGGCAATCTTAGCCGCCCAATGTATCTGCTTTGTTTCTGAGAACTACCCGCGAACGATCTCATCCAGCACATTCCCGCCCCAACGACACCAACCATCCGGGCCGGCGCACGCTTCCGCTACCCAACCCGCTGTCATCCTGAGCGGAGTTGATCGCGAACGCGATCAACGCAGTCGAGGGACCTGCATTTCCCGCCGTCGCAAACCTCCTTGCCTCTGAGTAAACGGCGACCCGGCGGCTATCAATCACCCTCTGATTCAGTCAGCGGCGAACGCCGCCGAGATCCGGGCTGCGCACAACCTAACGCCGCCTTCAACCTCCAGCCCGGCTTTCCACGCCTTCCACAGCCCCCGCATCGCGCCGGACGTATCCTGAAAAGAAGTCCCTCCCATGTCCGACTTCTCCGAAACCGTCAAGCGGCAGGCCGACATCGTCAAGGTAGTCGAGGGCTACATCCGACTGCGCAAGGCCGGCGCCCAGAACTACAGCGGCCTCTGTCCGTTCCACAACGAAAAGACACCCTCCTTCAACGTCAACGCCACCCGCCAGTTCTATTACTGCTTCGGCTGCCAGGCCACCGGCGACGTCTTCACCTTCGTGGGCAAGCTCGAAAACGTCGGCTTTCCCGAATCGGTGCGGATCGTTGCCCAGAAGTGCGGCATCCCGCTGCCCAAGCGCGAATTCTCCTCCCCCGAAGAAGCCGCCGAGGCCCGCCTCCGCGCCCGCCTCTTTGAACTCCACGAAGCCGCCACCGCCTGGTTCGAGGAACAGTTGCAGGCTCCCGAAGGCGCCCTGGCGCGCGAATACCTCGCCAGCCGCGGCCTCAGCACCGAGGGAATCAGAAAATTCCACATCGGTTACGCGCCCGACAGCTTCAACGGCCTGCGCGATCGCCTGGGTGCCCTGGCCGACGCCGACACCCTCCGCGCCAGCGGCCTGTTCAGCCAGAAAGAGCACGAGGACGGCACCTTCGGCCCGCTCTATGACCGATTTCGCAAGCGAGTCACCTTTCCCATCTGCAATGAGGGCGGCCGCGTCATCGCCTTCACCGCGCGCACTCTCGAGACGGGCGAAAAAGCCGGCCCCAAGTACATCAACTCGCCCGAGACTCCGCTCTACTCCAAGGGCCATGTGCTCTTCAATCTCGACAAGGCCAAAAGCGTCATCCGTCAGGCCGGCTTTGCGCTTCTCGTCGAAGGTCAGATGGACTGCATTTCGGTCTTCTTGCGCGGCATCCAGAACGTGATCGCCACCAGCGGCACGGCCTTCACCGAGCAGCAGGTCGCCATCCTCAAGCGCCACACCTCCAACGTGGTGGTGAATTTCGATCCCGACGCAGCCGGCTCGAATGCAGCCGAGAAGTCCATCGCCCTTCTCACCCAGGAGGGTTTCTCGATCCGGATCGTGACTCTCGACGGCGGCCTCGACCCGGACCGCTACGTCCGCGAGCGCGGCGTCGACGCCTACTCGCAGGCCATCAGGGCCGCCAAATGGCAAGCCGACTACCTGATCGAACGCGCGCGCACGATGTTCCCCGGCGGGAATGCCGACCAGAAGGTGAAGGCGATGAACTTCCTTCTCCCCCACATCCGCCGCATCCAGGAAAAACTGGTCCGCGACCAGTTTGCCGCCGACGCCGCCCAGAAGCTTGGCATCGACTCCTCCCTGCTCCGCGAGGAACTCCGCCAGGCCGCCCTCCGCCGCCGCGATCACGTCGAAGTGAAAGCCTCGGCCCTCACCGAGGTCGAAAGAAAGCTGATCCGCGCCCTGGCCATCTCCGACCCCGAGAATCTGGACGCGCGCCACCTGGCCGCCGAGGCCATCGCCGCCAAGCCCCACCTTTTCCAGCACCTGGGGAGCTTTCAGGCACTGCAGGAGCTGGCTGAGCGGCGCACCGCCGATCCCATGGAGGTGGTCACCGATGAAGCCCAGCGCGGGCTGGTGGCGCAGGCCCTGCTCCATGAAGTTAATCCACCCCCGGCATCGGAAATCGCCGGCGCCATCCAGGAGCTCGAAGAGCGGGCCAACGAAAACCGCCAGCGGGAGCTGCGACAACTCATCGTCGAAGCCGAGCGTCGCGGCGACTTCGCCGAAGTCTCCGTCCTGATGAAGCAGAAAATCGAGTTGGACCGGGCGCTACGGGAGTTGCGAACCAGGAAGCCCGACGAACCCTAGTCCACATCCCTGTTCTCCATTCCTAGTCGCTGGCCCCTGCCCTATCCCCCGCAAAATCTGTAACAAACCCCGAATCAAACGCGCCTTCTACCGCGTCTAATTAACAGGTTCAGGGCGGGAAGTGGCCCGCCCGGCGGAGAAGCTGCTTGAAGGGTTCCGGATTCCCTCCTCAAAATGCCTTTGGCGGGCGGGTGGGATCATGGTAATCTATTGATCTCTGTGAGGATGCGCGCCCCCTTTGCCCCATACATGAGCTCCGGCTCGCGGGCTACCCAGGCGAAACCTGAAGCGCGGGCATCCTGTTCCGAGCAACGACGATTTTGAGACCGCCCATTTTTGCGGATGAATGACCGCAGGTGCGTCATGTGTGTGGAACCCCCAGGGTATCCGGCCGGAGCGTTTGCTCCTGTGACGCGTCCTGCGGATTGGTGCGTCAAGTTGCAGCGGCTAAAACCGTTTGCCGCACCGCTGCATCATCCATCAGACAACGGGGGTCTAAGTAATTGAGGACCGGAAGCGGCCGAAGGGAGAGACGGGCCGCGCAGAAACCGGGCGGGGGCCGGTCACCCAGGAAAACGACGGGAGAGAGCAGGGTAAACTTTGGCGATTGACGACAAATTCGAAGACGACATTACCAACCTGATCGACCAGGGCAAAGAAAAAGGCTATCTCACCTACGGCGACGTGAACGACATGATGCCGGAAGAGATGACCTCCGCGGACGACATCGACGACCTGATTACCACCATCGGGACGCAGGGCATTGATCTGCTCGATGGACCGAAGTTCGCCGGCGACAAGGATTTTGAGCTCGAAGAGGGCGAGGACGTCGAGCTGGACCTGACCCCGGGTACGCTGGAAAAAACCAACGACCCGGTGCGCATGTACCTGCGTGAAATGGGCACGGTGCCGCTGCTCACGCGCGAAGGCGAAGTGGAAATCGCCAAGCGCATCGAGCGCGGGCAGATGCGCGTTCTCAAGGCCATTTCGCGCTCGCCCATCGTGATCCGCGAGATCGTCGCCCTGGGCGAGGATCTCAAGCGCGGCGTCCGCAACGTGAAAGAAGTGGTGATCTTCGATGAAGAAGAGCTCACCGAAGACGTCGTGCAGGCGCGCGTCAAGGCCACCGTCGCCCGCATCGACGCACTGGTCAAGCATCAGAAAAAGATTGCCCAGTACGAAGAGAAAGCGGCCCAGCCTTCGGTCAAGGCCAAGGTCAAGGAGTCGCGCCACCTGCGCTGGCTGGTCGCTCGCGAAAAGGTCTACATCTCCCGCATCGTGCGCGAACTCAAGTACACCGCCATGGAGCGCAAGCGGCTGCTCGACAAGGTCAACAAGACCGTCGACACCATGCGCACCCTGGAGCGCCAGATTCGCTCGCTGGACCAGAAGTTCGACGCCAGCAAAAGCGAGGAAATGAAGAAGGAGTACCGCCGGCAGCAGAAGAACTGCAAAACCGACCTGGAAAAGATCGAAGCTGATGCGGGCGTCTCCATCGCCGAGCTCAAGCGCACCCAGCGCGAAATGATCCAGGGCGACATGGACGCCGAGCAGGCCAAGAGGGAACTGATCGAAGCCAACCTCCGCCTGGTCGTCTCCATCGCCAAGAAGTACACCAACCGCGGCCTGCAGTTCCTCGACCTGATTCAGGAAGGCAACATCGGCCTGATGAAGGCCGTGGACAAGTTCGAATACCGCCGCGGCTACAAGTTCTCGACCTATGCAACATGGTGGATCCGGCAGGCCATCACCCGCGCCATAGCGGACCAGGCCCGCACCATCCGCATCCCGGTGCACATGATCGAGACCATCAACAAGCTCATCCGCACCAGCCGCCAGCTTGTGCAGGAACTGGGCCGCGAGCCTTCCAGCGAAGAGATCGCCCGCCGCATGGACATCCCTGTGGCCAAGGTCCGCAAGGTGCTCAAGATTGCGCAGGAACCCATCTCCCTCGAAACGCCCATCGGCGAAGAGGAAGATTCGCACCTGGGCGACTTCATCGAAGACCGCCAGGCCGTCTCGCCCAGCGAAGCAGTGATCAGCGTGAACCTGAAGGAATACACCTCGCAGGTTCTGCGCACGCTGACGCCGCGCGAAGAACGGGTCATCAAGATGCGCTTCGGCCTCGAAGACGGTTCCGAGCACACTCTGGAAGAAGTCGGCCAGAGCTTTCAGGTCACCCGCGAGCGCATTCGCCAGATCGAAGCCAAGGCGCTGCGCAAGTTGCGCCATCCCAGCCGCAGCCGCAAGCTGAAGGCCTTCGTGGAAGGCGTGAAAGAGATGTAAGTTCGGCCAAGCCGATTCCGTTGGTACCTCAAGCCGCAGCCCCCCAACAAAGGGCTGCGGCTTTTTCTTGCATGGCCCCGGACGCCGCGCCCGCTGAATTTCCTCAACCTTCGGCACAGACATTTCCGGGCAAATCGAACTACAATCACTCGGACATTCCAGGTGAGCCGGCAGCGCCTCTCAAAACCTCAAGGAGAACGGAAATGAGCCTGAAACTGACCTCCCGGGAAGTGAACGACATCGTCATCATCGACCTCAGCGGGCGCATTACGATGGGCGAACCCTGCGCCGCGATTCGTGACGAAATTCACGATGAAGTCGGACACGGGTACAAAAAGGTCCTGCTGAACCTGGCTGATGTCACTTATATCGATAGTGCCGGCCTCGGCGAACTTACTGCCGCCTACACAACCCTCAAAAACCGCGAGGGCGTGCTGAAGCTCCTCAACTTGACCAAGCGCGTTCATGACCTGATGCAGATCACCAAGCTGTACACCATCTTTGATGTCTACGACGACGAACGCAAGGCAATCGCCTCCTTCGCTTCGTAGAAAGAGAGCAAACCAGAGAGCTGTCGTCCTGAGAGTTTGTTGCATTTTGGGATTTGTCCTCCTTAACGGAGGCCGCGAAGCGGCCGCAGTCGAAGGACCTGCTTTTTGGTCGCGAATCACGATCATCCATGGAACACCACGAACGCCAAACTCTTAAGACGTTCCCTCCCTCCGCGTATACTTCGTTCACATCGAGGAGTCTCTTTCCATGCCGCGTCCCGCCACGGCCCTTCCCGCGCTTGTCTTGATCGCTTGCAGCACCGTTCTGCACGCCCAGTCGGCGCCACCCCCCAAGACACCCACCATCGACCAATCTCTCGAAGCCTTCAACGTGTTCTCGCCCAAAATCTCGCCTGATGGCACGCGAGTCATCTACGAACAGAGCCGCACCAACTGGGAAGCGAATGCCTTTGATACCGAGCTCTGGATTGCCGACGTCGCGACCGGCGTGCGTCACCCGCTCAGCCAGCGCGGCAGTTCAAGCTCCGATGCGGCATGGTCGCCTGACGGCCGCTGGATCGCATTTCTCTCCGATCGCCCCGCCTCGTTAAAGGACTCGCCCTCCGGCAAGCGCCAGCTTTACCTCATGCCCGCCGACAGCGGCGATGCCCAGCAGATCACGAAAATGGAGAACGGCATCAACTCATTCGAGTGGGCGCCCGATTCCCGGCGCATCGCTCTCGCCGCCCAGGGCCCCGAGCCCAAAGCCATGAAGGACCGTAAGGAGAGCTTCGGCGATTACAACGTCATCCATGCCGACTACCGGATGACCCACCTCTGGCTTGTCGATGTGCCCATTCCCGACCAGGCCGGCCGCATCCCCAAGCTTGAAGATCCGAAGCTGCTGACCAAGGGCGACGACTTCAGCATCGACGGCAGCTTCTCATTTTCGCCCGAAGGCGCGCGCATCGCCTTCAGTGCCCAGCGCGATCCCGACCTGATCTCCGGCTTCAGCGCCGACATCTATGTCGTCGCGCTGGCCGACGGCGCGGTCAAGAAGATCGTCGATACCCCGGGCCCCGATGACAATCCGCAATGGTCCCCCGACGGCAGGCAGATCGCTTACGAAAGCTCAGGCGGCAGCAAGTTTTTCTTCTATACCAATAAGCACCTTGCGGTTGTCCCGTCCGAAGGCGGTACGCCCCAGGTCCTCACCTCCGCCTTCGACGAAGATGCCGGCCTGCTCCGCTGGGCCCCTGCGGGCATCTTCTTCTCCGCCCTCCAGAAGACCACGTCGTCCTTGTTCCTGCTCGATCCGGCAACCAAGAGCATCAAGCCGATCTCCATGCCGGGCGCCTCCATCGCCAACAGCTTCTCGTTCACCACCGACTTCAAGCAGGTCGCCTACCGCGGCTCCGGCCCAAATCAATATGCCGAAATTTTTTCCTCGTCTCTGGCGTCCCCCTCTCCAATCCAGGTAACCCACGCCGGCGATCAGCTCAGCGGCTTCTCCCTTGCACGCCGCGAAGTCGTCAGCTGGAAATCCGGCGACGGCGCCGAGATCGAAGGCGTCCTCATCAAGCCCGCGGACTTCGATCCCAAGAGGAAGTACCCGCTCCTGGTCGTCATTCACGGCGGTCCCACCGGCATCGACATGCCCAGCATCTCCGCCGATCGCTACTATCCGGTGGAGCGCTTTGTCGCCCGCGGCGCGCTGGTGCTCAGGCCCAATTACCGCGGCTCCGCGGGCTATGGCGAGGCCTTTCGCTCCCTCAACGTGCGCAACCTTGGCGTGGGCGACTATGCCGACGTGATCTCCGGGGTCGATTCGCTCATCGCCCAGGGCTACGTCGACAAGGACCGCGTCGGCGCCATGGGATGGAGCGAGGGCGGCTACATCTCCGCCTTCATCACCGCATCCAGCGACCGCTTCAAGGCCGTCTCCGTCGGCGCCGGCATCTCCGACTGGATGACATACTACGTCAACACCGACATCACGCCCTTTACGCCCCAATACCTGCACGCCAACCCCTGGGAAGATGCGGCCATCTACGAGAAGACGTCACCCATCCATTACATCGACAAGGCGAAGACCCCCACGCTCATCCAGCACGGCAGCGCCGACCGGCGCGTCCCCATCGCCAACGCCTATGAACTGCGCCAGGCCCTGGAAGATCGCGGCGTGCCCGTCAAGATGGTGGTCTATGACGGTTTCGGCCACCCCATCAACAAGCCCAAGCAGCAGCGCGCCGTCATGGAGGAGAACGAAAACTGGTTCAATCACTTCATCTGGGGCGACCCTCTCGCTCCCGCGCTCACCCCAGTTCCGCAACCGGAGAAAAAAGAAAAGCCATGATCCCGCTACCCGCGGCGTGTCATCCGGTGCTCAGGAACTCCAGGGATCTGCCCCTAAAGTTTGTCATCCTGAGCGCAGCGAAGGATCTCCTTTTGCATTTCATCGCTTCGGCTGGAGCTGACATTCCATACCCGACTGCCGGTTGTATTTCTTGAACACCAGCCCTCGCCGTCCTTAACAAGCAGCTTGCCATCCCTCGATCCACTCTGCTAAAACGTTTTTCCCAAGCCTCTCACGTTGTGCAAGGAAGGAAACAGCTTTATGAAGGGTTTCACTCGCCGCACTTTTGGCAAGACGGCCGCAGCCTCAGCGGCAGCCGCTTTCGCGGGCCTCACGTTGCCCAGGTTGGCCGTCGGCCAGCCCCAGCCGCAGCCTTCCGAGTTGCGCTATCCCAAAGGCTTCCTGTGGGGCTGCGCCACAGCGGCATACCAGATCGAGGGCGGCGCCAAGGATGACGGGCGTGGTCCTACCACTTGGGATGTCTGGTCGCACACCCCGGGCAAGACCCACGACGGCGACACCGGCGATGTGGCCGACGACTCCTACCACCTCTACAAGGAAGATGCGAACCTGCTCAAAGCCCTTGGGGTCGGCGGCTACCGCTTTTCCATGTCCTGGTCGCGCATCTTCCCCGCCGGCAAAGGCGAAATCAATCCCAAGGGACTCGACTATTACAACCGCGTTGTCGACGAACTTCTGGCCAAAAACATTACCCCGTACATCACGCTGTTCCACTGGGACACGCCGACGGGCCTGTCCGGCGGATGGCAGTCGCGCGACACCCCCAAGGCCTTCGCTGACTACGCCGCCTACGTTACGAAGCAACTCGGCGACCGCGTCAAGCACTGGATGACCACCAATGAATTCGTCTGTTTCACCGACCTGGGATATCGCGAAGGCATCTTTGCCCCGGGAATGAAGCTCCCCCCCGGCCCTGCCAATCAGGTGCGCCATCACGGAATCCTCGCCCACGGCCTCGCCGTCCAGGCCATCCGCGCCAATACACCCTCCGGCACCCAGGTGGGCTTGGCGGAAAACGCCAGCGTCTACGTGCCCATCATGGAGACCCCGGAGCACATCGAGGCCGCGCGCCGGGTAACCCGCATGGGCAACGCACAATTCCTCACCGCCATCATGGAAGGCAAATACATGGATGCCTACCTCGAGGATGCAGGCCCCAACGCGCCCCAGGTCGAGCCGGGCGATTTCAAAGCTATCTCCAGCCCTCTCGATTTTGTCGGGCTCAACGTCTACACCCCGACGTTCGTCCGCGCCGACGATTCGAAGTATGGCTTCGCGATCGTGCCCTATCCCACATCGCAGCCGCGCATGGCCTCGCCCTGGATCCTCCTCGCCCCCGAGTGCCTCTACTGGGCCGTGCGCAACGTCGTCGACCTGTGGAAGATTCCCGCCATCTACATTACCGAGAACGGATGCTCCTCCGACGATGTGCTTACCCCTTCGGGCCGCGTGGACGACGTGGATCGCCTGATGTATCTGCGCAACCACCTGAGCCAAATGCACCGCGCCACCACCGAAGGCTATCCGGTCAAGGGCTACTTCCTCTGGAGCCTGCTCGACAACTTCGAGTGGAACGACGGCTACAGCAAGCGCTTCGGCATTCACTACGTGGATTTCAAGACCCTGAAACGCACCCCCAAGCTGAGTGCCGAGTGGTATCGACAGGTGATCGCGCATAACGCTGTCATCTAGGCGTCATTTGCCTTCCAAGCTAGGCGTAAACTTGGGTTGGAGGCCCCCATCGCGGGGCCTTCCTGACTTCGGCCGGGCCCTCCGAGAGTCGGCGATCCGGATGGGATGGTGCCGATGAACCGCCATCGCTCGCATTTAACCAATTCGAGTTCCGAAGAAGGCAATTCCGAACAAGCAGACCGCGTTCCCACCTCGCGCGAAGTGCTGGAAGAGCTGTTCGAACTGCTCGAAGATTACGCTCCCACCTGGTACACCGAAGAGCATCACAACCGCGCCGTCGCCGCGCTGCTCCATTCATCGAAAGAGCACTAACCCGGGTGCCCCCACGTCCCCGGTTCTGGGACCTCGGAAGCTCTCACTCGTTGGACCCCGCCTCGTTTTCCGGAAGCATCTCGAAGCTCACAAACGCAAAATGCTTTCCGTCAGGCGCCCAGTTGGGTACATTGTCTGATCCATTTCCGCCCACAATCTGCGCCAGGTCCCGGATCTTCCCGTCGCTCGTATTCAGAATGCGCAGCGTCACGTCCTTGTTCGCCGGGTGACCGCTCACTCCCTTGCCATACGAAAGCATCAGGATCGACTTGCCGTCCGGAGACGGATGCGCGGTCCAGCTGTTTTGCGCATCGAAGGTCACCTGTTCCGGTTGGCTTCCATCGGGACCCATGCGCCATATCTCCATCGCGCCCGAACGATCGGAATTGAAGTAGATGTACTTCCCATCCGGCGAGTAATCGGGATCGTCGCTGACCCCCGTGCCGGTGGTCACTGCCTTCTCCGGTCCTCCATCCATCGGAATGATGTACACGTTCAACGCCCCCTGGTTCGGCCGCGTGAAAGCGATGGTCTTGCCGTCCGGAGACCAGCTATGAAACCACGAATTCGGATTCCCCGTAATCATCCGCGGCGCGCCGCCCGAGATCGGAACCATGTAGATGCGCGCCCCTGGCTGCGGGCCCTTCATGCAGGTCATAGCCAGCCATTTGCCGTCGGGAGACAGTCCGTGACTCCCCGTGCAGCCGCCTAAGTCCCCGATATCGATCGCTTTCCCCTCGCCGCCCTCCACCGGAATCGTCCACAGTTTCCCCTCCCGCGTAAAGACCAGCGATTTCCCGTCGCGCGTCCAGTTCGGCGCCTCGATGCGGCTCCGCTCCGTCAGTACCACCGTCGCCACGCGCGCATTGGGGTCAATGGCAATCGTCTGCAGCGAACTGTACAGGACGACCTTGGCCTCTGCCGCGGCCGGCCCTACACTCTTCAATTCCACATTGGCGAACATCGCCCGCTCCACCGCATCCTTGTTGTGGGAACACACGCCCAGCCCCACATAGAACGGCTCCTCGAAGTGCAGCTTGATCTCTGCCCCCGCCTGGTGCAGTGGTTCTCCATGCTGGCTGATAAACAGCGTGATCGTGTCTCCGCGCTTGTCCAGCCGCATCGTCTTCGGTGCTCCGCTGTTGAATTCGATGTCCTGCGTCGTGTCTCCCTTGTTCCGCCGGTACTGCAGTGCCGTCTCGCCGTTGCCGTGGATCGCCGCATCGGCATACATCGCATCCGCATCGAGCGATTGCCGGAACATCAGCAGCGCCTTGCGATGCGGATTCGCGCCAGCCGGCGTGTGCGGGAACTGAATGTCCGCCGTGAGCGATACGTCCCCCGACAACTTCTTCCACACAAAATAAAAATCGTCTTCCGCCATCCACAGGTTGGCGCCCGCCGAATCGATCGTGTAGGCGCGGCTCGTCTTGTCATACCCGAGCTTGCCCGGCGGCGTCACGCTGCCCACATCCGACTGGCCCTCGAAGATTCCCAGCGAGCCCGAAGCCTGCGCCCCGGCATGCCTGTGTACGCACACGGCTGTCGATACAACGGCGACGACCGTCAAAAATCGTGAGAGCATTCGGCTCATGGTTTCTTCTGTTGCCTCCTTGCCGGCAAAAGCACGGTTGTCCTGCGGCGAATTTGATCATGAACTGATTCTGTTTTCGCTAAACTTGAACCACTCTAGTCCATCTCCGCGCCGCACACAAACGCCATCGGCGCCCCAGAGCCGGGGTCCCCGCGCACAGGCCCATCATGCGTGGGTGGGGGAGCCGATCCTGAGCGAAGTCGAAGGGTCCCCGGGTTTGGGGCGTGGGGAGCCACGCCAGAAATCCTGTGCGCCGCCTCATCAACTGCGCTATGCTTCTTTCGTTCTCCGCAGTCCGTGCAGCGGGCACACTCCCTCCCGGGAGAGACCAGGACGATCACATGCGCAAAGCTTATGCTCTGCTCCTCACGGCGCTGCCCTTCCTTCTGGGGTGCCCCGACCTCTCGCAGGTCCGCCAGTTAGGCCAAACCGCCGACGCCGGCAAGTCCAGCCTCGACGCCGTCGCTGCCGACTTCCAAGGCTCCTGCGAACGCCAGAACGGATACGTTCAACTGCCTCCCGGCAACGTCGCCCCGCCTCCTCCGCCCTGCGACCCCCAGACCGCCGAAGACTATCGCAAGCTGGGCGGCAATCTCACCAAGGAGCAGGGCGTCCTGATCGCCTATTTCGATGCCTTGAGCAAACTCGCCGGCACAACCGCATCGGGATTCGACCGCATGGCGCCGGACCTCAACACATCCTTCCAAAATGCGGGATTCAATTCCACCCAGCAGGAGATGGCCAAGGCCGGCGGGACCATTGCCGCCGCCGTCACCAATCTCGCCACCTCCGGATATCGAGAGAAGAAGCTTTCTGAAATCCTCACCCAAACCAACGATGCAGTTCAGAAAGCCACCACCGCCATGGCCAACCTCATCGACCCCGATCCCGAACCCAAAACCGGAGGCGGGCAGAACATGGGTTCCTACATGGGTATTCTGCTGAATGAGGATGAGCAGATCCGATCGTATTTCGATGTGCCGCTCAAGAAAGAAGGCACCATGACCGTTCTGGGATCGCTCTTCAACCTGAAATACCAGGAAGCGCTCCAGGCACAGAACAAGAGGAAAGAAGCCGCGCGCGCTTATCGGAAATACATGCTCGCCTTGGGCGCCGCGCATGACAAGCTGGCCCTCAGCGCGGGCAAATTTGCGGTGGAGGATGTGAAGAAACTCAGCAAAGAACTGGCTCAGCCCGTTTCTGATCTGAGCACCGCCGTCAAGACGCTCCAGAACGATGCGAGGTAAATCATGCCGCAGACGATACCGCTAACCAGCGATCAGGCCCAGATGCTGAGTCAGCTATTCCACGATCTGGGCGCGGCGATTGTGGACTTTCGCAGCCAGCACGCAACCGTGCTTTCCGACCAGCAGCAGTTCCAGCTTGAGGGTTTTCAGAACAAGTGCTTTCAATTCTCGAACCGTTTTGCTGCCATGAGCCTGTTTGCCCAGGAGGAAGACCTCGATGCCACCCTCCAGGAAATTGCCAAAGGCACAAAACAGGCTGAGGGCGCCATCAGGACGATCGGCATTGTCGATAAAGTGCTGCAGATTGCCACTGCCGCCGCGGTGTTGGGCGAATCGATCGTATCCCTCAACCCTGACTCGATTGGCTCCGGCATCAAGGGCCTGTTTTCCGCCGTCACCGGCGGCAACTGAAGACACCAAATCGGGGTACCCGCCTCACAAGCTGTGCTGGGCGGGATGGGACACCATCCATACGGAGCGGCGCCTACGCTTCGTGCCCCTGCTCCGGATTGTCGAACCGTGTAAACCTGGAGATGAAATTCAGATAGACCGTGTCGGTCGGGCCGTTGCGCTGCTTGGCGATGATGATCTCCGACTTCGCCTTGTCCGCCTCCGACATCTCCTCCTGGTTCCGGTTGTAATACGCCTCGCGGTGAATGAACATCACCACGTCGGCATCCTGCTCGATCGAGCCCGACTCGCGCAGGTCGCTCAGCAGCGGCCGCTTGTCGTCGCCGCGCCGCTCGCTGGCGCGTGATAGCTGCGATAGCGCCACCACCGGCGCCTCCAGTTCCTTGGCCAGCGCTTTCAGCCCGCGCGAAATCGCCGACACTTCCTGGGTGCGGTTCTCATACCGCTTGCCGCCGGCCGATGGCAGCGTGGCCGACATCAGTTGCAGATAATCCACCACCACCAGGTCCAGGCCCCCGCGGGTCTGCTTCAGGCGCCGCGCCTTGGCCCGCATCTCGGCCAGCGAGATTCCCGCCGTGTCGTCGATAAAGATATGCGAATCCACCAGGTCGCCCAGCGCCTTCTGCAGCTTGTCGTGATCCTCGCGGCCCAGAAAGCCGGTCTGCAGCTTGCGCTGGTCCACCCACGCCTGCGAAGCCAGCATGCGCCGCAGCAGAGATTCCTTGCTCATCTCCAGGCTGAAAACCGCCACGGTGGCGTGGTGATTCACCGCCGCGTTCTGCGCCATGTTGATGGCGAACGCCGTCTTGCCCATTGACGGCCGCGCCGCCACGATGATCAGCTCGTCTTTCTGCAGGCCGCTCGTCAGCCGGTCCAGTTCGTAAGAAATCCGTGGCCAGCCCCGTGACTTCGCGGCTCTGCTTGTACAAATTGTCGATCGACCCGAACGAGCCGGCGACGATCTGTTCCAGGCTCTGGAAGCCGCCCGTCAAGCCTCTCTGGCTCACCTCCAGCAGTTGCGTCTCGGCCGCGCCGATCACCTCCAGCGCCGTCTCGCTCTGGTCCGCTGCCCGCGCAATCGCCGCCGAACAAATCCCCATCAGCCGCCGCAGCAGGCTCTTGTCCTTGACGATCTTGATGTACTCTTCGATCACCGGCCGGCGCGGCAGACCCTCGGTCAGCGAAGCCAGGTACGCCACCCCGCCCACCGACTCCACTTCCTTGTGCCGCGCCAGTTCCTCGGCCAGCGTCACGATGTCCACCGCCCGCTGCGAGTTCATCAGGTCGCTCATGCGCAGGAAGATGCGCCGGTGCGAGTCCAGCGAAAAATCATCGGCGTCGATTTTCTCGGCTGCTTCCGAATGCGCGGTGTTGTCCAGCAGAACCGCGCCCAGAATCGTCTTCTCCGCGTCGATGTTCGCGGGCAGTCCGGCATCGAATCCTGTCAGGTTGGGGATGGTGGCCATGAAGAAAGTCTAGGCGGAACCGGACCACCGCGAAAGAATGGAAAACTTCGCCGCATGGTGGAAAAGCGGCATTCAGATTCGCAACTCCATTGAATTGATAGCAACCGGCAGCGTTATCTCATCGGGTTCTCTATTGCGAGATCACCATCTGCGACGTGCTGGTCATCGTCAGCGTGGCCTTGGGCACAAACGGTACGGAAAACGTGAACGGATAGCTGGCCACGACCTTCACCAGGTTGCCCGGTGCGTTGCACGTACCACCGCAGCTTGACCACGAGGTAGGATACGTGCTGCTGGCGCTCAGCCACGACGCGGTGACGGTCAGATTGCTCGATTTGACACCCGGATACGAGATCCCCTGCACGTATGTCTTTATCTCCGCGGCGGTGGCATTGCAGTTCGACAGATTGGGCGTGTTCGTGCACGAGGTCGACCCTCTCACCATTGCGTAGCGCGTACCCTGGCGCGCTGCATCCGTCACGTAATTGAACGTGGAGAGCGCCAGCATCATCTCAAAAACGCCGATCAGCATCGCCAGGAACACAGTCGATGCCAGCGCCATTTCGAACATGCTGGCGCCTTCTTCGTTCCGAAGACAGCGAAACATCCGCATCATTGTGCGCATTTTTGAATCGCCTGGCCGGTCAGTGTGTAGGTTTTGGGAAGCCCGGGGAGATGAATCACCGGGTCGAAGGTAAGGGTGGTGTTCACCGTCAGCGTCTGCTCGATGTGCGAGCTGGCGCAATCGCTGGTCAGGCACGTGGACGACGTCCCGTCCGAGCACACGCATGTGTATGAAGATGTGGTCGTAAGGCCCGTGAGATTGGCGGCGTCGCTCGACGCTGCCGTGGCGATCCCTGACGTATCGGACGCGGTAAACCCGTTCTGCGCGCCATACTGCGCTCCGGCCCGGGCGGCATTCGCCACCTCGATGGCGGCAAATGCCACGCGCGCCAGTTCCGCAGCCCCCAGCAGAATCGCGATCAACAGCGGGAATATGAGCGCAGTTTCCACCAGCGCCTGGCCGCATTCGCGATCCATCCCTGGAGCCGAACTCCTTCGCCAAAGATGCCACTGTGCCATTTTCAGTCCCCTACTCCACCAGAGTGACCACGCGGTTCGGCGTCACCCCGGGAAATGCCGTGTCGTAATTGATGTTGATATCCAGGGCCGACGACTTGTCATACATCGTGTTGGCCACGATCCCCGATGCCGTGGTGCCGCCGCCGTTGTCCTGCATGTAAACCTGCGCCCCCAGCGCGTAAATGTACCCTTCCTCCACGCTCCCGCTGCTTCCGAACTGGACCTGGAAACACGGCGTCGTGGTGTGCGGATCCTGGCAGGTCGATGTAGTGTCGTTGGCTGACATCAGCAGCGCGATTCCGGCCATATTGCCGGTTGTCGGAGCCACAATATTCAAGACCGAGTTGCCCTGGGTGAACTGCCCTCCATACATATCGACGGCCGCGCCGTAGATGGAATTGGTGCCGCTCAGGGTCAGCCCATTCTGGAACAGCAATACCCCCCGGTTGGCAACGTCGGCTGTGTACACGGTGTCGCCGGAGCTGTCCTTCCCCGAGGTGTCGGAACCGATCGTGACTCCCGAAAACGTGGCGGCGCCTGAAAAACAGACCACATTCCCCGCCCCCATAAAGCTGGTGACGAGACTGGCGACATTGGAACTGGTGATCGTGGTTGTGCCGGAAATGGTATGGGTGCAATTGCTGGGGGAATCTCCATCGAAATCACCCCAGGGGCTTTTGCGCGGCGCCGAGTTGACAGTCGCCGGAGTGGGGCTTGTCTGGTGCGCCGGGGTGGAATTGCCCACCACGTCGAGAAAGGCGGCATTCACTGTTCCGCCGTTGCCGGTATCCCCGAACGCCTGGCTGGATGGTGAGTTCACATAAACCCCGCAACCGGGCGCCTCGATGTCATAGCTCCCCTGCAGATGGAGCGATGGCCCGGAGGGCGCCATGATCCAGATGCATGCCTTTCCGTTGGTCGGCGTGCCGGCCACCGCCCGCGTGCCAACCGTAACCGTGTTGATGCCGAACATCCGCATGAACAGCGTGTTCCTGGGCTGGGTGATCTGGGCCTCGACAAACCCCGCGCTTCCGGTGTTGGGGCCGTCAATGGGCGGGATACTGATGGTGACCGACGCCCCGCTGGTTCCGTCCGTAACCCCGTTGGCGCTCGCTGCCGACTTCCCGGCAGCGACGGCGCTGGTAGTTGAACCCGTGTGAAGATAGCTCACCGATGCGCCGATCGCGGCCGAATCCGCTGCAATCTGCGCGTTGCGCTGGCCGCGATACAGAACCCCCACATCCGTGGCCAGCGCCACGAAACCCAGCAACGCCGTCATGGAGAGAGCGGCGATCACCAGCACATTCCCTGACTCGTCCTTCAGCCTCGTTATCCACCTGCGAATGGCTCTCACGGCAAGATCTCCCGGGAGAAAACCCTGCAAGGTTCATGCCAAAGCCGTCCGGAGGCAAATGCCTTTTTTTGAGAGAGTTGATCCCGTATAGAACGCCGCCGGGTGTGCACGCCCGTTTACACTCGGCGTCGCCGCGCGCGTCACCCCCGGGGCATCGCCCCATCCCGTTTCCGGAATCCGCCATACCGCCCCAAAATACAGGTGCGACGGGTGCTCCATAGCTCCGGGCGCTTTTGCCCGGAGATGGGGGAATCCCCGACCGCCGGCTCAGGACCACGCCAGACCTACGCCACCCAGACCTCCGAGCCCATCGGCGCCGTCTCCCCCTGCGGCAGCACCCGGCCCGGAAGCTGCAGCAGCCCGCCTACCTCCTCGGCGGGCATGGGCCGCGCGAACAGGTATCCCTGCCCGTACCGGCATCCCAGCTTGCGCAACCGGTGATATTGTTCTCCTGTCTCGATACCTTCGGCGATCACGTCGATCTTCAGCACCCGCGCCAGTTCGATGATCGTGCGCACGATCTGCAGCGGCTGCTCGCCTTCGGTCATCCGCCCCACAAACGATCGATCGATCTTCAGCACGTCGATCGGAAACGAATGCAGATAGCTCAGCGAGCTGTACCCCGTGCCGAAGTCGTCCATCGAGATCGACACCCCCAGCGCCCGTAGCCCCTCCAGCACTTCCAGCGCCGTACCCATGTTGGGAATCAGGCTCGACTCCGTCATCTCCAGGCCAAGCTGGCTGCTCGACGCGCCCGACTGTATCAGCAACGATTCGACATGGTCCGCCAGACCGTGGCGGGAGAACTGCCGCGCCGATAGGTTCACACACACCCGCAGAGACTCGTTCTCCGGATTCTCGCGTGTCCACGCCCCGATCTGGCTGCACGCCTCCTTCAGGCCCCAGTCTCCCAGCGGAAGAATCAATCCGCATTCCTCCGCCATGGGAATGAATTCCATCGGCGCAAGCAGCCCTCGCTCCGGATGTTGCCACCGGATCAGCGCCTCCAGGCCTACGATGCGGAGCGACTCCAGTTCCACCGGCTGGTAATGGAGCACGAATTCGCCTCGATCCATCGCCCGCCGCAGGTCGGAAATCCCCATCCAGGGGTGCACCGGGTGGCGCCGCGCCCGCCGTCCGCGCCGGCCCTTGGCGTCATTCCGCAACTTGTGCAACTCCAGCTGGCCGCTCACCATGATGGCCAGGTTGGTCAGCGTGCGCAGTTCGTTGTCAAGCAGCGGCGCCCGCGCCTCGTGCCGGAACACCGCCAGCATCCCCACCACGTTGTTGTCCGGGCCCCGCACCGGCGCCGCAGCCATAAACACCAGCCCCCGGGCATGCAGGTGCAGTCGTTGGCCCTGGAAATCGGGATGCTCCTTCATGTCGGGAATGACGATGGGACCGTTTTCCCTCAGCACCAGGTCGAATACGGAATTCGCCCGCGGAACTTCGATGAACGCTCCGCCCCAGTGCGACTTGACCCACACCCGTGTCTCGTCGGCGAACGAAATGATCGCCGTCTCTGCTTCAAAATAGTCGGCCGCCAGCCGCGTGATCGCGTCGTATCCCGGCTCCGGAGGCGTATCCAATATGGCCAGCGATTCCAGCGACGCCAGCCGCGCGCTTTCCCCGCCCGCACTTTCCCGTTTCGCCGATGACATCGCCACCCCGGCTCGCGAGCATAGAGATTTCGCCCCTGATGCTCGTCTCCGAACTTATCGGAGCAGAAATGGCGCGGCGTTAGGTTACGCCCGTGTCTGTCTCAAAGTAATTCCGTCACCCGGCGCCCCAAAAAACGGTATGCCACATCCTGGTTCTGCTCGGGCGGGATTTCCCCCAGATCTCTACGGCCCCGACCGGCTCGTGTTCGCGCTCGGCGCATGCCGTCCCGGCTGTCCCGTTTCCGTCCACAGAAACGTCAGCTCGTCCGCATCGTCCTGGATGTGCTGGTCCACGCTTACCCCCGCCGAGTGCCCCCCCGACACGCTGTAATGCAGCAGAATCGGCCGCCCGCCCGCAGACGCCGACTGCATCAGCGCCGCCATCTTCCGAGCGTGCAGCGGATCCACCCGCGTATCGTTGTCGCCGGTGAAAAACATGATGGCCGGATACGCC
This sequence comes from uncultured Acidobacteriota bacterium, assembly GCA_963706455.1. Lineage (GTDB taxonomy): Bacteria > Acidobacteriota > Terriglobia > Terriglobales > Acidobacteriaceae > Telmatobacter. The sequence continues at coordinate 6,622 of CAVPNO010000066.1, read as the reverse complement.
GTCCCCGCCTTCACATTCTGATAGGGCGAATACTTCAGCAGGTAAGGGAACTGCTTTGGGTCCTCCGCCGATCCGTACTCCGTCGTCCAGTACCGGCCCACCTTGAACATCTGGTAGCGCAGCATATCCAGCAGCGGATATCCGCACCAGATAGCCCCGAACAGCTCCGGGTGCTGCGTCATCGACGCGCCCATCAGCAGCCCGCCGTTGGAACGGCCCCGGATCGCAAAGTGCTCCGCCGATGTGTACTTGCTGTCGATCAGGTATTGCGCCGCCGCGAACCAGTCGTCAAACACGTTCTGCTTCTTTTCGAACATGGCCTGCTCGTGCCAGTGCTCGCCGTACTCGTCGCCGCCCCGAAGATTGGGCATCGCAAACCAGCCGCCCTCCTGCATCCACCACGCATACCCCGGACTCCATGTCGGCGTCATACCCAAGTCGAAGCCCCCGTAACCGGTCATCAGCAGGCGCTCTTTGCCGTCCTGCTTCAGGCCCTTCTTTCCCGCGATGAACATCGGAACGCGCGTCCCGTCCTTTGAATGGTAAAACACCTGCTTCAACTCATACTGCGCGCTGTCGAACGGAACCTTCGGCTGGAAAAACACCTCGCGCTTGCCGGTCGTCGAATCCACGCGATAGATCGTCGGCGGCCGGATGAATGACTGAAACGTAAAAAACCCGTACCGGTCCGTAGTTCGTCCATACAGAACCGAACCCGACCCGATCTCGTCGTAATCGATCGTCCCCGCAGGTTTGCCGTCCAGCGTATACACGCTGGTTTCCGTCTTCACGTCCTTCAACCGGTTCACATAGATTTTGCCGCCTACGATGCTCCATCCCTGGATCACGTCCGGCCCCTCGGGCACAATCGTCTTCCATGCCTCCGGCATCACGCCCGGATCGGCTATCATGATCCGCCCATTGGGCGCCTTGTAATCGGTTTTCACAAACCACGAGTTGTGCGCGTAGAGGGCTTCGAATCGCGAATCCAGTGTCCAGACAAGCACGTCGAAGGGCGACCCCGGCTTGCTCAATTCACGAAACACAATATCCACCCGCTTCGGCGGCACGCCCCGGCTGATCTCGATCACCAGGTACTTCCCGTCATCGGTGATTCGCGGTCCGAACAGGTCGCTTGGCCCCAGCGGTTCGCCCCGAAATTCCCGCCCGAATACCAGCGCGTCCCTCGACGGCCGCGTCCCCATCACGTGCTGAAACAGCAGCGTCCCTTGTTTGTCATTCTTCGAGTAATAAAAGCTCTTGCCGTCGGGAGCGAATTCCACCCCCGTGTACCGCGCCGGCGGCAGTTCATCTTCCAGCGTCTTCTTGGCCTTCACGTCGAACACACGTATCCCGTTCTCATCGGCCCCGCCCTCTTTCAGCCCATATGCGATCAGGTTCCCGTCGCGCGACACGTCCTCGATATTCACCGAGGTATTGGGATCGCGGCTCATCGCGGCCGGGTCGATCAGGCGCTCATCCTTGCCCGTCCACCCATGGCGCACATAGATCGAATTCTGCTGCTCGCCCGCCACTCGGCGTAAAAAGAAAAAGCTCCCCGCCCGCTCCCCCGGCATGCCCGTCACGGTGACGTTTTCCAGCGGATCAAGATCGTCCAGGATCTGCGAACGGATCTTGGCCTGCTTCATATACCGGGCTGTGTAAGCGTTCTCTGTATCGATGAACGCGCGCGTCCTGGTGCTCTTCGCATCCTCCAGCCACCGGTAACTGTCCACGATCTTCGTCCCGGAATAGTCGTCCGTCACCGGATCGGCGTCCACCGGCGGCGGCGTCGGAAGCTGAATCCCATCCCTCCCGTGGATAACCGTCTGCCCCACGCCCACCTCCCCCAAACCCACCACGCCGGCCAGCGCCAGGACCAGAATCTTCATCGTTCCCCCCTGAGAACACCAAGTTTACAGTGGACAGTGAACAGTGAACAGTTGCCGGGCGCCCCAGCCCCTGTTTGGGGACCTGGTGAAGCCACGATGCTCTGGCTCGTCTTTGTTCGCACGCCTGACCCCGTGATGCGATGAACTTCAGCCCTATGATGCCGGCATGGCCATCGGTTCACTGTCCACTTTTCACTGTCCCCCGTTCCCCGTAAAATCAATGCCAGTGAACCACTCCCCGTCAACGGAGCCGACGCGCTGGGCTCGCGCGTTTGCCGCGCTGCGCCCTTCCCACGCGCATACCGCCTTCAGCGCCACCCTGGTCCTGATGGTCTCCACCTTCCTCTCGCGCATCATCGGCCTGGTTCGCGTCAAGTACATCCTCTGGCTCTTCGGCCGCGGCATGACCGCCGACGCCCTCAACGGCGCCTTCGTGCTCCCCGACATGATCTCCTACTTCCTCGTCGGCGGCGCCGGCTCCATCGCATTTGTCACCATCCTCACCGGCTATCGCGACACGGGCCGCGAAGCCCAGGGCCAGCGCTCTCTCTCCGTCATCCTCAGCACCATGTATCTGGTGCTGGGCGCGGCCATCCTGCTCGCCGAGATCTTCGCCCCTTGGTACATCCGCTGGTGGTTCAACGGCTACGACGCCGACAAGGCCGCCCTCACCGTCAAGCTGACCCGCATCCTGCTCCCCGCCCAGTTATTTTTCTTTGCCGGCGGCGTCTTCGGCGCGGTCCTCCTGGTGCGCAAGCAGTTCAACGTCCAGGCCTTCACGCCCCTCATCTACAATCTCGGCACCATCGTCGGCGGGTTGCTGCTGGTCAAAACGCTGGGCGTCTCCTCGCTGGCCATTGGCACCACCGGGGGCGCGTTCTTCGGTCCCTTCCTGCTTAACTGGACCTACGCCCGCCGCGCCGGCACCCGCTACAACTTCCTGCTCGACTGGAACGACGAAGGACTGCGCGCCTGGGTGCGTCTGTCGCTGCCGCTCATGGCCGGCATTTCCCTGGTCTCCGCCGACAGCTGGATCATCGCCCACTTCGCCTCCAAAATCGGCGGCGCCGTTTCCCAGTTCACCTACGCCAAGCAGCTTTTCACGGCGCCCATGGCGGTGCTGGCGCAAGCCGCCGGCGCGGCCTCCATGCCCTTCTTCGCCAACCTCTGGGCGCAGAAAAAGCACTACCAGTTCGCCACCCAGGTAGCGGATTCGGTATCCCGCGTAACGTGCCTCGGCCTGCTCGCCGCTTCCCTGATGGTTTCGCTCGGCCTGCCGCTGGTCGATCTCATCTTTGTCGGCGGCCGCTTCACCCCCTCCGACGCGCGCGAGTGCGCCGGTTACTTCGCCGTCTTCTCCGTCTCCGTCTTTCTCTGGTCGGCGCAGGCCATCTACGCGCGCGCCTTCTACGCCGCCGGCAACACGTTTGCCCCCATGCTTGCCGGCACCATCGTCACCCTTTTCTCTCTGCCTATCTACGCCGCGCTCTTTCACTGGAAAGGTGCCATGGGCCTGGCCATCGCCTCCGACATCGGCATCGCCATCCAGACCGTGACCATCGCCGTCATGCTCCACGAGAAACAAATGGTCTCGCTCGCCAGCCTAGATTTTCACGAGATGGGCCGCTGCGCCCTCGCTGCCGCCACTGGTGGACTTGCCGTCTGGGCCATCTTCACCTGGCTGTTGGGCGTCTTCTGGCGGGTTCTGGGCACCGACCTGGCCTCCGCGAGCCGCTGGGTCGATCTCGCCATCCTCCTTCTCGCAACCGGCCTCTGGCTCGGCATTGCCAAATGGATCCTCGAAAAATCCGGCTCCATGCTCCCCCAGGTCGCCATCAAGCGCCTAAAACTGGGGTGAACCGGACACATGCATTCTTTCCGAATCGCAGGCGCTCAGGCCCACACATTCTCCTGCAGTTCCTGCGTCCGCTTCAAAAGCGCCGTCGTCCCCCAACACGCTGACATCCCGAGCGAAGTTGATCGCGCAGCGATCCACGCAGTCGAAGGATCTGGGTTTGCTCCTCGTCGCATCCGAGTAGCGAACTCCACGATCATTTATGGTGGCAAGGTCCGAGTGAACTCACCCGCAATCCCCGAATCCCGCACACTCTCTGCCATCCAAAGGTTGCGCAGATTTTGATTGAGAGAGCTCACAGATCGGGCCTTCCTGCGACATAAACCACCACAGCCCGAAACGGTCAATGTGCCGGGAATCCCGCCCCCAAACGTACCGCGAACACCCCTACCCCCAGGGGTGCCCACCATAAAGACACGACAGCCCCGGCGCATGCCGAGGCTGCGTGATGGAACAGAACTGTGCTCCGCCTAGTGGGCTACTGTCGCCACGGGCGCGGGGGCTGCGGGCGCAGCAGCCGGCTTCTGCTCGGGCTTGCGAATATCGATCCCGCCCTTGAAGAAAGCCCCGTCCTCGATGCTGATGCGGGCCGCCGCCACGTCGCCCGTCAGGGCGCCTTCGGCGCGAATGTCAACGCGATCGGTCGCCGTCACGTTCCCTCGCACCTTGCCCAGCACCACCACTTCCCGCGCGGTGATGCTGGCGGCCACCTGGCCGTTCCGGCCCACCGTCACGCGGTTGCCGTTCAGGTTAATGCTGCCCTCGACCTTGCCGTCGATGAACAGCGATTCGGAGCCGGAGATTTCGCCCTTGATGAACAGGCCCTTGCTGATCGACGCCTGCTCGGCGCTGCTAGCCCCCGCACGGTTGGCGGACTCGACGGCTGGAGGGGCCGGTGCTGGACGCACAGGTTCCGGGGGAGCTGAAGGGGACGATGATGGTTCAGGTTGGCTTGGTTTCCACATAATGCTTTATCGGTTCCTTTCCTTGTCCGCTTGGGGATTCGGGTCTAAGCAGGGCGACACTGCTCGTATCGCAACTGCGCTAATTCTAATGGGCCGCTGCCGCCGTACCGGGGAAGAGATCACCGGCCAACGTCAGATAGGTTACAAAACGGGCTTTTTTGATTCTCGCACAAAGATGCGCCGCTGGCCGAATCGGAATCGCAACCGGTTTCCGCGATAGGTAATCTCCGGAATCAACCTGGGCACTTTGCCCCCCGTTTCCGGCCGCGGACTGGGTGCCGGCGCCCGAATACCAACCGTGGAACGCCCATTCAACGGGTGCCTGTCCTGGATCGGCTAGGGCGGGCCTGGATTGTCACGCTACCCTTGACTCATGACCGATCGCGAACTGGTCACGCGCGTCGCCCGCTCCGCCGGCTCCAAAGCCAGGTTCAAGCAACTGGTCCGGGAACTCGGCCTGGGCGGCGGGCGCGAGCGGCGCCTGCTGCTCGAACAACTGGCCCGCCTCACCGCTCGCGGCGAACTCATCAAGCTCGATCGGGAAATGTGGAGCATCCCGCGCTCCCCCGCAACCGGCTCGCGCGACAACCTCCTCGCCGGCCGCCTCGACTTGCACCGCGACGGCTACGGCTTTGTGCGTCCCTTTGCTCGCCAATCCGGTGGTGAGGACGATGTCTTTATCCCGCCCGGCGAGATCAACGGCGCCATGCAAGGCGACCAGGTACTGGTGGAACTCGCTCCGCCCCGCGCCGACGGCCGCCGCCTCGGCCGCATCGCCCGCATCGTCGAACGCCGCAACCCCACTGTGGTCGGGACGTTCCACTACGGCCCGCCGAAGAACAGGTTCGCCGCGCAGGGGCCGGAATACGCAGCCGCGCGACGCGAACCCATCAATCACGTCGTCCCCTTTGATGATCGGATGTCGCAAGCCATCCTCGTTCCCGAAGGAGCGGAAATCACTCCCCGCGACGAGAATGAAACGCCACATCGCGTGCTCGGCGCCGAAGCGCGCGCGCAGCAGTTTGCCTGGGACGATCTCGAAGGCATCGTCGTCGACGTCGAAATCACCAGCTGGCCCACGCCGTCCAGGCCTCCCTACGGCCGCGTCATCGAAGTGCTCGGCGACCCCGGCGACTTCGGCGTCGACGTGGAGATGATGATCCGCAAGCACCAGCTCCCGCGCGTCTTTCCGGAAAACGTGCTCGAAGAAGCGCGCCGCGTGGCCCATCTCGATCCCGACGAAGTTGCCCGCCGCCGCGATTTCCGCGGCCTTCCCATCGTGACCATCGACGGCGAGACGGCGCGCGACTTCGACGATGCCGTACTGGTCCGCCAGCGCGCCGACGGCGGATACGAGTTGCAGGTCCACATCGCCGACGTGGCCGAATATGTGCGCGAAGCCACCGACCTCGATCTGGAAGCACGCCTCCGCGGCACCAGCGTCTACTTCCCCGATCGCGCCATTCCCATGCTCCCGCAGGAACTCTCGACCGATATCTGCAGCCTGCGTCCCCAGGAAGATCGCCTTGTTCTGAGCTGCCTCATGCAGCTTGACGCCAAGGGCAATATCGAGAACTACGAAATCTGCGAAGGAGTCATCGCCTCGGCGGCGCGCATGACCTACACCAAGGTCCACGCCATCCTCGAGGGCGACGCAGAAACCCGCGCCGCCTACTCCGAATTCACCGCCGAATTCGAACGCATGCGAAACCTCGCCATGCTGATGAACCGCCGCCGCGAGGAGCGCGGAAGCATCGACTTCGACCTGCCCGAGCCGGTCATCCAGTTCGACGAAAATGGCCAGATGCGCGGCGTCACCCGCGCCGAGCGCACCTGGGCCAACCGCCTCATAGAGGAATTCATGCTGGCGGCCAACGAGTAGCGATACATTGGCTATGTTTATTGAAGAG
>CAVPNO010000065.1:0-14905 GCA_963706455.1 uncultured Acidobacteriota bacterium | reverse complement strand
TTGTCAGTGACGTGACGGTGGCGCGACATGTGGTCCACCACGACCGGGAACCACGGTGTCGCAATCGTAAGCATCCTCGCCGTCGCTACATGGTCGCATTGGAAACCACCGCGCCTATATCTTCTCCATACCCATCGGCACGGTCGAGGCTGGATTGCGCGGGCGGGACGTAGCCGGGCTGCGTGCTCCGGTCCACCTCGTTGCGGTAGGCCTGGAAGACCTGGTCTTCGATCTGCCGGCGGGACGTGGCGTTGATGGGGTGCACGATGTCGGCGTGTAGCTTGGTCGCTGCCCACCCGGCCCGGCTGCCACGGCGTGGTCGTGCAACTGGCGGCCGGCGAACTGAGCTTGTTGACCGGCGCCGTCGTGAGCTTGTTGACCGGCGCCGTCGTGAGCTTGTCGAACGGCGCAGTCGTGAGCTTGTCGAATGGCGCGGTCTTCGTCGAGACGGCGGCCGCACTCGTTGCAGAAGCGGTCGCGGAGGTGGTTTTTTTCGCCACAGCCGGGGCAATGGTCGCTGAGCTTTCGCGAGGGCATGGCCAGGAAGAGCCCGCCGTTGCCGTCGATCAGCTTGACGTCATGGATGACGAAAGTGTTGTCGAAGGTGAGCGAGCAGAACGCCCGCAACCGCTGGCCGCCAGGCGCAGCGGCGGCGCTGGCATGGGGCTTGCCGTGGGGGCCGGGGCACAAGTTGATGCGGATCTCGGTGAGTTTCATGGCGAAACCTCTTGGAAGAAATGCTGAGTGCTGATTTCGGACTCGCCTTTCGCGGACAAAGATATGGGGCGTGCCGCTTGCGGCTTCGCGACCGGGAGCAAATCTACGGCTAACCGCCTAAGTCGTCCTGAATCGCCGGCGCCAGCTCAACGGCTTCGATCCGAGCCACGAAGCCTCTCCGGGCCTCGGACAACCTTTGTGCCGCCAAGCGGGCTTCGCCGGCTTCGTCGTAGAGCGTGAACAGGCTGCTGCCGCTCCCGCTCATTCGTACCGGCCGGCCCAGGATTGCCTGGATGCCCATTCGCATCTCGCCCAGGTCGGGGCGGATGGCGAAGGCCGGCATCTCCAGGTCGTTCACCAGCAGCGGCAACAGCGACAACGCATCCAGCGTCGTCCAATGCGACCAGTCCGGCTTGCGCTCGATGTCCGCCTGGCGTCCCAGCCCCAGCGCGTCAAAACGCCGGTATACCTCGGGCGTGGGCATCATCACGTTCGGCAACACCAACACCGCCCACCGGGGCCGGGGCCTGGCGATGGGGCGGACGATTTCTCCCCTGGCCGGCACAGATGCTGCTGGGCCCGGCGAGAAAGAACGGCACATCGCTCCCGAATCGGGCCGCGAACGACGACAGTTCGCCGGCGGACCGCCCCCCGTCCCTAACGGGAAGCAAACGGTCGAGGGCCAGGACCATCCTGGCCGCGTTAGCGCTGCCGCCACCGAGGCCGGCGCCGACCGGCGTTCGCTTGGTCAAGCGGGCGGCAATGACCCCCGCCGATCCAGCATGATCCCTGTACCAAGCCCTGGCGACGCGGACGACGAGGTTCCTCTCGTCGCAGGGAAGGTTGGCGGGGTCGCACTCCAGGGTGATCTGCACACCGCCGGCGTCGCCGGCGCCGCCGTGCCGGTTGGCAGCGGCAGTCGCGGTGCTCCCGAGAGACCGAGCCTAAGCGTGTCAAAGAGCCCAACCGTACACATCCAACTCAACAGCGGACGAACCCATCCGCCCGACTGGGACCGACGTGCAGGTGCAAGTTGATCTTTGCCGGACAGAGCAGTCGCATCGACGACGTGTATGGCGAAAAAGACATGCCGGACTCTTCTTCCCGATGCGATGCCTGTCAAGCCCGGACCGCTTCAACGGCCTGCCGGGCCTCGCCTTGCAAAAAACTTCAACCGCTCTACGGGCGGCTTCTGTAACGCATTTTACCGATACAAGCCACGACACTCCGTGAGTCACGAGATGGAAGCAGACTCGGCTGCCTTACTTGGACGACTTCGAATGGATCCTGTGCCACGTGAACCACGAACCGACATGACCATAACAAGCCGACATGGCGTGGGTCAACAAAAATCGCCGCAAGGGGCGGCAGGGATGGGGTGGTGGGTCAGTTGTCCTTCCTGTACATGAGACCCATCCCTATGGATGGGCTGAAAAAGCATCGATGACCGGTGAGAACCGCCCGCAAGTTCGATCCCGTTACGACACCTTCGGCGCCGGCGGGTGCTCTACCCGCCCAGTGCATCGAACAGCTCGAAACCCTCCAGCACCTGTCGCTGATCATCAGCCGGCGGCACTCGTCGGGGAGGATCGGCTTGCCGCCCAGCGACAGGTCGCCGGCGGTGGCCTTGTCGAGCAGCCGCAGGAGGCATTCGATCCGCTGGAAGGCGGCGGGATGTTCCTGGAAGGTGAAGAGCCGGAGCTTGCCGGCCTTGACGACCTTGTCGAAGTTGCGCGTGGCCTTGCCTATGGAAAAGTCCGGCTTCTCGTGGACCAGCAGGCAGAACGTCGAGGCGTTGGCCGAGACGTCCATTGCCGCGTCGAAATAGGCGAAACGAGCTGCCGTGGTCCAGCTTCGTGACCGGCACCACCACCGACCAGGTTTTTTCGGCTTGGGCCCCTCGACGGCCTCAGGGCAGGCCAAATCGACCTTCAGGCCGTATCGTTTCCCGCCGCCGCCGGGGCGGAGCACATTTTCGGTGAGCTTTCGCACCTGCCCTCCGCCGGAATTCCTGAGCCGGCCTCCTTGGCCAGGGCCAGCGCCTTGATAAATGCCTCGGTAGAGGCGTCCTGCATGTTGGCGGCGGATTGGTGCAGGTCTTTGGCGATGGCCTGAAGTTCCCGCTCCCATTCCTTGCCGAACAGGCTTTCGGTGGTCTCCGGCGGCATGGCGCCGTTCAGGCTGATGTCGCCGTTGCGGCCATTGCTCAGCCAGTCGTCGAATGCGGCGGAGCAGCGCTGGATGAACCTGCGCGGATAGGTGAGTTCCTTGTCGGCGTACGCCGCGAACTCACCCGGCGTCGAACGGCCAGGCCGGGTCCGGCCGCTTCGGTCCAGGCGCTGAGTCGCCGCGAAAGCAGTTCAACCGCCTGGCCGCTTTGCAGGTGCTTGAGCCGTAGCGGCCGGTGGAACCGCTGGCCGCGAACCGGCGAGAACGATGACGACTCGAAGGTCGGCCATTCCGATTCCAGGCAGCCCAGCACCAGCACCAAGTTGGGCACCGAATGGAGGATCTCCATCAGTTGCGCGGTGTAGAGCGGCACTCGTCCTTGTCCTTCAGGAGCGATTCCATTTGATCGCAGCAGATCACGGTGGGGATGGAATGGTAATGGACGGCGGCAATCGCCTGCAAAACGTGCGACGCCAGCGGCGTCCCCGGCGGCAGCCCCAGCCGATTCAATTCTGTTTCCGGCAATTCCTCGCCGTGCGTACCAGTGCCGCACCGAATCGCGTGCCGGCGACCACGCCAGCCCGATCGCCTTGACGACCGGCGCGGGCACACCTGGCACGGCTCGCGCCAGCGACTCGGCCAAAGAGGAACGCCGACAGGTTCCAGCGCTGCTGCACCGTCCGCACTATGTCGAGCACGGCCCTTGGCCGCGGAGCGCCGCGGTTGTGCAGGTCAGTCACCAGTGCGATGCTTTTCGGCCAGCGACGCCGGGAACTCTTCGGCATATTTGCGGAATGACGGATAGCACAGGCGCAGCAGGGCGAACTCGACAACCGCCAGCCGATTTGGCCGGGGGCGGAAGAAGCTTTCCACTACATGCCAGCGGATGTGCTCCAGCGGCCGGGTCGCGTCCTCGACGGCCGGCACGTAGACGACAAACTCGCTGCAATTCGCCCAGCAGGTAAGCAAGCCGGCCAACAGGCGGCGTCTTGCCGTACCCGGTGCCCGCCAGCAGGACGTGAATGAGCTGGCCGGGGTCGGGGAGCGGCCGCTGCTTTTTGGCTATCGCTGCAATCTCGGCCATCAGCGCCGCGGTGACGTGCTCGTTCAACGACGGCACGTCCCACTCCGGCCGGAAGTCCAGCGACGTATTGAGCCGGCTCTCGCGAAGGGGGTTCTCGAAGACCCCGGCTGCCGTGTCCGGCGGCCCTGCCCGAACTCGCCTTAGGGATGCTCCCCGGAGGGGTCGTGTCTGTTTGCAATTCGGAGGCACTCATGGTTCCCCCACATAGAAGAAGGTCTCGTTGTCGCCGGGGAGATCGAGTCGGCCAACTGCTCGGCGGTCGCCCGGCTCAGATCCGACAGGGAAATGAGCCGCAGGCGGTCTTGGCGCCGAAGCTGCCGGACTCGCTCATCCAGCATGTCATGTCGGGCGGCCCGTTCGCCCTGCCGGGCCGCGAGCTGGCGCGGCGAATCTCATGGATCGGCACCATTCCGGTATGCCAGTGCTCTGCGCAGCAGGTCGCGGAACTCGGCCAGGGACTATACGCCTCGAACTCCGCCGCGGACGGAAGTTCGCCGGACGCAGAAGCGCGATCGGACGCAGACAAGGCCGGCGCCGCCACTCTACTCCCTCTCCCGGTACTCCGGGGGAGGGTCGGGGTCGTTGGGGTGTGGGCTCGTTGAGGAAAGTCGCACCACCCTGTGTCGCCGCGACGTGAGGAGCGATCGCGGCGGCATCATGATTGGGCAAAGTCACCGCGTTCCATGCCGCTCCGCTGAGCGTCAGCTCGACTTCAGGATGTTGCTCCAGCTTCGCGAGGCGGCACGGCGTTTTCTCGCCCGGCTGCCACGACACCGACTTGCCGCGGCGATGCTCGATCACCGTGCCGTCGGCCGCCAGCAGTGACATCACCCATTGCACCGTCGCCGCATCGAAGCGGACCGGCTTGGCCTTGGCGGCCATGAGCTTGGTCCGAAGTTGGGCCGCGGAAAGCTTGCCTCCCTTGGCGATGAACAACTGGAACAACGCATATGCCTGCTGCGAGCCAGCAATCGCGTGTTGTCGTGGACCGGCTTCACGATCGGCGGCGGCGGCCCGTTCGACAGGCTCAGGGCAGGCCATGCCGGCAACGTCGCCAAGTAAGCCGTTCCTGTCTCGGTGAGGTGCCAGGAGACGCTTTTGCGGACGGTCTTTTCGCTGACGAACCCCTCCTGTGCCAACCCTGCCAGGACCGCGGCGAGCCGATCGCCATCCAACTGCAGTTCGGCCACGGCCGCCTTGGGCAGCTTCTTCAGCGCCGCCGCCGTCAAGCGGTGCTGCTTGTCGGCATGCATCCGCCCCAGCAGGAACGCTCGCTGGGCCTGCGCTGCAACTGCTGGGAAGCGGCGGCATGCCCGTAGGACTGTGGCCTGAAATGGAGTTTGACTGTATAGACATTGCCGTGTGTCCGGGTGACAGGTTGCTGCTTTATTCCGATGGGGTAACAGAATGCATGAGCCCCAAGGGGGAGCTGTTTGGAGAAGAGCGGCTCCTGGAATATCTCTTTCACGCATCTTGTGAGCCCTTAGAAAAGCTGCTCGAGGGCATTGACCGTGAAATGAATGCATGGGCCGGAGATGCAAACTTCGGCGATGACGTATCTTTACTGGCTATTGAAGTTTCAGACAAAGCAAATCGCGCGGCTACTTATCCGGCTATTTGAGGGACTGTGGCTCGCGTTCAACAGGGAAGCATGACAGGAGAAGCACAGATGAGATTTGAAGAGAGCAAGTCGGGAGATATCTTGATTACCAAGGTGATGGAAGCGCGCATCGGTGCCGATGTCGCTCCCCGCTTTAAGGAAGGCATGATCCATTACCTGAACGGGGAGAATCGTGCCATCATCCTCGATCTAAGTGAAGTCACTTTTATAGATTCCAGCGGCCTGGGGGCGTTGATCTCCTGTTTGAAATCGATGGGGCGAGAACGGGAACTGGTTCTCGCGGGGACCCGAGGCACGGTGGCCAGCATGTTCAAGCTCACACGCATGGACAAGGTCTTTCGCATGTTCAATCGCACTGACGATGCCGTTGCGGCGCTTTCCTAAGGGAGGACGGCTTTTGAGTCAGATACGGCTGGAAATAGAAAGCGATCTTTCGAGCGTCTGCCTGATGGCTATGGCGGTGAACAAGATCTGCGTCTTCTATGGAATGGACGAGCTGGAGGCTTACCAGGTCGAGTTATGCGTAAGTGAAGCAGCCACCAACGCCATCCTGCACGCCTATGAGGGCCGTCCCGGACATCCTGTGTCTCTTTTGGTATCGGCGGGGCGCGATGCGCTGGTTCTTGAGTGCGCGGACAGCGGCAAGCCCATGGACACTCATCAGGTGAACAGGGTCACCGCTTCATCTCCAATGAAACCGGAAGGTGAGCTGTTGCGTGAAGGAGGACGGGGACTGGAGATCATACGCGGGATAATGGATGCCGTGTCATACGTCACTAATGGAGAATCGAATCTCCTATCTATGGTCAAACGGTTGAATAATCGCCGTTTTATTGAAAGTGGTGCTCAGTGAGTCCAGATCCACAGCCTTTATGGAAACTTCTCGGAGTCTTGTTTAAGCCGCATCCGTGGCATGGCATTTCACCGGGAGAACATGTGCCGGAAGTTATGCAGTGTTTCGTCGAGGTGGTTCCCTCCGACACCTTGAAATACGAGATCGACAAGGTTTCAGGGTACCTCAAGGTCGACCGTCCGCAGAAATACTCGAATATCTGTCCCGCTCTCTATGGCTTCGTTCCCCAGACCTTTTGCGGAGACGAGGTAGCTTCATTCTCTGCGGAGAGGACCGGTCGGACCCTGGAAGGTGATGGCGATCCACTGGATGTTTGCATCCTGACCGATCGCCCGATCCAGCATGGAAATATCCTTGTGGAGTGCATACCCATAGGCGGCCTGCGCATGATCGACCACGATGAGGCCGATGACAAGATCATCGGGGTGCTCAAGGACGACGCGACTTATGGGGCATGGACCGACATCAAGCAGGTGCCGGCGTCAATGCTGGACCGGCTGCGGCATTATTTTCTTACCTACAAGCAGGCGCCCGATTCGATGACGTCCGGTTGTGAAATCGCCCATATTTACGGCCGCGACGACGCCCATGAGGTCATCCGCAGGAGCCGCAACGATTACGAACGACGTTTCGGGAATCTTGAAGAGATTCTAGGTGCTGCATTGAGCGTAATGCGGTAAGGCGGGTGGCTGGTGGGGTGGTTTCGGGTGCGAGTTGATTTCGACAGCGAGCGAGACGGGATGGTTTGCCGCCTGCCGACAGTGCTTGTTTGGTTACTTGTTTGTCTGGGGTTGTGGCAATGACAAAGATATTTAGGGCCATTGTTTTCGGTTTGGCTTTCTTTTTGTGGCTCCAATTGATCAGTCTCTATCTCACCTGGCCTGAGCAGATGATCCTTGGGAGCGCGAGCGTGGTTCTGGGCCTGGCGGTCAGCCGGTTCTCTACGTCTCGCCTGATTACGCTGGGCCTGATGCTGATTTCCATGACGGCTACCTTCCGCTATGGGTGGTGGCGGTTGCGCCTCCTGGTGGATTACTTCGCGGACCCATCGAATCACCGATTCGGCTTCGATGCGTTCTTCATGCTGCTTTTGATTGCCGCCGAAGTTTATACGTTTCTGATCATGGTGCTCGGCTACATGCAGACTGCCTGGCCACTTCAGCGAGCGCCGATTCTCCTGCCCAACGACGAAAGCCTGTGGCCGCACGTCGATATACTCATTCCCACCTACAATGAACCGCTTTCTCTGGTTCGCTACACCGCTCTGGCAGCGATCAACATCGACTACCCACCCGATAAGCTCCACGTATACATCCTCGACGATGGCACGCGCGATGACTTCGAGGAATTTGCCGCGCAGGCAGGAGTCGGGTACATCACCCGAGACATCCACCAGCACGCCAAAGCGGGAAACATCAACCACGCACTGACACTGATGGAGTCCCCATATGTCGCCATCTTTGACTGTGACCACGTGCCCACGCGGAGCTTTCTACAAATGACTCTCGGCTGGATGCTTGCCGATGAAAAGCTCGCGATGCTTCAGACGCCGCATCATTTTTACTCGCCGGATCCCTTTGAGCGGAACCTGCTGCAATATAAAACCATTCCCAGCGAAGCGGAGCTGTTTTACGGCATCGTGCAGGATGGGAATGACTTCTGGAATGCGACCTTCTTCTGCGGCTCCTGCGCGGTGATTCGCCGCTCCGCACTGGACGAAGTAGGCGGCATCGCGGTGGAGACAGTCACCGAAGATGCACACACCTCGCTGCGAATGCAAAAGCTGGGATACAACACCGCCTACATCAATATCCCGCAGGCGGCCGGCCTGGCGACGGAAACGTTGGCCGCACACGTGGGCCAGCGCATTCGCTGGGCCCGGGGCATGATCCAGATTTTTCGCATTGACAATCCTCTGCTGGCGCGGGGTCTGAAGTTCACGCAGCGGCTGTGCTACCTGAACGCAATGATTCATTTCCTGTATGCGGTCCCACGGCTGATTTTCTTGTGCGCACCGCTGGTTTATATGCTTTTGGGAAAGTCGATCATTCCCGGCTACTGGCTTGCGATTCTGGCCTACTCGCTGCCTCACCTTATTCTGGCGAGTCTTACAAACTCCCGCATCCAGAGCCGGTACCGCCACTCGTTCTGGAATGAAATCTACGAGGCTGTGCTTGCTCCCTATATTCTTGCGCCAACTCTCCTTGCGCTGATCAATCCGAAGCTGGGGAAATTCAATGTCACCGATAAGGGCAGGACTCTGAACGATACGCGGTTCGACAGGAAGATCGCGAGACCGACCCGATGGCTTCTGTTTTTGAACCTTCTCGGCCTGATCATCACTCCCTACCGAATCTTTGTCAACGATCCTCATCATCCGGGCACGGTGATCATGAACCTGGCCTGGATCCTGTTCAACATGGTGATTCTGGGTGTGGCAGCAGCGGTGGCGCACGAGCAGAAGCAGAGGCGCGGTTCGGTCCGCATTGAGGCCAGGATCCCGGTGCGCCTGGATTTACCCGATGGAATTCAACTCCACACTATTTCGATTGATATGTCCGTTGGCGGAGCCTCGGTGAAGCTGCCGCCTCACAGGCGCTTCTCAATTGGCGATGAGTTCATGCTGGCCTTTCCCGAAACGGATGGTGACGCGGGAATAGGCGCCCGGGTGGCCGGGGTTCGGGATTCGGAACTTCGCCTGGAGTTTTCTACTCCGACCATTCAGGAACAGGAAACCCTTACGAGAGCACTGTATTCGCGGGCCGACGCATGGATTACCTCACTCGAGTCGATGGAGGTCGATCGACCGCTGAAGAGTCTCGGGCGAGTCATTGTCCTGTCGTTCCACGGGTTTTACCAGATCATCCGATCGCTGCTGCCGGAAAAAACACCGGCACCAACGCGCAAGACTATGCCGGCAGCCACCGCCTTGATCCTGGTTGGCCTGCTCGGAGGAAGTGGATTACTGTGGGGATCAACACCGCCACTTCAGCCAGCCGATTCCGCCGCCGGGGGAGGTGTGTCGTCGCCCGATTTCCCGGTAAACCATGTGATCAAGCTGAAAGACATGGGCGCCATCCACCCCATAGAGTTTCGAGGGCCCCATTCTTACTCTTCGGTTCGGTTCATACTTCCATACACGATGGTGCCGCATCAATCGACATTAACGTTGCAATACAGCTTTGACCCGGCACTCGACGTGCGTGCCACATCGTTGAAGGTCAGCTTGAATGGGACGATGGTCGCGGCAATTTCACCGAAGTCAGCACAGAACTGGCCGGGCCAGATGGATGAAATTAAAATCGCCGTTCCTGAAAATCAGCTGGTTCGGAGCAACATCCTGAGCTTCGAGTTCACGGGAAGCGGACTGATGATGCGCGAAGACCAGGCCCGGACGAGCATCCTTGTCCGTGTCTTCCCCGAATCTTCGATCGAAGTAAACGGCGACCGGCTGCGCCTCAAGAACGACCTGGGCCAGCTCCCCCTGCCGGTGTTTGACAGCGAACTCCAGACCCCGTCCGCGATTCCGTTTGCATTCCTTGGGCAGCCTACCCCCGAAGCGCTGGAAGCAGCCGGAATGGTCGCGTCATGGTTTGGTCTGACCGCCACTTCAACACCGGCGCGCTTCGACGTCTCCGTGGGCGAGATACCGAAGGGAGACGTTGTTCTCTTTTCCGACCAGCGAATGAATCTCCCCGATTCACTCCACTTACCCGCTGGAGAGGGCCCGATCCTCGCGATTCGAGATAATCCATCCGACCCGATGGGAAGCGTGCTGGTAGTGGCAGGCGATGACGACGAAGAGCTAACTGCCGCTGCACGGGCGCTGTCCCTCACAAATAAGGCTTCCCCGAGTCCGCCGGCCTCGAGTGTGCCCACGAACGACGATGCCACGATCGCTCCGGTGCTGTGGATGCCCCCAACCCGGAACCTGGATGATGCACCGCGATGGATGCCACTCACTCGCGATGCGCGTTTGTCCGATTGCTCATCCCAGGAAATGTTGCGGACCGGCGACTCGAACACCATTCCGGTCTACTTTCACTTGCCGCCCGATGCGTTTTTCGGCGAGAGAGAGAATCTGAAGCTTCAACTGCACTATCGTTACGATGCTCAATCCGCCGGCCCCGGATCGGCACTTCGCGTTGCCGTCAACGGACAACTCGTGAATGAGACGCAACTCACGGCCGGAGAAGGCATAGCTGAACGAACGGCGTTTGTTTCTATTCCTGTCGCGGTTCTGCAGCCGTTCGGAAATACGATGTTCTTTAACTTCGATTTCGCGCGCGCAACCCCTGAAGCGGCTCAGGACTCCGACGAGTCGCCGGCTGTGAAGGGGGAAATTGTCTGTGATTCGTCTTTCGATCTCCATGGGCTTGCACGGTGGACACGCCTGCCCAACCTGGATATCTTTGCCAACTCCGGGTTTCCATTTACACGCCGCGCAGATCTCTCCGAAACAGCCGTCATTCTTCCGACCGTCCCCAGTCGTGGTGAGATCGCGCTCTATCTTGATCTGATGGGCCAATTCGGGGCCCAGACGGGATATCCCGGGCTCCGGGTCACCGTGGCCGGCCCGAACGTGGTTCTCAACAGCAACAAGGATTATCTCGTCCTTGGGACGATTGCCGATCAGCCGGCGTTCCATTCTCTGGCGGGGCTGGTCCCTGCCACTCTCGATCGCAATGGGGTTCATGTCAACGGGTCTGGAGACTACGTTTCGACCATTGAAGACGCTCTTCTGTTCTGGTGGTCAAAACTATCCGGGACGCCATTCACGCACCGGCAACCGCCGAACGACGGAAACCAGCCCGCGGCCCTGATCGAGGAGATTGAATCGCCTACATCTCCAGATCGCTCCCTGGTACTGATTTCGCTCAGGTCCGATGAGAGCCCGGATGCCTTCTCGAATGCGTTCCTCGATA
Organism: uncultured Acidobacteriota bacterium; assembly: GCA_963706455.1. Taxonomy (GTDB): domain Bacteria; phylum Acidobacteriota; class Terriglobia; order Terriglobales; family Acidobacteriaceae; genus Telmatobacter. The sequence continues at coordinate 3,536 of CAVPNO010000065.1, read as the reverse complement.
AGTCATTGTCGAGCGATATCACCGGCGCCGTGAGCCTGTTGCAAGCGGGGAGATTCCAGTCCTACGCGATGAACGGCGCGACTTACAAAACTGGAGCGATTTCGTGGTTTGCCCTGATGCGCCTCTGGTTGACACGGTATTTCCTTCTGCTTCTGGTTGTGGTTACAGCTCTGAATCTTGTCCTGGCTTCATGGGTACGCGATTGGCTCAGCCGTCGAGCGAAAGACCGTCTCAGACTGGCGGAGACTGCGGAAGGTGCAAATTGAATTCGCCGCGGAAGCAGTTCCGGTCAAGCGAGGCGAATTGTGGTCGCATCCAACGCCTGCGGCCCACGCAAAGAGGGGATGGCTAAACTCATTATGGAATCGACGTTGGAGTTCAAAATCGTTGCTATAGAGAGTGCGCCGCGTTCTCTCATCAGGAATCGCATTCATGCAAACAGGGTGCGTTCGTCGCTCGCCGGGGCCCTTCTGGGAGCGACGCTTTCGTGCATGGCTTGGGCTGAGGCACAGCAGCCCTCGCCCGACCTGACGGATCAAAGCCTGGCCGACCTGATGAATATCAGGGTGTACGGCGCTTCGCGATATATCCAGCCGGCATCGGACGCCCCCGTGGCAGTGACTGTTGTTACCCGGGAGGAAATCGACAAAGCCGGGTACCGGACCCTGGCCGACATTCTGCGCGCTGTTCGCGGCTTCTACATTTCGTACGATCGTCAATACAGTTACATAGGTGTTAGAGGATTCTCAAACCCGGGAGACTATAACACGCGCGTGCTGCTGATGGTGGACGGCCACCGGCTGAACGATGCCATCTACGAGCAGGCGATGGTGGGGACTGAATTTGTTCTTGATGTTGATATGATCGCACGCGTAGAGATCATTCGCGGCCCCGCATCGTCGTTGTACGGAACCAACGCGGTGTTTGCCGTCATCAACGTGATTACCCGCAAAGCCGACGAGATTCACGGCATGGAATTCGAGGGCGACGGGGGATCGTTCAACAGCTATCGCGGCCGGATGGCGTATGGCGGGCGTGTGGCGGGAGTGGATGCCGTGCTTTCCGGCACGTTTTACGGGAGCAAGGGTCATAACCAGCTCTACTATCCTGAGTTCAACAGCCCTGAGACCAACAACGGCATCGCCAGTCACGACGATGACGATCAGAGCCTGAATCTGTTGACGACGCTCTCCACCCATGGGATCAGATTTCAGGCAGCTTACAATACGCGAGAAAAAGGCGACCCGACAGGTTCTTATGGAGATGTTTTCAATGACCCGCGCAACCGGGAGTCAGACGCCCATGGATATCTTGACCTGCGCTACGAGCACGCCATCGGATCTGGCGCGAGCTTTTCGGCCAGGACGTACTTCGACAGGTATATGAACGATGGGAAGTTCGTTACCCCCGTCGCAAATGGCAGCGTTCTGAACAAGGATTTCGGGCGAGGCGAGAGTTGGGGCACAGAGCTGCAGGCGACTTCAGTAGTGCGCCAGCGTTACAAGCTGGTTACCGGCTTCGAATATCGAAATGATTTCCGCCAACAGCTGGTGAACTTCGACGTCTCGCCACCGGCCATGTATCTTGACGTGGACAAGCCATCGTTCGTTTCGGCGCCGTATTTTGAAGCCGAGATTCCCCTGGGCAAGGGGTTCTCGCTGGATCCCAGCATCCGGGAGGACTACAACCCTCGCGTGGGATGGATTCTCAGCCCGAGAGGAGCGTTGAACTACCGCGCTCGGGAGAGCACCCACCTCAGGCTGATTTATGGAGAGTCGTTCCGCTCCCCGAATGCGTACGAACTCTACTACTACCCGGGGGGACCGCGCCTGAAAGCAGAGCGTATCGCGGCATGGGAAGGGAATTGGGACCAGGGGATTTCCCGCAATATCGGGTTTTCGCTTTCGATATTCTCCAACCGCATGCGCGATTTTATCGGCCTGAGTTCGGATGACGTCACCGGCTCGGCGTTTCAAAACATCGGCAAGATGGCGGTTTCCGGAGCCGAGGCGGAATTAAGCGGTCAATGGTCGAATGGCATCCACGGAACCGCCAGCTTCAGCCAGGTATTCGTGCAAGACGGCGCCGACTCCCAGCCCCTGGTGAATTCTCCCAGGCAACTCGGAAAACTAAACGTGAGCGTACCGCTCATGGAACATAAGCTCTTTGCGACCATGGACGCCCAATACGTGAGCCGGCGAGCGACCCTGGCGCTGCAGGATGTCAGTCCCTACTCGGTGGCAAATATTACCTTGCTGGGCAGAGCGCTCGCGCGCAACCTCGATCTCTCAGCGAGCGTGTATAACGTTTTCGACAAGCGATTCTACGATCCGGGCGCCCAGCAGCATATTCAGGATGGGATCGAGCAGGACGGACGCGCTTTCCGGGCGAAACTGGTCTGGACCTTCGGGGCAAAGTGACAGAAATGTTCATCGAACGACGCGGCCACACCAGGAATGGAATCCGGCCCGACCGGGCAGGACTTCGTGTCTGTGGACTCGCGCTCGTTTTGTTGATGACCCTGTGTACCGGCGGGCCTGTCGCACGCGGATCATCTCCTGACAATAACGAATATGCCGTAAAGGCGGCTTTTTTGTTCCACTTTGCCCAATTGACCAACTGGCCGTCGGGGACACTTCAACATGCAACGGACGTATTTACCTTTTGTACTACGGGAAAGGATCCGTTCAACGGCGCTCTGGAAACCATATTGTCGGGGAAGATGGTGAAGGAGCATGCCGTCCGCATCGTGCATTTGAAGCAATTGTCAGGAGTGGAAGATTGCCAGGTGCTCTTCATTGGCGCGTCGGAGAGCGCACATCTCGCCACCGTCATTACAAATCTGCACAACTTGCCGATCCTGACGACGGGGGAAACCGACGAGTTTGTCCGGGTGGGAGGGATGATCGGCTTTCGGCGCGAACAGGATCGGCTCCGTTTCGATATCAATGTGCCGGCGGCGGAAAAGTGCAACATGACATTCAGTTCGGAGCTTCTGTCCCTGGCGAAGACAATTATTCCGTCTGGATTAAACGCAGCAACTCATTAATCGCGGATACGATCTAAGCATGCGCGCAATACGATGGGAGCCGAGATGCGATTTCGGGATATACCGATACGAAAAAAGCTGACGCTGCTGATTCTGTCTTCGACCACGCTGGCTCTCGGACTTGCCTTCGCGGGTATCACCATTTTTGAACGGGCGAGCTTCCGAAAATCGGCGGAAGCCGAGCTGTCCACTCTCGCCGACACAATCGGCGCAAATGCGGCAGCGTCCCTGGCGTTCAACGATGCGCAGACTGCGCGGCAAATCCTGAGCGCGCTCCATTTGCAAGCCGGCGTGGTGAGCGCGCGCCTCTACGACACACAGGGGCGCCTGTTTGCTGAATACGATCGTCTTTCCCCCGATGGAGTCCCGCTCGCGCCGGCGGCTGCTCAACCAGGCGATGGTGCTCTGGCCCAAGGCGATCTTACACTCTCGCGAGACGTTTTTCTGAAGGGGGATAAGACCGGGTCGATCGTGATTATCTCCACCA
>CAVPNO010000064.1:0-9250 GCA_963706455.1 uncultured Acidobacteriota bacterium | reverse complement strand
GCTCGTGAGCCATTTTGTTGATTTTCTCTTCAATCTTTTCGTTCATCTGAGCAATGATCTTTTCCCACTCGGAGTAAGCCACCGGAACCGTCTTTTTAGTCTTTCCGTTTATGACGACTTTCGAGAGCCCTAGATGGGCGGCTAGTCCTCGCAATCCCCACTCCACAACATGCATTAGGTGGAACACAGCAGCACTGCCTAAATCGACAGCAATGGAGAGACCAGCATCTTGAATGTCTGGCGCAGCTTTTGGGAATGCGTTGATTACCGCCTCCCCGAACAGAAGTTGGGGTTCAAGGTATAGGCGTACTCGATTTTCAATCTGAACGTAAACATGATCGAACATTGCAATGTTCAAATCGTCCTGCAGACTCAGCAATATTGTCGCGATTTCAATCCCCGTTATCGCTTCTGGTCTTTTCTGGATTTTTACAAGGGCTGCGTGGGCCTTCTGATAGGCATGTCTAAACTCCACCCCTAGACAGAACTCCCGGATTTCGGTTAAGAGAGCGATAAGCCTATCTGAGGCTATAGATTTAGCCGTTTCATAAGCGAAACCCTCCCCCCTTAAAGCCTCTGTGGTTATCTCGATTTTCTTGTGAATCGCTACCAATCTGGGAAGCTCAAAATGCTTCATAAGCCAAAGTAGGGACACCACCCCATGGCAACCACACTCTTCCCATGGGCGCACAAGACGCTCAGAAAAGGGGTTCATTCAATTCTCCCCCTTCCGGCATGGTGTTGCAAGTATATTGTTGTCCATCTAAATGATTCAATATAAATAGGTTATGCACAAAAGCGCATTTCGATGCGCTTGCATGCATTATGGTGCAAACCACGCCTCGTTCCGATTATGAGCGCCCTGCTCCCCCTCGATTTCAAATTGATTGCCTTTGGCTCACACTATCGGACCCATGTCCGAAACGGTGAAGCCAAGGTCCGCAAGGATTTTCAAATGAATGGCATATCGATCCTCGGCGTCCTTGAGAGTTCTGGCTATGTCAAGATATGGTCGGCGGGCAGCGTCTGCCCCACCCCTGAATCCCATTCATAATGTGTTCGCCGGACGACGTTTGGACCTCAGGGTCTGCCATCCCCTTGAGTGCAAGCTCATAGAACTCCTGCTCCTCACTGGGAGTGGCTTGCCTAATCTGGCTTGGATAGGACTTCTTGCATCGGTCAATAATGCTGCGCTGAATCGTATTCTTTGAGTGATCCGCATCATCGGAGAGTCTCGATACTCTGCACATGGTCCAACGAGCTTCCGCAGACCGTGTTAAGGCTCCAGATCCTCGAGTCCGATCTTATTCTCGTTTAGCAAAACAAAACCGGGGAACGTGGGCATTCTTGAGTAGAACCTGGCCAATTTTTGAGAAGGAAATGCGCAGAACGATTTGGATGCTGAAGAAGAATATGGCAATGCCTAAATGCCTCCAGCTGCGATGCCCTTTTCCTTTTTCAAACCTAGACGAACAACCGGTAGATAGATCAGACGCCTTTCAGCACCGAAGATACCCGCAGCCCCGCGGTTATCGCAACGACAACTCGTCGAGTGCATGTCCCGCCGCGCATGATCCAGCGCCACGTGGCGAAAATCTCCGGCTCGCTGCTCGACCGAATCGACACTCACATTAAGGTGCTGGCCGTGCGATACAATGAATTGCGCGCCGCCGCAGAAAGCTCGGTCGAGATTCGCAATTGGGTTCAGGCCGCCCACGAACCCCACCATCAACGCTTCTCTAACGCAAATGAAACGTCTAGGGCCCCGTTTTCGAATGCTGTTATTTAGTTCCCCTAGCCCTGACCTATTTCCAGCTTCCACCCCCACAGAATCCCCACACAAACGATTTCATTGGGTGAATTCGCATGTTTTCAAGGTATGGGTTTTTAATGTAACTGCTTGATTCTATTATATGTAGGCAGCTTCCCAAGCTGAATGTCGCCGGTTCGATCCCGGTCTCCCGCTCCAAATAAATCATCTCGTTAGCTGCGACTTGGATCGCAATTCACTGAACCTGCCCAGGATGTCATCCAATTTCGGGATCTGGATGGGCTTTACAAGGTATCCATCCATCCCGGTCTCCAAATATTTCTCTTCGTCGCCCTTCAGGGCATTCGCCGTCAAAGCAATAATGGGTACGTGCGATCCGCCGATTCCTTCGCTCTTGCGGATCGCTCGGACTGCCTCGATGCCGCTCATTCGTGGCATCTGCACGTCCATGAACACAAGATCCACGGATGTGTTTTCCAGTACACGAAGAGCTTCAATCCCATCGGCAGCGATAGAAACGCGATGGCCCCGCTTCTCCAAAAGGCGTCTCACGAGAAGCTGGTTTATAAGATTGTCCTCTGCCACGAGGACATGAAGACCAACGCAGACGCTCTCTTCTTTGGTGGAAGATGTCTGAGACGGCAATCGCGCATGGCCGTCTGCGGGAAGGTTCCTAAAAGCGCGAGCAATGGCGGACTTTAACTCCGCTTCGCGAATGGGCTTCAGAAGGTACGCACTCACGCCTAGCTCCTGGCAACGTTCCACATCCCCCCCACGCGCCCCGGAGGTAAGCATCACGATTGTGGGAGGAGCAGAACCATCGCCAGAACGAACGGTCTCAATCAGATCAAAGCCATCCTTGTTCGGCATGTGCATGTCGGTAAGAATGAGCTTATATGCATCCTCCGAAGAAAGCGCCGAAGCCAGCTCGATCAATGCCGCCGGAACGCTTTCCACCGAGGTTGGCCGCATTCCCCATCGCGCCAGAGTTTTGGTAAGAATCGTCCTGTTGGTCTGGTTGTCATCGACAATCAGCACCCGGACATTCGCCAGTGAATCACTTCCCGCCAAATAGGCAATCTCCTGTTCCGCATTTTCGGCGTGGTCAAAGCGCGCCGTGAAATGGAACCGGCTCCCCATGCCAGGAGTGCTCTCGATCCATATGCGTCCGCCCATAGCCTCGATAAGCCGCGCCGAGATCGTGAGCCCCAGCCCAGTCCCGCCGTACCTGCGCGTCGTCGAAGTGTCCCCCTGCGTGAATGGCAAAAGGATGGCGTCCAATCTGTCATCAGCAATGCCGATTCCCGTGTCAGCCACCATAAAGTGGATCAGCCCCGCATGCCCTTCGCCCGTAGCTTCGGTCACACTGACTGACACCTCGCCTTTTTCCGTGAATTTGATCGCGTTTCCGACCAGATTGATAAGGACCTGACGCAGCCGGGAGCTATCTCCCCTTACGAGTGCGGGAACTTCCGGGGCCACGTCGCAAAGCAGCTCCAGCCCCTTTTCATCGGCGCGAAGAGCAAGCGTCTTCAGCGTCAACTCCACAGATTCACGAATATCGAAATCTGCCTCCTCCAGCGTCAGCTTGCCGGCCTCGATCTTGGAGAAATCGAGAATGTCTTCGATCACCGCCAAAAGCGCGTCGGCGGATAGTCTCACCGTTTCCAGGTACTCGCGCTGGGTCGCGGTAAGGTCTGTTTCCAGCGCAAGACCTGTCATTCCGATCACGCCGTTCATCGGTGTCCGGATCTCGTGGCTCATGTTAGCCAGGAATTCGCTTTTTGCCCGGTTGGCAACTTCGGCAGCTTCCTTGGCGTGCCGCATCTGGATTTCTGCCTGTCTGCGCTCCTGGACTTCTTTGATCAGGTCTGCCGTCCGCGCCGCAACCCTCGCCTCAAGCGCACTGTTGGCGTCAATCAGGGCCAAATCTCTCTGCTGAATGGTGTCCAGCATCTGGTTGAACGACACGATCAGCCCCCCGATCTCGTCGGAGCTCACCACCGGCGCGCGAAGCGAGTAGTCTTTCTGGCCTGAGACCCGCCCCGCCAGTTGCGCGAGATGAACAATAGGATCACTGATCAATGGCAGAAGCTGGATCGAGACCAGGTACGTAATACCAATCGAGATGAACAAGACCAGGCCCGCAATCTTCAAATATTCTCGTAACTTGGATCGAAAGCCGTCCATGGTGGCGTGACGGCCCTCTGCCGCGGACCGCCACTCGCCGTGGGTGATGACATACAACTCATCGTTTCGGACGGCCTTCAGAATGAGTGCGCCCACCTCCACCGGCTCCATCATGCTCGGAAACATGACCTGCGCTCCGCCGGCGTTCTCGGATGCACGAAACGCGTCGCCCACTGCGAACTGCGCTGGGCGGTTTTTGGCGAGCTCGTGAATATTAGTCCTGACGGGACCCGGGCACAGGACGGTGACGCCGATGTTCTCCTGCGCGAGTTCCATGCGAATGCATTCCGAGAGTGTGACGACCGCCGCCTTGGCAGTTTGGTAAATGACGAACTGGGAAGGCATCGGGACGAGAGCGGCGAGGGATGCTGTGTTGACGATGTGCCCCCCTTCACCGTGTTTGCGAAGGAGCGGCAGAAAGGTCTGCAGGCCATTGATGACGCCGCCGAGATTGACCGCCAGCCCGAAGTCCCAATCCGCGTAGGTGATCCCTTTGAACGGGCCCTGAATGCCCACTCCCGCGTTGTTGACGAGGACGTGAAGTTTGCCGAACACACGCTCAGTCTCGTCCGCGGCCGCAGCCATCGCCGCACGATCGGTCACGTCGAGGCGTATGGCCTTGACGCTTCCGAGCTGGCCACGCTTTTCGAACGCCGCCAGTGCCTCGTCGATGTGGTCCTGGCGCAGGTCTGCGAGCATGACGCGCATGCCCGCGGTAACGAATGCTTCCGCGATGCCAAGCCCGATCCCGCTGGCGCCCCCGGTGATGAATGCCGTCCTTCCTGCGACGAGTTTCACTTTGCTACCCCCACAACCCGTGTCTCGACGAGCGACATTATTGCGCTCTTTGGCCGGGATAAACGCGGGTTGCACTGTCGGGCCGCAGGTATTGCGCACAGAGGCGCGCCCGGAAGCTCGCTGGAGCGCCAATATCGGTTCCATGCTGACTCTATATCACTGGGAGCCCAACGCCAATTCGGGCAAGCCCATTCTGGCCGCCCTCGAGAAGGGTGTGGAGTTCGAAAGCCGGTACATCGACATGCTGGGTTTTGAGCAGCATTCGCCCGAGTACCTCCAGGTGAATCCGAACGGGACGATTCCGGCCATGGTGCACGATGGAGTGCTGGTGCCCGAGTCCACGGTGATGATGGAGTACATCGATGCGACGTTCGCGGGTCCGTCACTGCGGCCGAGCGATCCTTTCCAACGCTGGCGCATGCGCTGGTGGTGCCGGTTCTTCGATCAGTTCGTCGGCCCTTCGATCAGCATGTTCGGCTGGAGCTTCTTCGTGGGCCCGGCGGTCCGTCAGCGCGATCCCGAGGAACTCAAGGCGCGCATCGAGCGGATTCCGCTGCGGGAGCGGCGCATCGCCTGGTCGAAGGCGATCTACGGCACGTTTTCAGCAGAGGAGATGGCAGAGTCGGGCCGCCGCATCGCCTTGGGTGTCGAGAATCTCGAGGCCGCGCTCACGGAGCGGCCCTGGGTCGCTGGAGACTCGTACTCCATTGCGGACATCGCCGGCTTCGACATGTTTTCCGGGCTGCCGATGATGAACCCCCAGGTCGCCAACGATACGGCGACTCCGCGTCTGATGGAGTCGCTGCGTCAGATCAATGAGCGGCCGGCGACCCGCCGACTGTACCCCCTCGGTCGCACCGACCTGGTGCGCCGCTGCGTTCTGTTCGACCGCGACGGCGCCTGAGCGTACGGAAATCCCGCGATGTTAGAACTCCTTCATCGAGTACCGAACGGCAGCTGGCTCAAGCCGCTGATCGCGCTCCACGAAAAGGGTCTGGATTTCCGCAGTCGCTTTGTCGATGTGCTGTTCCTCGAGCACTATCGCCCTGGCTTTCTCCGACCCGGCCGCGAGACGCGACTCGACCTGGAGGGTGAAGGGCGCATCCTGTTTCGCGATGGGTGTCAGATCACGAAGTCCCGTTAATTACGGAGTATCTGGAAGAGGCGTTTCCCGATACACCGTTGCGTCCCGCGGAACCCATCGAGCAGGCACGAATTCTCGCCTGGGCCCGGTTCGTCGACGAGGTCTTCATGCCGGTCGTGGATACCCTCGGATGTCACGTTTACCTTGCGCCTCAGCTCGAAGGCCGTAATTCCGTGCTCGAGCCGCTCGTTGCACAGATCCCGATGATGTATTTGCAGGAGGGTTGGAGGCGCGCTCTGTTCGACGACTGTTCCCACGAGTTGATCGAGGACTCCCAGCGGAAGGTTGCGTTTGGCTGTACGGAGGCTCGAAACAGCCGGCCCTGTCCGACTCGCGGTGGCTGGTGGGCTCGGCGTACTCACTTGCTGATATCGATGCCTTCGCGATCTGCAATTCTTTGCCGGGGCTGGCGCCGGCCCTCGTCAGCGAATCGACAGCTCCGCGTGTGATGGAGTGGCTGCGGCGCATACGGCATCGTCCGGCCGTACGCGCGGCACTTTCGGTGAGTCGCGCCGGCGAGCCTGAGAAGGCGTTTGCGCACGGACCTGAGCATTCGCGCTCGGGGTAAGAATCAGGCAAGCATTCGCGCGGGTGCCACTGTCAGGGCGGCGGGACGAAAGTTTTGTTGGGAAAGGTCTCGCTTAGAACGCTCAAGAAGGCTTGAACTTTTGCGCTCATGAGGCGGCGCGAGCTTTGCAGCGCCCAAATCGCGACGCTGGGAGCGTCGTGGGTTCCCCAGAGGGTGAGGCGTTGTTTCGCGATGTCGCCGGCTACCAGTAGCTTTGGTAGTAGCGCGACGCCGGCGCCTCTAGACGGCCTCCCGCACCATCAGCAGGGAGGAAAAGCGTAGAGCGGGGCGCGGCTTCAGCGAGATCTCGCCGGCTTTGCCGCCGCGTATGCGCCACACCACATCAGAACGCGTCGTCGACAGCATTACCGCCGGGACATCCAACTCGCCCGGACGGTTGGTTGGAGCAGTGGGAATCGGTATTTCTGGCGATGCTACAACCAGCCGTTCGTCTTCGAGTATGCGGCGTCCGACGAGACGCTCATCCTGAGGCGGGTCAATCCGGATAACGAGGTCATAGCCGTCCTCGACCGGGTCGACTCTGCGGTCTTCCGCGATGATCTCGAGTTGGACCTCTGGGTAAGCCGACGCGAAGCGCACGGCCATACGGCTGAGTGCGACGTGGGCCAACACGACAGGCGCGCTGACCCTCAATCGGCCGCGTGGCGTTGGTGCTCGTGACGCTACGGACTCGCCTGCTTCTACTATTTCGGAGAGTAGACCTTCCGTTCGCTCGTGAAGGGAACGGCCTTCCTCTGTCAGGCGCAGTGTTTGAGTGCCGCGCTCGATCAACCGTACGCCGAGACTTTGCTCGAGGTCCGTTACTCGGCGTGACAGCGTCGCTTTGGGTCGGCCGCTGGCGCGGCTGGCTCGGCCGAAGCCACCATGGGAGGCGACCAGGTTGAAGTCCGCTAGGGCGTCCAGGTCCATGGGATGAGTGGGTGTTCCAGAAATGAGACGAGGCGTCTAGATAATGCCGTCTTCTCCGCGGAAATGAAACGGTTATTGTGGCTCCTCAAGACGGGGCGCGTTTGGCGACCCCAGAGGAGCTTCAAATGACGATCCTGGTGACGGGTAGTACGGGAAATATCGGGTCGCAGGTTTTGGCCCATCTGCAGGGGCAGGGAGTTGCTGAAATTCGCGCGCTGACTCGAACGCCGGAGAAGGCCCGGCTGGCCGCCGGTGTGACACCGGTTAAGGGCGATCTCGCCGATGTGGATTCGCTGCGCGCGGCATTGTCCGGTGTCAGCACGCTGTTCTTGATGGTGCCTAATGTCGCGGACGAGTTGACCCAGGCGATGCTTGCGATGAATGCGGCGCGCGACGCTGGAGTGAAGGGAATCGTTTACCTGTCGGTCTTCAAGAGCGAAGGGTATGTCGATGTCCCTCACTTCACCGGTAAGCATGCTGTCGAGCGGATGATCGAGGCCGGGAATCTCCCGGTCACGGTGCTGCGCCCTGCCTACTTCATGCAGAACGACCTGCGCCAGAAGGATGGACTGCTGACACGCGGTGTTTACGGTATGCCGATAGGGCAGAGGGGCATTTCGATGGTCGATACGCGGGATATCGGCGCGGCGGCCGCTAGCGAGTTACTGCGGAGGGAGCGCTCGGCCACGCCGCTGGGCCGCGAGGCTTATGAGCTTGTTGGACCTGAGTCGCTCAACGGCGCCTGGCTCGCGGCGATCTGGAGTGAGGTGTCGGGGCGGCCCATTCGCTATGGCGGCGATGATCTCGAGCTGTTGGAGCAGCGGAAGACGGCCTTTGATCAGGCCTGGCATGCGTATGACATCAAGTTGATGTTTCGGCGATATCAGACGGATGGGGCGGTGGCGACGGCCGCGGATGTGAGCCGGTTGACGGGACTGCTCGGGCGCGCGCCGCGGAGCTATCGCGAGTTTGCGAAGGAGGCGGCTGGGCAGTGGGGACTCACGGCTTGAAGACCCGGTCGGGCAGTCGATCAGTTGGTCGACCCGGGTGTCGACCCTCCTGGCGACTGACTGACTGACTGCCGCTGCTGACGGACTATTACTCTTCGTAAGCTCCGATATTGATCTGGCCGTTGACGGTGCGGGGATTGCCGGCGAAGTCGACGGTGCCGTTTACGCCCGCGCCAAGTACCACACCGGTGCCGACAGCGGGCGAGGTGGATGACACGTCGAGGTTCGGCGTGGTCAGGCTGAGGAACTGCGGATTGGCGAAGTGGCTGTCCGGGTCCTTGCCGGTGCCGGATTGGTACTTCGCGAAGCCGGTGTAGGTCGTGACGGTCGTGCTGTTCTTGGCGTTCCAGATCCACTGCGCGTCCGCGGCATCGGTGGAGTAGTAAAGATTGTAATCCACGTCGACCGGATTGCTTTCGGAAGAGGTGTAGCTGTTGAAGAAGAGATCCTGGGCACCCGCGTAGATGATGTTGTCCTTGAAGACGTTGTTCGTGGCGTAGTACTGCACCTGGAATTCGCCGGAGCCCGTCTGCTGGGTGTCGTTGTTGTACAACGTGTTGTTGACAATGGTGCAGTGGTCGGTGCCGCCGCGCTTGCTGTCATACCCGCCGATCGATATGCCGTTGGAATTTCCGGCGTAAATCAGGTTGTTGCGCAACGTGATATAGCTGGTGAGCTTGCCACTGTGCTCGCTGGCGAGCTCGACGTTCAGATCGGTATCGTGGACGGTGTTGCGCTCGATGAGGATGTTCGTTCCGCCATCGACGTAAATGCCGTCGGCGGCGTACACATTGCCATAATCGGGGTTGCCGTAAGAGGTGATGTTGTAGACGGTGTTG
>CAVPNO010000063.1:0-9331 GCA_963706455.1 uncultured Acidobacteriota bacterium | reverse complement strand
CACCAATCGCCGAGCGACTCCTTCGTATCCGCCCCTGCGTTCTTGGTCAACTTCTCGATCTGCTCCCGGGCCGAGTGAGCCTCGAGAGCGGCTCTGGCGCTATCGTTCACCAGGCCCGCAAGCTGCGACTCCACCCGGAACAGGTTCTCCAACTCTGCACGCGAGGCCGTCACCCGCGGGTCCATCTTCACCGTCAGAGGTGCGGTCAGCGTCTTTCCATTCGCCTTCAGCCGGACGGTGTACGTGCCCGGCAGCGCCAGCGGTCCCTGCGGTGTGCGTGGGGTTGCATGCGGCACCGCCGAAATAGGGTACTCATACCTGGTCGCCGTCGGAGTCGCATAACGCAGGTCCCACACCCACCGGTGCATCCCCGCAGTGGCGGGCAGCACACTCGGCGTGCGCAGCCAGTACATCGGAATCAACTGCTTCTCCATCTCCTCGCGCGTCTGTTCCGGCTTGTCGTCGCTCGCATAGCGCCGCACCACCTTGCCCGCCGCATCCACGATCTCCAGCGTCACCGGCCCTCCCACTCCTTCCGGCAGAGCGTAGTCAATCATCGCCCCATCCGGAGGATTCTCTCCCGCCGGCTCATCCGCCGGCAGAGGCGTATCGGTATATGTGCTGCGCCGTACGCGATATGAGTCGCCCGGTTTCCCGAGCCACGGCTCCGTCTGCGCCGCCTTCACTTCCGCGATCTGCCGCAGCGGGCTGATGTCATCCAGCACCCAGAACGACCGCCCGTGTGTGGCCACGATCAGATCATTCCCGCGAATCTCAAGGTCACGCATCGACGTGTGCGGCAGGTTGTACTGGATCGACTGCCAGTGCTCCCCGTCATCCGGCGACATACACACCGCCGTCTCCGTTCCCGCAAACAGCAGGCTCTTGCGCACCGGGTCCTCGCGCACGGTGTCCACTGGAGAATCCTCCGGCAACCCCGTCGTGATCGAAGTCCACGTCGCGCCGCCGTCATGGGTGCGATAGATGTAAGGATGCAAATCGTCAATCCGGAAGCGGCTCACCGACACATACGCCGTCTGATCGTCGAAATGCGACGCGCTGATCTGCGTAATCTTGCTCCACGGCGTCAGCTTCGGCGGCGTGATGTCTTTCCAGTTCTTGCCGTGATCGCGTGTGATCCACACCAGCCCGTCATCGGTCCCCGCCCAGATCGTATCGATGGTTTTGAACGACGCCGCCACCGCATAAATCGCGCCCCGGCGCCTCGCCTGCTCCTTCTCCGGCAACGGCGCCAGGGACCCTGGCTGTCCGGTGTGTTCGCGCGACAGGTCAGGGCTGATCTTCGTCCAGTTCTTGCCGTAGTCGCGCGTTTCCCACAGCACGTTGGTGGCATACTCCATCACATGCTGGTCCAGGGGTAAGAAAAAAATCGGCTCGGTGCGGTCAGCGCGATATTCCGGCGTGCGCAGCGGAATCGGCGTGATATTCTCCGTCTGCCCGGTCCTGGTATCGAATTTCGATACCTCCGTCCGTCCCGCGCCGTAGATGATCTCCGGGTGCAGCGGATCCGGCGCCACGTAGCCATACTCGATCACTCCCACCGGGTGCCACTCGCGATCCGTCACCTCGCCGTCGTTGCTCCGGTTCGAAACGCACACCGACCCGCTCTCCTGCTGTCCCGCGCATAGCTTGTACGGAAACGTGTTGGTCGTCGCCACGTGATAGAGCTGCGCCGTCGGCTGGTTCAACCATGAACTCCAGCTCTCGCCTTTGTTCACGCTCACCAGCGCGCCCTGGTCGCTCACCAGCAGGATGATGTTGGGATTGTCGGGATTGATCCAGATGTTCTGGTAGTCGTCGCCGCCTGGCGCACCGCGCAGGCTCATCCACGTCTTGCCGCCGTCGGTCGAGCGCATGGTCACGATGCTGGCGCTGTACACGATGTCGGGATTCTTCGAGTCCACGCCCGGCACCGGCAGGTCGCCGCCGCCGATCTTCAGCGCCGGCCGCGGATCCTCGGTGATCTTCGTCCAGCTCTGGCCCCCATCATCGGAACGATATACGCCCAGCCCCGCGCCCGAAGCGTAGCCGCTCTCCCGCGACGTCGACAGCGTTGCATAAATCCGGTTCGGATCGCTGGGCGCAATGGCGACGTAGATCTGTACCAGGTTCTCCGGCAGCCCGTTCTTCAACTGTGTCCACGTCTCGCCGCCATCGGTCGACTTGAACAGCCCGCCGTGCGTGCCGTCGTACTGGTTGCCGTCTTCCCAAGGCCCCAGCCGGGACTCCCACATGCACGCATATACGTTATCCGGATGCAGCGGGTCGATCGCCACATGCGACCCGCCGGTGTTCGCATCCTTTCCCAGAACTTTCTTCCACGTCTCGCCGCCGTCGATCGAGCGATAAATCCCGCGCTCCTCGTTCGCCCCATAGGGATGCCCCAGCACCGCCGCGAACAGCCGGTTAGGATCCCGCGGGTCCACCGCCAGCGCCGGAATCTGCTGCCCGTCGCGCAGCCCCCCGTCTTTCGATCCAAGATGCTGCCACGTTTTCCCCGCATCGGTCGATTTGTAGATCCCGTCGCCCACCGACAAATCCGGCCGGCGCAGTCCTTCGCCGCTGGCTACATAGACGACGTTGCTGTCCGAGGGAGCCACCGCAATCGCCCCGATCGACTGCGTCGGCTGGCGGTCGAAGATCGGCGCCCACGTCCGCCCGTAGTCCGTCGTTTTCCACACCCCGCCATTCACCTGGCCCACGTAGAAGACGTTTGGCTCCCCCGGCACGCCGGTAGCCGCTCGCGTACGCCCGCCGCGAAACGGCCCCACAAGCCGCCAATGCAGATCGGGCCGCCACTGCGCATCGCCGCCATGGTCCTCTGCGTTCAATGTTGTGATTACTGAAGAGGCTCCAAACAGGCCGGCGGCAAGCAGAATGGCAAAACGAACACATCTCATGGCGAGCGCTCCAGACAAAAAACAGTATTCGCCATATTAAACCGCGCAAAAGTACTCTTCACAGTAATTACGTTGTCATCCGGAGTCCGCCTCGGCGCGCGGAAGATCTGCGGTCGTCTCCTCATCGGGGACTCACTCACTTCGTTTCGCCAGACCTCGGAGGATGTCGAGTCGGTTCGCCGGGGCGTTGGGAGAAAGGAATTCTGGGATCGTGTCTGGAGTACGTCGGGGACGACGAAGGAACTCTACCGGCCACTCTGTGATGCGCAGTTCCCTCACGTGCCGATATTCGCCGGGCTCCGGTTCATCGATGTATTCGTGCTGCCGAACAAGCGCAAGCGGTTCCTCTGCGCCCGTGGTTTTTTCGGAAAACGCAGCCGCCTTGGCGTGCGTTGCAAACGCGAAGTAGTAGTCGTTGCCATTTTCCTCATCGGGAGCACCGTCTTCGGGATGGCACCAGACGCGATACTCCAGAACGTCGTCCCAGACGAATCCACCCCCGGCGTTTGCCGCGGCGGAGTACGTTCCCACGAGACCCGCGTCTACCGCGTCGGGATATCGATAAACGTCATTTCTTCCCATATTTCGGAATGCCTGTGGCTCGTACAGGACGACGGTACATAAGAAGACGGGGTTTCAGAAACTTGCACCGGTTCGAACTCGCCTACGCGCTCGCGTACGCGATCCGCCCGTCGCAGACGGTCCACTGCACCTTGCCCTGCATGGTCCATCCCTCGAACGGCGTGTTCTTCGACTTCGATTTGCCCTCCGCCGCCCGATACGTCCACTCCGCTTTAGGATCGAACACCACCGCATCCGCGCAGCTTCCCACCGTCAGCGTGCCGCGCCCTTTCAGCCCCAGCAGCGCCGCCGGCTGAGCGCTCAGCAGGCTCATCACCCGCCCCAGCGGCATCTTCCACTCTCGGTGCAGCCATCGCAGGCACAGGCCCAGCGCAGTTTCGAGGCCAATGATGCCATTGGGGGAGCGCTCGAACTCCACCTCCTTCTCGTGGGTGGCGTGAGGCGCGTGATCGGTGGCGATCGCGTCCACCACGCCGTCGAGAATGGCCTCGATCATTGCGTCGCGATCCGCCGCCGACCGCAGCGGCGGATTCATCTTGTAATGCGTGTCGTAGAACCCGACATGCTCATCGGTGAGAAGAAAATGATGCGGCGCCACTTCGCAGGTGACCCGCAGGCCGTTGCGCCGCGCCTGCCGCACTGCGTTCAGGGCCGCGGCAGTCGAGGTATGCGCCACGTGCAGGTGCGCGCGCGCATCCCTCAGTTCCGTCACCAACCGGATATCGCGTTCCACCAGCCCCGATTCGGCCTCGGCCGGCATGCCCCGCAGTCCCAGCCGGAACGCCACCGGCCCCGCGTTCATGCATGCGCCCTGCGTCAGCCGCGTGTCTTCGGCATGCTGGATTACGCTCAGCCCCACGCGCGCCGCCGCCGTCAGCGCCTCGCGCATCACGTTGTCTTTGAGGATCGGCTGCCCGTCGTCGGTCACCGCCACCGCGCCAGCCGACTTCAGCGCCGCGTAATCGTTGATCGCCTCGCCCTTCGATCCCCGCGTCGCTGCCGCAATGGGGAACACCCGCACGGCTGCACCGCGTTCCGCGGCGAGCATCCACCGCGTGGTTTCCGCCGAATCGTTCACCGGGGTGGTGTTGGGCATGGCCGCCACCGCGGTGAACCCGCCCGCCGCCGCCGCCGCCGTGCCCGTGGCGATGGTCTCCTTGTAGCCCTGGCCCGGCTCCCGCAAATGCACGTGAATATCAATCAGCCCCGGAGCCACCACAAGGCCTTTCGCGTCCAGCGTTTCCGCGCCATTGGCCTGCTTCAGCTTGCCCGGCGCGGCAATCTCCGCCACGCGATTGTCCTTGAACAAAATGTCCCGGGCGCCATCCACACCGGCTGCCGGATCCAGCAGGTGGCCACCGCGAATCACCAGCGCCGTCATGCGCGACCTCCATCTTTACCGGTCAACGCCCGCTCCACCACCGCCATGCGAATAGCCACTCCGTTCGTTACTTGCTCGAGGATCGCCGACTGCGGCCCGTCCGCCACCCCAGCCGTGAGTTCCAGCCCGCGAATGATCGGCCCCGGATGCAGCACCACGGCCTCGGGAGCAAGGGTGCGCAATCTGTCGCCTGTCAGCTGATAAGCGGCCGTGTATTGCGTCAGATCGATCTGCAGCCCGGCCAGCCGCTCCGCCTGGATGCGCAACATCATCACCACCTGCGACTGCCGCAACGCCGCCTCGAAGTTGCGCTCGATGGCGATCCCGGGTCCAGCCCCCATGGCCAGCTCCGGCAGCAGTTCCTTCGGACCGCACAGCAACACCCGCGCGCCCAGCCGCGGCAGCAGCAGCATGTTCGACCGTGCTACCCGGCTGTGCAGAATGTCCCCCACGATGGTCACCGTCGTGCCCGCCAGGGTATCCAGCCCGACGTGGTCGGCTCCCGGCCGCAAATGCGCCAGCATCGTGCGCAGGTCCAGCAGCGCCTGCGTGGGGTGCTCGTGCATGCCGTCGCCGGCGTTCAGCACCGGAAGTCGCGTTGCCTCTTCCAGCAGCCACGGCGCGCCGGACGAATTGTGCCGCAGAATGATGCATTCGGCTCCCAGCGCGCGCAGCGTCAGGCCCGTGTCTTTCAGCGATTCGCCCTTCTCGATGCTCGACGACAGGTTGGAAATCAGCGCCGTATCCGCGCCCAGCGCCTTCGCGGCCAGCTCAAAGCTGGTCCTCGTCCGTGTCGAAGATTCATAGAACAGCAGCGCCACGCGCCGCTTGGCGAGAATGCGGTCGCGCTTCAGCGGGTCCTGCTTCTCCAGAATCGTGGCGCGCTTGAGAACGTGATTCAGCGCATCCATCGTCAAATCGCTGATGGACAGTAGCGAACCCGGATGGTAAGGGAACGTTGATGCGGCAGGTTGCGGAGGATTCAGCTTGCGGCGAACAGGCGCGACGATGGCGTTCATAAAGGCAGCTTTTAGCTTCTAGCTCCTAGCCTCTAGCTAGGTTGTTCCTGCGAAATGCTTCGTGAAATCCTGATCGGCCTTTAGCTAGAAGCTAGGAGCTTAGGAGCTAGAAGCTGTAGCTTTCAGTCCACTCTTTCGACCAGCAGCACCTGCTCGTCGTGATCCACTTCCTGAAACTTGACTTCGATGATCTCGCGGCCGCTCGTGGGCACTCGCTTGCCCACATAGGTGGCCTCGATCGGCAATTCCCGGTGGCCTCGATCGATCAGTACCGCTAGTTGCACCCGCCGCGGCCGGCCGTGATCGAACAGCGCGTCCAGCGCCGCGCGAACCGTCCGGCCCGTGTACAGCACGTCATCGCACAGCACCACGTCCTTGCCAACGATTTCGCATCCCAGCGCTCCCTGGGTGACCACCGGGCGAGCCCCGGCGGTGGAAAGATCGTCACGGTAAAACTGAATATCCAGAATCCCCGTCTCCACGGGATGCTTTTCGATGTTCGCAATCAGCTTCGCCAGCCGTTCCGCCAATGGCACGCCCCGGCGCTTGATGCCGATCATCACCATGCCCTCGCTGCCGTTGCTCTTCTCCACCACCTCGTGGGCCAGGCGCACCAGCGTGCGCTCGATCTCCGAGGCGGACATCAACCTGCCCTTGATACGCAGGGATGGCTTGGTTTGCGTTTCGCTCATGAAGGTTCTCTCACCGCGTTTTCCTGGTCAACCTGCCGGGTGCCCAGGGTCCCTGGTTTTGGGACCCGGAGAACTACTTAGCGGATCGTCCGGCAAACCACCGCCTCCACGATGCCCGCATCGGAGGAGGCCCGCAATGCCGTTGAGGTTTGTCTCTCGTGGATCATACGAGGGTGGATCCGGTTGCGGCAAGTCGTGGAGAAATGGTCAAACCTGCGAACGCCGCGACCGCACCAGTAGCCGCGCCCCCAACGCTCCGCCAATCGCAGCAAAGGCCAGCATGGCCGCCAACAATGCCGTCATTCCGCACAGAATCCAGCCTGCCTGTGCCTCGGGAGTTCGCAGCCAGGCTACCAGTTCCTTCACCATCGCGCTCTTCGGCGGATCGGGATACATCGTGTGCCACTGCTGCGAGATCTGGGCAACAAGGCTCTCCCACACCTCGTCAATTGCTTTACCCTGGCCGAGCTTGCGCGCGAAAAAGAAGTAAAACCCGGTCCCGGCAAATGCCACCCCGCCGGCTAACAAGCCCGTTACCGCCCCGATGCGCGCTCCCGCCCCCATCGTGATCCACCGCGGTTGCTGCCCGCGCACATAAATCATCACCGCCCACGCCGCGGCCGCCGACATCCAAAACAACCCCAGCGCTTCTACCGGCGAACCTCCCGCCGAAAGCAACCCTGCCGGAATGGCCACCAGCATCGCAGCCCGCAACGCCGGCTTCCACAACACTGTTCCGGCATCCACGGCGAGCTCGATCGATTTCTCCTGCTGCGTCTGCACCCCGTTGTTCTCATTCGTGTAGACCAGTTGCGGCAAGCCGCACGTCGGACAGTAGCAGCTGTCCGCATCGACCGGCTGGTGACATCGATTGCAAATGGTCTCCATCGTCCAACCTTATATCGCAGATTTGCCGACTCGATAGTTTACGCTCGCCGGCTTCCGCCGGCCGCCGCACGTTTTCTCCGTGCCCGATTTCGCCTGTACTCCAGTACCCACGAAACCGAGGCGTATGTCCGTTCTTGACATGAAAGGCATCGCACCGGGTATCGAAAACCAACCAGCCTGGGTAAATCCGATAGGCGAAACCGGGAGACGCGAAACCGAGTGGACCCGCACACACCACAGTTCATTTCCATTCGTCCCTCTCCTGTGAAAGAAGAAACTCCGCCGGGTGGGATAAAGTGGGTTTCTGGACTTGTGGACTTTCGTGGGTAATTCTCGCCGCTTTCCGTTTCAGGAAAGTTAGATCGGCCGTGAAGCTTCACACTATGTGGGACGTACCGGTAAGCAAGCCCCGCCGCAGGATTCGATTATAGTCGATTGCCATCCATTCACCGCCCAGTTGGCCTCGTCGACTCATTCACACGAATCTTGGGCGTCCCGGCCCTGGCCGCTTTATACGGAAGGTCCGGCAGTCTCGATCCGCGACAGCCTGGCATTCACAATCTCTTCGGCGGCCGCTACCGCCTCGTCCAGCGTCATATTCGTCGAGTCCAGCAACACGGCGTCTTCGGCCGGCTTCAGCGGAGAATCGGCCCGATTGCGGTCGCGGCGATCCCGCTCCCGCAGCTCCCGAATCACCTGCTCGGGTTGTTGTCCGCGTTTCGATCCCAGTTGATCGAATCGCCGCATTCCCCTTACCTCCGGCGCTGCGTCCAGAAAAATCTTGGCATCGGCCTGGGGAAATACCACCGTCCCGATATCCCGCCCCTCCATCACCACCCCGCCCTCCGCGCCCAGCTCCTGCTGCAGCTTCACCATCCAGGCGCGAATGGCCGGGAATACGCTCACGCGCGAAGCGGCGTCGGTCACCGTGGGGTTGCGAATTAGCCCTGTCACGTCCTCCCCGTCGAGCAGAACGCGGTTCTCCTCTCCGCCCCCCTCCAGGCGAATCTCGGTCTCCTCTGCCAGCTTTTCCAGGGAAAGACTGTCGTCCAAAGACACTGCGTCGCGCAGCGCCTTCAAGGCAAAGGCGCGATACATGGCCCCTGTTTCGAGGTTCAAAAGGCCGAAATGCCGGGCCAAGTGCCGGGCGATCGTACTCTTTCCGGCCCCAGCGGGCCCGTCAATGGCAACAATGATTTTCCGCGATGCCGCGGGCGAACCCGGATTCATCCCCGCTTGTTCGTCCCATGCTTGGCGCGGGCGGTAAATCCGTACCGCTTGCCGTTCCCGGCCTTCGCTCCTGCCGTAAGTGCGGGCGTGCGCCCCCCGCGAGCTCCACGCGCATCGGTTCGGGCGTCCTTCCTCGCTCCGGTACGGGATAACGAGCCGCTCCTCCCGGACGTTCCCGCCTTCCCGTTCGCACTCCTCTTGCTCCATCCGCCCAGAGGAGACTTTGCCGAACGGGCCCCGTTTGCTGGGCTGGCCGAACGCGTCCCGGTTGCGCGGACTTCCGGGTTCCGCCGCGGCTGACGCGCATTCCCTGTAGTCTGCGCGGGCTTGCGGTTCCGCGGGTGGGGCGCGTTCCGGCTGAAGTGCGCCCGCGCATTCGCCGGCTTGCCATTGCCCGCGGCCTTGTGGCCATTCGACGTGCCGTTGGAATGCGGCTCTGCGCCTTTCGTCCTGGCTTCCGTTGGGAAATGGTTCGAAACCGGCAGGTTCGCGCTCACAGGCTGGCTCACCACGTTGACATGGGGCACCGGTTGCGGCGCTACCGGCTCGGGAATGCTCTCTTCGTGATCGTGGAATCGCGAAAAATATCCGCTCGCCGAAATCGCCGAACTGGCATAG
>CAVPNO010000062.1:0-6244 GCA_963706455.1 uncultured Acidobacteriota bacterium | reverse complement strand
TGCGTAGCCGCCGAGCCAGTCCGGATAAGGCCCGACACCCTGCACACCTCGGTGCTGACCCGCGCCATCCAGACCGCCAACCTGGCCCTCGAGGAAGCCGGCCTGCTCTGGCTCCCGGTACAACGCAGCTGGCGCCTGAACGAACGCCACTACGGCGCGCTGCAGGGCAAGGACAAGGCCGCGACCCGGCGGGAGTTCGGCGACGAGCAGTTCATGCTGTGGCGCCGCTCCTACGACGTGCTGTTTCTATGCCGCTGTACTTCGAAACAACCCCGCGTCCGCCAATGAGGGCTACTCGAAGCGCAGGTTTGGTGCTCGCCACTACTCGAGAAGGCTTCGGTTGTGGTCTTCTGTTTCCGCTAAGGAGGCCTTCATATAATTTCAGCAACGCATCGTAGTGCGCTTCTGGCGAGTTAGCCGAGCACACCTGTTCACGGCCCGCTCTTCCCATTTTCTCGGCTAGTGCCGGCCGGTCGCTTAGAAACTTAATTGCAGATACCAGCTGCTCTACATCTCCAGTTCTGTACAAAACACCCGTTTCCCCCTCGTCCACGAGTTCCCGACGTGAACCCAGATCAGAGGCCACCACAGCTCGGGCCTGCGCATAGGATTCGAGGATTGTCTTACCCAGAGTTTCGTAGGCATGCGATGGCAACACGGTAAACGAAGAATCGGCAATCGCGTTCTCCAATTCCGCTCCCTTTATGTGACCCGAAAACTCAACGTTGCTTAGCCCTAGTTCGGCGGTCATTTGCTCCAACCGGCTCCGCTCCGGCCCATCCCCCGCGATGACCAGTCGAAGATCCGGTAGCCGCTGCATTGCGTGCAGCAAGTCGTCGATACCTTTTTCGCGTGACAACCTGCCAAAATAAAGTAGGGGCCCAGTACTCGCAGTGGGCTTCGATACCGGATTGACTCGCTGGAAGTGAGGAAGAGGGAAAAATGGTCGAGGATGGGATTAAGGGCTTCGACGGAACGCGGCAGCGATGTACGCTGTAGACGTCGATTCAAACGGCAGTCAAGAAGTCACCGGTCAAGGTAGTGACCTCCTTTGAATAAGGCAAAGCCTACTCCCCACTGGTATGGATCAAGGAGGGCAAAGGCGCGATCAAGTGGACGCGGCTGTCATGCCGGGCGTTCGCGGCCAACGCGGTTCGGCTCGAGCTTCATGCGCTCGCTTATAATCTCGGCAATTTTCTGCGGACGCTGATGACACCGGAACCGTTTGACGGATGTTGCCAACGAACTTCGCGACAGAGGTGCGTTGGATGAAGAAGAATGCTTCATCGACGCAACCTTCGCTATGGCCAAGGGCGCAAAGCATGGTATTACGGTGCTCGCCCCTCAATGTTTGGCGTCACGAATGAATAATAGAATACTGCGCGCACCCAATTTGGCCGGCATCGCTGAAAGCGCCGTACGTCTAACTGTGAATCTCCGAGCGCCAATGCCCGGCCATCGCAAAGCGCGCTGGCGCAGCGTGCAGCAGGAATCCCCCGCGTTCGGCCAAAATCAGGCTGTGCACAATCCGCAAAACCGCATCGAGAGAATACGGATTGACACTTTGCCGGGACGCGGCCACGTCCGGTCCGCGCATCCCAGCGCGCAAGAAGGTCTCCGCGCTCCAGCACCCACTCCTCTTTGTTATGGTCATTGTCATTGTCTTTGCCTTCATTCCTGCGACGAACTCGGCGCGCCTTCATCGGAAGGCGATGTGGCAGAGCTGAGATCGAACTCCAGTTCAAACTGAGGAATTGAAGAACTCAAGAACCCGTCATAGCGCCGGCGCAGCAGATCGAGAAAATTGTCGTCTGACGTACACAAGGCAATCGGAATTTCCCCAATTTCGACGCAAGCGATCTGTCGCGCCATTATCGTCATCGCACCGATTGCAACAATTTGAAAGGTGAAGCTGCCCCTGTTCTTGCGCGTTCGTTGCGCAAGAGGGGCGCTGCGGAATCCGACGATCTTTTCCAGTTCATGTGGATTCTTAGGGCAAGCCGGCGGGCCAAAGCGCAATAACAGAGCACGACTCCCACAACCCGGGCCACGGTCGCCGAATTCGTAGTTTCAGTTCGCTGCACAAGTTTCCCCAGCAACGCATCAGGCGGATATTCGGGATCACACCCAGGCATGGAATCGCCCCGCAGCCGGAAACCGGTAGAGGTCGGGGAAGCGATCAAGCGGTGCAAAAATAATCGCCCGTCTCGGGCCGCCAGCACAATCTCACCCGGCCTGACTTCTTCCCTCGAGCAACTGGCGCGGATCAGTTAGACATCGTGCTGCGCGCCCGCCCACACCGGCGCCGACATGATCCTTTTCAACGGGGTGATCTATACGGGGGTGGGATTCGCCGAGGACAGGCCGGAGGTGGTGCAGGCCATTGCGATCGGCGGAGGCAAAGTTCTGGCGGCGGGCAAGACGGGCGACGTGCTGCGGCTGGCCGGACCGAATACCCACCTGCATGACCTGAATTCGGCGGCGAACGGCACGTTCGTGTTTCCGGGATTCAACGACGCGCATACGCACCTGGGCTCGGCGGGGCAGACGAAACTGAACCTGGATTTGTCGGGTGTCAAGTCGCTCGACGACATGCTGACGAAGATCGCCATCTTTGCCGATGCCCTGGCAGACGGCCACTGGATCACCGGCGGAAGGTGGGATCACACGGCGTGGGCCAAGAAGGTGCTGCCGACAAGGCAGGACCTGGACAAAGTCACGGGGGGACATCCGGCGTTTCTGGAGCGCGTGGACGGACATATCGCGATCGCCAATTCGGCGGCGCTGGCGGCTGCGGGCATTACCGGCAAAACGGCGCCGCCGCAGGGCGGGGCGATCGATCTGGACGCGAAGGGGGAGCCGACGGGCATTCTGCGCGAATCGGCAATGGACCTGGTGGAGAAAGTGATCCCGCCGCCCACGGCCGAGGACCGCAGGCACGGGGCGGAACTGGCGATTGGCGATGCGCTCGTGCACGGGGTGACGAGCGTTCAGGATTTTTCGGACTGGTCCGATTTTCTCGTGTACGAGCAAATGGAGAAGGAAGGAAATCTGGACCTCCGCATCAGCGAGTGGCTGCCGTTCAGCGCGCCGCTGGGCGAGTTGGAGAAGATGCGCGCACATCACGATGCCCACGACCCGATGCTGCATACGGGGATGCTGAAGGGATTCATGGACGGGTCGCTGGGCTCGCGGACGGCGGCGATGAAGGCTCCGTTTGCCGACGATCCGGAGAACACCGGGCTGCCGCAGTATAAGCAGGACGAGTTGAACCGGATGGCCGTCGAGCGGGCAAAGGCCGGGTTTCAGATGGGGTTTCATGCCATCGGCGACAAGGCCGCGGAGATGGCGCTGGAGGCGTTCTCGCAGCCGGGTGTTTCCGAGACTGCCAGAAATCGGATCGAGCATGCGCAGGTGGTGGACCCGGCGGACATTCCGCGCTTCAAGCAACTGGGGGTGATCGCGTCGATGCAGCCGAATCACCTGCTGACCGACATGAACTGGGCCGAGGAGCGGCTGGGGGCGGAGCGCGCGGCGTATTCCTATGCGTGGAAGGCGTTCCTGGATGCGGGCGTGCCGCTGGCATTCGGGACGGATTACCCGGTGGAACCGATCACGCCGTTTCGCGGCCTGTACGCGGCGGTGACGCGGAAGAACGAGGCGGGCACGAAGGAGTATTTTCCGGCCAACAAGCTGACGCGCGGGCAGGCGCTGTACGCCTACACGCAAGGGTCGGCTTACGCGGAGTTTGCGGAAGGGCGCAAGGGCAAGCTGGCTCCGGGGTACGATGCGGATTTCATCGTGGTGGATCGCGATTTGTACAAGGTGGATGCGGCGGCGATTCTGGGGACGGCGGTGCGGGAGACCTATGTGAGGGGGAAGGAAGTGTATCCGCCTGCCGACGAGGTAGTGAATCGATGACGCTTCCCATTCAGGCACCTGATCCGGCCGGAGCGACGGCAGCCAACCCGGCTGGTGAGCCGCGCGTCGAGCGGGTTGCGCTGTTTGCGATTGCGGCGGCGATGGCGGTTCTGCACATCGCCACGAATCACCGCTACGGATTTCATCGCGATGAATTGCAGTTTCTGAGCGACGCGCGGCACCTGGACTGGGGCTTTGTGTCCTATCCGCCGTTTACGCCGTTTGTCGAGCGCATCGGGCTGAGCCTGTTTGGACTGTCGCTGGTGGGGCTGCGGATGTTCTCGGTCATCGCGCAGGCAGTCGTGATCTATGTCAGCGGGCTGATGGCACAAGAACTGGGCGGAAGGCGCCTGGCGCAGATTAGCGCGGCCCTGGCGGTGGCGCTTTCCGCGCTGCCCATCTTCGAAGGGACGGAGTTCCAGTATTCGTCGTTCGATTTGTTGTGGTGGGTGCTGATCGCGTACTTCACCATCCGGCTGTTGAAGAGCGAAGACGCGCGGTGGTGGCTGGCCATCGGTGCGACGGTGGGTTTGGGACTGCTGACGAAGTATTCCATCGTGTTTTACGTTGCGGGGATTCTTGGCGGCGTGCTCCTGTCGAGCGCGCGCCGTTATTTGGCGAATAAATGGTTCTGGGCGGGGATCGGGGTGGCGCTGCTGATTTTTCTGCCCAATTTCGTGTGGCTGGTGCGCCACGATTTTATTTCGTACCACTGGCTCCAGCACATCCATACGCGCGACGTGGGCGAGGGCCGCCAGGAGGGTTTTTGGAAGGGTCAGGTGCTCTACAACGCGAACGTGTTTGCCACGGTGGTGTGGATTGCGGGGCTGATTCTTTATCTGCGCGACCGACGCTATCGCATGCTGGGATGGATGTATGTCGTCCCCGTGGCGGCCTTTTATTTCAGCAAGGGGCGCTTCTATTACGTCGCAGGCGTGTACCCGATGCTGCTGGCGATGGGCGCGGTGGCCGGCGAGCGCTGGCTGGGGCGGCTGCGACGGTGGATGCGGCTGGCGATCGAGATTGTATTCTTTACGGGGCTTGCGGCCATGGGCGCATTTGTGTGCGCGCTGCTCGTGCCTCTGGCTTCGAGCGGGCCGCTGCGCGCGTTCGCGCTGAGCCAAAACAGCGACCTACGCGAGGAGATCGGATGGGACGAACTGGTGAAGACGGTGGCGGGGATTCGCGATTCGCTGCCGGCCGACCAGCGGGTGAACGCGGGCGTGATTGTGGGCAACTACGGTGAGCAGGGAGCCATCGAGATGCTGGGGCCCGCCTACCTTCTGCCGCCGCCGATCAGCATGACCAACTCGGCGTGGCTGCGCGGCTACCCGGCAACGCCGCCGTCCACGCTGATTGTGCTGGGATTCACTGAGGAGCAGGCCAACCATGCGTTCACCGGGTGCCGGCTCGCGGGACATAACGGCAACTCGCAGGGGATTCGGAACGAAGAGAGCGAGTACCACCCGGACATCTTCGTGTGCGGGCCGCCGCGCAAGGGATGGGCGCGGTACTGGAACGAGGACCAGCGGTTCGGGTGAGGGGCTGATCGGGTGGTGATGATCGGAAGGAGTTGAGACAGGCCCTTTCCCACATCTCCGGGCACAAAGCGCCGGAGAAATGGTGCATCCGACGAGGGTGGGCAGCGGATTTACATGGTGCGGAGGAAGAGCGCGGTGGGCGCGCCATCCACGACGGCGCTGACGATACGCACCTTGGAGCCGGACTGGACCTGGAACCTGGCGCCATCGACGACGCCGAATTCGGCCTCGCCCACGGAGTCGGGATTGATCTTGAATGTCTGCATCGCACCGGATTCGTCCTGAATGCTGATGGAACGCCCGCGATCAAACTTCTTGATGGTGCCTACCGTGGAGGCGAACGGGCCTGCACCAAGATTCTTGAGCGCAACGACGGTGCGGTTTTCGTCGGTCCCGTAATAGTAGACGATCACGTAGGCGCCATCGTCCTTGAAGGCATCGGCGGCGACGGTGCCTGCCTGAACCTTCTTATCGAGGCTGAAGCGGGCCTTGGGATTGGCGAGGTTCTGGAAGACTTTGCTGCCTCCGACGTCCTGGAGCACGGCGATGCTGTGAGCGGCCTTGTCGATGGAACTCACGGTGCCGGTCAGGGCGTGGACGACCTCCTGGGCAGCCACAGACGCCGACAGGAAAACGGCGCAGGACAAGAGGAGACAGAACTTCACCAAGGCTCTAAACATGAGCTTCCTCCAAAAATGCTTTTATTGGCAGGCCGGCGAACAACCAGATGGCTGCACCGCGAGCGGACGCCGCCAGTATAGTTCCCCGATTTCACTGCCTGC
>CAVPNO010000061.1:0-15440 GCA_963706455.1 uncultured Acidobacteriota bacterium | reverse complement strand
ACGACTGCTGAGCGCCGCCGTGAACACCGTCGCGCCCGGATGCGAGCCGCTGTCGGGCTTGGTTAGGCTGTCGAGCTCGAAGGCGTGGGCCATGGCGCCGTTGGCGAGCGCCGCCGCGCCGGCATTCAGCGGCGCGCCGCCGGTGCCGAGGATGCGCAGGCGCCGGGCCTGCCGTTGTTCTGCGCATAGGCGACGATCATCCGGCTCCACGGCAGTTCGGCGCCGTACGACGATCGCCCCGACCGTGTCGGACATGCAGTCCTTGGCGCGCTGGACCACCGCGGGCGGCAAATCCTCATAGCGCAACGCCGCCGCATAGGCGGCGAGCCGCTCGGTCTCGCGGTCGGTCGCCTCGCTGCATGAGACGTGGACGGCACCTGTGCGGTTGCGCCGCCGAGCAGCACCGGCGCGAGGGGCGCGGCGCCGGCGACGATCGACCGACCTGCTTGAGAAATGTCCGCCGGCCGAGCTGGTCCTTCGTGGCGATCGTCATCGTGGTCCTCCGGACGCGGTTCGGCAGTAGGGTGCCGCCCCGTTAAGCCTGCAATAGTGCTGGCAGCCGGCTCGCGCGGTCAACGCGTGCCGGCATGGTATCGGCGCGGGATTGATTTGCCACAGCGCCCCAATGCATGATGACCGCGTTTGCTCGCGGCTGCAGGCCGGAACGCTTCACCGCACTCGATCGTCGGGGGATGGCAGGATGGGCGGCACGCGTCGGGATTTCCTTCGGCAGGTGGCCGGCATCGGCGGCTACCGCGCCACCTATCTCACCATGCAGGCCATGGGCCTCTTGGATACCGCCGCGATGGCGGAGCCGCTGGCGCTGGAAAAAGGCGTGGCGCACGGCACCAAGGTCGTCATTCTCGGCGCCGGCGTCGCCGGGCTGTCGGCCGCCTATGAACTCGGCAAGGCCGGCTATGACTGCACCATCCTCGAGGCGCGCGACCGGGTCGGCGGCCGCAACTGGAGCATCCGCCGCGGCACCCGGCTCGACATGACCGACGGCACGAGCCAGCTCTGCGAATTCGATCCCGAGCTGTACTGGAATTCCGGTCCGGCGCGCATTCCGAGCGCCCACCAGGCGGTGCTCGGCTACTGCCGCGAACTGGGCGTCGCGCTCGAGGTCGAGGTCAACACCAGCCGCGGCGCGCGGATCTCAATCCCGGCCGCGAATGGCGGCAAGCCGATCGAGATGCGCCAGGCCCACAACGACATGCGCGGCGAGATCTCCGAGCTGCTCGGCAAGGCGCTCAACCGCGGTGCGCTCGATCAGGAGCTCACCGCGGCGGACAAGGAACGCATGATCGCATTCCTGCGCACCTATGGCGACCTGACGCCTGATCTGCTGTTCAAGGGATCGACCCGATCCGGCTACAAGAGTCTGCCGGGCGCAGGCGATCAGGCCGGCGAGCCGCGCGATCCGGTGCCGCTCGGCACGCTGCTCGACATCGACATGTGGACCGCCGATGCTGTTCGAGGAGGGCTTCGACTTCCAGGCCACCATGTTCCAGCCGGTCGGCGGCATGGACCGCATCCCGATGGCCTTTGCCAGGAAGCTCGGCCCGGTGGTCCGCCTGATGAGCGAGGTCACCGCGATCCGGCGCCGCAACAACGGCGTGTGCATCGTCTATACGGACAAGCGGACCGGCAGGCGCAACGTCGTCGAAGCCGCGCTACTGCATCGTGACCATACCGCTCAAGGTGCTGGAGCCGATCGAAAACGACTTCTCGTCCGCCTGCGCGACCGCGATCCGCGGCATCGCAATACGGCAATGCCGTCAAGATCGCCTGGCAGTCGCGCCGGTTCTGGGAAACCGACGACCACATCTATGGCGGGATTTCCTGGGTGAAGGGCCCGACCGCCATGGTCTGGTATCCGAGCGACCGGCTGTTCTCCCAAAAGGGCATCCTGCTCGGCGGCTATACGTTCCGCGGCCGACGGAACTCGCCGCAATGCCCTTGAACGAGCAGTTCGCGTTGAGCCGCGCCGCCATCGAGGGCCTGCATCCCGGGCGCAGCCGCGAGCTCGAGAAGCCGATGGCGATCACCTGGTCGAAAGTGCCCTACACCCTCGGCATCGGGGCGCGCTACCAGACCGACCGCGATCCGGACTACGCGGTGCTCAGCGAACCCGACGGACCGTTCTATTTCGCCGGCGAACATTTGAGCCATGTCGGCGCCTGGCAGGAAGGCGCCATGCTGTCGGCCCGGCGCGCCATCAACATGATCGACCAGCACCGCCGCGCCCAGCATGCCTGAGCCGAGATGACCGCGCCGCGCAGCCATGACCTGCGGCTTGCCGGGATAACCCACCGGTTCGGCGCGACGACAGCGGTTGACGGGGTCGATTTGGAGATCAGGGGCGGCGAGCTTGTGGCGCTGCTTGGCCCGTCGGGTTGCGGCAAGTCAACCTTGCTGCGGATCATCGCCGGGTTCATCGCGCAGACCGAAGGCCGCGTCCTGTTCGACGAGGCGCCGGTCGACCATCTGGCGCCACGGCGCCGCGGCGTCGGCATCGTATTCCAGAACTACGCGCTGTTTCCCCATATGACGGTGCGCCGCAACGTCGCCTATGGCCTCGAGGCGCAAGGCGCTCCTCGCGACAAGATCGCAGTGGCGCGGGTCGACGAGATGCTCGATTTCGTTCACATGGGCCCATTTGCCGACCGCTTGCCGCGCGAGCTTTCCGGCGGTCAACAGCAGCGCGTCGCGCTGGCGCGCTGCCTTGCCATCGATCCGAAGGTGCTGGTGCTCGATGAACCGTTCGGCGCGCTCGACAAAAACCTGCGTCTCGATATGCAGATCGAGATCAAGCGCCTGCAGCGCGATTGCGGCATCACCACCGTCATCGTCACCCACGACCAGGAAGAGGCGCTGGTGATGGCGGACCGCATCGCGGTCATGAACAAGGGCCGCATCGAGCAGTTCGGCACGCCAGGCGAGGTGTACGATTTGCCGTGCAGCCTGTTCGTCAGCCAATTTGTCGGAACCACCAATCTGTTGACGGGCGAGCTCGTCGCGAACGAGCCCGCCGAGGTCCGGATCGGTGATTGCCGGCTCCGCGTTGGGCCGGCGGATGGCTTGCAGGTTGGGCGCAAGGTCGTTGTCGCGGTGCGTCCGGAGCGCCTGCGCGTTTTCCCGGATATGGCGGCGGGCACTTTCCCCGGCGTTATTACGGCCGTGCTGACGCTCGGTTCGCACGTCATCTATGATGTCGCCACCGAACTCGGCAGCGCCATCAAGCTGAGCGCGTCGCGCGACGACGCGGTACTCGCGGTGGGTGCGCGCGTGCGCATCGGACCCGCCGCGCCGGGGGCATGCAGTGTATTTCCCGTGTCATGACGGATCGCCACCAGGCAAGAAGGAGCGTTCCATGCACAAATATTTTACCCGCCGTCACCTGCTGGCGGCCGGCGCCGCCGGCGCAGCCTGCGCCGTGCTGCGTCCTTCGCGCGTCGCTGCGCAAGCTAAGACGCTCGTTGCCGCGACTCTCCCAGGCACCTGGAGCGAAGCCGATCGCGAATATCTTGCGCCAGCCTTCGTTCGACGGACCGGCGCCCGGGTGACGCAGTCGATCCTGCTGGGCACCGACCAGGTGGCGCGCCTTCAGGCCGCCAAGGGCCGGATGCCGCCCTTCGACGTTGCGCTGTTCGACACCCCGCAGGTGCTCGATGCCGCAAAGCAAGGGCTGATTGCCGAATACCCGGCGGCGAAATCCCCGAACCTCAAGGACCTCTTGCCGGAGTTCCAGGAACAAGTGGGGCCCGCGCATCACCATGCAAATCGTCGGCATCGGATACAACCCGAAGCGAATTAAGACGCCGCCGAAAAGCTGGGATGTGCTGTGGGACCCGCAATACAAGGGCCGGGTCGGGCTTACCGCACTCAATAGCCAGCTCGGTATCGCCTTCCTGGCCGAGATCAACCGGTTGCGCGGCGGCAGCGAGGCGAATTTCGAACCGGCCTTCAAGGCGCTACGCGAGCTGTTGCCTAATGTCGGAGCGATCGGCGCCAACCTCGGTGCCTATGCCACGCTCTGGCAGCAGGAGCAGATCGACATTGCGCCTTACAATTTCAACTTCGTGCAAACCCTCAAGGGCAAGGACGTGCCGGTCGAGATCGGCATCCCCGATAGCGGTCCGGTCGGCTGGTACACCAGCATGCATGTGGTGACCGGCGCCGCCGAGCCCGATCTCGCGGTTGCCTATATCGACACCCATCTCGACCCGCAGGTGCAGGCCGCAATGCAGAAGCCGCCATACGACGTCATCCCGACCAACAGCAAGGTGCCGCTCGCCGGCACGGTCACGACCTCGATTGCGCGCACTTACGCGGAGCTGGCCAAGGTTCGGTCGTTCGATTGGGAAACCCTCAACCCGCAACGCGGCGCCTTGATCGAACGGTTCAATCGCGAGATCAGGCTGTAGGCATGTCCGACGCGCGCCTTGCACTGCCGCTCGGCGCGGTGTTCGCGGTGTTTCGTCGATTTCACGGATGGTCGCGGTCGTGTTCTCGATGGAAGAGATGAGGTCCTTGCGCTGGGCGTCGAGGAACCCGTGTCTCTCGGTGGTTTCGCGGTATTCCTCGAGCGCCATCATGTTAACCGGACCCATGGCTTCCAGTTTGGCGCGCATCTCGCGATAAGATTGATCGCAAGCTGCGAGTTCGTCGCCGGCGACGAGGTTGACTGTGGCGTCGGCGAGCAAAGCGGCGCGCTCGAGTCCGAGTTCGTTCAGGCAGGTTTCCGCCATGTACATGGTGTCGGCTTGCAGCTTGGCAGCGGCGGCCTGAAGCTCGCCGCGCCGGTCGCGAGCCTGGTCGAGAAGTTGACGGGCGTCGCGCAGGAGTTCATCGATCTCTGAAAGACGGGCACGCAGTTGGTCTCTCTCGAATTGCAGCAGACCTTCCCGAGCCTGGCCGGCGTTACGCTCGGCTTCGAAGTCGGCGGCTTGCTGTTCCAGTTGGAGATTTTCGGCTTCGCGCTGCAGCTTTTCAGCCGCGGCTGATTCGATCTGCGACGCAAGAGAGTGGAGGCGCTCGTTCATTTCGGCGAACAGGGAGTCGATTCGTCCAAGCACCGAGATGGCCGAGCGGTGCCTTTCTTCCAGTGCTGCCACCCGCGCCGCGCGCTGCGAGCTAGCCTGGGCCGCATCCTCGCGACGCTGACGCAGTGCTGCGAGAGATTCCTGGGCTGCCGCAATCTGTTGCTCGAGGTCGGCGCGGGTTTGTTCCACCCGCTCGACTATACGCCCGGCGCCTTCGGCAACGTCACCCGCGACCAGTTCATCCCCCGCGACAAGGAGCCCATGGCCCCCAACACGCGCGCCCACGAGCTGGCTCTTTACGTCATCCTCGAAAGCCCGTTCATGATGGTCTCCGACTATCCCGAGCACTATTCCGGCCAGCACGACTTCGAATTCATCAAGCAGGTGCCCGTCACGTGGGACGAAGTACGCGTTCTCAACGGCCGCCCCATGGAGAACATCACCGTCGCGCGCCGCAGCGGCAAGGACTGGTACGTCGGCTCCATCACCAACTGGAATCCGCGCACTGTGCAAGTCCCGCTCAATTTTTTGGGAGAAGGGAATTACGCCGCCGAAATCTACGCCGACGCCCCCGACGCCGCCACCCAGGCAACCCACACCACCTTCACAAAGCAGCCCGTCGACCGCTCGACAGTCCTCGATGTAAAGATGGCGCCAGGTGGGGGGAACGCGATCTGGAATCATCCGGCGCAGTAAGCGACCGTCAGCCCGGCCGGACCCGCAAGCTGGCGCTATTTGGGCACGGAATAGATCGAAATTTGTTCGCGGTTGAGCACGGCAAGCTCGGATCCATCAGAGGAAAGCGCATAGCCGCTGCCACTGGACGAGGGAAGACCGACGCGCACACGCAACAGACGCTTGCCATCCGCGGTGCGATACACTGCCAGTTTTTCCGACACCAGATCGTTCCCGCTGAAAATGGCATCCGGATGGACAGCCGAACTGGATTCTACCGACTTCAGCACGAAAAATTGCTCATTCGAGCTGCTTTCGACGGCGTGGCCGATCTCGTTCAGCGTCGATCGGCCCATCAGCACCGGCTTCCCATCGGGGCGCAGTAAGTGGTAGTCGCGGAATTCAGCCTGTTTGTCGCAACTGACCAGGAAGATCAGGCCCGGCGAGATGCTGGACATGCGGGGTGTGCAGCCCGACGTGAAGCGCGCAATGGTGGAGATGTGGCCATCCCAGGTGAGCATCGCCATGCGGTAATGACCATCCGGCTGAGCGAGGAGCATGGCCTGACCATTGTCGAGCAAAGTTGGAGGCTGGAGTGTGGAGGAGATCGTGGATTTCGCTACGGTTTCAAATTTGCGGTTCAGAACCTCAATGCCGATATCCTCTTCCGGCTCGCTGCCCGTTTCCTCGCGCAACTGCTCGTGAAGTTGCCGCGAGTGCCTTTCGCGCACCGTGCCCACTGCGATAAAGTTTCCGTTCGGCGAAAGGCGCACAAACGCAAGCGGACCGTCGAGGGGCTTTCGGTTTTCGATCTTCAACCCGTGGCTGTAAACGCGAAGCTCCGAGCCAACGTGAACCAGGACGTGGCCTTCTCCTAAAGGCCAGAGGAAATCCTGAAAGTCGGGCAATTCCCAGTCCACCGTGCCCGTCACCATCGACGTCCGGGTATCGACGAGTGCCGCGCGAATGACTCGACGCGTGGGCCCTGACTTGCCGAGCTCGTGACGGGGAGCGAGGATATGAAGCTTGAATGCGACCAGCAATTCGCCTGTTCCCAGGAACGCCAACGCCTCATCGTGGTCTAAGCCGGACATGATCGGATTGGGGCGGGGCAGGTAGCCCAACTCCCGGATGGAAATGCCGGCGGCGCCGTTGCCGACGTCAATCGCAGTGCCGGAGGCGAGGGCTGCGTCGCATGGCGCAAGGGTACAGCGATCGGAGTCGTCCACGGGCGGCGGAGGCAGCTCGGGGGGAGGAGGCGGAACCGCATCGAGCGCATGGGCCGACTGAACGGATTGGTTGGCCTGGCTGGCTCCGGGAACACGAGAAAACATGCTTTCCGTGGGGACGAACAAAAACATGGTGTGCGCGTCGAGGGAAACGTCTCGGCCCTTCATTTTCAGGACGGAGCCGCTTTCCCGACTAGCGCGAATGCCGAGTTTCAGCCGGCTGATGCCAACCACGTCGCCCACCTTGAAGGAGGAGAACTCGGGCATGTCCAGACCGGAAGTCGCGATCGGCACGCTCCAGCCCGTCTGGGCCATTTTCAGAGACGCGATTGCGCCCGCGCCTCCTGTGGTAATCGGCAAAGGATCGTCGAGGATGCCGAGATCTTGGTGTACCGGGGGGGCGGCCACGCCGACGAGCGTCAGGTCGAGGTCGCTCATGTCCTTGTGACCGCACTGCGCCCGCGTAAACGCAAGACTAACTTCGGAGTCCTGGGCTGTCTTGGAATGGAGAACGACGGAAAGGACCTGTCCCTCGAGGATGGCGCCTTTCCTCAGGAGACAATCGTTGCCGCTCCATTCCACCGCAACCTGCGCGTGGATGATCGAGCCCGGATGGAGCAGGCGAGCCGCCAGATCTCCAGTGAGATTGGCCTCGACCGGAGTGACCCCCGGCCTGGCCCCGGAACCCGCCACGGCGCCGATGGACCACAACGCAAGAGTGATTGCGATCGCGACGATGCGCCGGGCCATGCAGTGCTCCTCAGATGGAAACGATTCTACACGGGTCTTTGCTTGGAGCGCCCGGCAGCTGATCCTCCTCCACGCCTCATGCTAATCTGGCCCCGCAGTTTCTCGTGAGGTCCCGTGCGCTCCAACCGTTCCGTTCCTCCCTGTCCCGTGATTCCCGTCCTCCGCTACCCCGATCCAGGCGTGGCCGCCGAATGGCTCCAGAAGGCATTCGGCTTCACCGTGCGGTTACGAATTGCCAATCATCGCATCCAGATGCGCGCCGGTGAAGGCTGCTTCACCATCGCCGAGGGCGATATTGCGCCTAACCAATCGGTGATGGTGCAGGTACGAATCGAGGAGGCGCGGAGTCATTGCGAGCGTGCGCGAGCGGCGGGCGCCAAAATCCTCACGGAACCCACAGATCATTTTTACGGAGAGCGCCAATACGACGCAGAGGACTTTTACGGCCACCGATGGAATTTCACCGAGACTCTGGCCGACGTCGAGCCCGAGACTTGGGGCGGCATATCTGTGAACCTCTGACTACCGGTGCGTCGATTTCGGCAGCTCACCCCGCTCCTGCCGGGTGCCCCCATGTCTCGACTTTGAGACCTGGATTGAAAACCAGACCTGACCAGACCACGAAATCCGCGCTTCGAAACCTCGAAAGCCCCGTTCGCTGTACCCGCTTGCGCCGCTCCCCACCCTGTGGTAAAAGTAAAGTATTCAAGTTTGCCCCCAAAGGGCAGGCCTGAGTTTCATGCAGAGTGGCTGAGGGACGGGCCCTGTGACGCCACGACAACCTGCCCGGGCAAACCGGGAGCATGGTGTCAACTCTCGCTGGCTTAAATGCCAGGAACATGAGATTCGGGGGTCGCTTCAGCACTCATCACTGAGGCGGCTTCGCAAGTAGCTTCGAGTCAACTCATCGTTCGCTCTTTCAGAGCCGGTCACGCGTACCCGCACCCGCCGTCACTCGCATACTGCGAGGGTCCGGTGAGTACTTACGAATTGCGATGTCGCGAATGCGGCAAGACCTACGGGGTCCAGCCGCTTTCCATCTGTGAAGAGTGCTTTTCTCCGCTCGAGGTCGCTTACGACCTCGACTACGCACGCACCCGCTTTACCCGTGAATCCATCGCGCAGGGCCCGGCCAGCATGTGGCGCTATAAAGCCCTGCTGCCCGTCGCCGAAAACTACGTCCCCCAGACGCCCTCCGGCTTCACGCCTCTCGTCGCCGCCCCGCGCCTGGCCCACCGCATCGGCGCCTTGAATCTCTACATCAAGAACGACGCCGTGTGCATGCCCACGCTCAGCTTCAAGGATCGCGTCGTCGCCGTGGCGCTGGCCAATGCGCAAAGCTTCGGGTTCGACACTGTCGGCTGCTCCTCCACCGGCAATCTCGCCAACGCGGTGGCAGCCCACGCGGCTCGTCTGGGCTTGAAGACCTATATCCTGGTCCCCTCCGATCTTGAGCCCGCCAAGATTCTCAACACCCAGGTCTACGGCGCCACCCTGGTCCGGGTGGAAGGGAATTACGACCACGCCAACCGCCTCAGCAGCCAGATCGCCGAGCGTTACAACTGGGGCTTCGTCAACGTGAACCTGCGGCCCTACTACGCCGAGGGCTCGAAGACGGTCGGCTTTGAAATCGCCGAGCAGCTTGGCTGGCGCCTGCCCGACAACGTTGTCGTCCCCATGGCCGGCGGCTCGCTTATCACCAAGATCCGCAAGGCCTTTAACGAACTCGTCGCGCTCGGCCTGGTCGAGGACAGGCCGGTCCGCTTTTTCGGTGCGCAGGCCACCGGGTGCTCGCCCATCTCCACCGCCGTCAAGAACGGGACGGAAGTGATCGAGCCGCAACGCCCGCACACGATCGCGCGTTCGC
Organism: uncultured Acidobacteriota bacterium; assembly: GCA_963706455.1. Classification (GTDB taxonomy): domain Bacteria; phylum Acidobacteriota; class Terriglobia; order Terriglobales; family Acidobacteriaceae; genus Telmatobacter. Next base: position 5,874 of record CAVPNO010000061.1, on the reverse strand, counting down.
TGGCCATCGGCAACCCGGCGGACGGCATCTATGCCGCGCGCGCCATTCGCTCCTCCGGCGGCTGGGCCGAGGATGTCTCCGACGTCGAGATCGTTTCTGCCATCCAGGAACTGGCGGAAACCGAGGGCATCTTCACCGAGACGGCCGGCGGCGTTACGACGGCGGTCACGGCGCGCCTCTATGCACACGGGCGCATTCAGCCCGACGAACTCACGGTCACCTGCATTACCGGCAACGGCCTCAAGACCACCGACGTTCTCCAGGGCGCCTATGACCAGGGCCACGCAATCCGTCCGCGCCTTGCCGATTTTGAAAACTTCGTGGAAGAACACTCCGCCGTCGCGGCGCTTAGCTTGTCCGAGAGGTAGAAAAGATGTCCGTCAAAGTTGTGTTGCCCAACGCGTTCCAGAAGCACACCAACAATGTCCGCGAGATCGCCAGTACCGCCGCCAACCTCCCCGAACTGGTCAACGATATTGAGGGCCGTTTCCCGGCGTTGCGTCCCCATCTGCGCGGCGAAGACGGCCAGATCCGCCGCTTCATCAACTTCTATGTCAATGAGGAAGACATCCGTTTCCTCGGCAACGAGAAGTACAGCTTCCAGGATGGCGACGAAGTGCTGGTGATCCCGTCCATCGCCGGCGGCAGCTGTTGAAACCAGTGGTTGTGTTCAGTGGACAGTGATCAGGAAGTCACCGAAACGTTCACTGACCACTGATCACTTTTTGTGTTCTGCATCACCGCAGTAACCGAGCCATCGTACCTCAAGTAGGTCAGTTAGTTACTTGAGTTTTACGGCCCGGTCAGAGTATTTGCAGCGCGTTTGCATCCGGTTCATCGTCCTCTTACAATGGCGGCAACATACTAAGGGCGTGATTCCGAATATGCCGCGCAAGACCCCGATGGTTTCCGCCGGCGGTCCCAACGGTTTGGTGAGCCTCAAGTCGCCAATCCCCGCTCTTTCCCTACCCGAAAACCTGGTTGCACACCGGATTCACGCCGAAGTGGGCCATTATCGCGTTCGCCTCGCCCAATCGGCTGAGGACCGAATCGCCGCCTGCCGCCTCCGGTTCCGGGTCTTCAATATCGAAATGGGTGAGGGACTTGAGAGTTCCTATCAAACCGGCCTCGACACCGACCAGTTCGATGAAGTGTGCGAGCACCTGATCGTCGAAGACAAGCAGGAAGACAACCCCGTGCGGCGCATTGTGGGCACCTACCGCATGCAGACAGGCGCCACCGCCGCCCGGAACCATGGCTACTACTCCGAGCAGGAATTCAACCTCGGGCCCTACGAGCCGCTGCGTCCCGGCGTGCTCGAACTGGGGCGGGCTTCCATCGATCGCGAACATCGCACCCCCGAGGTGCTCACCCTTCTGTGGCGCGGCATCGCGCAGTATGCTACCGACATGGGCCTGCGCTATCTCATTGGTTGCTCGTCGCTCACTTCCAGGGTGCCCGCGGAAGGCTGGCAGCTTTACCGCCAGCTCGACCAGTTCCGCGTTCCGCCCGAGTTCGAGACTATGCCGACCACCGCCTACGCATGTCCCATCGAGCCGCCGTCCGCCGAGGCACAGCCCTCGTCCTGCATGGCAGAATCGAGTTCCGCCGAAGATTGCGATCCGGCCGCTTCCCAGCCCGTCTCCGTCAAGGTTCCCAAGCTTCTCAAGACCTATCTCGCCATCGGGGCGCGGATTGCCGCGCCGCCGGCCTGGGATCGCGAATTCGGCACCATCGATTTTTTGACCCTGCTCGATCTCAAGCTGCTGTCGCATGCCGCGCGCAGCCGCTTCCTCGCGCCCTTGACGCAGTGAAACTGCGTGCCCTCCGGCGCGCTGTGGCGCTGGCCTTCGCCCTGGCCGGTTGCATCCTGTCTTACTGGACTCTCCGCATCCGGGGCCCCCTCACGCTCGTCGAGCGAGCCGGCTGGCTGCATGGCGCGGCCTGCCGCGTCCTCCGCGCCTTCGGGATCCGTCCCACCGCCGACGGCCCGATTCCCACCCACGGCCTGGTAGTTTCCAACCACCTCAGTTATCTCGATATTGTGATTCTCAGCGCCGTGATGCCGTGCTTCTTTGTCTCCAAGGCTGAGATCGCCCGCTGGCCCTATTTCGGCAAAGCTGCTCGCACCGGGGGAACTATTTTCATTGATCGCCGCAGTCGCGCCAGCACCGCGGAAGTTGTCCGCCAGATCGCCGACCGCCTGAATCTGCCCGTCCCTGTGCTGCTTTTTCCGGAAGGAACCAGCAGCGACGGCTCCCAGGTCCTGCGGTTTCACTCCTCGCTCTATGAGCCCGCCGCCGCGGCCGCCGCGCCCGTTGCCGCTGCCGCTGTGCGCTACGTACTCGAAGACGGCAACGAGCGCGATCTTTGCTGGTTCGACGACACGCTCTTCCTGCCCCACCTCTGGAAAGTTCTGGGAACCAGGGGATTCTCCGCGCACGTCACCTTCGGCGAGGCGCACGTCTATCCCAACCGCCGTTCCGCCGCCGAAGCAACCCACGACGAAGTCGCCTCGATGCGCGCCGGGAACGAGCCTTCCTCTATCCGCCCTCAGCTCTCCGCGGAATCGGTTTGACCTGACCTAACTCCTGACCCCTGACCCCTGACCCCTGTTTTCACTCCGCCGGCGCTCCGGTTGATCCCCGCACCACCAGGCTGGTCGACACCAGGAACTCACGCTGCATCTTCGGGCTTGCTTCGGTTTGCGCCCGCAGAGCGTCGAACGCCGCCCGCGCCAGGTCCGCCCGTGATAACCGGATGGTAGTCAGCGGCGGCAGCGTGAATTCGGCGAAGTCGATATCGTCCAGCCCCACCACCGACAAATCCTGCGGCACCCGCAACCCTCCCATGAAAGCCGCCCGAAGCACGCCGATGGCCGTCATGTCGTTGGAGCACAGCACTGCCGTTGGCCGCTCGGGGAGCGCCCATAACTTCTCGAAGCCCGCCACACCGCCGCGCAGGGTGTGGTCGCACTCGATGCACCATGCCGGCTCCTGCCGGAGGCCCGCCTCGCTCATCGCCGCCCGAAAGTCGTTTTCCCGGGTGATGGCCGAATGCAGCTTGTGCGGACCCGCCAGAAACCCGATCTTGCGGTGACCCAGCCCCATAAGATGATTTACGCCCGCACGCATCCCGGTCGTGTAGTCCAGCAGAATGGTGCTGGTCTTGGGATCGTCCAGCTTGAACTCCGCCAGCACCATGGGAATGTCGCGGTGAGTCAGCTGGTCCAGCACTGGCTCTTCCTCGCCGAACGTCATCACCGCCACGCCCTCTACCTTGCGCTCCAGCATCCGCCGTACGCAGGTGGTCAAGACGGCCGGGTCGCTGTTGGACGAGCTGACCAGGATCTCGTACCCATGCGCGACCGCCACTTCCTCGAAGTTCTGTATCAACTCCGGGAAGAAGGGGTTGGTAATGTTTTCAACAATGATGCCAAGAATCCGGCTGCGGCCCGAAACCAGGCTCCGTGCATGCGTATTCGGGAAGTAATTCAGCTGCTCGATGGCCTGCCACACCCGTTTCATCAGCCGGTCGCTGACCGCGGGCGATCCATTGATGGTGCGCGAAACAGTCGCAATCGAAACCTTCGCCAGGGCGGCGACGGTGCGAATATCCGGCGCTTTGCCGGCCGCCTTGCGGGATGGTCTTCGCGCCACGAACACATCCTAAAGCAGGGAACAGGGAACAGGAAACAAAGAACATGGATCAGGGATCAGTTCGTAGCTCTATTCCCTGTTGCCTGTTCCCCGTCTCTTACCCGTTCGCGATCAGCAGCCGTAAATCCCGCAAATTATGACCGGTGGGCCCAGTCACTACCGAATCTCCAAGCGCCGTAAACAGGGGACACGCATCGAAGCAAGCCAGTGACCTCTCGGGGTCATACCCGAAGGCCCGCGCGCGCCCTACTGTCGTCGGATCCGCGATGGCGCCCGCCGATCTTGTATTGCCGTCTATCCCGTCCGTGCCCGCACTCAGCACCGTCAGGGGCTCGCCACGATGCTTCGCCAGCTCCATGGCGCAAGCCAGAGCAAACTGCTGATTGCGGCCCCCGGCTCCCGGCGTCCGGTTCATTGTCACGGTCACCTCTCCGCCGGAGATAAGGCACAGCCGCGGATGCGCCTCGCGCAGCGAATGGAACCGCTCGAGCAGATAGCGTGCGGCCTCCGCGTAATCCCAGTCGTCGCAGCTATTGTCCACCGCCACAAAATACCCCGCCTTCTGCGCCAGCGAACGGGCGTTCTCCACCATGTCGTGGCTGGAAAGCAGAATCTCAAATACGGAGTCACGGAAGGCCCGGTCCTCGCCTGACATGCTCGCCGCTGCGGTCACCTTGCGCGCCAGCACCGCGTCCGCAACTTTCTTCGGCAAAAAGGGCGGCCGCCAGCTCTTGTTCCCCGGCGATTCGGGCAAATCCGCGCGCTCAAAGAAAGCTTTCACCTTGGCCGGCAGCCGGGGCCCGAGACCATACTTGCTGATGATCGCGCGCACCTCTTCCACCGTAGAATGATCGGGCGACGTCGGTCCCGACGACAGCGCATCCAGCGAGCGCAACGGCACGTCCGGCAGCAAAAATGAGACTTTCTGCGCTTCCGGGGCGGCCATCGCCAGTCGTCCACCCTTCACCGCGGAAAAATGCTTGCGCAGGGTGTTGATCTCTCCGATCGGCGCGCCCGAGGCCAGCAGCGCCTGGTGGAATAGGATCGTGTCCTCGAGCCCGATTGCCGGATCCAGTGGCAGATCGAACAGGGCCGAGCCGCCTCCCGAAATCAGGAAGATCGCCAGCGTGTCCTTGCGGGCTTTTCTCAGGAGCGCCAATGCGGTCCGCGCGGCCGCGAACGATTCTTCGTTCGGCAGCGGATGTCCCGCCTCAAAATACCGAAACCGCCAGTTGCGCGTCCTGGATTGCTGGTTGGTGCAACATATTCCGCGAACCCCTTTGCGCCGCTTCATCTTCCGGAGCAATACCTCCAGCATGGGCTCGGCAGCCTTCCCCAGAGCCACCACGAAGATCCGCCGATACGCCGAAAGATCGATCGCCTCGGGGCCGCTTCCGTCTGGCAACTGGCGCCGCAACACATTGCCTTCGAACTTGATGCGCCGATCGAATGCCGACTCGATGTTGCACGCCGCCAGCGCGCCGGTAAAAATCCCGGTGGCCGTGGTGTGCAGGGTGTCAAACAGAAGGTCGCTGACCGGGGTCATAGACTTGCTCCTTCAACCAGCCGGAGAGGTACGATTGCATGAACTCCAGCTGGCCGGTAAAAAAATGATCGGCGCCCGGAACCAGCGCCACGCGCTTTGGCTCCGACGCCGCAGCAACTATCTCTATAAGTTCCGATTTTTTGGCGAATCGATCGTTGTCGCCACTCAGGAAGAGCTTGGGAATCCGGCAATGGGCCAGGTACCCATAGTCGTACCTGGGTGCCTCGATCCCCGACCGCACCGGCAGACCCAGTGCCGCCACCGCCCGCAAATTCTGCGGCGCCCCACTCAGACTCTGGGTGCCCCAGGTCTGGCTTTTGGGACATGGGATGGATCCACTTCCGCAACAAGCTGCAAGAACCATCGCCGCGCCAAAACTGAATCCCGCTGCCACCAGCGGCAATTTGTATTCGTTTTCAAGCCAGATCAGCGCTGCCAGCACATCCCCGGCTTCGGCCGCCCCGTCGTGCTCGCCCTCGCTTCGGCCCGTCCCGCGGAAGTTGAAGCGGAGCACCGGCCATTCCAGCCCGGGGTCCCCCCGGACGGGTCTTCGTCCGGGGGGTGGAGCCCCGGCGCGTTCATCGCTTTCATGGCGTGGTAGACCACTTTGTTGTGGAGTGAGCCGCCGCCCAGCGGATGAGGATGGCAAACCACGGCGGCGCATGCAGC
>CAVPNO010000060.1:0-11097 GCA_963706455.1 uncultured Acidobacteriota bacterium | reverse complement strand
CGGATGAGCGGCGATCAATTCCACGAACCCCGGCAATGCGACCTTCTTCTTCCTCTTCTTCTCCTCAACCTTCGAGACTGTTTCCAGGCGGCGCTTCAGTCTCACATAGTCCAACCGCAGCGGATGGGCCACCGCATACACGCCGTGCTGGCGCGCCAGTTCTTCCGCCGCCTGCCACAAACTCTCTGGAATCTTCGCCCGATGCGGCTGTGCACTGCGGAACTGATCCAACTGCCGCTGCAACTGCACGATGGGCTCAGGAATAGAAAGACTGCTCTTGTCGTTCAATCTCACCCGACCTCAGCGGATGACTGAACGTAACAATCCCGCTTACGCCAAGTCACGCAGACTTCCCGAAAACTCACGCAAAGCTGAGAAAAAGCTCGGACAGATCGAAAAGGTGATAGAGAAGTAACTCCTAGCTCCATCCCGGCTTCAGATTACTGACAGTCTGCGACGAACTTTAGGCTCGGCGACCTCGGTGCCGAGTCTGCTTGGGCTGGCATGCGGCTGCGATACGCAGGCTTCAGGATGGCCGACCGTAACTCATTTGCTCATCTTGGCAAAGCGAATCGACGCGATCTGGCCCGAAATATACGTGTGCTGTGGTGATCGCAATGGACTCCCCAATTGGCATCGGAGATCCTGGGAAGTGACCAATGTTGGTTGCGCGGGTGAAGCTTTCGCCTACTCCTCCTCGGTCAGATCCCGCGAGATCCCACACTCGCCGTTCTCAATCGCGCGGCCAGGCTACAGATCTTCGGACAGACTCCGTTGAATGTCCTGCGCGACTTCATCGATCGATGTATTCCGGCCGAGTTGTTCGATTTCCATGCTGTTTTCCATATCCTGCAACCCCACCTTCGTCGCAATCTGCTGGTTCATGCTTATGACGGCCGTCACTTCCTTCTCCGTGAGGAGAAGAATTTGAAGCATGAGATGTTCCCGTTCATCGGCGCGACGGGCCAGTCGTGCCTGCCTCATGAGGATGAGGCTCGCCAAAAGGATAGCTTCCATGGCAACGATTGTTCCGAGAAGCGAAAAGGGCACAGGATCAAAATGCGGGATTGACGGCAAATGCAGGGTATTTGCTAGGATCCAGGACAAGAAGAGGAAGAGGTGGGTGGCCACGAATCCGAGGTTGCCAACGATCGCGGCGGTTAAGTCTCCCAGTCTTTCCGCAGGCGATCTTCGCGCAAGAAACTCCTGTTCATGTTTGGCAATCGTATCTATATGTTCTTGCACATGGTTCGGAACCTGCATCTGTTTATCCTTGTGCGGATTTTAGGACTCAGCAATTGGATGACTTGTTTCTTCCACACGGACGCTCATTCAAGCATAGATTGCGAGTCGACGTTGTCGGGCCGAATATCTAGATTGGCATCGATTTGCCAGGACGGCGGCGAAGCGGTGAGAAAGTGGCTTGCCCAGCGGGCAGGAAGACAGAGAAACATGTGCCCGAATGCCCCGGGAGGCGGGAGCTCCAAACGCGTATCGACCCTCCGATGCGGTCGACGATACCAGCGCTTACCCATAGCCCAAGGCCTGTCCCCCTTTCCCCCTTTGTGGTGAAGAAAGGTTGATAGATTCGCGCTCGATCTTGCGACGCGATACCGCTTCCGGTATCAGCAATCGAGAGGCAATAACCGTGTGAAGCATGGATTTCACAGAGCCAGCGTGGAGCGGGATATAGATGAATCATGATCTGTCCGCCCGCTGACGTGGCATCAAGCGCATTGAGCAACAGGTTCGTAACGACCTGAACAATTTCACTTCTGAAGCCCACGATAGCTCCATCTGTCTCAAGGCGCTGATGAACGGCAATCCCTCGCTTATCAGCCTGGGGGCCGTAAAAGTCCGATATTTCACGAAGAACTGCACCCAATGTGAATTCAGCCAGCTTGTTGGTGTCGCGATGAAATTTGAGCATATGGGTAGCGATGCGGCTTAGACCTTGTATCTGCTCTTCCATCATGGCGATGAAAGACTGTGCCTGGGGGCTCGTTTCCAGTGAGGACAACAGGAATACCAGGTTGGTCATTGCAGCCAAAGGGTTGTTGATCTCATGGGCCATGGTTAAGGCGAACCTCGCCGTCACCGCCAGTTTTTCACTGTTCACTAGGGCCCGTTCCATACGCTCGCGCTCGGCGATTTCAAGTTTGAGTTGAGCATTCAGGCTCTCTGCCATCTCTCTGAGTTCAAGCTGGCGCACCCCCGACAGCAGCAGTTGTTGATTCATTGCAATCGCCTGCTGGTAGATTCGTGAGGTCTCGTCCACTTGCACCAGGATTTCCGCCGGTCGATCCTCCACAGCACGAATTGGCCACATCGTGTATGAACGGCCGGCGGGATGAGCTTCATTGCCTTCCGGTTCAGCATGGACTACGCCTTCTCCCGTGGCGTAAACATGATCCAGTAATACAAGGCACCCTTCCCAGAAAACGACGTCTGCGAAAGACTTTCCAGTCAGGTCATCTTTAGTTTTGCCGGCCAATCGGCAGAAGGCAGGATTGACGTAGCGCAATGTGTGGTTGGGTCCTGCCAATGCGGCAACCGGCACAGGCGAGCCCTCAAAGATCGCCCGCTCGATCATTGGCACGTCCCTCGCATCAAGGCCAAGGTTGGCATTGATTTCAAGACCGTCACGTGCTTCCTTAGGCTTGATTCTTGATTTCCGGATCATGAGACAGCTCTTCCCTCCGGTCAGACCGGTCCGAACGCACAGGAATCCCGCTGATTAGACCCTGAAAGTCTGTGAGGCGTTTGCCGAGAATAACCACGCCCTTGGGCGTGATTTCATACTCGCGAATATCCTTGGCATGATTGCCGCCGCGCATCTTGATGACCACCATGATCTTGCGAAGTTGGGCATCGATCGAAACATACCGAAGCCGGATGATGTCATCGCAAAGGAAAGAAATCGAGTAGGTGCTGAACGGGAATTCAGTAAAGGACTCATCCACCTCAACCGTACTTAGTATCGTCACTCCGATTCCTGTCAGAGCGAAGATCATCCGGTAGAGCGATTCGCGAAAGTCGGCGCGGAAGCCGGGCGAGAGCGCCATTTCAAAACCCGCCAGCGAATCGATCACCAGGCGCTTGGCACCGATCTTCTGCACTGCGTCCAGAATCGACTGCATAGTCTCGTCCACTGAAAGATCCAGGGGGCGGAGATAGAGGATGGTGAGTTTTCCCTCGCTCTGCGGTGTCTCCAGATCCAAGCCTAGACTGATTGCCCGCTCAGTATATGCCTGTGGGCGTTCCTCAAAGACCGCCACAATTCCTGGCTCTCCCTGGCTTACCCCTTCCGCAATGAACTGGGTTGCCAGGACAGATTTCCCGGTTCCCGAAGACCCGGCTATGAGGACGCTATCGCCTTCACGCACGCCGCCATCCAGCATTACGTCCAAGTCCGGGATACCGAAGGAAAGGCGCCGCTGGCCGGTCTGCTTTTTCACGCGTTCGGTCAACCCAAATGTGCGAGAGAAGGCTTGCACTCCAGCATCTGTGATGCGAAATGTATGAAGCCCTGGCACTGAAGCCTGGCCGCGGAGTTTTATGATCTGCAACTTCCGCACAATCGAATTACGCTCGGCCGTTTGGCGCAACCAGAACAGCCCATCGGCGACGGTAAAAATGGGATTGTCACGTAACTCCTCCTCGGCATACTCGCCGATCAAGAAAGTTGTAGCTTGCCAACTGGCCAGAAACAAAGCTAGCCGTTGAATGAAGGATTGCAGGTCCATGTCACTCTGCGGCTTCCGAACCATGGTGCGGAACGAGTCCACAACCACGACAGCGGGATTGGCCTTTTCAACTTCTTTGGTAATCTCCTCCAACACCGCTCCCAGGTCTTTCTCTAAGACAACCTGGCTAAGGTTGATAAAGCGGATGGAGCCGGGCAGCTTCGCCGGATCGAAGAACGTGTACTGTTGCTGGTATCGCAGCATTTTTATTGCGGATTCACCGAGGACGGTGAAATAGAGGGCAGGACGCTCGGAAGTCGCATTGGCAAACACGAACTGGTGCGCCAGCGTGGTCTTCCCGCTTCCGGGCGCACCCGCAATGATGTTAAACGAGAATTCGGGGAGACCGCCACCCACAATTTCGTCAAGTCCGGGAACTCCGGTCGGCAGTTTGTTGATTGTCACTTTGTCTTGTGCGCTCACGCTTTTTTCCCCTTCCCGGAAGTGCGATCGTCGAGGACCGCATCCGGCCATAAATCACTGATCAGGTTCAACGTCAATGCTTCGCCTAGAAAAATTAGAAGCAGTCCGAGCAATCGCCCAATAAGAACGATTCCTCCTTCGCCTGCCGAATCTTGGTCAGTGTCAACGGGAGTATCTGATTCACCCAGGCGCTTCAAAGACCCATCAGCGGCAACCTCGACCGACCGAAAACCGGGAGCGTCCGCCTTGGTTTGCGCCAATGCGCGAAAAGCGAGCGCCTGAAAACCGGCAACTCCCACAAGTGCAGACAGACGCATGCGCAACTTCTCGTAGACGCGAAGGGCCGCGGACTCCTCCAGCTCGGATGCCTTGCCCGAAGCGGCTTCGTAAGCAACCAGTTGGTTGGCTAGATCTCGCATTTGGAGAGAGTCGTCATGTCTCAAGCCGGCATCGTTTCGCTAGCTAAACATGGGAGGCCCCCCGCCTCTGGCGGGGTGGCAGTAGAAGTTTGACATTTTCGGGAGTCCATCCAAGAAACTCCAGATCGTGAGCCGCCAAGCACACGAGGAGGAGATCTCGGATGGACGAATACGAAAGTTTAAGCCACAGCAAATGGGAGTGCAAATACCACGTAATCTTCATTCCCAAATGCCGTCGCAAAACGCTGTACAAGGAGCTTCGGCAGCACCTGGGCGAGGTATTCCGGCGCCTCGCTGAGCAGAAGCAGAGCCGGATTGAAGAAGGCCATCTGATGGTGGACCACGTGCACATGATGATCTCGATTCCGCCCAAGTACGCGGTGTCAGAGGTGGTGGGCTTCATCAAGGGCAAGAGTGCGATTCACCTTGCCCGGGTCTATGGAGAGCGCAAGCAGAATTTTGTCGGTCAGCACTTCTGGGCGCGGGGATACATGGTGTCCACGGTAGGCCGGGATGAAACCGTGATCCGCGAGTACATCCGCAACCAGGAAGAGGAAGACAAGAGATTGGACCAACTCAACCTCTGGAAGTGACTTGCCACCGTCAAGGTGGCCCAACGTAACCGGGGCCGCGTTAGCGACCCCGCTCAAGCCGCTTTGAGCGGCTCACACCGTAAGGCCCCCGGCTCTGCCGGGGGATACTTACTAGGTTTCGAAAACACTCACCCGCTCGGCGGGAGGATCAGGGGACGATTCCATCCTTTGGTAAGCGTCCCACGATTCAGGTGTCCGACAATTAGAGCCGCATTGAAATTAGCGCTGGCGGAACTCAATTCATGTAGATATTCGTTTGCAGGTTAGGGACCTCTTCTTGCGAGCCGCCCGCCTTGCTCCGGATGAGGGTGAAAACATCCAAAACCGTGGCAATACTGAGAATATTTCCCGCAACACTCACGAGTCCATCTTCCATGCCGGGATGTTTGTCCGCCAGCGCTTCAATGTGTTTGCTCACACTCCTCAGCCGATCAATCTCCAGCAGAAGGTCTTCGAAAGCCGCGGCCATTATAGGTCCATCGGCCTCAGAGGCCAACGGGGTCGATTCAGTCGTGGCCGCCTCTGTCCTGACCTCAACCTGAAGGCGCAAATCTTCTATTAAACGCAGCGTCGTTGCCTCGCCAAGGAAGCTAACAAACAGCCCGAGCAGCTGCGCAATCAGAGTGATTCCGGCTTCGCCGTCCTCATCCGTGTCCGTCTGGGATTCGACTTTGCCGAGGCCGCGCAAACCTCCATTAGCCGTTATTTGCACGGTGCTGAGCCGGCGAGACTCCGACTTTGCTAGAGCCAGAGCACGAGAAGCGAGCACCTGAAACCCGTCAACCCCTACAGGTGTGCTGAACTGTAGGCGGAGCCTGTCATAGAGGCGCACCGTTGCAGGTTCGGTGTGCAGCGAGGTCGCACTTGTGTCGGCCTCGCGAGCAACGAGGCTGCGGGCCAAATCACGCGTCTCTTTTGGAGGAATCATTGCTTTCCTTTCAATACAAGCTGTATAGAGCGCTTTGAGGGGGCATGCGGACCATGGCCAGAATACTTTCCCGCCTGATGCAGGATATCCCAAGATTGCGGATTAGCATCGATTGCTCGTTGCCTTCAATGGCATGACGAAGTCGTTCGCGCTCAATTGGCCAATTCCTGTGAAGACTCGGAGATACCCTCATCTTTGTGTGCGTCGCCCGGCAGTTGATCGTGCAGTACCACATTCAGCAGGGATCGGTGAACCCGGATGCGACCGTCGTATTCGATAAGGCCGAGCTTACGGAACCGGTTCATGAAGAAGCTCACACGGGACCGCGTTGTTCCGATCATTTCCGCCAGCGTCTCCTGCGAGATCTTGGGAATCAATGTCTCTGGCTCGCTTGATTTCCCGAATTCCGCCATCAACAGGAGAATGCGAGCCAAACGCTTTTCACTGGAGTTGAAGAGTTGGTCGACGAGGTCTGCCTGCGTTCTCATGCTGCGGGCCAGTAGGAATTTCAAGAACAGGTCAGAGAACTCGTGCTCCTCGTGCATCACGCGAATCATCTCATCCCGGCTTATCTTGAGTGCGCTGCAGGCGGTGATCGCCGCGGTCGTGGCTAAACGCAACCCATGCACCGCCGCGAGCGACTCTTCTCCCACAAAGTCGCCGGCGGAAAGGAGCGCGACGGTGGCTTCCTTGCCGGCTTGGGAGACGACCGTGATCCTTGCGCGGCCATCCTGGAGATAGAAGACGGAATCTGCCGGGTCTCCCTGTGAAAAGAACGTTTCCCTGGGCGCTATTTGCACGACTTTCCGCCCCAGGCCAGCATGGGTGAGGAAGGCGGCGGCATTAAATCCTGGCTTTTCGAGCTGAACCATTCAACCGCCTCCCCTCTGGGTGCAGTTTGGGGCGGATGCGTTACGCCGGCCACAAACGCATCAACTTCAGGCTAACAGCGGAATCACCGCACCGGGCCCAAACTTTCGTCAATATTCGACCATTCCGGGGTTCCGGAAACCGCTCATTTAATGGAAGATCCGCGAATTTTCCATTATCCGACACCCCACGCTGTATTTTGCCATAGGATGAACCATTTACTGGAGACCGATCTGTTCACTTTTGCTCACTTTTCCAAAAAATCTCTACCCTGCGATTGGGAAGCCTCGGCCACACCTCGATCCCAGCTCCGTAATTTCAATCAAGTGGCGTCCCCGGGCCTGGTCGCCAATCAGGTGGCACAGGTCTTTGCTGACTCACGCCCTAACGTTTCCACGCCCGACCGCCGATCCGTGTGCGAAAGTGACCAGTCTTGCGGATTCTTCAATGGGATATTTGTCCCAAAGCTTCATGCATTCGAACGATGAGGTGCAGGATGCGGAACGAACAGCAAGATCCCCCAGCAAAACTGTTGATCATGGACGATGAACCTTTGATTCGAGCCTCGTTGTCGGAAGTGCTCGCTGAGGTTGGTTTCTCAGTTCGGTCTGCAGAAGACGGATTCTCCGCATTGGCTGAAATTCGGAAGGATATCCCGGATATTCTTCTCTCCGATCTCAACATACCGGGTATGTCCGGCTTTGAGTTGCTGTCTGTGGTCCATGGCCGTTTTCCCTCGATTCGGGTAATCGCGATGAGCGGCGCGTTTTCCGGCCATGAGGTGCCTTCAGGAGTTGCCGCCGATGCCTTCTATCAGAAGGGCTGTGGTGTCGGGTCCTTGTTGAGAATTATCGGAGGGCTCGTCCAACCAAGGCGGTTGCGTGCCAACCAGCAAACCGGCGCGGCACCCCTCTGGATTCAACGAAACGGGAACGATGCCGCTGGAGAGCCTTACGTTTCGATCACCTGCCCGGATTGCCTGCGGACTTTCCAACAAACCGTTGGCGGTTCTCTCAGCCCGATACGAGAAGCGCATTGCGTCCATTGTGGGAACACCGTTTACTACGCAATCGTTGAGCCGGTCGACTGGTCCCCTGGACAGACGTCTGAAAAGACGTGGTCGCGCGGCAAAGCCAGTCAGCCCCAGTAGCACTGCAGAGAAACAAGAAAGCTATCCTTATGCGCAACATCGCTGAACTGAGTGCTCTTGCGTACTCGCGTTGAATTGAAGACTCGGCCCAAGCCGGAGACAGCGGAGTCCCGCGAAAGCTGGAAGTTTTTCACGGGAGATGCAAGCAAGGTCGAAAAGAAGATTCGAACGGGCGGGTGGTATTTCATCAAGATTCCTAAAGGCCTCTGAAGAGCGCGGTGGGAGGAAAATCATATATGGGGCGATTACGTTCAATGCGGCGGAAGTGGAGCATATCCAGTTCAAGCAATCTGTGAGAACGACGCGACAAACGACATTCCGGAATTAGTTTGTAATTGCTTTCTGCGATGTGATTCGAAAACTCCGGGGAAAGTGAGCAAAATTGTACAGACTTCCACGCCGGAAGGCTGAGAATTTGGACGGCATGGCAGAGTAGCGCAAGGCGACTTAGTTCAATATGAAGCAAGACGTGAACGAACTCGATCAGATCATTCTTGAGGTCGTCTCAGACGATTTCGAATCATTTGAATCGGTAGTAAGCAAGCTATCTGGTCGATGCATTGGCTTTCAGCCGCGGATCCACATGGATCAGATTAAAAGCAGATTGCTTTGTAATACCGTGAATGGGCTCGTTGGTGCATATCTTATCCACGCCGATCCTCCGTACGTCACCGCGGTCAACATCAGCGCCGACACCATCGATAGATATTGGTTTCACCTAACGGAGAGTGGCAGGCGGTATCATCGCGTGGTGGTCGGGGAGCAATGAAGCTTCGCCAATGAAGGTCCTGAAGGTTTCTTAAGCGCCTGTAATAAAACCTCAGGCACGAGGCGCTGACGCTACTCGCCCCAGTTGGACAGCGCGATTCGAGCGTGTGCTCGGAAGGATCGGTCAACACTGCGCGCCTAGCTATAGCTCGTGATCATCAGGCATTGCGGCGACTAAACCTCTTTGAGCAATACAGTGCGGTACCTGGGCGCAAGTGCCTCTGCCCGCTCGAGAAAAGTGGCCATCTGCTTTTCGTCTAGTTTGGGCGGAGCGGTCGTGCGTGTTGCCACGGGCACACCAACTTCCCGAAAGAACTTCTCCTGCCTGCCGGAGAACAGACGCAGATTAGACGCGCAGGACTTGCGGCTGCGTTGTGGAACTGGTGGGGAGCATTGGCGGTAATGTTTATGGTCTCGCCTGCGTGGACTACAATTTGCTTCCTCGAAATGTTGCTTCGATCTCTCCATCTAACACGATTTGGGTTTCTTCAAAATCATGACGATGCGGGCCCGGGCCGCCACCCGACCTGAACGACGTGCGCACCTTTGTCTTGATTGCGCAGGCAGGAACGCTTACGGCGGCCGCGCGTGATTTGAGCTTGCCGACCTCGACCGTAAGCCGGTCCTTAACCCGGTTGGAAAAGCAACTGGACGTGTTGCTGATGCAGCGAAGCCAGCGAGGCCCGGCTCTGACGCACATTGGCAAGGAATATCTACAAACCTGCCGGCGGACCTTGAGAACACTGAAAGACGGCAGCGAGCTTTTGGAGAACAGACGCGAACAGCCAGGAGGGCT
The DNA here is from genome assembly GCA_963706455.1 of uncultured Acidobacteriota bacterium. Taxonomy (GTDB): domain Bacteria; phylum Acidobacteriota; class Terriglobia; order Terriglobales; family Acidobacteriaceae; genus Telmatobacter. Next base: position 1,404 of record CAVPNO010000060.1, on the reverse strand, counting down.
GATCAAAATAGCCTGCCCGATTACAATGGCTCGCTCAATCTTTGCGCCATTGCTCAAGGAATTCCTGACGCGCTATCCAGACCTGCGCGTCGAAATCGAGCCATACTGTTCAGGCTGGGACCAGGAGCCGCGCGAAGATGTGGACGTCTTTTTCAAAGTGCGCGCCCCCCGGGATTCCGCGCGACGCTTCCGGCCCTATCCCGGGACCAAGCGGGGACTTTTCGCGAGCAGGGAGTACATTGCGGCCTATGGCTCTCCGGTTTCTCCTGAGGAACTCATCGCGCACACCTGCATCGGTTCGGGGAGCTGGAAGCTAAGTAGAGGCTCGAAGATTGCGGCGCCGAACATCGTGTTCAGGGTTGTCGCCAGCGATCCGCTGGTTCATCTGGAACTCGCATTGAGTGGGTTCGGAATCGCCATACTTCCGCTTTATATGGGCAAATGGCGGGAGGCATGCGACCGGCTGGTGCCGGTGTTGCCGCACTGGCACCCGGAGCCGATTCCCTTAATTCAAACCGTTCTTCTTAGTTGTGGGTTCAAGGATTAGCCCGATGCGCCGAGCGCTTGATGCACTCCCTCCACGGCCATGCCGCCCTCGCCCACAGCGGCGGCGGCGCGCTTCACCGAACCCGAGCGGACGTCGCCCGCGGCGAAAATGCCGGGGCGGCTCGTCTCCAGCGGTCCGGGTGGGCGCTTCGCGTCTTTCCACGCGGGAGCATCAGCGACTGCGGCTCCTGTTTTTACGAAGCCTTTGTTATCGCGTTCGATCTGCGGCGGTAGCCAATCAGCGTGTGGCTTGGCGCCGATCATGGAAAAAATGGCGGGCGTCTGCACGGTGCGTCGCTCGTGGGTCTCGATGTTCTCCAGTTCCACGGTTTCCAAGTGCTTATCGCCCGTCATTTTACGAATCTCAGTCTGACAGAGAATTTCGATGTTTTTCTTCGCCTTTACTCGGCGCGACAGGTAGCTAGACATACTCTTGGAGAGATCAGCGCCGCGAATCACAAGCAACACCTTCTCAGTGCTCTCGGACAGGAACATTGCCGCTTGTCCGGCGGAGTTGCCGCCGCCGGCCACGATCACCGTCGATTCGCGGCAGAGCTGCCTTTCGATGGCCGTAGCAGCGTAGTAAACGCCTCTGCCCTCGAAGCTCGCACACCCATCGGCGTCGATGCGATTGTAGTCTGCGCCGGTAGCTATAATGACGCACTTCGCTCGTAGTTTGGCGTTGCAGCCTTCTATTTGCAGGACGGCGGCGTGGTCGCCCTCGCTGAAGGCGAGTGAAATAGCTTGTGCCGGCGTTGAGAATTTCGCGCCGAAACGAAAAGCCTGGAGTTGCGCGCGGCTCGTCAACTCGCCCCCGCTGATGCCGGTGGGGAAGCCGAAGAAATTCTCGATGAGCGA
>CAVPNO010000059.1:0-17423 GCA_963706455.1 uncultured Acidobacteriota bacterium | reverse complement strand
ACCATTGCTTGTAGTGAGGGGTGAAGTCGTCGGGATGCGGGGCGTATCGACCATACTGAGCGCTTTGAGCGAGGAAGGGGTCGTCGTGCGCGATTTTATCTGGATTGGTTTCGTAAGGGCTTGTAATCGTTTTAATAGGTATTTTGTTATCGGAGAACCCATTCACATGATTTGCGCCGGCGGCGAGGTCCGTATCCGGCGCCATGGCAAAAGTGAAATAAAGACCACCAATGAGATGTGAGGGGCTGTCTGCGATGGCCTCAGACGGTAAATAGAAAATATGGATTCAAGTTCAAGGGGTCAGGCAGATCCAAGGTGCATCGGGGAGCACAAGGGCGCGGGATAAGTTAAATCCACACAGATGCAAGCGAGGGCGACGGAGGCATTATGAAACTTGTATCGATTCACTCAATTCTCGAAAAACTCCCAAGAGACACTTGACTGCCTTGCGACAGTAGATATGTGACCAAAGTAGTCGTTCGACTGGTTCAAGGCGCCGTGTCGATTTCAGATGCGAATATGAGCTCTCCCCTCGGTTGCTGTGAGGGGAGGAACGAAGGTGTTCCAATTCGCCTTCGCGGGGGATGGTTGAGGCGCGGATTTTAAGAGAGAAATCTAGAAGAGGCTGGAACATGTAAAACCTCATCAGAGCCACACACGCTGGCACGGTCAGGTCCCTTGAATCTTTCAATCGCGGATCGGAGACGGCGGAGTTTTGGGACTGCCAAGGCGGTGAGGCACGCGATCCGAAGTGACCGCGAATTGCTCTCTTGTCGATATTTGCGCAACATTCCTGGTGCTTTTCTACCACCCAGCTAATTTACTCTTCGTCAAGAACTGGGCTCGCGACTGACATTTGACTAATGACATTCTAGTCCACCAATACTTCCAGTCCCCCGCACCACTCAGGCCATACCAGCGAGCTCGTGAATCCGTGTCGACCGCCCGCTTCTCTGCCCCCAGCGCCAATACGACCTCGCAGGTAGAGATTCATCCAGGAAGGTCGATGCATGGTTTGAATCGTTCCATATCCAGTGTCTCGATTTAGCTTTATCTCACGTACGAAAACAATCATGGCATCATAGTATGCGATGCAACAAGGAATAGACAACTACTTTTGTCACAGCTCCTCGTGTACAATGGCGCACGTCCTCACCAGTGTATCTCTTGCAACCTGCTTTAAACAAACGCAAACCTGTCGTCTATCGCATCTGTGCGGAACTATATGGTATTGGCCAATGAGGTATTTTGAAGAAGACCGGGATCCTCCGCATTGCTTCTAGGTCAATATGTTGAATACTCAGTGGTACCTCAGTGTTTCTCTAAGTAGCCCACCTGTTGATAAGCTAAATGTAAAGAACTACAGGATTAGACTAGATCCCTACCATCTTTTCTGCTTGAAATCCTACCAATATGTGGATACACATAGACGCCAGCAGGTACTCGGGTAGCACCTGCCATTTCGAGACTAGAAATATCGGACAGAAAAAATTTAAATCTCAGTCTGACCGTCTGGGCATTAATAACTACAGCCATAATTTGGTTCTTGCCCTAAGATCTCCTGAATCAGAAGTATAGGGGGCCATCGTCGTCGACGTGTTCCAAGGTTATCTTCAACTCAAGATCTACGTAACTAGCTGATGACGATCATTTCAGAGTTTCCAACGGCCCCTGGTCCGAAAATCAGATTAGAAGTCGGAATATATTCATCCCCCGATGTTTCTTTCCATTTAAACTCTAGGATTTCGCTCACATTCCCGGATCATATCCGAGCAGGCTAAGCAACCGGAACCAAAGAATCCATCCTGGGATCGACGCTGGTAGATCAGGGGAAATACTCCGTACAGTCCGGAGTCATCTAAAGGTAGTTCTGCCATGCGTGTATTCAACCACGTGTGTACTCCGTATGATGATATCAATCTTTGAAGAACTCTTCAGTCCTCTAGCTTTCTGCACAAGTGTGGACACAGGGAATAGGGTGCTGTCAGAAATAGGCAGTCTCCACCTATCGAGAAAAATCAGCAGGGTCGTACTTGCGGGCCCAGAAAATCTCGGCAAATCCGGGCGGCCACACGATTGATTTCAACTTTAGCGTCAAAGCTCCTAATGCCCAGCAATGATCATCATAAACCATGCCCAAAACCGTATGTCGTGAAGGATATGTGGGGATTGACGATGTGCAATGGAGAGCAGGGGTTAAACTTGGGCAATTTCAGGAGAATCGTTCAGCATCTTGGGACATACAACGGGGAAATGACAGCTACACCGTTCAGAGCAGGAGGGATCATTTTTGGGGTCTAGTTTGTAGGATTGAAACGGATAGATTGATACGCTTCAAGCTATCCTTCGTATGTACTGCATGGGGTGTACTCATCAGTCTGCAAGAACGCAACATCGGGGAGTTGGTTGATCTGCTGCCACGTCTCAATGTGAATCAAGACGAAGAACTCAACCGCTTCGCCGGGGAAATCAGGGACAGGCTCTGCGGATTCACCGCGCGCGACCTGAAGAAGAACGAAATCCTGCGTGCGGCGACCGCGAACGATGCGGTGCAAATTCTCGCGGAGATGGATGCAGTAATGCGCAAGCGCGGGCAGCAGTCGGCGATTGATGGTCAGGTGAATGCCGCGAGCGCCGACGACATCTTTGCGCACATGGCCGCCTACATGGAGGCTCCAGCCTCATGAACCAGTCAGTTCCAAGCGACCTGCGCGTTCAGAAAGCGCGGACCACGCTCCTTCTCGATCATCCATTCTTCGGTACGTTGTTGTTCAGGCTCGGCGGCAAGGCGTCACGGTCGGTCACGACGATGGCGACCGACGGCGTTTCGCTCTTCTACAATCCGGAGTTTGTAGACACGCTTAATGCGGCCGAGCTAGCCGGCGTCCTGGCTCACGAGGTCATGCATCCGGCCCTGCAGCACCATACCCGTCGCGGAAACCGAGACCACGCAAAGTGGAATATGGCCTGCGACTACGCTATCAATCCGATTCTGCTTGACGCCGGTTTGACGCTCCCCAAAGGCGTTCTCATCGACAACCGGTTCCGCGCGATGAGCGCGGAGCGCATTTACAACCTGATCGAGGAAGAGGAGAATCAGGATGCCTCGGGTGGAAATCCCCAAAGTCAGAATGGGCCTGTGGGCAGTACGCCACCCAAGGAAGAAGGCCAGAATTCCGATGATTCCGATGCGGAAGGCGATCCGACCGCGCCGTCGACTCCCGGTGGCATAGGACAGGTGCTCGATGCACCGGAGCCAGAAGACGGAGGAGACAAGACTGTGGCCGAGCAGGCCAGGGAATGGCAGATCGCCGTCGAGCAGGCGCAGAGCGTGGCCAAGCTGGCCGGCAAGATGCCCGCCGGCGCCGTCCGAACTCTTGAGTCGGCCCAGGCTGCCAGGGTTGACTGGCGCGAGCTGCTGCGCCGCGCGTGGTCTGAGACCATTCCGACAGACTACACCTGGGCGCGCCCCAACCGGCGGCATGTCTGGTCAGGGCTTTATCTGCCCGGCATCACATCGGAAAGTGTGGGCGAAATCGCCATCGCAGTCGATTGTTCAGGCTCGGTCAGTGCCTGCCAACTGGGACTCTTCGAAGCGGAGATTCGGGCGATCATGGCTGGACAGCGCCCTCAACTCGTCCATGTGCTCTACTTCGACGCGGCCATCCTGAAGGTTGACAGCTATCAGGCTGGTCAGCCAATCTCGCTTTGCCCAATCGGAGGTGGCGGAACGGACTTTCGACCGTGCTTTGACTGGCTCCGGGAGCAAGGCATCGTGCCGCAGACCCTGGTGTTTCTCACCGATCTTTGCGGCAGTTTTCCGAGCGAAGGGCCGTCATATCCGGTGATCTGGGCTTCTACCGAGGCTCGGAGAGCACCCTTTGGGGAGGTGGTTCCGATGGAGTCGGCATGAATTCGGGACAGAGGCCGCTGAGTCGCGCGATCAATCACACCCATTCCAAGCCCCGTTAACACCTGAACGCCTGGCAATTCGCACCGCAATTTACGTTACTTGGCGCAGGTCAGGCAGCCGTATGGCATCCAGCCTGATTCATCCGAATGATTTTCCATCGGCTCTGCGGTTCTGCGGCAATGCTGTTGATTGACGGCGAACTGCTGGACCGCACTGCAATGATCGGATATCCGCAGCGAAATGCGGGCGCTCTGCGCGGCCGCTCTGCGCGGCCGCTCTGCGCGGCCGCTTTGTCTCTGCTATTTGCGCGGAAATAGCGTTATCGCTTGAGTGAGGGCTGAAAAAAACGCGCATCCGGCGGCCGCAGCGTTCAAGCGCGAAATTTTGGTCAACGCTGCATAGAACGGTCCTGCACCGATCACAGTTGAACCATCAGGCATCTGCGTACCAAGCGTTCCGTAGCCTGAATAGATAATCGGGACATTGACGAACGCCGACCACGCCCAAAAGAGCGCAGCGCCAAGCGCGAATACCACACTGACAATTGACAGGATCTTCATCGCATTAGCTTAACCCGTCTCCACGGTACCAGGGTACCCACTCCCCGCTTCGAGCCCTGCGACAAGGCTGACTTTACTTTGCTATCGCGCAGGAGGGGCGTTGAGGCGGATTCATTGGGATGCGGCAGCTCACTGGCATTCGGCCCGATGCCCAGCGCCTGGACCTTGGAGAGCAGCCCCGTGGTCTTACCGGCCGCCACCTGCATTTCTCGTTTAGACGGCGGATTCTTGCAGGATCGGCAATTCGGAGGGCATTTCGTTCCACGTTCGGCCATCCAGCTTTCTACCGGTGCGTTTTTTCTGAACGCCGCCCCATTGCTTGAAGAAAAACGGAACATCAGCCCGCAAGCACTGATCGCGCAAATCCGTGACCCATTGCGGGTCCATCGGGCGAGCCCCCGGGCCCGACTCGCCGCCCACGATCACCCAATCGATGCCGCGGAGGTTGAGCTCCGGGAGCGGGCCCAACAGCGGCTCAAGCGAGAGGAACTTTACGGCCGCGCCCGTATGCCTTAGATTATCGATCCGGTGAACGTAATTCGCGCTCTCCACGCTCACTCCCATCCAGACATGCTCCGGCCACTTCAGGAACGGACTCAGTTTGCGAAGACGCTCCGATCGTTTCGTCAGGATTTGATATTGATGCCAATTCGCCCGCTGCATCACGTCAAAGACCCTCTGGATATATTCGATAGGAACGTCAGCGTGGAACAGATCGCTCATCGAGTTGACGAAGATCCGCTGCGGAGTCCTCCATCCAAGCGGAATATCCAGCATCTTCGGCTGCAATGTGAGTTTGAAACCGTTCCGGTAATTCGGTTGCCCCATCCCCTCCAGACGTTTCGCCATGCGCTCGGCATAGCAATGGTTGCATCCGGGACTGATCTTCGTGCAGCCCGTAACGGGATTCCAGACGCGGTCTGTCCACTCAATCGTCGTCTCTGCCATGTCACAACCCCTGACGCTCGCGATACTTACGAAAAATGTCGTCCACAATACCAGATGCGACCGGTTTTTGCGAGGCGAAATACAGGTAGTAGATCACAGCATTCGTCTTCGTCTTCATGGGCATCGGGGCCGAAACGTACTTGAAGCCGGCCTTCTTTTTTAGACGTTCGCGCCATGCCAATTCGAAGCGCTCATTCGACACCTTTTCTGGGTCACCGAAAAGGTTCCCGCTGGTGTCGTAAGCGGCGTCAAACCAAGTCTCGTCGCCCCACAACCGTGTGAGTTGATCAATCTTGCTCTGAAGCGCCCGGTCGGGATTTCGGCGCAACGCATTGCGGTTGATGTCCATGATCATGAAATTCAGGAACATCTCGACCGACTTCATCTTCCCGGCCGCCTCGATGACTTCCCACTTCAGATCGATGTTGTATGGATCGAGCAGACAGATCGCTCTTCGGTAATTTTCGAACCTCGCGCGCGGGAAAACCTTGTGAAGAAGGATATCGTTGCAGTCGTCGTTGTAGACGAATACATCCTTTCGATCGTCGGCCATGGCACGGAGTTGTTCCGCTCTGGCCTCATCAGCGTCGATGAAGTGATATTCATGGAACGGAGGAACGGTCTTCAACGCGATGCTCGGGCTTCCGTCAACTAACTCGCCTGTCGTCTTCGATAGATGTTTGCCAGCACCCGCATATGCGTCGATGTATATCCATTCCAAACTAGAAATTGATTCCCGCTTCGTCTTGTCCAGAATCTTTGTATAGGCAGCCGCGTACTCTTTGATGATTGCGAGCTTGACCTCGGACCAGATTCCGATCTCGTCATATTCGCCGGGCACGCTGCAACTTTAGCAGATAAAACATCTTATCGACAGACCATCCGATAGTCGCGAATCTGGTTCGTCACGGCGACTAGCTTGCATTCCCCGCTGGATTTTGGCTAGGATAATCACTCCTTACCTCTGTCTGCCTGCCCGCACGCATCTGCGCTTCTGTTTCTTGGAAAACAACCGCCATTTGCCTCTTTGTGCACGAACGCGCCGCGAGATCGTCACGAACTCTAGTTTGTCCACGTCGCGCTCGTCGTGCGGTTGAACGCCGGGCGCATCAGGATCAAATTTCCTGATCTGCTCCATGATGTCGGCCTGAAGGGCGGCGATCGTTCAAATCGGGCCGCGATGGGTCCTTGTGGCGCCATGCGGGGAGATATTTGTCCCACAGCTGGGTCGTGAGAAAACTCGTATCTTCCGGCGGCAGCGTGGCATAGGAATAAAATCCCTGCGCTTTGATCTCATCCGGAAACGCAGAATAGTGCGCATCAAGCTTCTGCAACTCTGCCTTCAGTTCGTGGCCTTCGACGAACGTCTGGTGATCTGTCAGAGATAGCGGGACGATTTGCCTGGGGAAGCGATCCTTGGAGGAAAAGACGGAGCAGAATGGCAGGTAATAGAGATAAGCAAGGTCGATCTGATGACTTTCCTTAACGTCGCGGAGCCACTGCGTTGGAAGAACGAGCGCGAAGAAAATGTTGATCGATAGCATATGAATCAGATACGGAACGTACTTGCGTAACGCAGACCTGCGTTTCGATGTCCTATACGGCGTACTGGATAATCTGCCAAAGGAGCTAAAGGAGCCATACCTGAGGCACAGCGAGGAATATGCCTGAGTATATGAAGTTGATGAGCGGTGCACTCAACCAGGTAGTCAAAGATTTCGGGATTAAGGAAGACGACGGGGCGCCTGACGGGGTGTCTGCATAAAGAGATCTTTCTTGAGTGAAGCAGAGCGGGAGATTGACTCATACCGCGCCTAACAAAGGTTTTCAAGCCAAAGCATGCTATTACCGTACACAGCGGGGCGTCTAGTCCACGACGCGGACGGCGCGGCTATACCTGATATATTGCATCCCTCAGACCGTGTCCTGCTTCACTGGCGGGGCGGGCTACGAAAGGGGAACAATGTCCTGATCACCTGCGACGATCATCCACGCCCAGGCTACGCCTCCTCTCGCCAATAACTGTCAGCGCCTGTCTTCCCTCAGCGTCCGCTTCCCACCACGCATCCATTTGGCCGCGGAACAGGTCCGGTGGCAACTTTTTGGGCGCGGTTGCGTTCTCCCAGATCGTTACGCCTAAAGCGGTTGAGCCTTCTTCGGGCAAGCCTGCGTTTCCGGCGAAGGCATCGTGAAACCGTTCTTCCCGAGGCCGGCCGTCATCAGTGTTGACGTACTTGCGCATCGCCAGGTTCCAGAGATGGTACCGTTGCACCGTAATGAGCGCGGCGATCCGGGTGTGGCGAATGCCGTGGGGCTGGATCATTTTCCCTTTGCCGAACTGGAATTCCGTCGTGATCTGTTCGGGGTCCGCTACTCCGGTATTCGTGTTGAACGGGATCTTGAAGCCAAAGTCCCCGTACATCGCGCCGAGCATGATGTGGGGCTCCTCGAGCATGGCGAAGTTGCCGGGCGCGACGACGATGACGAGGGCGCAAATGTGATCTTTAACGGCCTTGAACTTCTTCCGGCCATCGTCGATCTGTGCACGGATCGCTTGATAGGAATTGCCTTGACTGAATCCCCTTACGACCGGCGAGTTGTTAACGTCCTTGACGTCGATTAAAACCTTGCCAGCGGTCGGATGATCGATGACAAAATCGAAGAGTTGGCTTACCCCAGAAATTGGCGGCTCACATTCGAAGGAGACACCTTCGGCGATGAGGTATTCCTCAAAGAGCTCTTCTCCGTAAGTCTTCGCGTTTGCCATCAGAGTGACTTGGTCTATTTTAGGCGCTGTCGTATGAAAGACGATGCCTTGCCGCATCGTCGGCAAATGTCGAAAGCCCCTGAAGCGTTCCCGCAAAAAAAGGATCAAACCGCGCGGCACGTTTAAGGCGCGCGGGTCGAATCCGTTTAAGAAATACCGGGCGCAAAAGGACAGATGAAGAAATCATGCAGTTCGCCCTGCGCTGCCGCGACGAACGCTTGGCAGAACGGACGCGTGCGGAGATGGCCTTCGCGTCAGGACCATTAGGATTTCAAATGATGAGGGTTCGAAGGGAGACGGAACTCCAGAATCGGCTGATCAAACTGCTCGCGATTGAGGTCTCAATTATTCCTGAAGCGCAGCTTTCTTCTCCTGCTTTGCCTTGATGAGTTCGTAGCCGAGGAGCCACAGAAACTTGTCGATTTTCTTGAGCGAGCAATTCCCGGGTTCGTAGACTGATTGAAATCGCTTCACGACGGCGTGGAAACAGGCATAGTCCTTGCACTCCGCGTCCTTAAACGCGAAACCCGACTTCTGTTTCCGATAGCCGCATAGCGCTTCCCACATGTATGTGTCGTAGATTGCATAGCCTTCTTGGTTGTGCCAGTTGCAGAACTTCGTGGCAAACGAGAAGTAATGCTGTCGCGTCCCCTTTGCCTTCCAAATCTCGTCGACGACTTCGAGGTCTCCCTCGGCTAGTTTGCCGTCCAGGTTTTCAATACCGTGGATGTGAAGGGCGAGAGGGTGGAGGTCCACGTCCAGAACGCGCGCGTGATAGAGAGAGTTAATTGCTACGATCTTGATGACTACATGCTCGATTTTCTCGTTCTTGGGAAACGCGGCGATCACTTCCTGAACGGTGTTCTCGGCTCGCTCCGTCTCCTTGTCTTGGAGGAACTTCTGGGCGTAGTTGTCGATTTCGGATTTTGGATATGGAAGGTTCATTTCAGTCGTCAGCTCAAATGCAGGAACGCTGCGCGTGTCACTCGGGACCTCACGCGCTTTGTGTCTGCGAAAAGCTCTCGGAATGCTGGAGAAATACGCATTTTGGGTCGGGCAATGAGGGCAAGAACGTACGCGATGGCGATGGTTTCGAAGTGAATCCAAGCGACATGATTGAAAGCCGACTTGACGTAGATCGGCCCGTTGCTTTCTCTGAAGTGGGAATCGGTAAAGGTGGGCCGTGAATGGGCGTATTCCGAAATGCCGCTGAACGTCCTTCGAACCCAGCCACCGTTCTTGCTGAATCCGCCTTTCTGGGAGTTCTTTTGAGAAAAGAGGGTGTCGTTCACGGTTGCCCTCAGATGCGCTTCGAGGGGTGCGGCGCCCGTGATCAGTCCGTCGCAAGCGGTCCCGAGGCTTAGCTGAACCTTCCCCTTCTGCCAGGCTCGAAATTCCTTCTTTTTGCCGCACACTTCTGCCCAACACCCGATAGAGACAAGTTCCATAAAATTCCGCATTCCACCGACCGCGAACCTGTAATAGCCGGTGAGGCAGTTGTAGATCGAGGCCTGCAGCTCGTCTTGCGCGTCGAGCATGACCGGCGACATTCTCTCGCGGTGGGGAGGGAGCCTCGTTGAAAAGGCCCAGGCAGTATTAAGTATGTTCAACTCAGCTAAGGTTTTTCCGTGATGGTTCGAGGTCCGAATGGCAACGTCATCCGGTAAGGTCACAAGGCTGCGCCACACCTTCTCGTCAATGAGGTCTGACGGGGGAGGCTGGCGTTTATCGGCTAGACCGAAGTCACTCCGGACGAGAACTCTTCGGCGCGCACGGAAATCGGTGACAGATAAGCGTCGTGACATGCTAAGGGCCTCGGGACATTTTCTCACTTTCTCCTTTGCAGCCACCGGGTTCTGGGCTATCGGACAATGGCCCTTTGGGTTGTGTAGATCAGTAAAGGATTGAAAATACCTCTGCCTACATCGACAGAGTGATACTGGCTGATACAGAGCGGACAAGTAGAAAACTAACTGGTTCAGCGAAGATTTTAGGATTGGGCCCTATCTTGAGGGGACAAATCCCTGGCTGTTTCGGTGGCGGCTGATCCGGCATCAGCATCCCCGAGCCGATTGTGTCTGAGCATCCATAAGGTGCGCGTCGCCCGATGCGCAACAAGTGTGCCGAAACTCTGCGGTTTGCTCAGAGGAGGACGGTTAGGTCATCCCTGAAATGGCCACGGCTCCGCCCATATTGCCCAAGGATCGTTAGCCTCGTTAGCCATTTGCCAAATTTCCTTTCACAATCCTAATCCCCCAAAATCCATCATTGGCCTTCCGGCCAACCAGGAGGATTCCGTGAGACTCCGTCGCAATCAGCTTTGTCCAGTCCACCACTCCCTTTCCTGCTGTGGCAGGGAGGGAATCCCAAAGGAAAGGCGTCAACGCCTGATTGGTGTCCGGCGCATCGACGATCCCCAGCATCCTCGTGGATACCGCGAGTTGCGCTCCAACGGGGAGATGCGGAAGCTGCTGAATCGCAAGATTACGGCTCAGAACGGCATCTGCGGCATCTGCAAGGAGAAGTTCACCAATTACAGCGATGTGGTTCCCGACCACATCAGTCCCCGCGGCATGGGTGGCGCGTGGCGGGACGATCACCCAGACAATATTCAGGCCGTGCACTGGTGGTGCAACTGCGAGAAGGGATCGAGTCGCTTATGACCGAGTGACCAAACATCAGCTGGCTGCGGGTTGGTAGCCCTATCAGACACGCCGGCGCCGAATATCGATTTCGGCAGGGCCATTAGCAGAAACATTCACCCTTTCGACCGGAGCTGCTGCTGCCGGAATGAACCGCGAGAGAATCGCGATCAGATCGGGGCCGAAATGAAGGCGCTGGGCTTCGGTTTCAAGCAGTTCGGATGGGCTGTTCGCCGATATGAGAGCATAGCGAAGGTACGACAATCGCATGAGCCAGACTGCATGTTCGACGTCACTGTCGCCATGCATGTGGAAGGTGGTCCAGCCAGAGTCCGGAACCCAACGGTGCTGTTCGGCGAGATGGCGCCCAAGCAGAAAGTCATGAAGCGGGCGCGGAAACGGGATGTCGACGTCTCCCCAGAAGTGGACATGACCGACTTCCGCCTTACCGAAGCGATATTCCCTCGCCGCGAACCGATGAGGATGCACGGAAATCCCGGCCCAGGAGACAACTTCCTCTCTGAGTCTTTCGGTACCAAGGGACATAGGGAAACCTCCGCGGTACAGCAATTGGATGACAACAGCCGGTGCCCGATTCAAGCGTGCGGATCAGCGCGGACCTGCCTGAGCCGTCGAAGCCACCGAGCGGCGCCCAAAGGAAACGAACGAGAACAACAGGCCGAGAATCAGGGAACCGGCAACGATCAGGAGAGACTCTCTCAGATTGGGTTTTGCGGCCGTGAGCAGGATGGTTCCCATCACGATCCAGATCCTCGTACTCAGTGAGACCTTGAGGAACGGGCTCTTTGCCAGGGCATCCCATTTAGAAGGATTCATCTGTTGGCCTGCGAAGTGTCGGCGAATTGCGCGCATGCGGCGGCCGGTCGTCGCGCCGAGGAGAGCGAAGAGCACGATTTCGAGAACGGCAAGACGCGGCCAAGCGTAAGCCCAGGAATGCAGGCCCTCGGTCAGGTAGGCGCCTGTGACATAGATGACGACCAGCGAAGTGATCGCAGCAATGGCCACGGGCTGCATGGTCCCGATCCAGGGTTGGGCATCAGACGGACGCATCGTTCGCCGAAGTTGGAGCAGTATCCATGCTTCCAGGGTCAACCCAGCGGTGAGGACAAGGACCGCGACCGCATGGACAAAGAGAACTGCTGTATAGAGATTCATTTCCTCCTCCTGCACAGAGGTTGTCTTAATACATTCGCGCGTGGTGCTGGCCGAAAGGCTTCACTCGCCTGCCTGTGGGCTTTGCTTTGCCAACCGACAGGCGTGTGCCTGGGGTGACCGCAAGAGATGCAGGCTATTTGAAATCACCGGTGGTGCGAACCTCCTCATAAAGGCTCGCGGTGGCCGACTCCACGAAATCGCGGAGCAGAGCGACCTGCTGCTGGAGAGCCGGGTCCTGCTGATACTCCTGGTGGGTCTCGATCGATTCGTACTGGACCACCCGGACCGCAGACTTGCCATCCGGGCTCTTATACAGACGGCTGCCTACAAGACCTTTGGGTAAAGTGGCGGACGCAAGGAAGTTGCGATCCGCTTCCAGGAATTCGTCGATTTTGCCTGGTTTGATGGAAAGGAAAAGGATCTGTGTGACAGGTGCCATAAGTTTCCTCCTGGGATGGATTGGATGATTGAGTTAAAGTGTGACGAAATGGACGCCGCACAGTACTTTGCAATTCGCCGTGGAGATTTCGGTCAGGATGTGCCCGAAGAGTGTGGTCATGGCGATGCCCTCCTGGTGTACGCGATGCCGACGACCCGCCGCATGTGTCCGGGTTGCTCGACCTCATCGAGCATGAAGTGAGCCACCTCCGCCCGGCTTATGGTCGCGTTTCCACCCGCACCGTTTGGCAGGCGGTCATCGGCGACTCCGTAGTGCTCCCGTCGCGGGCCGTTCGTCAGGCGCGGTGGTCGGACGATCGTCCAGTCGAGACTGCTAGCCTTCACAATCCGTTCCATTTCGGCTGAATCATCCGCGATATTACGCAGGAGGGTGTTGCGCAGCAGATGGCCGAACACTCCGATATCGGGAAAGAGGGCGGCAACACCCACAACGAGCAAGCGATCGATGCCGGCGCTCTGCATGGCCGCAATCGTTGCCCGCGCGCTATCGCTGGTGATGGTGTTTCGTGCCGGTCCCGGCGGCCCGAGCGCCGAAAGCATCGCGTCGTGGCCTGTAAGGGCTCGGCTCATCGCATCCACGTTGTGCACATCGCCCGGAATCACGGTCAATCCGTCCCGCGCGGCGCCGAGCTTTTGCGGCGAGCGGACGAACGCGGTCACCCGGTGGCCCCGTTCAAGAGCCTGATCCACCAGTTGCCGCCCAATGCCGCCTGTGGCGCCGAGAATGAAAAGACGCATCGATGTCTTCGTGCTTGTCATGGCCGTTGATCTCCCTTGAGCGCCACTCTCCGCATATCCGATAGAGATGACTCTAATGAATAAGAGTTGCTAAAATTTTTAAGAATGCCGAAATCAGCTCGTCGTGCCTACAAATCGCTGACTCGCCAGCGCCAAGCTCACGAGACCCGTGCGCGGATTGTCGAGGCCACGCGGCAACTCCTCGAAGCCGAGGGCTACGCCGGAATGACGGTTGAGGCCGTTGCACGGCGGGCCGAGGTCGCCGTGCAGACGGTTTATGCTGTCTTTGGGTCAAAGACCGGCATCCTGGCTGAACTTCTCAACCAGACCACTTTTGGGCCCAATTATGAGCACGCGGTCCGGGAAACGCTGGAAGAAAGAGACCCGGAAGCGCGCGTCCGGGGAGCGGCTCGGATCGCCCGGCTGATTCACGATGCACAGCGGGCAGGCTTCGACCTGCTGCGCGGCGCCGGGGTGGTTGCGCCGGAACTGGCGCGCCTCGAACAGGAGCGCGAGCGGATACGTTACGAGCGGCAGGAACAGATGATCGCTTCTCTTCGTGGCGCGAAGAGACTTCGCCCGGAGCTAAGTTCCCGGACCGCCCGGGACATCCTCTGGACGCTGACGGGCAGCGACGTGTACCGGATGCTCGTGCGCGACCGCGGATGGAGTTCACAAAAGTATCAGGATTGGCTGGCGGACACACTGGTTCGTTCGCTTCTGGTCCAGTCTTAAGTTCCCGAATGCAAGGCAGCCGTTTAATGCCTATGATCAAAGTGAAAGCAAACGATGAGCGTCGAAATCCATCCGCGCAAGATTCGAGGCAAATGGGCTGAGGGATACGCATTGGACCTCCACACCACGAGCAGCACATTCCTCGGTTACGACGGCTATGGACATCCGCAGTTCGAGACGGTCAGGTCTGAACTGGGCGAATTGCTGTACAAACTGAAATACCGAGCCGACCCGTCGGCAGTGGATTCCATCGCCGAGACTGCCGCTGAGTTCTTGGCGGAAAAGTGGCGTGTCAATGTTGACCTGATCGTGCCGGTGCCGCCTTCCAACACAGGGCGAAAGCGGCAACCGGTCCTGGAAGTCGCGACGGCGATCAGCGAACGGACTGGAATCGGACTCTGCCTCGACGGCCTTGTGAAAGTCAAACAAACGCCACAGCTTTAGGATGTCTTCGACTTCAAAGAGCGGGTTGCTGCGCTTGAGGGCGCTTTCACAGTCGAAAAGGCTAAAATACAGGGGAAGAGCGTGCTTCTATTCGATGACCTCTTTCGATCGGGAGCGACGATGAATTCGATCACGGAATGCCTTATAACGGGCGGAGCCGAGGTCGTTTATGCGCTGACATTGACCCGGACGCGGAGTAGTCTATGACGACAGTCTTCATTGGCGGTTCCAGAGCGGTTTCGCGGTTGAATGAAGTCATTCGCGGCCAGTTGGATGACTTGATCCAGAAGAACTGCAGGATCTTTATAGGCGACGCGAACGGCGCGGACCGCGCAGTCCAGCAGCATTTCGCCGATCGGGGCTACGGGAATGTTGTCGTCTATTGTATGGAGCATTGCCGAAATAACGTCGGGAACTGGCAGGTTCGCCCCATACCGCATCAGGGAGGCAAGAGGGATTTTTCCTATTTCGCACAGAAAGATCTGGCCATGGCGCGTGAAGCGCGCTGCGGCGTGATGTTCTGGGATGGCGAGAGCAAGGGCACCCTTAATAACATTCATAATCTCCTCCACGAACAGAAAGCAGTCCTCGTCTATCTGTCACCGGAAAAGGCGTTTCACAAGTTGACCAAAGAATCGGATCTAAAGGATCTTCTATCTCGATGCGACCGGGAGCAGGTGGACCGTGCGCAAAGACAATTGGATCAGTCGGACGCCACGTTGCATCGGCGGCAGATGTCTTTGCCATAGTGGTGCTGAGACCACCGCCTCTCCCACAGATTGAGCATCACCTGTTCCTATTTAGCCGCTAAGAAGTGGTTCTTCGAAACCGCCACTTTCGCGCAGCGGAAACGCTGATAAGCGCTAATCCTGAATTCTGAACAATCGATAAACAGAATCTGATACGCCCATGCCCTTTCGCCGCGTGGGCTTTTTTGCGCGTGCAGGAGGTTCTTCATGTCATCACTGGCACAGGAATGTTCATTGTTTGAAATCGATCGCGAACTCGACACTCTTCTCGACGAGATCGAAGAAGAGATCGAGGTTCGCGGTGAAGCATCTGCCGAGCTCATAGAGCGATTCCAGCAGTTGTGCGAGGCACATGGTGAAAAGGCCGATCGCATTGGGCGCTTTCTTCGCATGATGGAGGCGCGCGTTCAGTACTGCCGGAGCGAAGCGTCACGGTTACAGGAACGCGCCCGCAGCAGCGAGCGCAAGGCGACCCAGACGAAGTATATGGTCATGTACTACCTGAAAAGCCGTGATCTTAAAAAGATCGAAGGGCGTGAGTTCACCCTCCGCATCCAGAGGAACAGTCAGGATTCAGTGCGGTTCACCGATGAGACACAGGTGCCAATGCGCTTTCGAACCGTGATAGCCCGGCTCGACGGCGTGTTGTGGGAAAGGGTGATCGAGAACGTTCCGGAGGAGCTCAAACGTCTTCTCGTGGCCTCGATTCAGGAGGCCTCACCGAGTAGTGAGGCAATCAAGAACGCTGTTCAAAACCAGATCGCCGTGCCCGGCGCCGAGGTCTACCGTGGCGACCACCTGCGCATCGCGTAAATCCCATTCTCAATTCAGTAACAGATGGCGTTGCCCGATACAGGCGATGAGGAGGGGCTATGTTTCTTTGCCAGCCGCTGCTCGATGTCCTCATCGGACGGGGTATCGAGGACGTCGATTCCTTCATTCAGCCCCCGTCCTGGAATGATCTTCCCGGTCCGGAGTCGATTCCGGGGATGACCAGCGCAGTCGACCGCGTGCTTGCCGCTGTCCGCGACAAACAGCGGGTCGCGATCTTTGGCGACTACGACTGCGACGGGATCCTCGGAACCCACATTCTGCGTTCGGTTCTGGCCAGTCTTGGAGTTCAGGCGCGAGCCTACCTGCCACACCGCGACGAGGGATATGGTCTCAGTTCGTGTGCAGTACACAAATTCTCCATGAGCGGCACCGACCTGCTGATCACGGTCGACAACGGTATCAACGCGCAGCGAGAGATTTTGCTGGCGAAGCGGCTGGGTGTCGATGTGATCGTCGTCGACCATCATCGCATTCAGGAGCAGGCCAACACTCTCGCCGTCTGGTCCCAGGAGTTCTGCGGCGCTGGCCTTGCGGCTCTGTTCGCGATGACCCTGGCGCTGCGAGCTGGCTGGAAGGACACGCGCGTCGAACGCCTGCAGGCTGCCATGAGCCAGTATGCCGCGATCGCATCGGTCGCCGACTGTGTTCCCCTGCAAAGCGGAACCCGAACGCTCGCCCGTCTGGGGATGCGCGAGCTCGCCCGTGCCGAAAACTGCGGGCTTAGGGAACTGCTGCGGCTCTCCTGCGCCGACCCGACGAACCCCGATTCGAATGATCTGGCATTCGGCGTGGCGCCACGTATCAACGCCGCCGGCCGGATCGACCATCCTGCACGGGCGTTGTCGGTCTTCGAGGCGGCAAGGGACGAGGGAGCAGCAAAGAGAGCCGTTGAGACGCTGAATGAGCTCAACCAGCAGCGGCGCCAACTTGTCGCAGCCCATTTTGGCGGAGTGTGCACGGAGATCCCACAGCCAGCCCCACCTGCTCTGGTGCTTTACCGGGAGGCCTGTCCCAAAGGCATTGCCGGCCTGCTCGCCGCTAAATGCGTCGAGCGCTTCAAGGTGCCAACCATTGTGCTGGCGCCAGCGCCGGAACCGGGTCTGGTGGTCGGCTCGGGCAGGAGCGTCGCCGGTTTCGATTTGGCCGAAGCGCTCGAACATTTCCGTGGATTCTTCAAACGGTTCGGCGGCCATGCACAGGCTGTCGGCCTGTGCATGCCCATCGGCCAGATTGAAGCCTTCTCCAAGGAATTCGCTGTATTTGTCGATGGCCTCAAGCTCGAACGCAACTATGAGATCCGTGAGGACGGGGAGCTGGTGCTGGCGACGGCGGGCAAACATTTCGATCAACAACTCGCGCTGCTTGAGCCATTCGGAGAAGGAAACCCCGCACCCGTATTCCTGATACGTTGCGTCGAAGTGGCCAGCCTGAGGAACCGGTGGGTGCGGATCAGGCAGG
>CAVPNO010000058.1:0-23589 GCA_963706455.1 uncultured Acidobacteriota bacterium | reverse complement strand
GGCGGTCGCCGCCGTTCTGCTGATCGCCTGCGTCAACGTGGCGAGCCTGATGCTGGTACGCTCCATCCGGCGCCGGCGCGAATATGCCGTTCGGCTGGCGCTCGGCGCCCGCTCCGGCGCGGTGATGCGCGAGTCCGTGCTGGAAGGACTGCTGCTCAGCGGCGCCGGAGGCGCACTCGGGCTGGCACTGGTATGGCTCGCCATCCGCAGCGCCCCCAGCGTTCTGCCGCAATCGATGCCCCGGGTCAACTCGATCGCCATGAACCCCGCGGTCGCCGCTTTTGCCGTTCTGCTGGCTCTCGCCACGGGTGTGCTTTGCAGCCTGGCGCCGGCGTTTACCGCGCTCCGCACCAACCTCACCGAAGGATTGAAGGAGGGCTCGAGAAACGCTTCCGGCACATCAACCCACGCACGGCTGCGCTCGGTCCTCGTGGTTGTCGAGATCGCGATCGCGCTGGTCCTCGTCAACTCCTCGGCGGCCCTGATCCGCAGCTATCAGAAGATGCTGGCGGTGGATCCCGGCTTCCGCCCCGATCACGTGCTGGTAGCCGGCTTCCGGCTCCCCCTCTGGCAGTACTCCACCGCCACTTCCGCCGCGGAGTTCAATCGCTCGATCCTCGAAAAGCTCTCTGTTACCCCCGGCATCTCATCCGCCGGCATCGGCAGCACGCTTCCCGCATCGGGTCTGATTGGCGGATCCGGTTTCACCATCGAAGGCGAGCCGGTGAGCCAGTGGAAACTCAAATTCGCCAGCTTCGCGTTGATTGACGGCGACTACTTCAAGGCGCTGGGGATTCCGTTGGTTCATGGCCGAACGTTCACCGCAGACGACCGCGCCGGCGCGCAGCAAGTGATCATCGTGAATGAATCGATGGCGAAGCATTGCTGGCCGGGGCAAGCGGCGATCGGCAAACGCATGCACCTCGGCAATCCCAACAGCAAGCTTCCGTGGGCGATGGTGGTGGGCATCGTGGCCGACACCAAGGGCGGAGCGCGGGACGAACCCGCGGGCGACGAGTTGTACCTCCCGCTGCGGCAGCCGGCATCGTTCTACGGCAACGACTACCAGGAAAAACTCGCCTCTCCTGCGGGGGGATTCATCGTTCTGCGATCGATGCTTCCGCCCGCGCAGATGGCGGAGACGCTGCGTTCTGCCGTGGCGCAGATCGATCCGCACCTGGCGCTGGAGCGGGTTGAGCCGATGACTGCGATGATGGCCGGCGTGGAAGCACCCCGGCGCTTCAATACCGACCTGATCAGCGCGTTCGCGCTGGGCGCCTTGCTGCTGGCCATCACCGGAATCTACGCTGTCGTGGCCTTCTCCGTGTCGATGCGCGCGCAGGAAATCGCCATCCGTCTGGCGCTGGGCGCGGGGCGCGGCAATATCGCGCGCCTCGTGCTCCTTTCGGGCGCGAAACTCGGAATGGCCGGTTGTCTGCTGGGCGTGGCAGCCTCGCTGGCGGCGTCCCGGCTGGTGAAGACTTTCCTGTTCGGCGTCTCGGCCACCCAGCCATCTGTTTATCTCGCCGGTGCGGGGCTTCTGCTGGTCTTTGTGCTGCTGGCGTCGGCGCTGCCGGCCATGCGCG
The DNA here is from genome assembly GCA_963706455.1 of uncultured Acidobacteriota bacterium. Classification (GTDB taxonomy): domain Bacteria; phylum Acidobacteriota; class Terriglobia; order Terriglobales; family Acidobacteriaceae; genus Telmatobacter. The sequence goes on along the minus strand of CAVPNO010000058.1, from coordinate 22,003 downwards.
CGGCAGGCTCTGACCCGGTGGAAGCGCTGCGGTCCACCTGAAGGAGAAGGATGGTTCTTCGCAGGCCCCAGAACCGATGGCCTTTCGACTTGGCGGAGGGCAGTCTCAGGGGCAGCCAAGGTTGATGCAAAAGCAAAGGGGCGGACCATCCCATCAGGACGCCGCCCCCTGCGTTCCGGTTTGCGAAGATCCGGTTCGGATTCCGGATCACAACTTGCGTGACAGAGAGGCATTGCGGGTCATTCGAGCTCCGCCCGAGTTTCCCTCACGTCCCCGCAGTCACAACGGTTGTACGAGTTTCCGTGGGGCCATTCATGAGCTTCGTTTCCGATTCTCTTGAAGGCCATAGTTGACTCTCTCCTTGGGGAAGATTTCTCTTCCGTTACAGCGTTCGAATCGGGTTGCCGCGATAGGGTTGCCGGCAGTGATTTCCGGGTTGTGGAATTTCCTCCGCGGCTGATCGGCCAGCGGGCAATGCACGTATTCCGGCCCGAACACAGGGCATTTATCATTGGGTCATAGATACTTCCCTTTCCCCAAGAGGTCGACACTATGAAGTTTCGCGCAACCGATAAGCCCGTCAGGACGAGCCGCACGGCCGCGACCCGGACCACGGTGCTGCTGGCCGCCGTGCTGCTCGGCGCGGCGGTTCTCTGGGCGCACCACGGGCTGGCAGCTTTCGATACGACCCATACAGTACGCATGGAAGGAACCGTTACCGGCATCGAGTGGAACAATCCGCACGCATTTGTTTATGCGGATCTCAAGGATGACAAGGGCAAGGTGACGAACTGGAAACTAGAACTCGGCAGCCTGGGCATGCTGACCAAGTACGGCGGCTGGACCGAGACCACGGTCAAGAAGGGCGATCACGTGACCGTGCAGGGATTCGTTGCTAAAGATGGGTCTGCCTATATGTCGCTGGGCCGCATCTGGCTCCCCGACGGGCGTTCGCTCGAGGGCAAGCCGTAAAAATGCCCGGCGCGCTGGCCTTCTGCAAGTGGCTCGAACAGACCCCCGTCGGCGCGAGCGTCCGCCAGTCGCTGTGGCTTTTTCCTGCGATCGAGACCGTGCACCTGCTGGGAATGTCGGTGCTCCTGGCCAGCATCGGCGTGCTGGATCTTCGCTTAATGGGAGTTGTCCGGCGCGGAGAGAGTGTTTCCGCCGTAGCGCGGCGGGTGCTTCCCTGGGCATGGACTGCGTTCTCCGTCCAGGTGGTGACGGGCGGTCTTCTGTTTTCGTCCGAAGCCTCGCACATGGTTCGCAATCCCGCGTTCCGGGTGAAGATGCTGCTCATCCTGCTGGCGGGCGTTCATGCGCTTGCATTCCAGGTGGCCGGGCGGCGAACCCCCCGGCCATGGGAGAACGGAGCGCCGCCGGCATGGGCGCGCGTTGCCGGCGGCGTATCGCTGCTCTTGTGGATCGGCGTGGTAGCGGCGGGGCGCTGGATCGGATTTATTTAGCCAAGCGTGCCGGCGCTTTTTCAGCGCCCGGTGCCGCCGACCGTCATCCGGTCCAGCTTGATGGTGGGCATGCCGACGCCCACCGGCACGCTCTGGCCGTCCTTGCCGCAGGTGCCAATGCCTTCGTCGAGCTTCAGATCGTGGCCCACCATGGAGACGTATTTCAGCGCCTCCGGGCCATTGCCGATCAGCGTGGCGTCGCGCACCGGCGCGGTCACCCTGCCGTCCTCGATCAAGTACGCCTCCGACGCGGAGAAGACAAATTTGCCGTTGGTGATGTCCACCTGGCCGCCGCCGAAGTTCACGGCGTAAAGGCCGCGTTTCACCGAGCGCAGGATGTCCTCCGGCTCGTCCTCTCCGGCCAGCATGTAGGTGTTGGTCATGCGCGGCATGGGGATGCAGTGATAGCTCTCCCGGCGGCCGGACCCGGTATTGGCGGTGCCCATCAGACGGGAGGAGAGTTTGTCGGTCAGGTAGCCTTTGAGCACACCCCCCTCGATCAGCACCGTTTCCTGGGTAGGCGAGCCTTCATCATCGACGTTGATCGAGCCCCGTCGGCCGGCCATGGTGCCGTTGTCCACCACCGTGACTTTGGAACTGGCGACCTGGCGCCCGATCAAACCCGTAAACGCCGAAGTGCCCTTGCGGTTGAAATCCGCTTCCAGGCCATGGCCGACGGCTTCGTGCAACAAAATTCCGGGCCAACCCGGGCCAAGCACCACCTGCATTTCGCCCGCCGGTGCCGGCACTGCCCCCAGTTGCAGAATCGCTCCCCGCCCTGCCTCGCGGGCAAGATTTTCTGGACTTTTGAGCCCGGTAAATTGGTCGAGTCCAGAACGCCCTCCGGCGCCCGCCGAGCCCTTGGTGGTATTCGCGCCGTCTTTCGCGATCACGAATGCATTCAGGCGGCACAGCGGCTGGGTGTCGCTGGCAAATGAGCCGTCAGAACCGACGACGAGAATGCGCCGCAACTCCTCGCTATAGCCGGCGCGCACCTGGACGATGCGCGGATCGAACGCGCGCGCGGCGCGGTCCACGCGAAGGATGAGATCGAGGCGCGCGGCCAGGTCGAGATCGAATCCGCCCAGCGGCACGGGATAGAGATCGGCGACCGGGCTCTCGGTGAATCCCTGGATAAGCTGTTTCGCCGGGCCCGACGCGATCAGCGCCGCGGTTTTGGCGGCGTGCAGCAGCCGTTCAGGACTGAGGTTGTCGGTGTACGCATACCCGGTGCGCTCGCCCGAAAGGACGCGGATGCCGCAGCCGGCGCTGGTTCCCTGGCTGGCCGACTTCACGATCTGCTCGTCCACGCCCAGGCCGATGGCCGTCACGGACTCGAAATAGAGGTCGGCGAAGTCGCCACCCGCGGAGAGCGACTCACCCAGGCAGCGCTCCAGGAGCCGCTCGGTGATGCCGAATTTCTCGAAGAAATAGCGTCGGTGGCTGGGAACAGGGGAAGGAATGGGCGTGGTCATCGTACTTCCCAGTTTACGCCCTGGCGAATGGGTCAGACCGCGTTCTGCAGCTTTGGCTGATAGATGGAAAGGTCGGGCCAGAACATGGTTTTCAGGATCCGGTATCCATCGGTGCCGGGAAAGGGCATCAGGTTCACGAACGCGATCCCGAAATTCCATTCCGCCAACCAGATGCCAATCCTGGGGACATAGAACGACGCGAGAGTCAGCAACAGGTTGGCAAGCGGGCCGGCAGCGGCGATCAGGACGTCGTGCAGGCGGCGGCTCGCGTAGCGGCGATGCGTATAGGCGCCCTTGAACTTGATGCCGATGCCGTGAACCGGGACCGCAAAGAAGCGGGCCACCAGCGTGTGGGCCAATTCGTGGATGACCAGGCAGAGGGTGACGAGAAGGCCGCCGACGATACCCATCCCGAGCCCAAGGTCGCGCCACCCGAAGGCCATGAACACCGCGATCAGGATCCATCCCGAGCGGTGAACGATAAACGGGATGCGCAGCACAGGGAGCGGCATGAAGTCTCCTGGGAGATTTCGCCGGCAAACGGCGTGCCGGGGGAGGGTCGAAGCGGACAACTTCGCTCCAAAGACTCGTCAAGAGTGGCACGGAAAGGATTCCGGGTCATTGATTCAACTCAATAGACGAGACCGGCCCTTGCGACGGAGCAACCTTCCCTGTTCTCTGTTCCCGGTTCTCTGCTTTTTCCCCGTTCCTGTCTTGATGCGGTCTTTGCTTCTTCACCGAAGGTGGTATGTCGGCGCGGTTACCGCGGTGCTACGATTTGAGCCATGAAGAAGTTTTTACTTGCCACCCTGCTTCTTTTGGTGGTTGCCGCCCCGGCGTTCGCCGCGTCCAAGCACCATCATCGTCACCATCACCACCATCACCGCGCCGCGTAACCAGAGTACGGCCCTGTTGCCTGTACGTTGACAGCGGGCCGGTCCGTTTTTTGATTGTCAGGGCTCAGGGATCCGGGGTCAGTTTTCGCCTCGCTTTTTCACACCTTTAGCGCCGCATTGTGCGTGCTATAGTTCCGTGATGCTCATAGCTGAAGCAAGTAGCTACAAGCTGAACATGGACGATCTTCGCTACCCGATCGGGCGCTTCCAGCCTTCTCCCACATCCACCGCCGACGAGCGCGCGACGCACATCGCGGTGCTGCGCGACCTCCCCGACCGCCTCAGCGATTCGGTCAACGGGCTCGAAGACGCGCAACTCGACACTCCCTACCGAGAGGGCGGATGGACCGTGCGCCAGGTGGTGCACCACATCGCCGACAGTCACCTCAACTGCTACGTTCGCTTCAAGCTGGCCCTCACCGAGTATGAGCCGGCGATCAAGCCCTATGACGAAGCCGCGTGGGCGGCTCTGCCCGACAGCCTGATGCCGGTGGATATTTCTCTCACGCTGACCTGGGCGCTGCACGAGCGCTGGGTGGCGCTGCTGGAATCGATGACAGAGAGAGACTTCCAGAAGAGATTCACGCATCCCGAGCGCGGCCTGCAGGACCTGGCCACCACCCTGGCGCTGTACGACTGGCATTCGCGCCATCACACGGCGCACATCACCAGCCTGCGGGCGCGGATGGGGTGGTAGGAAACGCGGGATGGTTTCGGGCCGAATCACGGGGAAAGTCGATCCTGAGCCGATCGCCCCGGAGGTCCTCGCCAAAGAGATCGAGGCCTACCTTGCCGAGCATCCCGCGGCGGCGGTGCTCGAAGACGGACACATCCTGTTCGACATGCGCAGCGCGCGCTACGCGGTCAGCGAGTCGCACGGGCGGTGCCTGTTTCAGCTCTGGAGTGAGGAGCGCAACCTGGTGCGCACGGTGGTGGGCATCGAGGCGCGCGCGCAGTGCCTGCGGGTGATGACGCGGCGCATGGGCGCGCCCAAGCCGCAGGCGCTGGAACTGGTACCGACCAGCGATCGCCGCACGCCTACCGCGCGCGACACTGCCCGGCGCACCTATCAACGCGTGCTGGAGCGCGCTTTGACCCGCGCCTTCCTCGGATCCAGGGTGGATGGCCTCCGCTCGGCAATGGACCTGGAACACAGCTTCGGGCCGGCCTATGTGCGCGGGCGCCTGCTGAAGGGAACCGTGGCGGATGCGGTAATCGGCGTGGGCGAAGCCGAGCCGGCGGCGATCGTGGATGGGATCCTGACCCTGGGCGTGCTGTGGCTGGACTATTGCCGGCAGCGCGCCGAAGGCCGGCGCCACTTCGGCGGGCTCAAGGTGGTGGTGCCGACGGGAGTGTGGCGCACCACGGCGGAGCGGATGGCCTGGATGAATCACGCGGCGGCCGAGTTCCAGCTCTTTACCCTCGATGAGCGGAGCGAAGACCTGGTGCAGGTGGATTTCCGCGACACGGGCAACCTGGAATCGCGGCTAGTGCATGCGTTTTCGACCACGGCGGCCATCGAGCGCTGCCGCGAGGGTCTCGATCGACTTATGGCCCTGGTTCCCGCCGGCGCGAAGGATCGAATCGAAGTTCATCCCCGCTCGGCAACCGAAGTTGGGCTGCTGCTCTACGGGCTGGAATTCGCGCGGGTTCGGCACGGCGTGGCTGCCCACTCCTTCGCGCGCGTGAACGAAGTGAGCTTCGGCGCGGGAATGAACGAGACTCCCCTGACGGAGGAGAACGAAGCGCCGGCCCGGGAACTGTTTGCGCGCCTGTTCCGGAGCCGGCATCCCGGCGGTTCGCATAACGACGCTTTGTTCCGATTGCAACCGGAGCGCTGGCTGGAAGCGCGCCTGCGCGGCGCGATCGATGACCTGCTGCCGGGATTGCGGGGTGACGTGCTGTATTCGCAGGTGCCGGCCCTTTCGAGCAGCGACCGCGGCATGCTCGACCTGCTCACGCTCGATCGCAGCGGCCGGCTCGTGGTGATCGAACTCAAGGCCGACGAAGATCTGCATCTGCCGATGCAGGCGCTTGATTATTGGATTCGCGTGCGGGCGCTCAACGACGATCGCCGGGCTGGGACCGGCGGAGCGGGCAGAGCCCTGTCGGCGTTTGAGCGACAGGGCTATTTCGACGGCGCGGAGGTGGCGGCCGCACCGCCCCGGCTGCTGATGGCGGCGCCGGCACTGCGCATCCACCCGGCCAACGAGCCGGTGCTGCGGTACTTTTCCCCGCAGGTCGAGTGGGAGCTGATCGCGCTTAATGAGCACTGGCGTCAGGAATTGAAGGTGGTGTTCAGGAAACACAGTGGACCGTGAACGGTGGTCAGTGATCGGAGAATACCAGAGGCCCGGATTTGCTCCGGGCCTTTGGGTTGAGGAGGGTTCTCATCGAATGGTGAAAGAAAGCACCGTCGAATGGGTCTGTCCTCCGCCGTTGCCGGTGATAGTGATGGAGTAGGTGCCAGGAGTTGCGGTGCTGTGCACCACCATGTAGAAGCGCGATGTGCCGGAGCCAGGCGCCGCAAGCGTTGACGGGGTGAAGCTATAGGAAGTGTTTGCTGGAACCCCCGAAGCGCTGAGCGTGATGGCTGCACTGAATCCGCCGGAGACAGCGGAGGTGACGGTAACGCCGCCGCTCGATCCGCGGTAGAGATCCCAGGGGTTGGGCGAGACCGACAAAGAGAAGCTCCCCGGAGAGGGCGCAGTCACGGTGAGTGACACGGTCGTGGTGTGCGTAATGCCGCCGCCGGTGGCCGTAATCGTCAGCGCGTGGGTGCCCGTCGCGGCGGTGGACGCGACGTTAATGGTAAGTGTGGACGAGCCGGAACCCGGTGCGGCAATCGACGTGGGACTGAAGCTGGCAGTCACGCCGGCCGGCAGTCCGGAGACGGAGAGCGAGATTGCCGAGCTGAACCCGCCGGAGACGGTGGTACTGATCTTCGAAGTGCCGCTATGGCCTTGCGCGATCGACACAGAAGTTGGCGAGGCCGAAATCGTGAAGGAAGGCGTGGTCGTGGAGCCGCTTACGAGCGCGGTGATCAATGCGGCTTTGGGGCTGCCCCAGCCGGTGACCAGGTCAAATCCCACGACGGCCGAGTAGGAACCGTTGTTCCCGCTGGTGATGTCGTGGAAGTCGGTTGCATAGCTCGAGGTCACGTTCTGGTTGTAGATGGTGGGATTGATAAAGCCGACCGGCCCGAGGCTGCTGCTCGCGCGCTGCTGGTTTGCCAGTGCCACAAAGCCCGCCCACATCGGCGCGGCGAAACTGGTTCCGCCGTAGGCATTGGCGATGCAGCCTTGCTGATCGCCACAGACGAAGAAACTGAAGTCGGCGTTGGCGGAAACATCCGGTCCATTGCGCCGGGAGGTCGATCCGTGGTTGCTGGAATTGATGACGCCGGCCTGCGCCTGCCACGAGGGAATGGCAAAGCCGTCCGGAGTGATGCCGCCTCCGCCGTCGACCCATGCCGTTTCTGAAGCCCACGGGCCGGCCGCGCTGGAAGTCGTGAGGGACGTGCCGCCCACGGACGTGATGTAGTTGTCATCGGCCGGCCAGGCCGGATTGCTCGCTGCCCAGGTTCCACTGTCGCCGGAGGCAACGAAGAAATTCTGGCCCTGCGCCGCCATCTTCTGGAAGTACGGATCGAGGGAAGTGTTATCGACCGGCGTCCAGCCCCACGAGCAGCCGATCGTGGCGGGCAGCGGGTTGTGAGTGGTCATGGCGCTGATGATGGCCACGTCGTTGTTGAGGCTGATGTACACGTCCAGGCTGGCCAGGCCGGGCGCCATACCCAGCGCCTGGGTCATGTCGAGCGTTTGTTCGACGTCGTCACAGAAACCGCCCGCAGGATCGTCCGTGCACGTGGTAGGACTTCCATCCACTGAGATCAGGTTGATGGGAACGCTGTTGGTCTGGTGGGCGTTGGCGTAGTAGGTATTCAGGTCCGCGAGGTCGGTTCCGGCGAACTCCAGCAAACCCAGGTGCTGGCCGGCGCCGGTCAGGGCCGTGCCGCCGTAGTAGGCGGCGCGCATGTCGCTGCCGAGGAACGAAGCTGACGGACCCGAACCGGTGGTCGCGTGACTGACGATTTGTTCGGGGTACATGCCGTGGGCCGCGGCGAAGTCGGACTTTTTGACATAGAGAGGCTTCGGCACCGAGAAGTTGTCGAGCCCCGAGATGTGCCAGAGGCGAAACGAGAGGTTGGGCGTGGGCTCGCGATCGACATCATAGAACGTGCGGCTCTCGGCGGGATGCGGATAGGTGTTGAGGCTGACATGGAGAGCGGATTCGATGGCAGCCACATTGCCCTTGACCCGCACTTCCATCTGGTCGCGCGAACCCCCGACGATAAGAAGGTCGTTGGCGCGGGCAAAACGGAGCACCTCGTCGTATTGCTCCTGCGTCGGCCCGAAGCGCGCGGTGAATTCATGGGGAGCGATGAAGTGACGGTAATTGGCGCTCGCCGGGTTGTAGACATCGCTGAGGAAGTTCTTCAGCCCCGCCGGATCGCGGAGCGGCAAGACGAGATCCAATTGCAGAAGCTGATTTTGGGGTAGGCGGCCGTTGGGGGCGACTTCACCGGTGCGTACGACATCGCGTACGTGGTGGGTCATCAGGGATTGAGCTACGGCAGCGGCCGGAGCGATCGGCAGGACCGCCGCGACCAGTGTAAATAGGGCTTGCTTTAGGCTGGATTTCACTGACTTTCTCCTTGCGAGGGGGGTGGGGAGCCTGTCGTGCTAACCAAGGGGGAGAGAGCATCCCGCAGGGGCTCAAGCCCAATGGATTCTGCTGAATTTACGGCACGACTCAAGTCGTGCCCTTTTTTAAACCGGCCTTTCACCACAGACTGCCGGGAGTCGGTGCCAGTAGAAGGCGGGAGACGCCCTTGTGCGTGGTTCATTGTTCCCCAATGCAATCATTCTTGTCTACCCCGGCGGGCTGCGGAAAAAATGAACATCAGCTGAACGGCAGGTCAGCACCCGAAGTGCCGCTGGTGATGTCGTGGAAATCAGTGGAAGGCGGCCCGCGAAGATACCGTTCAGCCGGCGCCGGGTGGGGGAACAAATCTGTCGGCCCGAAGCACTGTGCAGACCGGGCGCTGACTGCTACACTCCCCCTTCAGGGAAATTTCCGAACTGCCAAGCGCCGGAGGCATCGTGCCCGAAACTCAACCAGCCGCCAAACCGCAGACTGTCTTCAGCCCCTACGTGCCCGCGGGCGAAAACCGCCCCGAGTTCACCATTCGCGCTGTGCTACTGGGCGCAGTATTCGGGATCATCTTCGGCGGAGTCACGGTGTACGTCGGCCTGCGCGCCGGACTGACGGTGGCGGCGTCGATTCCCATTGCGGTGATCTCGATCAGCCTGCTGCGGCACAAGGGCAAGCCGTCGGTTCTGGAAACCATCATCGTGCAGACGTGCGGGAATGCGGGACAGTCGATCGCCGCGGGCGTCATCTTCACTCTGCCGGCGCTCATCTTCCTGGGGTTCGATCTGGAGTACTTCCGCATCTTCATGCTGGCGCTGATCGGCGGCTACCTGGGCGTGCTGTTCATGGTGCCGCTGCGGCGGCCGCTGATCGTGGAAGAACACGGCGTGCTTCAGTATCCGGAAGGCACGGCCTGCGCCGATGTGATCAAGGCCGGGGCCAGCGGTGGCTCGACGGCCAGCCGAGTGTTCTACGGCCTGGGACTGGGCGCCCTCTACGCGGCGTTCCAGAACGAAAACCTCCTCAGCGCCTGGCCGGGCACGCCCGAGTACCGCCCCGACTTCGGCCCCGATCACGTGCTCAAAGGGGCTTCGGTGAAGGCCGACGCCACCGCCGAATACATGGGGGTGGGCTACATCATCGGACCCAAAACCGCGGGCATCATCTTCGCCGGAGGAGTCTTCTCCTGGCTGGTCCTGATGCCGCTGCTCTACTTCTTCGGCAAGAACCTGCCCGACCCCATCTATCCCGGCACGGTGCCCATCGCGCAGATGGGACCCAGCGAACTTTGGGCGACCTACATCCGTCCCATGGGCGCGGGCGCCGTCGCCGCAGCCGGCCTGATCACCCTGTTCAAGACGCTGCCCACTATCATTGGGGCGCTCAAGTCGGGCCTGAGGACGATGGGCAAGGGCGCCGGATCCTCCGAGCGGCCCATCCGCACCGAACACGACCTCTCCATGGGGTTCGCGGTAATCGGCGCCATCGCGCTCATCATCCTGATGTTTCTGTTTCTCTGGCTCAAGCCGGTTCCAGGCGCGCAGGTTGGCCTGCTCGCCAACGTCGGCGCTTCGATTCTCGTAGTTCTCTTCGGATTTCTTTTCGTCACGGTCAGTTCGCGGATTGTGGGCCTGATCGGGAGCTCGGCCAATCCCATCTCCGGCATGACCATCGCGACTCTGATGGCCACGTCGGCGATCTTCCTGGTGAGCGGCTGGACCGCGCCGGCCTTCGGAGCGCTGGCCATCACCATCGGCGGCGTGGTCTGCATCGCGTCGGCCGAAGCGGGCGACACTTCGCAGGATCTGAAGACGGGCTACCTCATCGGCGCAACGCCCATCAAGCAGCGATTCGCGTTTTTCATCGGCATCACCGTCTCGACGATTGCAATCGGGGTGACCCTCAACCTGATGAACCTCGGCATGCAGGAATTCCGGGAAGCCCCGCGCGTGTGGAACATGAATGCGCCCCATCCCGGCGTGGCCGTGCAGGAGAATCCCCGCGGCCTGATCACCCAATTCCCGGTAAAGGCTGCGGACGGCACCACCACCCTGCACCAGAAGAGCGAGTACGTGGTGCTGAACGCGCTTGGCTCGACCGAGCTGGCGGACGGGAAATATCTTTTCTCGCCCCAGACCGGCCGCATTGAAGTGCAGTGGATTCCGGGGATCGGCAGCGAGAAAGCCGCGGCCCCGCAGGCGCGGCTGATGGCCACCGTCATCAATGGCATCCTCTCGCGAAAACTGCCGTGGGGACTGGTGATGCTCGGCGTCTTCCTGGTGATCGGCGTGGAGCTGCTGGGCATCCGCTCGCTGTCATTCGCGGTGGGCGCGTATCTGTCCATCGGGACCACGCTGGCGATCTTCACGGGCGGGGTGGTGCGCGCGCTGGTCGACGCAGCCGTGAAGAAGGCCGGCGGCACGGATGAAGGCGATGTGTCGCCGGGTTCGCTCTATGCCTCGGGCCTGATCGCCGCAGGAGGCATCATGGGCCTGCTGGGGGTGGTGTTCAAGTTCTACGAAACGACGTGGAACAAGCCCAACCCGATCGGCCTGCCGCACACGTTCTTATTCAACGACATCGTGTCGGTGATCGCATTCCTGCTGCTGGCGTACTCTCTGTATTACTTTGCGCGGAAGCCGATCGGAAAGTAACTTGCTCGCTGGATTTTTGCGAGACGGGTGCCGCCGGTCTCGATTTTGAGACCTGGGATCGACCGCTGCCATCGAGGTGCTACATCGTTGCCAGTTTCCTCGCCACCGCGTTGGCGACGACGGCGTAGCCCTGCTTGTTCAGGTGAGTGGGATCGTGCTGGGTAATAGCGGCGCCGGAGGAGTGCGATGCGAGCACGCCACCGTATCCGCGGGTGCAAAACATCACCTTCGATCCATCGATCTCGAAGACGCGGATAAGTTCGTGATCGATGACCAGGTTGTGGTACGGGATGAGACTGCCGCCCGTGATTTTCACGGTGAAGGTGGTGTCGGCAGGCCCGATGTTACTCACCAGCGTGCCCTGGCCGGAGATGGCTCCCAGCGAGGTAGGGATCATGTCGTAGTGATGGTCGGTCACATCGACAGGCGAGGAAGGGTCGTACGACCGGACCAGGATGGATCGAATATCCAGAAAATGTTCCCGGTAGGTCGCCGCAAGGGCGTGATCGAGACTCAGGAGCGTGTCGTAGTTCGGCTGGCCCCTGCGTTCGCCCGCATAGTTCTCGTTGATGACCGGCAGCACAAGGTACTTCGAATTGGCCGGGAACGTCGCGACCTGCGCCGCAATGTCGGACTCGATCCGTGCCGGTCCCCACGGCCCCGACGGCGTCTCGAGCAGGTTGTTCCGGCCTTCCCAGAAGATGGGTCGAAAATCCCGATAGGGCGTGGCGGGAATAAATCGCGGTGTGCCCCGGACTTTGACCGGAGCGGGATTTCCGGGCACCGGCGTAAATGTGATGACGCCACCGTTGGGCAGGAAGTCGGAAAGGGTCAAGACCCCTTCCACTCCGGCAATCGAGCCGCGAATCGTGCGTAACGGGTCAGTCAGCGGCTCATAACCGGCAACAAACTTCACGGTCACGCCGCGCGTGCGGGGGATCCATCCGCCCACGACGGTGGCAAAGGTGGGGATGGCTCCCTCGCGAACGCCGATCTGCGTCGACGTCTGGCCGCCTATGCCCATATTCACGACCTGCGGGCCGATGATGGACAGCAGGATCTCAGGATAATTGCCAATATCCGTCTCGCCGTCATCACCCAGGGTCATGGAATCACCCCAGCACACGATGGCGTGGGGACCCAGCGATGGGGGCCGGGCGCGTCGTTCCGCTTCTCCGGACAACGGACCGGAATGGCTCAAACCAGCGAAAAGAACCGCGCAAAGAAGGAAACACCAGGTTGCAAAACGCAATCCAGAATTGGACATGATGGGTCAGACTGGGGGAAGTTTTCTTTCCTCGAACGCTCGACGAAGGGACTTGCAGATCACCAGGTTCCGTAGAGAACCCGTACACCTTCGTTGATGGTGTTTGTTGGCGCCGGCCCCCGCATGGTTGCCAACATCACCCGTGTCTTTTTTCTCTGCCTGGACCGGCGTTCGGATCGCACTGACCCCCAGCGGTTTCAGGCCCGATTGCACTCTTGCCGTGGGGACAAGACTTACGGCGAGGCAAGTTTGCTCTGCACCGCGTTGGCCACGATGGTGTATCCCTCCTTGTTCAGGTGTGTGGGATCGCGAAGGATGAAGGCAGCGCCCGCGGAATGCGAAGCCAGAGCGCCTCCATACGCGCGCGTGCAGGCGGTGACGGTCGAGCCGCTGATCGCCAGGATGCGGATGCTCTCGTTATCGACGACCAGATTTTGCCCGATGTGAAGACCGCCAGTGGCGACATTCACGGTAAATGTGGTGTTGGTATTCCCGATACTGCCCACAAGGGTTCCCTCGGCGGCGATGGCGCCAAGCGAGGTCGGCGGCATGTCGTACGAGTGATCGGTGACGTCCACCGGCGAGGCTGGGTTGTAGGCATTTACCAGGAGCGAGCGAACGTCCAGGAAGTGGGTTCCGTAGGTTGCTGCAAGGCTGTTGTTGAAGCTGATGATCGCGGCATAGTTCGCGGTGCCCTTCCGCTCGCCTGCGTAGTTCTGGTTCAACACCGGCAATACGAGGTAGTTGAGCCCCGACGGAAGAGCAGCTACCTGGGCCGCGATGTCGGATTGGACCTGTCCTGGCCCCCACGGCCCGGCCGTCGTGGTGAAGAGATTGTTTCTACCTTCCCAGAAGATCGGCAGATAGCTCTGGTAGGGTGTGTCGGGGATAAATCGCTGCGTGCCTGTGACGCTTACCGGAGTGTGGCTCCCCGCCACCGGGGTAAACGTGAATGTTCCGGAAGGAAGAATGTTTGAAAGGGTGACGATCCCTTCTACCCCGGCGATGGAGCCCTGAAGCGAGCGGGTAGGAAGGGTGACCGGCTCGTAACCCGTAGCAAAGCTCACCGGGACGCCCCCGTTTGCCGGGATGGTTCCGCCCTGGACGGTAACGTACGACGCAACTCCCCCCTGGCGGACGCCGATCTGGGTGGAAGTCTGGCCGCTGATGCCCAGGTTAACAACCTGCGGTCCGATTGACGTCTGCAGAAGCGAGGGATAGGATCCGATGTCGGTGACACCGTCCTCTCCTTCGGTCATCGAGTCTCCCCAGCACACAATGGCATTGGGTCCCTGGACGATGGCCTTGCCCAGCCTGCCGGCATTCCCCGCAGACGGGCGTGGATTGGCGCACCCAGCCAGCAGAACCGAGGCGACGAGAATCCCAAGGCAATTCAATTCAAAAGCAAATGGCTTGCGCATCTTGCTCATCCAGCGGAACCCGCATACCAGGCGCGCGGGGGGGCCGGGAGACTGCCATGAATCGTCCAGCGAACATCGCTGGAGGAATCCGGCGTCTTGTAGTTGTTCTCAAAGTAACGAGTCAACCTCGTCCCGGAACCCAACCGGAAATGCCCTTTCTGTCTCTGAAGACCTGCCTGGAGGAACACACCGAAACCCCAAAGATAACCCAGCAGGTAACTCGTTTTTGCACGCTGCGAGGGACGTCGCGCCGGCACGGAATTCGGTCTCGTTTTGTGCGGCTTTCCTTGCACGCCGGTTTCGTAGGCCTCCATTACAGCCCCAGTTTCTTGGCGACGGCATTGGCCACGATGGTGTAGCCCTGACTGTTCAAATGAGTGGGATCGCGCTGGGTAACAGCGGCTCCGGCGGAATGCGAGGCGAGAGTCCCACCGTAGCCGCGAGTGCACGAAGTGACGGTCGACCCGCTGACCGTGAGGATGTGGATGCTTTCGTTGTCGATGACGAGGTTGTTATAGCCGGTCAGGCTGCCGGCACTCAGCTTCACCGTAAAGGTGGTGTCGGTCTTCCCGATGCGGCTCACCAGTGTGCCCTGAGCCGTGGTCGCTCCCAGCGAAGTGGGAATCATATCGCTGTTGTAATCGCTGACATCAACCGGCGACGCGGAATCGTACGAATTGACCAGAAGCGAGCGGACATCGAGGTAGTGGGTTCCGTAGGTGGCGGAGAGTGTGTTGTCGAGGCTCATGACCGTGGCGTAGCCCACTCCACCACTTCGTTCGTTCGGATCGTTTTGGTTGAGAAGGGAGAGGACCAGGTAGTTGAGGCTCTTGGGGAGCGAGGCGACCTGGGCGGCGATGTCGGACTCGATCTGGGCCGGACCGTAGGGTCCCTTTGCCGTTGCGAACAGGTTGTTTCGACCTTCCCAGAAGATGGGAAGAAAAGTCTGATAGGGCGTTTCGGGAACAAACCGCGGAGTGCCAATCACGGTCACCGGAGTCCGGCTGCCCGCAATCGGCGTAAAGGTAAAGACGCCCCCCGGCAGCACCGCGGAAAGTGCGAGGTTCCCCACCACTCCATCGATTGAGCCTTGAATTGTGATGTAGGGGTCAGTCAGGGGCTCATAGCCGGTGGCAAACTTCACGGTGACTCCGCCGTTGGCCGGGATCACTCCGCCTGCGACGGTGACAGGCGTAGGAACGCCTCCCTGGCGGACGCCGATCTGGGTGGAGGTCTGTCCCCCGATGCCCTCATTCACGACCTGGGGGCCGATGGAAGTCTGCAGGATGCCGGGGTAAATCCCGGCGTTGATCACGCCCTCATTCCCCTGAGTCATCGAGTCTCCCCAGCACACGATCGCGTGGGGGCCCTGGACGGTGATGCCGCCGATTTTGGCTGCGCCCTTGGACAGCCATCGCGCGTCGCTGCATCCGGCCAGGAGTACCGGCAGCAGAAGTAATCCCAACCTGCTTGATTGAAAACGCAATCCGGGTTGCGACATGGCCTTTGGGGGAAGCTTTCCTTTATGGACTCGTGTGCTTAAATCCTCAGAGCGCGCGATCGGACCAGGAATGGCCAGGGGCCGACGGCCTGAGAACGAACGGGGGCCGGGCTTGCTGCAGTCAGGACCCCCCTTGCTCCCGGTTTGCGTGGCCATGAGCCTTTGACCGCTCCGGAAATCGTATTCACTCTGAAGTTGCGCACTACTTTCTATCGATTGTGCCGGAGGGATGGATTGCCGCGTTTGACGGATGTCAAAATTGTCAAAGAGTGACATAACTGCCGGCGGCAAAAACAGGACGGCTACCCGGAGGTTTGCTTGGGGACTGGGACTACCTTTCTGGACGCACCCCGCATCGAATGAGCCAACAAAGCGTCTGCGGTCAAAGGAGGAGGACTATGGCCAACCCCAAGAAATGCGCGAATGCCGCCTGTAGCTGCATTGCGCCCGCCAACTCGAAATACTGCAGCCCCCATTGCGAAGGCATCGCGAACAAGACCGAAATCGTGTGCACTTGCGGTCACTCGGATTGCACCGGCCACATGTAAGCTGCTTCAGCTCAACCGATTGCGTAGGTCCCGGCCGGAAGTCAGAGCCCAAAGGCCCTCTCGTGTTCTGGGGGCGTTTGGGCACTCCGGAACAGGTTGGGGAAACTTGTGGGGAGTGTGCTTTGTAACCGGCCCGATCCCGGCGCGGCCGTAAAAACGTCACGCAATATCCCGGGCTTCAGCTCGCTCCCCTGGGCCCGCCGATGCAAATCCGGCACCTGGTCGCCACGACCGGCGAGAGACAAAGAGACAACCATGCGGCAGTTCTTTCCTGATTTCGGGCCGGGGCACGTGCGTCCGGGTCAGCGGACGAGGTGCAAGAGGTGCCAGACGGCGTAGACGGCAAGAACCGTCACGGCTTCGAATCCCAGGCCGACGGCAACTCCACGCAGCAAGCGCGGGTCGGCGGTCGCATTGGATGCCTTTTTCATCAGGTCTTTTGGATGGTAGACCTTTGCGATTGGAAGCCTTTTGAGATATCGCAATCTGGATTGAAATTCAGGCGGCCGGGGAAATCCGGCGGGTTCACCCGTGTTGGCGAGTGTAAGCGGCGGAATCGAATTTCTTCGCGGTGGACGCGGCGGTCATGGGGCGCACCAGGCCAAACACTGGACGGTCGAACCACGGTCGATCGTGCTTGCCCACAATGGCCCAGGCTATGCCGGCGTAGCCATTGGGGTCGCGTCCGTCGAGCTCATATTTGTCATTCAGGATCACGGCCCAGTCGAACGCGGTCGCGGCATCCGGCGCCCACTCGAGGATCTTCTTCGCCCAATACATCCGCATGACATTGTGCATCCAGCCGGTCTGGATCACTTCGCGCTGGCCTGCATTCCACAGTTCGTCGTGGGTTTCCGCGCGCTCCAGCTCGGCAAGCGAGTAGCGCTGCGGGCGCGGGTCGCCGGCGTGTTCGCGGAGCGACTTCTGCGCCCACGGCTCGGCGCATTGCCAATTGTCGTAATCGGGGTTGTGCCGGACAAAAAGGACCGCCAGCTCGCGCCAGCCGATCAGCTCGTCAATATAGCGGTCGCACGCGCACGCAGGCGCCCTGCCCTGGTGGACGGCTTCACGGCAGGCCAGGGCAATCGTAACGGGGCTGATGTTGCCGAAATGCAGGTAAGGCGAAAGGCGGCTGGTCCCGCGAATTTCGGGGTGGTTGCGGGCCGACTGGTAATGGGCAAGGTCGTGATGGGCGAACTCCCGCAGCCGACGGAGAGCGGCGTGGGTTCCGCCGGTGAAATCATCCACGGGCTTCACGGCGCGGTCGAGCTGGTGAAAGCCGGCGGTAATGTCCTGATCGAGGGGGAAACCCGGAAGCGCCTGGGCCGGTTCACGGGCCGGCCGGAGGTTGGAATGGGGCGCGAGGAATTGCGGCAATTCGCGCTCGAGATGGGGACGGAAGTGGTGGAGCAGGAAGTAGTCGCGGCCGAAGATGCGCGAGGGAACGACGACGTCGGCGTCCACGGTCCAGTACGGGATTTTGAGGCGCCGGGCAAGCACCCGGCGCCAGCGTTCGGGCTCGCGGCAGGGGTTCTCATCTCCGATGAGCAGGGCGGCGCCGGACTCTTCGAGGAAGGCTTGGAGCGAATTGTCCGGATAGCGGCGCACGACGAAGCCGACACCACGCTCGGCGGCGTCTTCCGCAACGTCGCGAAGCGCCTGCTGGAGGAAGTGATAATGCCGCAGGTTGGCGTGGGGGTAGTTGGGGATGACGGAGAAGAACACGACCACGGGAAGACCGAAGAGGTCGGCCACTTCAACCGCAACGTCGAGGGCGGGATTATCGAGGATGCGAACGGCGCGCTGCATCCAGTAGACAACGCATCGTGCGCCGGGGCGCGGCGGGCCGGCGCGGCGGGCCAACACGCGGGGATGGCTTGACAGCGCGACAAGCTGGGACGGAGCGATTTTGCTTGCGTTCGACTTAACCACTTCGACCGATCATAGGAGATGCGGCGCGGTCGTCACCGCCCATTGCCCAAAAGGCTTTCAGGCCACGGATGAAAGGCTCCTATGATTTTGATCATAAGAGAACTACTCTCTTTTCAGGCGGACGCCCCAAGCCGACCCGTGCCATGCCAATGAGTCTCCACCCCGCGATGCGCCATGATGTGCCCGAATTGGCTTCGTTCCATTCATTCGTCAACCGGGACCTGGCGAGACGATCGGGCAAAGACCGCTGGTCCAGCCCGACGGTCAAGGGACTTCTCTTCGCCATGAGGAGTACGACGATCTTCCTGGCCAGGCGGCGGGGCTCGATCATTGCGGCTTTTGCGCTTTCAAGGCGCAAGCCGTGGGCGATCGACAAGCGCTTCTTTGCCCCCAGCAGCAACCCGCTGTACCTGACCGGGATGGCCGTGCACCCACTCCATCAACGCAAAGGAATCGGACGGCTCTGTATCGAGCAGGCGCGATCGATCGCGCTGCGATGGCCGGGCGACGCCATCCGTCTCGATGCCTATGACAACCAGACGGGAGCGGGTGAGTTTTATCGCAAGTGCGGATTCACCGAGGTCGGCCGCGCCCGGTATCGCGAAATACCGCTCATCTATTTCGAAATGCTTCTCGGGCCTGAACGCAAAGGTCCGGCGGTTCGCCGCGCGCAGAATTCAGGGCCGCCCGCGGGCGGCCCTAACTGAAAGCTGACGGCTGAAAGCGGGTGACTACCAGCGCCCCCACGCACGCGTGAAATAGTCGGCCAGCGTCATGCCGATCAGGACGAGAAAGGTGAACACGCCTCCGGCAACCGTGAGCTTGGTCAGCTTGGAGCTGTACTTCACGTGCATGAAGAACAGCACCACGATGGTGGCTTTCACACAGGCGATGAAGAGCGCGATGATCGGGTTGAAGACATTCAGTTCAAGGAACGATGCCCAAACCGTGACCGCGGTGAGAATCAGCAGCACCGCGCCGACGATGAGATAGATCCTCGGCGGAACAACGTGTTCCAGAGTGTCGTGGGATTCGTGGAACTCCTGCTTGTGTCCGCTACCAACCTGGTCGTGCTCGTGATGTTGTGTGGTCATGGGTGTTTCCTCATGGATGCCGGCTGATCAAGTAGAGCAGCGGGAACAAGAATATCCAGATGATGTCGACAAAATGCCAGTAGAGGCCGAAGTTCTCCACGAAGGTGACGTGCCCGGTGGTATACGCCCCGGCTTGCGCGCGGAAGATCATGAACCCCAGGATCGATATGCCGATGATCATGTGCAGCGCGTGCATTCCGGTCATGGCGAAGTAGAGGGAGAAATACATCTCCGTGTGGCGCGCCATGTCCGGCATCAGGGGTTCATCTTTGGGGTAACTTTTGTGGACCTCCACATCCGAGGCCGGATCGACGAAGGACTGCAGGCTGTAGTGGAAGCCGGGAACGTGGTGCTTCTCGATTTTCTCGCCATACTCGATCGTCTTGATGCCAAGGAAGCCGATCCCCAGCAGGAAAGTCAGAGTCAGGCAGAGCACCAGGCCGCCCTTGCGCCGCGTCTCCGCGCACCATACGCCCATCGCCATGGTAAAGCTGGATGTGATCAGCACCGCCGTATTTGCCGTTCCCCAGAAGATGTCCAACTGGTGCGAGCCGGCCACGAAGGCCGGGTAGTACCAGTTGCGGTAAATCAGGTAGGCGGTAAACAGCCCGCCAAAGAACATGATTTCCGTCAACAGGAACAGCCACATGGCAAAGCTGGTGGCATCCACCTGCTGGCCCATGCTCTCAAAATGATGGCGCTGGTACGGCGGGTGCGCGTGCTCGGGTTCCGCCATGCTTCCCTCCGCCGGTGCGCCGTTCACGATCGCGGTGCTATCCGACACTGATGGTTACCTCTTTTTCTTTCCGGCGCTCCAGCCAATCGTAGTCGTAGGCATCGTGGTCCACCACCGGGATCTGGGTAAAGTTCTCGGTGAGCGGAGGAGACTGAATCTGCCATTCGAGCCCGGTGGCCTGCCAGGGATTGGCGCCCGCGATCTCGCCGTACTTCAGCGACCAGGCGAGATAGAGCACAGGGAGCAGGTAGCCGACGCCGAGGATGGTTGCGCCGGCGGTTGAGAAAACATTCAGGATCTGGAATTCCGGGGGATACGCGGCATAACGGCGCGGCATGCCCAGAGTGCCGAGAATGAACTGCGGAAAGAACGTGAAGTTGAAGCCGATGAACGTGACCAGCGCGGCCAGCTGGGAGATCTTCTCCGGATACATGCGGCCGGTGATCTTCGGCCACCAGAAGTGAATGCCCGACAGGAACGCCATCAGCATGCCGCCCACCATGACGAAGTGGAAGTGGGCCACGATGAAGTAGGTCTCGGTGAGATGAATGTCGGTGCCGGTAGCGCCCAGGAATACGCCCGTCAGCCCGCCGATGGTAAACAGCCCCATGAAGCCGAAAGCATAGAGCATCGGGGTTTCAAACGTGATGGAGCCCTTGTAGAGAGTAAACGTCCAGTTGAAGATCTTGATGGCCGAGGGCACCGCAACCAGCATGGTCAGCAGCGAGAACACCAGGGTCGAGTAGTTGGAGACGCCCATGATGAACATGTGGTGTTCCCAGACAAAGAAGCCAAAGACCGCGATGGCCACCGACGAAAATGCGACCGCCGTGTAACCGAACACGCGTTTGCGCGCGAAGGTGGAGACGATCTCCGAGATCACGCCCATGCCGGGCAGAATCATGATGTACACAGCGGGGTGCGAGTAGAACCAGAACAGGTGCTGGAACAGGACGGGATCGCCGCCCTTTACCGGGTCGAAAACGCCAATGCCGAGGCCGCGTTCCACGCCGACCAGGACCAGGGTGATGGCCAGAACCGGCGTTCCGAGCACCATGAGGATGCTGGCCGCGTAGTGCGACCACACAAACAAGGGGAGCCGGAACCAGGTCATGCCGGGCGCGCGCATTTTGTGAATGGTGACGATGAAGTTCAGGCCCGTGAACACCGAGCTGAATCCGGCGATGAACACGGCCGTCGCCGCGGTCATGACGTTGGTGTTCAGGTAGTGCGTGGACAGGGGGGTGGTAAACGTCCAGCCCGTATCCACGCCGCCGGTCATCATGGCAAACAGCATCAGGCCGCCGGCGGCAATGTAGAGGTACCAGCTGAGCAGGTTGATCTTGGGCAGGGCCAGGTCCTTGGCCCCGATCATGATGGGGATGAGGAAATTGCCCAGGGTGGCCGGCACCGACGGCACCAGGAACAGGAAGACCATGATGAGCCCGTGCATGGAGAACACCTTGTTGTAGGTGTCGGTGGCCATCAGGTCCGATTGCGGGGTGAGCAATTCCAGGCGGATAAGTCCGGCCAGCGCGCCGCCGATGAAGAAGAAGACGGTGATCGAGATCAGGTACAGCATCGCGATCCGCTTGTGATCGCCGGTCAGCAGCCAACTGAGGATGCCGTTCTCCTTGGTCCAGAAGTTGGTCTTCGGAACCGTGGCTGTTGACTGGTCGGGAAGACTTACGATTGTGGTGCTCATTGCTTCACCGCCCCTTGTTATCTCCCGGTTCAATCCACCTCTTTCCTCTGGAATGCTTTCGATTTCTTTTTGGAGGCCAATCCTTTGGATTTCAGTACGCGCGAGCCGAGGTGAAGGTCGTATTTGACCATCTCCACCGCATTTGGATCGCCATCTCGAATGAAGGTTCCGCCAGCGACGGCGGCGTGGAGAGTTGTGCCCGTCACCAACCGAGTTCATCATTCGACCCTCCCCCTCGTCAGGCACAGCGTGTTGTGTCGCCGCAAATCGTTGCTCACAAGCCATCCAGGAACCCTTAATGGTGGTGGATTCCAACATTTGTGGCACGGCTAGGTAATTCGCGCCAACAAGGGGCTTGGAAGCGGATCCGGGCGAAGGGAAGATCCCGCGGCGTCAAAGCGCTAAGGCCAAGCCTCAAGCTTGGCCATATGGCCTAGAGGCGGCGCCGTGAACGCCCCTCCGCCCTTCGGCGTTCTTCCCTCATCGAAGTCAGGGTTCCGGCGTCACCAGCTGGAGTAGCCCATGCCGCCGAACGAAACCGATCCGCCCAGAAACACCCTGGCCGGCCCAACAACGCTCCCCGAACTAGAGAAAG
>CAVPNO010000057.1:0-5598 GCA_963706455.1 uncultured Acidobacteriota bacterium | reverse complement strand
GCAATCCTCGATGCGACACCCATCACGCCGTCCCGGCTGAACCCTGCATTACCGGGCGCGCTGGACCGCATTATCGAAACGCTGCTGGAGAAGGCCCCGGAGGCACGCTATGGCAATGCTCACGAGTTGGCGGCCGCATTGGACGCGGTCCCAACCGTGCGCGTCGAGTTGCGCTCCACACCCGACGAGCCGACGCAGCAGCCGGAGCGACCCCAATCGATCGCTGTACTTCCGCTGATCGACCTGTCCGCGGATGGGCGAGAGGACTATTTTGCGGATGGTTTGACGGAGACGCTCATTATGGCGATCGCGAAGCTCGGCAAAGTCCGGGTCATCTCCCGAACATCCGCGATGTGTTACAAAAACACCCAAAAAGCATTGCCTGCGATTGCCCAGGAATTGGGGGTCAACTCCATATTGGAAGGATCGGTGCTGCGTTCCGGCCAGCGGTGCCGCATCCAATGCAGGCTCGTCGACCCGCGAACGGAGGATCCGGTTTGGAGCGAAAGCTTCGATCATGATCTCGGAGACATTCTCGCCGTATATGAGGATCTGACCCAGGCGATTGCATCCCGGCTGCGCACCTATGTCATCGACCATTCGCGGTCCTCTCAAAACATTCGCAGGAATGTGAACGCGGAGTCGTACGATCTTTGGCTTCGCGGCCGTTATTTCTGGAACAAGCGCAACGAGCCGAATCTTCGCAAGGCGATCGATTGTTTCCAGCAGGCGCTGGATCTCGATCCCAACTATGCACCTGCGTGGGCGGGTATCTCCGACTCCTACTTCTATCTCGGCTACAGCTTCGGTCACATGAAGCCCGATGACGCAATGCCCAAGGCCAGAGCGGCGGCGTTAAAAGCGGTGGAACTGGACCCCCATCTTGCCGATGCGCACGTTTCCCTGGGAATCATCAAGTACATGTATGACTGGGATCATGCGGCCGCCGAAGCCAGTCTGAAGCGCGGCCTGGACCTGAATCCGAGTTTCTCGCACGGGCACCATTTCTATTCGCTTTTCCTGGCGGCGCATCTTCGCACGGAGGAGGCGGTTCGACACGCCTACGCGGCCCTTCAGATCGATCCGCTTTCGCTGCCGATCAACAACTTCGTGGGACTTGTCCATTTCGCCGCACGGCAGTACGAGCAGGCAGCCGCCGCCTCAAGGAAAACTGTCGAAATGGACCCCAACTTTGGTCTTGCACACGCCGTCCTCGGCGGATCCCTTGAATCCCAGGGAAAGTTTGAGGACGCCGCAAAGGCATATCTGGCTTCGTTAGAAGCCGGCAAGCGGACCGCAGAGGAGATAGAGGCAATACGCAAAGGGTATGCAGAGAATGGCATGAGGGGCTTTCACCTTGAGGACCTCAGGCACATGCTGCGACGGTGGGACGGCTGGCATGGCACGATGTGCGATATTGCCGGGCTTCATGCAGGCCTGGGACACATTCCGGAGTCGCTCGATTTGCTTGAAGCCGCATGCGACCTGCGCTCGGGCCGTTTGCTGTGGTTAAGGGTTGGCACTCCGAGTAGTCGCATCGCGCATCATTACGATCACCTTCTTGCCGAGCCTCGCTTTTTGCGAATCCTTGAACGCGTGGGCGTGCCTGCCTGATTCGAGGGCCGGAAAGATTAGCGAGAAATCAGCAATGCATCCCGCAGAAACCAGGATTAACGTGATTCCTGTTCCTGTTTGGTAACAGTCAGCCGCGCACCGAGACGCCGGAGAACGACAGCACCGCGAGGCCGCGGACCGGCTGACCGAAGAAACGCGCGGGCTCAAAGACGCCCGAGAGGAGCAGGTTTTCGACCTGGGCGCGGGTCTGGGCGTCGTTGGGGCCGGAGACGATGCGGAAGTCGTAGACCAGGCCCGCGCGGTTGACGTAGGCCTCCACGACCACCGGACCCGGCAGGGCGGCAATCTGGCTGTCGCTGGCGCCGGTCGAGGTAATAGACGCAGGTGGGGAGCAGTGGCGTTGCCCAGCGGCTCGTCGCCGCTGGCCTGGGCGGCTTCGGGCTTGGCCACGATGCCCACCAGCAGGATGACGGTTCCCAGCAGCAGCACCGCGCTGGCAAATCCGGCCGCGGCCTGCAGCAGGAACGGCCCGACGGTGTTCTGCCAGGCAAGGTTCAGGCCATGGAACGGGCTCTGCCTGCGGCCGCGCGCGCTCCTGGCTCACAGCCACGCGGATGCGGAGAGGAAGGTCCTTGGGCTCGGGCACCGGCCCCAGGGCGGCCAGCGAAGCCTGCACGTCGCGCAGAGACGTCCACTCGGTCGCGCAGTCCGCGCAGCGGTCGAGGTGGGCCGCGATACGCTGCATCTCCTGTCCGGTGAGCCTGCCGTCGAGATACTCTGAAAACTTCGCTTTCATTGCACCGCAGCCGTTCATCGCGCCTCCTCTCCCAAGGGCATTTCGAACCCGGCGTGTGCGGGGGCGGGGCTGGCGTGCTTGTCGGCCTTGAGCAGCCCCTTCAACCAGGCGCGCCCGCGGACCAGGCGCGACTTCACCGTGCCTAGATTCACCCCTTGCATCTCCGCTACTTCTTCATAAACAAAGCCTTCGATGTCGCGCAGGATCAGCGTGGTGCGGAACGGTTCCGGCACTTTGGCCAGGGCTGCTTCCACCCGCGCCCGGTTCTCCTGCGTGCACCGCGGCGTCATACGGCGACTCCGACGGATCGACCAGCATCTCCTTCAATCGGACCGGATTGCCGGCGTCGCCTTCGGTGATTTCCTGCTCGATCGGAACTTCCTGCTGCTTGTGGCGCGCCCACCAGCGGCGCTGGTTTGAGGCCTCCCGCAAGGCGATGCGGTAGATCCAGGTGCGCAGCGACGATTCCCCGTGGAAATTGCGGATCCCCCGGAAGACCTTGACGAAGACTTCCTGCGCCAAGTCGGCGGCGTCGGCCCGGTTCTGCACGGTGCGCGCCAGAAGCGAGAAGATGGGCTGATGGTAGCGCGCGATCAGCCACGACAAACGCCTCCTCCGAACCGGCGCGCAACTCTTCAATGAGAGCTGCCTCGTCGGAATGGAGCGTCAGCGCGCTGGCGATATTGCCCATGGTGAGGTCCGCCTGCAAACCAGTGCCTCCCACATTACCGCAACGACCGCCCGTTTGGCATTGTCCAATGCCGTGGCCCACGGAATTGTTGCGCCGTTGGCCCTGTTTTCCTGCTGCGGAGCGCGCGGGAAGCTCAACCCTGCCGGTTTGCGTGGAGTTTGTTTCCGCGCGCTCTATTGTCTTAGACACCGGACCCCGGGCAAAGTGTTCCCAGTCACGGTTCAAGGTTCAGGGAACAGGGTATGCGTCCTCACGGATTCCAGGTGCGCGCCTCGAGGGGCATATTGACGAACGGACAGGCGGAGTGACGACGACCTCTTGACCCTCAAGTGATGGTTCGTGTAACCTCTTGACGATCAAGAGGAGCGAGCGATGGGCCAGAGGGATGTGGTGCAAGGCACGCTGGAGATGCTGATCCTGAAGACGCTGGCGCTGGAGCCGATGCACGGATACGGGATGGCGGCGCGCATCGAGCAAGTGAGCCAGGGGGTGTTTCGCGTCAATCCGGGGTCGCTGCTGCCGGCGCTGGCCCGCATGGAGCGGGCCGGCCATGTGAAGAGCGAGTGGCGCGCGAGCGAGAACAACCGGCGGGCGAAATACTATGCGTTGACGGCGCTCGGGCAAAGGGCGCTTTCAGACGAAACGGCGACCTGGAACCGCCAGGTCTCGGCCATTGCCCGCATCCTGGAAGCTTAAAGAAGACACCTGGGGGTAGGAGATGAGCCTGCGTTCCAATGTGGGTCCGGGGCTGCGATCGCTCTTTCGCAAGGGCGCGGTCGAGCGCGAGATGAACGAGGAGTTGAGCGCTTTCGTGGAGGCATCGATGGCGGACAAAGTGCGCCGCGGGATGACTCCGGAGGAAGCCCGCCGCGCCGCGCTTGCCGAGATGGGCAGCGCCAATGCGGTCAAGCACCGCATTCGGTCCGGAGCATGGGAAACGCGCTTCGAGATCTTCGGCCGCGATCTGTGGTACGGAGTGCGTACGCTGGCGCGAAGCCCCGGCTTCACGGTGGTGGCGATTCTAACGCTGGCGCTGGGAATCGGCGCGAATACGGCAATTTTTCAATTGCTGGATGCGGTCCGGCTGCGAAAGTTGCCGGTCGCGAATCCGGGCGAGCTCACGCTAATCCGGCTGGCGGACGGTCATCGGGGCAAGCGCGGCAACCAGGAAACGCGCTATCCGGCGCTGAACAACCCGCTGTGGGAGTACATCCGGGACCATCAGCATGTGTTTTCGCGGGTGCTGGCGTGGAGTCCGATGAACCTGGGAATCACGATGGGCAACCACGAACGGCTGGTTCAGGGCCTGTTTGTGAGTGGTGGATTTTTCGATGGGCTTGGGGTGCGGCCGGCAATGGGGAGAGTGTTCACTGCCGCCGATGACCAGCCGGGGTGCGGCGCCGCGGGCCTGGTGGTGAGTTATGCATTCTGGCAAGGGCAACTCGCGGCGGATTCCCGGGCAGTTGGGCGCACGCTGATCATCGGGCGGCACGCGGTTCCAATCGTGGGAGTGACGCCTCCCGGTTTTACGGGGCCCGAAGTCGGTCACTCGTTTGATGTAGCGGTTCCGATCTGTTCGCAGGCGGCATATTGGACCGACGGCAACTGGCTTGACTCGAGCACCGACTGGTGGCTGACCGTGATGGGGCGCCTGAGGCCGGGCGAAACTCTGTCGATGGCCAATGCGGGTCTCGCAACCTTTTCGCCGGGAGCGTTTGAAGCCAGTCTTCGCAAGGACTATCCCACCGAGAACGTCCGCGACTATCTCCATTTCCAGCTGGTGGCCGATGCGGCGCCGGGCGGAGTGTCCTGGCTGCGCGACATGTACGAGAACCCGCTATGGATGCTCCTGGGCCTGGCGGGGTTTGTGCTGCTGATTGCCTGCGCCAACCTTGCCAACCTGATGCTGGCGCGGGGCAGTGCGCGGGTACGCGAGTTTGCCGTCCGGGTGTCGCTGGGGGCAACA
This sequence comes from uncultured Acidobacteriota bacterium, assembly GCA_963706455.1. Lineage (GTDB taxonomy): Bacteria > Acidobacteriota > Terriglobia > Terriglobales > Acidobacteriaceae > Telmatobacter. The sequence goes on along the minus strand of CAVPNO010000057.1, from coordinate 570 downwards.
CGAGGCCGCCTGATCCGGCAGCTCCTGTGGGAGAGCCTGCTACTGGTCTTGCTGGGGGCTGCCTCGGGTCTGATGCTGGCCAGAGCGCTGGGCAAATCGCTCCTCGCCTTACTGAGCACGCAAGGCGATGCCCTGTTCGTGGACCTCCATGCCGATTGGCGGGTATTGGCATTTACGGCCGCGCTGGCGGCGATGACGGTCTTGCTTTTTGGATTGGTTCCGGCATTTCGGGCCACCCGGGTGGCGCCCAGCGAGGCGATGAAAGGCGGCTCGCCCCGGACCGGCACGACGCGTGAAGGCAATCGACTGCGCCGGGCGCTGGTGATGACCCAGGTCGCTCTTTCGCTGGTTCTGGTGACGGGGGCCGTGCTTTTTGCGCGAACCCTGGGAAACCTGCTGACCGTGGATGCGGGTTTTCGCGAGGACAACATTTTGATTGCTCAGCTTGACCTGTCCAAGCTCCACCTCCCTGTTGCGCGGCGCGTGCCGGTCAAGAAGGAAATCGCGGAGCGTCTTGGCGGCGTCCCGGGAGTTGAGGGCGCGGCGCAGGTGGGCATCGTTCCTTTGAGC
>CAVPNO010000056.1:0-14842 GCA_963706455.1 uncultured Acidobacteriota bacterium | reverse complement strand
CCAGGCCGCCAGCCAGATGGGGGGCGCGCTGAGCCGACGGGTCGCGCCGATGAAGCAGTCCCTCATGGAACTTATCGCTCTGCTCGAAGCGGGCATCGACTTTGCCGAAGACGACGTGGACGTTACGTCAGGGGCGGAAATCGCACGCCGCATCGACGAGCTCACCCAACCGCTGGCGACGCTGGCAGCTTCGTTCGCGCGGGGTCGCGTTGTGCACGACGGCTTGACGCTCGCGATAGTCGGCCGGCCGAATGCCGGAAAGAGTTCCTTATTCAATCGCCTGGTGGAACGCGACCGGGCCATCGTGACCGCGACGCCCGGGACGACGCGCGACCTTGTAACGGAACGCATCTCGCTCGAGGGCATCCCTCTTGAACTGGTGGATACAGCCGGCCTCCGCGAATCGGGAGAAGAGGTCGAGCAACTGGGAATCGCACGCAGCCGGGAAGCCCTGGCGGACGCGGCGCTGGTGCTGGTGGTGATGGATGCGACTCAGCCAGTGAACGACGAGGAACGAAGGCTGCTTTCCGCGATTGAAGCCCGGCCGGCGCTGGTCGCAATCAACAAGACCGACCTTGTTCCCAATGAAAACTCGACAGACGCGATTGCTGAATCGGCGCGGGGCGTCTTCGCACTCCGAACTTCAGCCCTGACGGGAGAAGGCATACCCGCTTTGCGGGGCCGGATCATGGAACTGGCCACCGGAGGTGCCGCCTCCGAGCCCGGCATGTTGACCAGCCTTCGCCACCACCAGGCGGTGAGCACTGCGCTGGAATCCCTGGCCGCTGCAGGATCGGCGAATGGGAGCGGGATTCCGCACGAAATGATCCTGATCGATCTGTATCGTGGACTGTGGGCTCTCGATTCTCTGACGGGACAAACGACCCCAGACGACATCCTCAATTTGATCTTCTCTACCTTCTGCATCGGAAAATAATTCGGTGGGCGGATCATGTGGATTCAATTACGAGTGAATCCAAGGTCACAGTCGGGAACTTCGGACGACAATGATCGTCCAAAATCAAATCAAGGCTAGGGCGGTTGCCATCTGTGCCCTCAACTGAATTCCCTGGGCTTTTGTCAAAACAGGCAAAACTTTGGCAAACGGCAAGCTGTTGGCTGTTTCCAAAATTGTAGGGCTTCGCACCAGATTATGCCACGCCCCGCAAGACACACCCTTCCAACCATCACTCTATCAGTTTGCGTGGCGGAGCCCTCCGAATCGGATCACTTGAACTGGTGTCAAAAAGTTACTATTGGTAAACACCACCGGAATCGAACTTTGGGTGTGCATTGTCGGAACGACCAGCTTCAGGGCATTCGACTCCTCGGATGAATGGGCTCAGAACTCCGGTTCGCTTAATCTGAATTGGCACTTGAGGCGTTGACCGACTGCGAAACCTGGCAAATTCCATCACTATGGAGGAGATGGTGGAGTCAATCCTGGGTTGGTGGTGGAGGTGAATAATAATTCTGCCCACTGTGCAAGAATTTCGCCGACTCGTCTTCAATTTCCCTTACTGATGCGGGCTGAATTGATCTGTATTTGAAAGAGCGAGGGAAATCCGCCGGACCGCGATCCAGAGGTCATGGTTTCGAAGTTGTTGATCGGCAAAAAAGCGCCTTGTTGCCTGCGGAATTGATCGGAGGTGAATTGATATAAAACTTGGTTCATTCAGAATTCGAGCGTCAAAGCTCAACTCGGAGCCACCCTAAACGAGAATGCATATTTGCATGGAGGAGTGTCAGGAACTTGAATCTCCAGCCCCTGAGTTCCGCGCTTCCACTTCACCCCGGAGTTCGAACCGACCAATTCGACCTTGCGGATTTGCCGCGTGTGGTTTGAAGAATTCTCAGCTAGCGATTTGACCAGAATCTTCCCATCAGTTGGCCAACCCAACGCGATCGCATACAGGATCTCGCCCTTTGTGGTGAAGCGAATGTCTGTGTGATCGAACTTTATCCTCGACAACTGGTAAGACGGGATCTCTTTGGCTTCGGTCGACGGACCTTCCCCATAGACGGTCCACGGGCGTGTCCCCTTGATGGCCTCGGAATTGACCTGCTGCCAATCGGCGAGTTCGCCAAGGAAGGCAATCTCGTCGCTGTCAGGCTCTCCATGCCCGGGCAGGGGGATGCTGAGAAGAAGATTGCCGTTCTTGCTGACGATATCTACAAGGAAAGGAATGATGAACGAGGCTTTCTGGTAGGTATGGTTTTCAAGGTGGACCCGGTCGTAGTGCCAACTCCCGATGCACGCCTCGGTTTGCCAGGGCTTCTCCTGAAGCTTATCGGCGAGCGACATTTCGAAGTCGCGGGTGAGCGCGCCCCATACCGGCTCAGGAACCTCTTTCAGGTCGACCACTCCTTCCAAGTGACCGCCGTGCGCCTGCATATCCTTGTTGTAGTAGTAAGCCATGATTTGCGGAGCGAGATCTGGAATACCCAGCCAGACCTTCAGGTCGAGTTTGGGCCCACCGTCATCGAAATCGAACTGCGCACCGTCATCGAAATTCAGGATGTCGGGACTGTACTTATCGATCACATCCTGGACGCGCAAGAGAAACTGCTGGACGAACTCCGGACAAGGGGTGTTCTTGAGATGTGGTTTTCCATTGATCATCTGAGGGTCCATACCCTCCCACCATTTGCCCCTGCCGTCAACCATCGTCTGCAAGCCATCGTAAGGGACGCCTGCGAGCGGGCCCGTGGTGTCACTCTTGTAGCGAACGGGAAGGAACTCGTCCCAGACCCGATGAGGCGTTCCGTGGTAGCTCACGCCGAATCTCAGCCCGTTAGAGCGGGCGATCTTCTCCCACGTTCCCACAATGTCGCGTTTTGGACCGATGTTGACGCAGTTCCAGGGTTGATACTTCGAATTCCAACAATCGAAGTTATCGTGATGAGTCGCCAGGGAGACGAGGTATTCGGCACCGGCCCGTTTGTAGAGCCTGACAAGCGCATCGGGGTCCCAATTCTCCGCCTTCCATAGAGGACAAATGTCCTTGTATCCGAACTGCGACGGGTGCCCGTATTGCTTGACGTGATATTCGTATTGAGGCGAACCCTGCCTGTACATATTCCGCGCGTACCAATCGCCCTGTTCGGGAACGCACTGCGGGCTCCAATGTGCCCATATCCCGAACTTTGCATCCCGAAACCAATCCGGACAACGATAGGACTTTAGAGACTCCCAAAACGGCAGGAAGGGCCCCTGCGGGACTTCTCCGCGAAAGAACTGCGAGTCTTCCAATGCACGCGCCACGCGAGCGATAGCGAATATGGAGAGTCCACCTGCAAGGAACGATCTGCGATTCATAGTTGCATTTCTCCCTTTTGAGTGACCCGCTCCGGTCACAATCGCTTCGATTCCTGCGCTGGCGGGATCAGCTAGTGGAGGTTGTGCCAACGATCCGGAGGGTCAGCTCGTCTTGCCTAGATTGATCCGGATTTGATGCCCATCGTAAGTGACTGAGCGATCTGCAGGCGAATTCGATCCCGCCCCCACACCATGTCCCGGCTTGACCAGGACTAACCGAAAGGTGTGCCTTGTTCGCATCCCGGGGAACCCTCCCGTTCGATCCCCAATCGAGAGGGCTTGTCGATGCTCATCCCAATGAAGGTGAATCGTAGTCCGCGCGCCATGCTCGTACGAGTAGCCATCTCCGCCGTCCTCGTACAACTCAAAATCGGCATCCTTGCCCCGGTAGATGCGAATCTCCAATGGGTCGTCCGGTTCTGCTGCGGACTGCACGATCGGACCCAGGGGCACGATGCTGCCGGCTTTTACCATGATCGGGATTCGGTCCAGTGGAGCATCGGCCGTAATCGTTTCCCCCCCGCTACTTGCTTTACCCGACCAGAAATCCACCCAATTGTCACCAGATGGCAAGACAACAGTGCGGGTAGTTGCATTGCGTTCGACGACTGGATTCACCAGTAGCGAATCACCGAATAGGAATTGATCGCTAATATCTCTCAAAGAACGATCTTCGGGATAGGCGAACGGCAGAGCTTTCATCAGGATTTCCCCACGGCTGGTAACACCCCAGGCACCGGAATAAATGTAGGGAAGAAGACGATAGCGTAGTTCATCGTATTGCGTCAGGATTTTCTCCACATCGGGACCGTATTTCCACATTTCAGTTTCTGACCGATATCCATGTATGCGGAAGATTGGGCAAAACGCACCGAATTGAAACCACCGAACAAGCAGTTCGTGGTAATCCGTGGATGAGTACTGGTCGGACGGGCGAAAGAAACCGCCGATGTCCGTCGTCCAATAGGGAAAGCCGGACATTCCAAAACTGAGACCAGCCGGGACCTGTCGACGCAATGTTTCCCAATTGGCCGAGATGTCGCCGGACCAGGAGATGGAGCCGTTACGCTGCTGTCCGGTGTATGCGGAACGCGACAGGATCACGACACGCTTGTCCTGGGTCGTAGCCCTTTGCCCCTCGTACACAGCTGAGGTCTCAAAAAGCGGAAATGCGTTGCGAACTGCTTTTCCGGACCCAAGGAAGGTCTGATCGTTCTTGAGAGGATCGCCTTCCGGTTCTGAGGCATCGAGCCACCATCCATCCAGCCCGAGAGCGAAGAGATTGCGGTCAATATCCGACCAGAATGCCTTTTGCGCGTTGGGATTGAACAGATCCGCCCAGTTCTCGGTTTCTTTTGCCTCGCCGGGCTCGCCCGTGTTGGCTGCGTTCGTAAGGAGCAGGTGTGCTTTTGCCATTTCGCGATCGACAGATGTCTGGACTCCGAATTTCGCCCAAACTGAGATGATCATATGAAGATTCTGGCCATGCAGCGAGGCCATCATCTCTGCGGGATCCGGGTACTCACTTTCGTCAAACCGCAACGCGTTCCAGCCATACTTTCCCCAGTACTGCCAATCCTGCACCAGAACGTCGACCGGGATCCTTCGCTTGCGAAACTCGGCAGCCGTATCGAGAATCTGCTTTTGGCTCGAGTAACGTTCGCGGCACTGCCAAAATCCGAACGCCCAGCGCGGCAGCATCGGAGCGGCCCCGGTGAATTCACGGTACTCGGCTATGACCTGGGTGGGTTGCGGTCCATAAATGAAGTAGTAGTCAACTGCTTCACCAGCTTCCGAACGAAAGGCCATGGCGGCGGAAGGAGCACGCATCAGGAGCTTGGTGTCACCTCCCGACTCGGCATTCACTCTGTAAGTCGTATCCGCCGCCAAGCGAATCTTCGCGCTTGCCGACCTTGCAACCCACATATTATTGATATCGATAATCTGCTGGCCATCGACAGACAGCCGGAGTTTGTTTCGGTCATTTCCGCTCAACAGAAACCCGTACTCCCCTTCCTGTCCTGTCCGGAGTGTTCCCGCGCCGGTGTCGTCCAGCGGGATCGCCTCAGACGTCGGATTGAAATCCGTGAGTGCAGCGTTGTTCCAAATCAGACCATATCCCTTTGTTGAAACGAGAAACGGAATCGCGATATTTGTATTTGCCTGCAGGAGTCTTATCGGAATATCGCGCAAATCGAGGAACCCCTCTTGATGTTGCCCCAACCCGTAGAGCGCTTCGTCACGGGACAGCAGAAAGCTCTGCTCAACTCCATGCAGAGATTCTTGAGCCCCAGTGGGTACCGTCGCTTGCCAATCTCTCGACTTCTCGCTGAGTATGTTCTCCCCGTTCGATGCCAGAAAGGAGATAGACCCGGAATCTCGATCGATATGGATCGTGAGGTTGCGAGTCCGAATCTGAAATTCTGCATCATCAGATGAAGTCGAAAACGACGCGTCCGCGCATGGTCGAATCACCGCTGGCACAACGGAGTTTGCCGGCACGGCTGTCGCACTCGCGAGAATATGGATGACCCGGTCGGAACAGACTTCAACCTGGACCGCTCCCTTTGCAGTGTGAACAACCACGCCATTGGCCCTCCGCTCGACCGCTTTAGCATCCGCGTGAAGATCCGATGTGCTCAACCCGCCAATAGCGGCTAGTGCCGCAATGGGAAGAAAGCTTCGAAAGAGAATTGAGATCGTCAATTCAAGGCTCCTGATCCAAAAACGTTAAGAAGGGAGTCAACTCCGCGTTTCCTTAGGAGAGGCTGATCTTCGCTGTCATGTTTTGCCGCCGAGCGTGGCACTCGAAAGTCTGCCGACCAGGCTATTCATTCGGCCTCGGATTGTCACGCGATTGAGGATTCGTGTCCGGCGGGATCTGTTCAAGCGCAATCCGCGAACGACCGTCCCATTGGCGTCTGAGGCGTTTTGAGTCTCTGAAGGCCTCTTCGGCCTCGTACTTCTCTCCTGACTTCTGATAAAGGCGGGCGAGTTGGAAGTGCATGCTTCCGTCTTCATCGGCCGCCAGTCCCGCCTTGTATTCCAGGATCGCGGCTGGAATCCTGTTCGTCTCTGCATATACCTGCCCAAGGAGGGCATGTAAGCGAGCCACGAATTCGGGCTTGAGATTCCGGCACTTGGACAGATACGGCTCTGCTTCCACAAAAAGGTTCCGCTGGACAAGGATCTCGCCGGCCAGGAGATTTGCCTCAGGATCAGTCGGATTCTCCTCGAGAAGGCTGCGGTCGAAATCGAATGCTTCGTCGTACTTCAATTCGGTAAACAGCACGATCGCCAAGCTCAGCCGGGCCGCGTGGCTCTTCGGGTCGATTGCGATGGCCTTTCGGTATTCCGTTTCAGCTTCGTCCCACTGCCGCTCTTGCCTGAAGGTATCTCCGAGCAAGACGTGCATGCGTGGAGAGTCTGAGTCAATTTCGCCGGCACGAAACAGTGCCGCAACAGCCAGTTTCTGATCTGCCTTGCTCTCCCAATACAGTCCCGGCGCTCGGGTTGCGGCATTCGCCTTCAGCTCTTGCGCTGCGATCGACGTGGTTCTGAAATCGCCCGTATAAAAAGAACAAGCAGCAAGAAGCTGCATTTGATCACTGGCGCGTGCACCGACCGCCGGCTTGAGCGAATCATCGCATTGAGAATACTTGCCGGCTGCATAAAGCCTCTCCGCATTCTCGAATACCGGCCTGCGTGTGCCTGAAGGCCGGGCCCGATCAGTGAATTCCAATTGCGCCGGCGCGTCGTTGGACGCAAGTGCCTTTGCGACCAGCGAACCAATCTTGGCCGTCGCACGGTCGTTGATCTGTTGAGCGCGGCTGAGATCGATCAGCGGCCTTGCCTGCTCCTCAGAGACCGCATCGCGAAAAAGCGGTAGACTCGACTCGACGAAACCATGATCTGACGCTGAAATTAAACTTATCCCCTTTAACGCAACATCTGGATGCCCCTCGGCAAGTTGAGCTACTGCCAGTCCGAGGGCCGCCAGTCCGCAATGAGATCCGCTCCTTGCCTCCAGTTCGAATTGCTTACGCGCTTCGGCCACGTTTTTCATGCGGAGAAGCGCGATACCAAACTCCGCGTGTGTGCAAGGTGGAGGCAAGCCGGAAGCAATAGCAGCCTTATATGCATCCCCGGCCTGAAGGAGCTTGCCCTGTTCCGCAAGGATCTCCGCCGTGCGCAGAGTGACATAACCGGAATGGCGATAGGTGGAGGTCATGAGACGTGCATCGTCCTCCATTTGTTGCAGATATGCAGTGCCCATATTCAGCCACGCGTTCCCGTCATTCGGCGCCAACCAGGTCGCAATCGAATAGGCATCGGCTGCACGATCGGAGCGATTCAGCATTGAGAATGCCTTTCCGAGGTTGAGTGCTGCCTGTAGGTCATTGGGATTAAGCTTTCTTGCCTTCTCGAGAAAGGGAACGGCGGTCTCGGGGTTCTTGGACGCAAGGTATTCGACACCCAGAAACAATTGCGGCACGAACAGAGACGGATCGAGGCGAATCGCCTTTTTAAAGCTTTGAATTGCTTCCTCACGCTTCGCCAGTTCGTGATACATCAGTCCTAGGTTGGCCCAAAGTTCCGGAACAGAGGGATCGAGTTCGACAGCCTTGCGGTAGGATTCCGCAGCGGCATTGAAGTCCCTCCTGGACTGAGCATCGCGCGCTTCAGCCAAGAGGGATTGAACGGTTTGCTCGGGTGCTTCCGCCAAGACGATCGCGTTCTCGCTGGGACTCGTAAACGCGATCGTCAGGAAGAGAGCAAATGGGATCGTTTGCATACGGGGTTCAATAAGTCAGCTTCAGCGCTCCCTGCATTTGTCTCGCTCCCTGGGTGCCCGAGCTCAAGCCCATGTTGGGGCTTCCGACACTCGCTCCGGGTATGCCGAAATTGGCGTGGTTGAAAGCGTTGAACATCTGGACGGCTATCTGGAAGCGGAGCCTTTCCTTGAGAGTGAACCACTTCTGGATCGCCAGATCCTGGTCCACGTATCCGGGAGCCCGCAGATTGGAAAAGTAGCGAGGGGCGGTTCCGAAGGTGAAGTCGGCAGGCGCTTTAAAGGCCGCCGGGTTGAAGAAGCAGTATTTCGTTCCCACAGGAATCGTTGGGACCCCGTTGGTGCCGCCGCAGTTGCCGCTCTTAAATGACTGTCCGGTCAAATCGGCGTGCTGATTCCCACCGTAAACGCTCGCGGCGTTTCCGCTGGGGCCGATCGACATCGGGAAACCACTCTGGGCAGTGGTAATTCCCGTCACCTGCCAGCCGCCCGCGACTGCATCCTCAACCACATTCATGCCGCCGCCGAATTTCTTGCCCCGGCCAACCGGCAAATCATACACGTAGTTCAAAACGAGGGAGTGTGGGATATCGCCACCGTCGACCGACCAATCCGCCTTTAGGTCGTAGAAGTTGCGGATGTTCGAGCCACCTTGATCGCCATTGATGGAACCCCACTCCTCCGGGCCGCCCACATCGGAGAGGAACTTCGAGAAGGTGTAGGAAGCGGTAAAAAGCAGGCCCGCGCTGAAGCGGTGCTTAAAGTTTGTTTGCAGTGCGTTGTAGTTGTTGATTCCAACCGGTTCGTCTATGGCTGAGACGCCTCCGCAGAATTCCGGATACGGCATCAAAGATTGCGCCACTGTGTAGGGGCAGCTTGGGGCGGTAAGCCCCAGGGTGCTCAACGCGGCGGCATATGGATTGGGTAGAGTCTGGCTGAGCGCTGTGCCCATGGATAGATACTTCGGATCCAGTTGGCCGTAATTCATTCCGCCAAGGGTGATGCGCCTTCCACGGCTCCCCACGTAGTTGACGTCCAACACGTCGTTGGGAGTGAAAGCGTATTGGAATCCAAAACTGAACTGCTGGGTTAAAGGATCGGGGCGGTGCGGATTCACAACGCTGGGGTTCTGACCCACGCTCGTCAGGCCTCCCAGCGCGTTCCCGGTAACCGGCACAAGTCCCGATTGGAATGCCTGTGCGAGCGGCGAAATCACGTGGATCCCATCGGCCGATGAAGTCCACGTCGACGATGTCGAGTATCCGGGGTCCGGTCCATTGCCGCCATAGAAGTTTCTGGAGTAATAGATGCCATAGCCGCCTCGCCAAACCAGATTCGGCATCAGGGCGTACGCGAACCCAATGCGGGGCGCAAAGTCATTCAAATTGGGATCATATAGAAAACGATTCGCTGGAGTGTTGTAGACCGTTTTCCCGTAAACCGGAATCCCTGTCGTAACGCTGATCGGATTGAGGGCGTTGAGATCGAAATACGCCTGCTCGTTATGCCGCGCCGTTGGCGGCATCTGGATGTCATAGCGGAAGCCGAGGTTCAAGGTGAGCTTACGAGACCCTTTCCAATCGTCCTGAACGTACATCCCATGCATGTAATACGTTGGCGCCGGATATGCGTTAAATCCAGTGGAACCGGCCGAACCGACCCCGGAATTGCCGGCGCCCGCCATAAAGGCAGCGAGCGCGTCTCCGGTCCCGTTCGTCAAGTGCGAGGGGTCAGGGCCTGCTGTCATGGCGTTCGAGAAATTAAACACTGTCGGGATGAGCCTGCCCCCGTCGTCCGTTTGCCAAATTCCCATATACCCGACCGAGACAGAATGTGTCTTGAAGGTTTTGTTGACGTCTATGGTCAGGCTGCCGTTATTCTGCGGGAAGCTGGCTTCGCCGGAGTTTTGCGTCGCTCCCAGGGGGGCATAGTATGACCCGCTAAAGGTGTTCCCAAACTGAACCTGTGGAAACTGTGGACTCCAAACGTCGAGTTGGGCCGGCAGCCCGAGCGTGGATGGCTTGAACGGGTAGCCCTGGACCACGTTCCCTCCTGGATTGCGAATGAAGAATAGCTCGCCGCTCAGGACAAAAGTCGGGGTGAAAACGTGAGAGTAACCTAAAACCCCAAACATGCGGTTGTTGGGGTCGAAGACGTAGGGCCCTGCGACATCATTGCCGTAAAAGGCCGACGTCTGCACCTTTCCCTCGTGCTTATTTGAGAATTGCCCATAGATACGATTATTCGCGTTGAAGTTGTGGTCGATCCGAATTCCCCACTCATTGGAAGTCGTCTGTGCAGCCGCCGTGGTGTTGAAGTTGAATTGCCCGCCTGGATTCTTTGGCGCGGGCCAGTAGTTGCCCGTGGAAAATTTGTTCGCCAGCGGGTCGATTGCCCCTGGACCGCTTGTGGGTATGATGTTTCCCGGATAGGGGTTGCGGACTGCGCTTCCGTCCGGACACGTAGACAACGAGTAGGGATTGTAGATGGCGCCCTGATAGATGGGGCGGCCCAGGCAATCGGTACCAAGGACAGTGGTGGTGAGCTCCGAGGAAAAGTCGCCCCCTAATTGCGCAGTGGTGGGCACCTCTGCGCTATAAGTGCCGGAATTGTTAAGCCGCAATCCCTCATAGTTGGCGAAAAAGAAGGTCTTGTCACGTTGTTTATAGATGCCCGGGATATACAACGGGCCGCCGCCGGCTATTCCGAACTGATTGCGATGGTCGTTTGGCTTGGCCACCCCGTTCAGGTTATTGAAGTAGAGGTTGGCGTCCAGATCCGGGTTGCGCAGGTATTCATCAGCAACGAAATGGTAGTCGTGAGTTCCGGCTTTGGTGGTCAGGCTGATCACATTGCCGGTGCTCCATCCATATTGGGCGGAAAACGAGTAGCTCGTTACCTTGACCTGGTCCGTGTCCTCCGGGGCAGGCACATATAAGATTCCTCCCCAGCCCTGGGCCACATCGTAGCCGCCCTCGAGAAGGTATAGATTGTTCCCGAAGTAGCCGCCGCCGAAATTCATGAAAGAGTAATCCTGATCGGCCGTATCTTCACTCCCACCCGCCGCCAACAATTGCCGGTCCCCCTGCGTGTTCACGGCCGAATCCAGCGTCGCAAAGGAAAGCACATTTCTGAGATTGAGGGGAAGTTCCTCAATTTGCTTGCTCTCGAGCTCGGTGCTGATGTTTGCGTCCTGGGTTTGAAGCAGCGGTCCAGTCGCGTTGACCGCGACCTGCTCGGTAGAGCCGATCGTCAGAGTCACGTTCTCCGCGACCGTATCTCCGGCGGTCAGGACGATCCTGTTTTGTCGGGTCGTCTTGAATCCCGGAGCGCTGACCTCGAGGGTATAGGTGCCCTCGAGGAGAAGGGCAAACGAGAACTCCCCCTCCGAGGTCGTGGTGCCGGTTCGGGCAATTCCATTTTCTGGATTGGTGAGCTTCACCGCCGCTTTCGCCACTCTAGCCCCGGAAGGGTCGGTGACAGTCCCCGACAGCGAGGCGGTGGTACTTCTCGATTGCGCAGCGAGTTTCGATTGGAAAGTCAGCCCGATGGTGGTCAGCAGCACCGCCCAAATAATGAGACGTAACCTGGTCATCTTGCCTCCTGAGATTCTTCTCACTCCTGGTTTCTCTTATGGTTCTCCCCGGGTCTTTCTGGAGGAGGACCCATTGATTGGGTGATCTTTGCGCAATCGCAAAACCCCAGGGGCCGCTCTCCCTACAGAGAGCTGCAAGTAAAAGCTAAGTCCATTGTTTTCCGCAAGGTGCTGTATCGTACTGTACTTGGCGCTCTTGAACAAAATGCGGCGCTTGTCATCGCCCCTCCGCTGAAGTAGAGTACGGCGCAGGTGGAGATAACGATGGGACGCGCTGTTGAATCCAACGAAACCTCTCAGCAGGCGTCCGTTCCTCAAGACGTCCCCGCGTCGCGGGCTCAAGAGACGCTTGCGGAAATCATGGTCAGCGGTCCCTTCCGCTCCAGTAGGCAATCTCAACAGCTGCTGCGATACATAGTTGACAAGACTCTCTCTGGACACGCGGAACTCTTGAAAGAAAGAGTGATAGGCATCGAAGTCTTTGGGAGACGTCCGGACTACGACACCAACGCTGATCCGATCGTCCGTGCGCGCGTCGCCGAAGTCAGGAAACGGCTTGCGCTCTACTATCAGACGGAGCATGGGAAAGGCGTCCGGATCAGTGTGCCTCACGGGTCCTTCAAGGCTATCTTCGAGCGGATCGACAGGAATCCCGTTCAGCTTTCGGCGGCTCCAGTGCACGCAAAGGAACTGAGCCTGCCCCCGGCGGAAGCTGGGGCCACAGCAATTCCCCGCGAGGTAATCGGGCACGACCTGAAAGCAGCCCCTGCAAAATCCCGAGTCCGCTGGCGGTGGATCGCGATTGCCGCTTTAGTGGTCATCGTGATTTGGGCAATCCAGCAGAACTTCCCATCCCCCGAGGTGCGTGCATTCGATCAGTTCTGGTCGCCTGTTTTGGAAAACCCGCACAGAGTTTTGATCTATGTCGGTGGCAATGCGGTGTATCAATTGTCCCCATCTTATTTGGACGAGTACTACCGCCAACACCCCCGGAGCCACACTGAGGAAATGGGATTCGAATCCTATATCCCGTTGCCTCCTGGCACCAAGATCGACGCTCAGGATCTATTTCCCGCGAAAGATATCTTCGTCACCATTGGCGATGTCGCGGCGATCACAAAGATCGAGGCCGTGCTGGTGCGTCGCAACCGACAATTCGACATACGGTATGGAGGCGACATTGCGTATGGTGACCTTCGTGAAAGCCCCACCATTCTGGTCGGCGCACACAACAACTCCTGGACCCTTACCATGACTGAGAGTTTGCGTTATGTCTTCGATGGACGTAGCGCCATTGTGGACCGCTCGGACCCTCGAAAGCGCTGGTCCAGCAACTCTGACTTCACAGAGGACTATGCGATCGTGTCGCGAGTCTTGAACTCCAAGGCCGGCACGACAGTGATTGTGGCTGCAGGAGTGGGATACCCGGGTACACAAGCCGCTGCTGAGTTCGTTACCAATCCGCAGTCCATTTCGGCGTTGGTCAAGTCCCTCCCCAAAGGCTGGGAAAAGAAAAACATACAAATCGTTTTGCATACTACCGTCACAAACCAGCTTGCCGGCGCTCCGGACGTCGTTGCCACCTATTGCTGGTAGACGGCGAGCGCCTTGCCAGCGCAACGGAACGGGAAAGCGGCGACGCTCAGAGGAGGTCTGGCTCATGACGAGTTGAACCTGCCCGGCTTCGGCCGCCACCTCGGCTCGCAGCCGGATGCGAACACCTCGATGACGATCATGCGGGCCGCAGCGCGGGCACGGGCAAGGCAACACGCGCGGCGCATCCGGCGCGATATCCGGCTGCTGTCGTGGGTCGGCGGCTGGCGGGGCGACATCGAGGAATGCGCGGGCTGTCGCGATGTTGTCGGCGCGGTTGGCGTTGGCGAAGAGCCCGGATGCGGTGGAAGCCCCTGGGCAACACGTGCAGCAGAAAGCGCCGGATGAACTCGTGCGGGTGAAGCCGCATCGTCTTCCAGCGGGCCCGGACCGTCGATGCGATAGTCTTTCCAGCGGAACGCGACGCCGGCGTCGTCGGTCTGCTATGAGGCGGCGGTTCGAGATCCCTTTACAATACAAGCGCGCTTAGCGCCCGAAGCCAGTCGAGGCTAGGTCTTCCAGCACTTGCCCGGCTCCCATGCCGCATCGCCTCAGGCAGGCGACGACCGACCATTCGAAATCCGACCAGTCGGGCACACGCTGCGACGGGGATCCCAACTCGTTCGCGAGGCCTTCGGTAATTTTGCGCAGCGCCGCTGGTGCCGACGGCCGGGATGTTTTCCTGCCAAGCGACGCCACGCGTCTCTCCTATCCCGCGAGCGCGGCACGGTCAGGCCGCGACCGATACTTCAGTTCCTGGCTCAGCAAATCCTGCCAGCGCCGATCGAGCGCGTGCTGCACGTGCGCGTGTTCGTCGCTCGCCGGCGGCAAACCGCCCGATTGAAGCGTGACCTGATCGTGCATCAAGTTGCGCACCGCGCGATAGAAGTCTGAGGTGTAGGTACCGTGGAACATCATCTCCAGATCGTTGCTCTCCCGCCAATGCGTCTTGCCCCCGAGCTGCGCCTTGACCAGGTCATAGAACTTGGTGCCGGGCAAGGGATACGAGACGCTGACGCCGATTTCGTCGGGCCGCGCCGCCTCGAGCAGGGCGCGCGTGGCCAGAATGTCCGTCGAGCTCCTCGCCCATGTAGCCCAGTTGAATGAAGAATCCGACGCGGATACCCACGGCCCTCAGCCGGTCGCGGGCGACCCGAATCTCGGCCACCGTGGTCCCCTTGTTCATCGCGTCCAGCACCCGCTGGCTGCCGCTCTCCGCGCCGATCCACGCCTCCCGGCACCCGGCCCCGCGCAGTGCCTCGGCCATGCGCTCGCTCATCAGATCCGCGCGGGTTTGGATGGTGAACGGGATGCTCGCGCCGGCGGCCTGTACGGCGGCCGCGAACTCGGCGACCCAATCGACCCGAAATCCGAAAATGTCGTCCGCGAACCAGATGTGGTCGGATCGAACGATCGTTTCAAACAAGGCTATTTCCTCGGCCACCTCGGTCCGCATTGCGCTGCAGGTCTGGTTGCCCCAATCGGCTTCGCGCACCAGGTGCAGCGAAAGGGACAGCAGGAACTGAACCAAGTGATAACATAA
>CAVPNO010000055.1:0-16844 GCA_963706455.1 uncultured Acidobacteriota bacterium | reverse complement strand
CTTCGAGCCTCGAAGGGGACCACCTCGCTGGCCTGGAACGACGACGCCTTCGGCTTTCTCGGTGGCAAAACCGAGAGGACTTCGATCCGGATCGAGTCGGTGCCGGGAGGGACGAGCGCGAAGCGGGTACTCGCCGGCCGCACCGGTGGTGGTGCATTGGGTGGTGCCGGTGCCGGTGTCGGTGATGAGTCGAGCTTCGCGTTGGCGACGACGGCGCCGCTCGGATCGATGATGGTCCCGGCAATGACGCCATTCACAGATTGGGAACGCGCGCCCGGTGGAAGCAGGCTACACAGGCACACAAAGAGAAGAGACACGAAACTTTTCCTGAGCATCACAGATGTCCTCCATGCACGAAGCAAAGAAGGCTACGGTTCAGCGGCAGTGGACCCGGAGTTCTCCAACTGGGCGCCCAGGGCACTTCAGGTTTCGCGTTTCTTTTTATACGGAACCGATGATTCGACAGCAGCCATTCAAGCGGTAGAGCGACCAACGGCACAACGAGCGCAAGCCGACCACTTAAAACCGGACCACGATGATGACGTTCAATCGAAACAACGAAAGATAGGAACCATGCCGGGGAAGGACGGCAGGTAGGCGTAGCGTAAATGGGTGTAAAAATTGTGTCAATTGAAAAATGCAGATGGTCCCTGATGGGAAGCTGTTCATGACTTTGAATCACGAATTCGTCACATTGCCTTTACGCCGGGACGTGCTGCGCGGCGGCGTGATGGCGGCATTGGGGGCGGCGCTGGGGCTGGAGCGGATTTGGGGCTCGGCGGTCGAGCCCGGCCAGGCCGGCGATGCCGGGAAGTTTGCGGGGCTGGTGCGTTTCAGGGATGAGGAGGCGGGGCCGGCGGGGGTGCTGACCGGCAGCGAGCTGGACGGGCGGCTGCTCACGGACTTGTCGCGGGTGTCGGCCACACGGCTGGTGACGCCGGCAAACGAGTTTTACGTTCGCAGCGCGGCGTCGCGGCTGCTGCCCGCGGCGGCGGGATGGAAGATTGCGATCGGCGGTCTGGTAGAACGGCCGGCCGGGGTGGGGATCGAGCAGCTTCGCAAAGCGGCGAAGCCGATGGGCATGCACCTGATGGAATGCGCCGGCAACGTGGCGCTGACGCGGTTCGGGCTGATGAGCGCGGGGAACTGGCGGGCGTGCCGGTGATGGACATCCGGCGAGGCGAAGCGCAAGGTGGGGGCGGCGTGGGTGGAGATTGCCGGGTCGACGAGCACGCGGAGCCGTCGCGGACGTCGATTCCGGGCAGCGAGCTGGATTTTTCCCCTCGAGGAGCTGAAGGGGGCGTTCCTGGCAACGGAGTTGAACGGCGAGCCGCTCGGGTGGGATCACGGATCGCCGGTGCGGCTGATGGTGCCGGGGTGGTATGGGCCGCCTGTATCAAATGGGTCAACCGGATCACGTTGGTGGATGGGGAAGGAGGCCAGCTCGCAGATGGCAGGAGTACGCGGTGAGGACGCTGCAGGAGGGGCGGCCGACGTCGGTGGAGGGATTTTCAGCCGGCGCGGGTGGACCATGCGGCGCTGCCGGCGCGGTGGAGAAATGGATTACGGGCGGGAAGAACGTGGGGACCCGGGTGGTGGGGATTGCGTGGGGTGGATTGGAGGCGGCCGAGTGTTAGAGATCCGGTCCATCCCGAGGAGGGTGTCGTGCCGGTGGCGGGATTCCCGCCCGGGAAGACGGGAATGCGTGGATGGTATGGTCGCAGCCGTGGTCGCCGGGGCGTGCCGGGGATTTCAAAGATGATCCGGCCGGCTTGTCCGGCGAGGGCGCGGAAGCTGGAGATGGGCTTGTACGATCGCAGTGTGCATATCAGCGAAATATGATCTGGCGATTTTTTTCGATTTTCCCCCAGAGAAATATCGAGGAGCGAGAGACGCGCGGCCCAACCGACAGCCGACAGGGGCTAAAGCCGGTCGTTCCTTTTCCGGCATCGCGGCACGACTCAAGCACCCACAGCGACGAAGACCTGTCGCCGGGGGCCCCGGCAAGTCGCGCCCTGTTCCAAAACAGGTGGCGTCCGGACGGCTGGTCTGGTTGATGTTTTCACGGCCGCGGCCGCGGGCCACGACGACATGCATGGGGCGGCGAAGGTACCCGGAAGAGGTTCTGACGAAGCCGATTGCGATCCATGCGGGCGTGGGCAAGGCGCACCAGAAGGTGACGACTTCGTCGGCGGAGGCGCAGGCGTTCTACGACCAGGGGCTGGAATATCTGCACTCGTATGTGTGGGTGGAGGCGGCGCGATCGTTCCGGCAGGCGCTGCGATCGGATCCGCGGATGGGGATGGCGTACGTGGGGCTGGCGGATGCGTATATCGGACTGCAGGAGGTAGCTGCGGCGCGGGCGGCATGCGAACGGGCACGGGGGATCGAGGCGTCGATGACCAGCGGGGAGCGGGCGTGGCTCGCGATCCGGGACCGGGAAGTGGCGTACCTCGAAAGCGGGAACGATGGGGAGAAATTATCCGCCTACCGGCAGGCGGTGGATGAGGCGCTGAAACAGAATCCGCACGACTCGTGGCTGCTGGTGCAGCGCGGGCTGGCGGCGGAGGCTTCGCCGTTTACGCACGGGCAGGCCAGCGGGGAGGAGTCGCTGGGATGGTACAGGAAGGCGCTGGCAGTGGATCCTGGCAACCTGGCGGCGTTTCATTACGCGATTCACGCCAATGAGAACCTGGGCAATATCAAGGAAGCGCTGGAGCAGAGCGCGACGTATGCGCGGCTGGCCTACGCGATTCCGCATGCGCACCACATGCACGGGCACGAGCTGATGCGGATGGGACGCACGGAAGAGGCGATCCAGGAGTTTCTGAAGGCCAATGCGCTGGAAGAAACGGAATACCGCAGCGAGGGCATTCCGGCGCAATATGACTGGCACCACGCGCACAACCTGCAACTGATGGCGTTGAACTACGAGCTGCTGGGGCAGATGAAGACGGCGGAAAAGCTTTTGCGGGAGGCGTTCGCGCTGCCGGCGCAGACGGAGTTCCTGGCGTATAACCGGCGGGCGTGGCCGGAGTTTCTGCTGGACCGCGGGCGGTATGAAGAGGCGTTGAGCGCGGCGCGGGAACTGGCCAGGAGCGAGTGGGCGATGGCGCGCATGGCGGGACACGCGCTGGCCGGGGAAGCAGAACTGGGCATGGGGCGGGCGGACGAGGCACGCGCGGAATTGGCGATGGCGCAGAAGGAAGCCGGCGGACTGCCCGAACGGGTGTTGGCGGCGCTTCCCTATCCCGCGGCGCTGGAGGCGGCGCTGAAGTTGAGGGAAGGGCGGACGCAGGAGGGCGAGAGTCTCTACGTGAAGGTGGAGGAGTCGGCGATGGCCATGCCGGGGCCGGATGGGTGGGTGGCCGCGGTCTTTGTGCTGGACTCGATTGCGCGCGAGGCGCGGCAGGCCGATGACTGGCAGCTGGCGCAATACACGGCGGAGAAGTTGATCGGGCACGATCCGTATTTTGCGGGCGGGCACTATGCGCTGGGGCTGGTGGCCGAACACGCGGGCGAGAGCGACGGCGCGAAAGAGATGTTCGCGGCGGCGGCTCAGTATTGGAGCCATGCGGATCAGGACCTGGCGGAGCTGGCGGCGGCGAGGAAGAAGGGGCGGTGAAGCAGGGACTCAGGGATCAGGGATCAGGGATTAGGGATTAGGGAGCTTCCATCCCACATCTCAAAGTCGAGATGTGGGGCGGATTTCAGGCGTGTTTCTTTAGAGACTGTGTGAGTTAACGAATGAACTGTGTGACTTGTTGCATCGTGAATGCCTCGATCGGCGTGGTACTGAGTTCGATTGCGCTGGCGCAGACGAAGCCTGCGACGCAGGCCTCTACTTCGGCGGCGATGGATCGGGATTTGATGGAGGTGACGATTCCCAAGCTGGAATCGTATTACCGGGAGCATCGCTACACGGTGACGCAAGTGGTGCGGTGGCACCTGGAACGGATTCGCCGGTACAACGGGGTGTATGGGGCGCTGGAATATGTGGACGAGGCGGGGGCGCTGGCGGCGGCGGCGAAGGAAGATGCGGCGGCGCGTGCCAGCGGCGCGAATTTGAAGCGCGGGGCGATGTGGGGGGTGCCGATCGTCATTAAAGAAAACACGAGCGTGAAGGGGCTGGTGACGAGCGACGGGTGGAAGGGATACACGCTGAAGGGGCATGAGCTGGTGGCTCCGCGGGATGCGACGATCGTGGCCAAACTGCGCGCGGCGGGGGCGGTGATCCTGGGCAAGACCAACATGCCCGATTTTGCGGGCAGCGATACGAATCGCAGCACGGCGTACGGGCGGACGGGGAATGCGTACGATGTGCGCTTCAGTCCGGGCGGATCGTCGGGCGGCACGGTGACCGCGGTGACGACGAACATGGCGGTGCTGGGGAATGGGACCGACACGGGCAATTCGATCCGCATGCCCGCGGCTACGAGCGCGGTGGTGGGGGTGTTTCCCACGCGTGGGCTGGTGAGCATTGCGGGGATCGCGCCGCTGGACTGGCTGTTGGACAATACGGGGCCGATTGCGCGGGATGTGACGGACGCGGCGATTGCGCTGACCGTGATGGCGGGGGCGGATGCGGGCGACGCGCGAACGGCTGAAGCGAGTGAGAAGGCGCAGGCGGGACCATATACGAAGTACTTGAAGCGGGACGCGCTGAGGGGGAAGCGGTTTGGCGTTCCGGCGTTCATTCTGGCGGGGGCGGGGATTCCGTTCCAGGGAATTCCCGCGGCGGAGAGCGCGGAACAGGCGGCGAAGGATCGCAAGGAATCGCAGATTGCACTGCGGCCGGAGACGCGCGCGGCATTTATGCGGGCGGTGGAGGCATTGCGGGCGGCGGGCGCAACCGTGGTGTTCGACGACTCGATTTTGCCGGACAATTTTGCGGAGACGGTGTCGCGCGTGGGAACGCTGCCGTACATTCGCGAGGGGACGGAGAATTTTCTGCGCGAGTATGGGCCGGCGCAGTATCACTCGCCGGAGGAGTACGAGAAGGCCGTGGGCTCGCCGCTGCCGGAGACGATTATCGGGGGTGGGAAGCCGGATCCCAGGGACACGCGGCCGGTCGTGACACAGGCGCAGTTTGAAAACAATCCTCAGGCAGAGTCGGATGTGCTTGGACCGCGGCAGCGGGCACTGGCGATGTACGACGAGACGCTGGAGCGGCTGCATCTGGATGGGTATGTGTATCCGGCGATTCAAATGCCGCCGGTGGACGAGACCATGCCGCAGGATGGCGTGGTGAGCACGGGGCCGCACAGCGATACGAGCTGGGTGAACATGATCGGCGTGCCGGCGGTGGTGGTGCCGGCGGGGTTCTATGCCAGCGGGCTGCCGTTCGGGCTGGAGATTTCGGCGAGGCGATGGCGGGATGGAGTTGCGCTGGGATGGGCGTATGCGTTTGAGCAGGCGACGCATTTGCGAAAGCCGCCGGTGCTGGTAAAGCAGGGTCTGCTGGCGATTCAGCGTTAGTGATTAGGGGTTAGTGATAAGTGATTCGGGGGAACGAACATGAGGTATGTTTTTCGGGCTGGTGTGCTTCTATGTGCTTCCGCTGTTGGGCCATGGGCAAATGCGCAGGAGGCGGTGAGGATCAACCCGGAGAATCCGAAGTACCTGTTGTTTCGCGGCAAGCCGCTGGCGCTGATTTCGGCGAGCGAGCACTACGGTTCGGTGATCAACCGGCCCTTCGATTTTGAAAAGTATCTGGACGATGCGGCGGCCCACAAGATGACGATGACGCGCACGTTCCTGCTGTATCGCGAACTGCAGAGCGCGCGCAATCCTTCGTCGCCGTGCAAGCCGGAGTCGCCGGACTTTCTCGCGCCCTGGGTGCGGACGGGGCCGGAGAAAGCGCTGGACGGGGAGCCGGTCTACGACCTGGATCGGTGGAACCCGGAGTATTTCGAGCGGCTGCACCGGTTTCTGGATGCGGCTTCGAAGCGGGGGATC
Organism: uncultured Acidobacteriota bacterium; assembly: GCA_963706455.1. Classification (GTDB taxonomy): domain Bacteria; phylum Acidobacteriota; class Terriglobia; order Terriglobales; family Acidobacteriaceae; genus Telmatobacter. Next base: position 10,886 of record CAVPNO010000055.1, on the reverse strand, counting down.
GTAGTGGAGCTGACGGTGTTCAGCAATACGTACGCGGAGCCGATCTGGGCGCTGAACCCGCTGCGCAAGGAGAACAACCGGCAGCACGTGGGCGATGTGGAATGGGAGGACTACAACTCGCTGAAGAACCGGGAACTGGTGGATCGGCAGAAGGCGTATGCGCGCAAGATCATCGCCGAGACGAGCGGATACGACAACGTGTATTACGAAATCTGCAACGAGCCGGGCGGGGGCGTGGCGGGGCATGCGACGCCGGCGGACGTGGATGCGTGGCAGGACGAGATGGGCCGGGTGATGCGCGAGGAATTGCAGCGCAGCGGGCGGCCGCATCTGCTGGCCGGGCAGCGGGCGTTTACGTACAGCGGCGGGAAAGCTATCCTGCCGATGGATGCGAGCTTTGCGGGGAATCTGTTCGATCTCGTGAACGATCATCCGCTGCCCGACACCACTTTGAAGGGGCGAGTATACGACATGGGGAATTTCATGTCGGAGGAGTTGCGGCTGGCGGAAGTGGCGGATTTCTGCAGGGCGGCGTGGACGATGCGGCAGCCGACGGCGCTCGATGAAGACAATGCGGCCAGCATGTATCGCGATACGGCCGGGTGGACGATTCATCGCAAGCGGGCGTGGACGGCGCTGATGACCGGCTGCCACTACGACTACATCGATTTCTCGATCACGGTGGGGAATGAGCGGGGGACGGCGGCGTCGCGCGCGGCGATCCGGACGTGGATGGAGCATCTGTCGGAGTTCATGGCGACGGTGGACTTTGTGCACGCGGCGCCCGATTCGGGCTGGATGCGGGGCTACCCGAAGAACCTGGTGGCGTCGGGGTTGTCGATCGGCGGGCGGGACTTTGTGGCGTACTTCGCGGATGGGCGGGAGTTGACGGATGCGGGGGCGGGGGAGGCGATGGAGGGAAGCGTTTCGCTGGCGTTGCCGGCGGGCGATTTCGACGTTTCCCTTTACTCCCCCGTTACAGGCGGAACATCGCCGGCGATCGCGGTGAAAGGCGGTAGTCCGGTGTCGGTGGAGTTGCCGGAGTTTCGGCAGGATATTGTGGTGCGGGCGAAACGCAGGGACTAGGGACGTAGGGACCAGGGGCATAGAGAGACGCGGTTCCCCGGGTTCTTACGCACCCCTGCGGGGGCTGAGTTGGTAAAACGTCGAGCATCCCCAGGCTTGCGCCTGGGGCTACCATCTGATGCCCGCTTTGCGGGCTTGAAACACATCCGATCTTTGACGCATGAGATTTTTGACACATGAGATTTTGACGCACCAGGTTTGACGGACGAGGATCAATTCACGACGGTCGGGGAGTTCGGCAATGAAAAGATGGATTCCGGTTTTGCTGGCGATGGCGGTGGCTCTTTCGGCGCAGGAGACGCGGAGGGAGGCGGTGCACGGAACGCCGAATCCGATGGAGGACAACCGTCCGAACAGCGATCGCGTGCCGGACGTTTACGCGCTGGATGCGAACCTGCAGCGCATCGTGGTGCTGCGATTCAAATTCGGCACGGACCTTCTGGCGGGCCTGCAAAGGATGGTGAAGGAAGAGAAGATCCGCAATGCGGTGATCCTGTCGGGATTCGGCTCGGTGCGGAATTACCAGGTGCACCAGGTGAGCAATCGGGACCTGCCGTCGAAGGATACGTTCGTGAAGGATCCGACAATGCCGGCGGACATTCTCTCGATGAGCGGGGTGGTGACGGAGGGACGGGTGCATCCGCACATCACGCTGGCGAATGCGGAGAAAGCCTTCGGCGGGCACCTGGAACCGGGCACGAATGTGTTCACGTTTGCGGTGATCACGCTGGGAGTGCCGGATGACAAGGTGGACTTGAGCCGGGTGGATGACGTGAGGAACCGGTAGAGGCAGGGATCAGGGATCAGGGATCAGGGATCAGGAGTTGAGTTACGTCCCATCCTTTCGACTTGTGGTCGAAAGGATGGGTACGGTCGCCGTGGGGAGGCCGCAATTCAAAAAGGCGTGTGCCGGCGTTGTATCAGGCTTCGCAGCCGGCGAGTTCGAGGCGGCTCGGGTCGCGCAGGAGAACCGATTCGCGGCGCGAAGAAACGAAGTTTTCCCTGCTCCACTGGGACAGGATGCGGCTGATGGTGAACAGGGTGGTGCCGGTCATCTGGGCAAGTTCTTCGCGGGAGAGGGAAACCTCGACGCCGTCGTGCACGGTTTTGCCTACGTGCTTGGAGAGGCGCATGAGCGCAAGGGCGAGGCGGCGAGGAACTTTTTCGGTGGCCACTTCGCGGAAGCGCTCTTCGAGCTCGTGCAGGCGGCTCATGAGGACCATGCTGAGGTTCTGGCGGATGCGCGGGCAGAGGTCCATGAGGTTTTGCAGGGTGGCGCATTCCCAGACGAGCGCGGTGGTCGGCTCCATGGCGCGGGCGCTGCTGGGATGAGTATCGCCTTTAGGATCGGAGAGGACGCCGAGCACATTGCTCCGACCGTACATCCAGAGGATGACTTCGTTGCCGGAAGAGCTGATCTGGGTGATTTTGACGGCGCCGGTGCGAATGAGCACGAGGCAGCGCGCGGGCTCACCCTGGATGAATAGCGTCTCGTCGCGGGCGAAGGTTTTGGGCCGGGCGCAGGAGGCGATCTTCATGACGTCGTCGTGCGAGAGGCCGTTGCAAAGCGGTGAAGCGGTTAATAGTTTGACGCGCTCTTCCAGGACGGAAGGGCTAGGCGGCGCACCTGACAGGACGGTGCGGGTTGGATAAATACTTTGTGCCCCCATTTGAGTCTCCCCCATTTGCATTCAAAGTCGTACCAAAGTTGTTGCGAGAAGCTATGGGCCCGGAACAAGAGTCCCCACTCTTGTTCGGACGACGACGGACCGGATCGACTACGTGCACGCCGGCGCGTGCTGACTTCGATTCTTTTGGTGTCGGTCGGTGTGTCCGCGTTTCAGAGCCAGCAAGGCACGGAAGTAACGAGTGCTGGAGTCAAGCGCCGGGGCAGCAGGTTCGGAACCCGGGCGGCGGTGGGCGTCGAGCGGCGCGGGAATGCCCGGTTGGGGCTGATCCTGCGCTGCATGGTTGCGAGGTTTGCGCCGTGTGCCTGCGGTGTGCGAGTCGTCCATGGACCAAACGGCAGATACCAGGTAGGAGACGGCATTGAGCAGGTCGAGCGGGTGGATAGGCTTGGATGTGAAGCTGTAGACGAGTTCCGGCGGCGCGGCTTTGGCGATATCGTTCATCGACGCTTCGCCGGAAAGAAAGAGGACCCTGCAATCGGAAAGTGCGGTGGTGATCCGGGCAGCAGCCTGTATTCCTGAAAGGCGGCCCAGGTACGGTTCGGTGAGAAATAAGTCGGGACGGAACTGGGCTGCTTCGGCGACAGCTTCAAGGCCGTCGCAGGCCGTGGCTACCTTGAATCCCGCGGTGCGCATGACGGCAGCCAAGGCACGGGCGTTGGCCTGATCCCAATCGACAACCAAGATCCTGGCCTGAGTGCCGCTTCCCAGCCGCTTGCACATCATGGAACGTCCCCCCCTCAAAACAACCGTGGTCACTGGCCCACCACAGGGAAAAACGACGGGGGAACTTCATCGTTCCTGTGAATGCTTGTGTATTCACGGTACGCATTCTGAAGCTTGCTGAGAATCAGACTTGTCTGGAAAGCGTGTAGGGGAAGACTGACAGGGAACAGGGGTCAGGGATCAGGGGTCGGGGGTCAGGGATGAGCTCCTAATCCCTAACCCCTAATGCCTAACCCCGAGGGGTTATTCCATGAGGTTGTGGCCGATGGCGTAGCGGGTGAGTTCGGAGTTGGATTTCATCTGCATCTTTTCAAGGATGCGGGCGCGATAGGTGCTGACGGTTTTGGCGCTGACGTGAAGGCGGTCGCCGATCTCGGTGAGGGAGACGCCGGAAGCGATGAGGAGCATGACTTCGTGTTCGCGGTTGGAGAGCAGTTCGTGTTTGGGCTTGCCGCTCGGGTCGTCGAGGATGGTGACCAGTTTTTCGGCCAGGCTGGCGCCGACGTAGCGGCCGCCGGCGAGGACTTTGCGTGCGGCCTCGGCCAGTTCATCGGGGGCGCTGTCCTTGTTGATGTAGGCGGAGGCGCCGGCCTTGAGGCAGCGAAGCGCGTACTGATCTTCAGCCTGAACGCTGAGGACGATGACGGGCAGCCGGGGATACAGGCGCTTGACGTCGCCGAGGAGGTCGAGACCGCTTCGGCCGGGCATATTGATGTCGAGCACGAGGAGGTTGTGAGCCTGGCGGGAAAGCTGGCTGAGGGCCTCGTCGGCATTGCCGGCCTGGGAAAAGGAGGCGTCCTTGAGCGAGTCGTGAAGGATCTCGCGGAGGCCGCGGCGCACGACGGCATGGTCGTCAGTGATGAGAATGTTCATAGTGAGTATCGACCTGCGACGGAGGGTGAGCCGGGACGCGGAGAATGACGGTGGTTCCGTTTCCGGGGGAGCTGGCGATGGAGACGCTGCCGCCGCACATCTGGGCGCGCTCTTTCATGCCCAGCAGTCCGAGGGAATCGCCGACTTCCGATTCGGCGAAGCCTTTGCCGTTATCGGCGACCGCAAGCATGACGTTGCCCTGCTCTTCGGTTAGAGTGACGCGAACGCATTTGGCTTCCGCGTGGCGCATCACGTTGGTGAGACATTCCTGAAAGATGCGGAAGAATTCGGTGGCCTGGGCGGGCTCGAGGGCCAGGTCGGCGGGGGGGACGGCGACGACGCAATCGATGCCGGTGCGGGAGCCGAATTCATTGGCTTGCCATTCGATGGCGGCGGCGAGGCCCAGGTCGTCGAGAACGCCGGGGCGCAAGCCTTCGCAGATCCTGCGTACGGAGCGCAGCCCGTCGTTGATGAGGCCGACGGTTCCCTGGAGGCGTTCGGCGATTTCTTCGCCGGCCGCGGGCAGATGGCGGTGCATCCAGGTGAGGTCGAACTTGATGGCGGTGAGCATCTGGCCGACGTCGTCGTGAAGATCGCGGGAGACGCGCCGGCGCTCTTCTTCGCGCGCGGTGCGCTGGCGTTCGGCCAGGGCCTGGAGTTTCTCGCGCTCGTTGGCGATCTTTTCGCTTTCGCGCAGCGCCGCTTCGGCGCGCTTGCGCTCGGTGATGTCGGCGGAGGTGAGGATGGCCATGAGGATGTTGCCGGAGGCATCGCGAATGGCCGATCCGTTGCAGCTGAGGATGCGATCCTGGCCGGTGGTTTTGAAGTGGGTGCGAATTTCCTGGGATTGGACGTGCTCGCCGCGCAGGGCGCGGGAGATGGGCCAGTCGGCGAAGGGCAGCGGGCGGCCGTCGAGATCCGAGACGTCGAGGAGGCCGGCCATTTCCGCCACCGAGGGAGCCCAGGACTGTCCGGCGCGGTCGCCATAGGTGAGCCGGGCGACGCCGTTGGCCATGATGGCGATGCCATCGCGGTCGCAGACGTAGATGCGCTCTTCGACGCTGTCGAAGATGGTCTGCAACTGGGCAGCGTTGTGCTCGGCCTGGAGGCGGGCCTCGGCCAGTTGGGCTTCGTCGCGCTTGCGGCGAGTGATGTCGTGGGAGCTGATGACGGCGCCGGTGATGGTTCCGTCGAGGTCGCGGACGGGGCCGAAGGAGAGGCTTCCGGCCCAGGTTTCGCCGGTATCCTTGCGGCGGTAGGAGAATTCGACCCCGGAGCCGATTTCGCCGCGCAGGGCCCGGTGCATGGGAAATGACTCGAAGGGGAGTCGTTCTCCATCGGCGGCGAACACTTCGAGGGTGGCGGCGAAAGCCGCGAAATTGCGCGGGCACTGGGCCTTGTTTTTATAGCGGTAGAAGGCGGCGAAGGCGTCGTTGAATTCCAGGAAGCGTCCGTGGGCGTCGGTGATGACCACCGAGTCGGTCATGCTGGCGAGGGCGGCTTCGAGTTTGGCGCCGCTTTCGCGGACTTCGCGCTCGGCGGCTTCGAGCTCGGCCAGTTCCTTTTCCAACCGCTCGTTGACGGCTTCGAGCTGGCGGGTGCGCTCGGCGACGAGCTCTTCGAGATGCTCCCTGTGGCGGGCGAGTTCGGCTTCGGCGCGGCGGCGTCCGGTTACGTCGAGCCCCATTTCCAGGATGAGCGAGGACCCGTCGAGATCGGTGAAGGGGAAATCGTAGGCCTCGATGCGGGTGGAGTCGGGGAAGACGACTTCGCGGTGACCGGGCTCGCCGGTCTCGAGGGGCTCGAACGTATCGCAGCCCTCGCAGGGCTGGGAACGGCCAAAGCGCAAGTTGAAGCATGTCCGGCCGGCGGGGTCGCCGAATTTATTGCGAAAGCTGCGGTTGGCGAAGGGGATCTGGTAATCGGACCGGCGGAGGCTGACCATGGCGGGCAGAGCTTCCAGGACATCGAGAAGGCGCTGGCGCTCGGCGCGGATGGATGCGGCGGCAGCGCGCTCGGCCTGCTGCGATTTGCGTTCCTCGGCCAGGGCTTCTTCGACGCGGACCGCGGCCAGTCGTTCGCGGCTGCGGTGGTAGAGCTCGACGACCGTGGAGAGAGCGACGCCGAAGGCGAGGAAGATGCCCATCGCGAGGAGGTCGTAGGGGTCGGCGACGGCAAGCCGGCCAAAGGGAGGAAAGATCCAGAGATCGGCCAGCACGATGGCGATCGAAGTGACGGCGATGCCGGCCATGGCGCCATCGAGCAACGAGGCCAGAAGGACGGCGGGATAAAAGGTGATGAAGGGGGCAAAGCCCGGATGATGGCGGGCTACCAGTTCACGGAGAAAGAAGGCGGCGAAGACCTCAGCGAGGACGGCGGCGGTGCGGGGCAGCCAGCCGCGGATGGAGCGCACGCTTGAAGGCGTTACGGCCGGCGGATCAGGCCGGGCAGGGATCGACTCGTCCGGAGGACACGCGGGATAGGCCGCACCAGGTTGGCGAATTGTCTGGCCGGAGGCCGAATCGCGCTCAGGCATAAATCCCCGCGATCTTGAACCCAACCGCCCGGGAGGAAAAGCAGGACGTTAATTCATGATCAAGAAGAGCTTAGTCCCAAGGGAATCCCTCGAAACGTGATGGGTATCACGAATATGTGTCATTGAAAGAAGGAGGGAGTTGGGAACCAGGGATCAGGGGTCAGGGGTCAGGGATCAGGGGTCAGGGGTTTGGGCCGGCGCGCGGCCGCCGGCTCGGCCTTCCCCAGGTTGGGTATGCAGGCCCTCTCCCGGAAATGACTGCTAGCTCGCGGCAGCCGACGCTGTTTTAATGACCGAGCCTTCCCGCCGCGGTCAGGTGTCGTCGGAACTTCAGGGAGAAACTGCAAACACGGAGAACCAAGGCAAGGGGGAGAAACAAGGACGTCAAAGACCGACGAATGGAATCGTATCGTCGCGAAAAATGAGCCCTGTTTGTTCTTCGTCAAAGACACTGTAAACCTTTGTAAACTGGGTACGCGGCGGGATTTCGACCCGTAATATCCTGATAACGCTATTCCCTCAGCTGTGTTGGACTTCCAAAGCGCTTTCAGCTCGCATCGTCGAGACGGACCTGCGGAAGATACGGTCGGCGTTTCTGGTTTCCCAGGACTCAGGCCACGCCAGCGGCGGAGACTCGTCGCCGGGACCTCGGAAAAGAGACCTGGGGCACGCGGTTCGGTTTTGGTGTGGCCGCCGGGACGTGACTTTTGAAGTTTGCCTTTGATGTGCAACAAGGTGGAGAGTGTTTTCCGGATCCACCATAGAGGAAAGCGCCGTGCGGACCGGGAGGTGCTCGCCATGCCGATACTTAGAACCCTATTTAGACATCCGCTGAGCCGGCGGATGGTGGTTGCCGTGGTTGCTCTTTCGGGAACGGCACGCATGAATGCGCAAAAGAGCGCGGACCAGGTGGTGGTGGACAAGGAGACGCTGCAGCACATGATGCAGCGAATCGACCAGCTGGAGGCACGGGTGCGGCAACTGGAGGCGGAGCGGCAATCTCCCGCGGATGGGGCCGAACGGAAGCCGGGGGGAAGCGCGCCGGGGCCGCTGGCGGGAATGGATGGACCGGCCGGCCAGGCGAGCGTACAGCCGGCGGCGGAGGCGAGCGACCCGAACGGGCGGGCAGCGGCGCTGCAGCAGGCGGTGGCGCAATCTTCGAGTGGATCGACGGCGCCGGACGCGGAGCAGAACTCGTCGGACAACGCGATGATGGAGCGCATGGACGTGAGCCGGACGCTGTTGCGGATCCGGGGATTCGGCGACATTTCGCTGCACGGGGACACGCATCATGGCGATACGACGTCGTTCTCGCTGGGGCAACTGGACCTGTTTGTGACCTCGGACGTTTCGGACAAATTCAAATTTCTGAGCGAGATCACGTTCGAAGCGGGGCCAACGAATATTTACGGAAACGTGACCGAAGAGCCCAACAGTTTTGGCGTGGATATCGAGCGGTACCTGCTGCAGTACTCGCACAATGACTACTTCAATGTTTCGGCGGGGCGGGGACACACGGCGATCGGGTACTACAACACGGCGTATCACCATAGTTCCTGGCTGCAGACGACGACCGGGCGGCCGTTTCTTTTCGATTTCGAGGATCACGGGGGCATCCTTCCCATTCACATGGTGGGGGTGTCGGCATCGGGACAAATTCCATCCGGCTCGCTGGGATTGCACTACGTGGCCGAAGTGGGCAACGGCCGGGCGTCGCGGACGCCGCTTGACAGCGAACCGGTGCAGAACGAGATCGACGATCAGAACCACAAGGCGTACAACCTGGCGGTATTCGCGCGGCCGGAAGGCGTGAGCGGGCTGCAAACGGGTTTCTCATACTACAACGATCTTCTTTCGCCGACCAACATGCCGGCGGTGGGCGAGTCGATTTTCGCGGCGCACGCGGTGCTGGTGCGGCCGAAATATGAATGGCTGAACGAAGCCTTGCTGGACCGGCACAAGCTGCGCGGCACCACGCAGTCGTACAACACGCCGGGGTTCTACAGCCAGGTGTCGAAGCAGTTCGGCGCCTACCGGCCGTACCTGCGCTACCAGTATGTGAATGTCGCCAATGGGGAACCGATATTTCCCGATGTGCAGCTGCGCCACGGGCCATCGGCGGGGCTGCGGTTTGATGCCAGCGAATCGGTGGCGCTGAAATTCCAGTATGACTACGTCTTCCTGCGCGACCAGCCGGGGGTGAGCCAATTGGCCTTGCAAATGGGGTTCACGTTCTGATCCGATATTGATCGCAATGCGCCGACTGACTGTGTTGATGATCGCCGCGCTGACCATTGCGTGGCCCGAGATGGATACGGGTCATGCGATCGCGGGGCCGCGCGCCGGCGCAGTGGCGGAAACGGGCGCCGGGATGGAGCCACTGGTGATCGTGGTGAATCGCTCCAACCCCGTGGACGATCTTTCGTGGAGCGAATTGCGCAAGATCTTTCTGGGGGACCGCAGCCACTGGGCCAACGGGCGGAGAATCACGCTGGTGCAGCGCGAGCCCGGCGGGGCGGAGCGGAACACGATTCTTCGCGATGTATGCGGCATGACCGAAGATCAGCTGAAGAACCATTTTCTGCATGGGCTGTACACGGGTGAAATCCTGGTGTCGCCCAAGATTCTTTCCTCGCCGGTGGGGGTGCGGAAGTTCATTTTCAACGTACCGGGGGCGATCGGGTATCTGCGCATCGGGGATGTAGACCCGACGGTGAAGGTGCTGCGCATTGACGAACTTCTTCCCGAAGACAAGGCGTACCGGCTGCGGGTACAGACGGAGACGGTGAGCGGAAATTGAAAAGCGCGCCCAAATTCGCCGCGGTCCGCAGCTGGCTTCAGCCGGCGCAGCTGGATGGCGTGCTGAACGCGCTTTCGCGGCACAACGCGATTGTGCTGCTGTTCATGGTGTGCTGCGGGGTGGCGGTGATCGCGTTTTTCATGATCCGCGACCTGGAGCATGCCAACATCGAAGCGCAGGAGATTTACACCGGGTCGGTACACGGGCTGGAGCGGATCGGGGAGCTGCAGTACGAGGCGCAGGAGACGCGGCGCGCGACGCTGTATGCGCTGACGACGACGGACAGCAATCTGCAGGTGGAGTACGCCGACCTGACGCGGGCGGCGGACCGGCGGGTGACGGACGGGATCGCGGAATACCGGGGCGAGGCGCGTTCGGCGGAGGTGCTAACGCTGGCGGACCGGCTGAATCACGACTGGATCACATATCTCGGTGTGCGGGATGAAGTGCTGGCGTCGATTCTGGAAGGCAGCACGCAGGAGGCGGTGAGCCTGGATCTGCGGGGCGGGGTGCCGGCGTTCGAGCGGGTGCGCAAGGACCTGGACGAGGTGAAGCGGCTGTATGCCGAAGATGCGTCGCAGCGGGAGGCGGACCTGGCGGCATCGGCGCGGCGCACGGTGAGCAAGCTGGTGGGAATCACGAGTTTCACGTTTTTGCTGTCGACGGCGGCGGTGTGGGCCATCCAGCGCAACCGCATGCTGAGCCGGATGCAACTGGCGGAGTTGCAAATGGAGTTTGTGGCGTCGGTGTCGCACGAGTTGCGGACGCCGCTGGCGGTGATCCGGTCGGCGGCGGACAACCTGGCGGATGGGGTGATCCGGGACCGGGAGGCGATGCGGAGGTACGGGGCGATTCTGCAGCACCAGAGCCGAAGCATGGGGGACCTGGTGGACCAGATCCTGCTGTTCGCGTCGACCGAGGACCGCACCCCGTACATGCTGCAGCCGGTGACGGTGGAGAAGATCCTGGACGCGGTGGTGGCGGACACGGAGGGCCTGGTGAACGGCGCGGGCATGACGCTGGACCTGGAGATGGATGCCGGCCTGCCGCACGTGCTGGGAGACCTGGGCGGAATTTCGCAGTGCCTGCAGAACCTGATCGGCAACGCGGTGAAATATGGAGGCGAGGACCGGCGGGTGACGGTGAGGGCGCGGCGGTTCGACGGGAATCGCGGGGA
>CAVPNO010000054.1:0-11171 GCA_963706455.1 uncultured Acidobacteriota bacterium | reverse complement strand
AGTTGTCCAGCACGCCGAACTGGAGCGCAAGCTTGTGCAGGTTGGGCGTAACGTCCTCGCCGAACATGGTCAGCCTCTCATCGCCGTTGCCCACCCGCTTGCCCTGCTGCTTCAGATCGCCGAACACCTGGTCGTACGTCCGGTTCTCCTTGATGATGTAAATCACGTGCTTGATGCGGTCGTGTGCGCCATTGGCGAAGCTGATCTTCTCGGCCGCCGCCTTCATGCGGTTCGACGCCAGAACGTTTTGCGTCCACTCACGCAGGTTTTTGTCGATCGAGGACTCGTCGATGCTGGCCAGCGACCCATGCAGCAGTGTCGCGATGTAGGTGTGGCTGGAGTGCTGGTTTTTGGCCTTCATCTCCTCGGTCTCGGCCTGGGCCATGTTGTTCGGTCCCGTTCCCCGGCTCTTGTCCGTGGCCACGAAAATCTTGCCCTCCGAGAAAGCCATCGAGATCGGCATCCATTCCGTAGGCACAAAGCCGGCGGGCTCCACAAAACCCTGCTTCCCCACCTTGCCGTTCAGCTTGCCGGTATCGATCACGGCCACCGCGTCGCTGCCCATGTTGGCCGCGTAGAGGCGCGACCCTGAGCCATTCACCGCCAGCGCCACCGGTTCCGCGCCGAAATAACTCTGCCCCGGCAGACGCGTATCGAAATAACCTTTCACGCTGAACTGCCCCCCGGAGACGTTCACCGCCGCCACGGCATCGCGATTCGCCAGCGCCACATACAGTGTTTTCCGGTCGGGAGAAAACTCCAGCGCGCAGGGGTGTGTACCCGGAGCCACGGAACTGGTCGGCTTCAGCAGCGTCAGTTGCCGCGCGATCTTTCCGTTCGCCAGGTCCAGCTCCGCGATCTCCGATGCGTTCCACAGAGCCACGTACGCGCGCTCCCCGTCGGGCGCAACCGCCAGCGCAACAGGATAGGTTCCCGGCACCGCATCGCTCTCCGATAGATCGATGGATTTCACCACCTGCCCGCTCGCCGCATCCACCAGCAGCACGCTGTCGGAAAGATTCCCGGCGATGAGCAGTCTCTCCGAACCAGCCGGGCCCACCACGGCAATCGCCGCCGGATACGGGATGGCCTTGTCGCCGTCGCGCTCTTCAATCAGCCGCGTCCGGTGGCCCGCATCGAGCTGTTGCAGCGGCAGCTTGATGAATCGCTCCGGTGTGATCTTGCCCGACTCGAATCGGTACACGATAATGCCGTTGCCGGTATCGCCCTTCTTCTCGCCCGTGGGATCGGTGATCGAGCCCATGCTCGCGTACAGGTGGGCGCCGTCCGGGCTGAACGCCAGGCCGGAATAAAGCGTCTGCTTGGACGATCGCGCCTCCGTGCGGATCTCGGGAAAATCCGCCACTGTCCCGGTCTGCGTGTCCAAGACCGCGAGCGACTGGTCGTATTGCGACTCGATGGTGCCGTAGCCGGCATTCACCGTCACCACGTAGCGCTTGTCCGGCGACACAACCATCGTGATCGGCAGGCTGTTCAGCCGCTGCGGATGCCCGGGAATCTCTCCCGTCAGCTGCTTGCTCGTCGGCAGGTCGATGCCTTGCCCACACAAATAAACCCCAACCGAACCCAGAAGAAGAACCGTCAAGGCCACCCGAGTTTTCATACCACTCACCCTAGCAAATCCGGCTCGCGTTGTGCGTTAAGGCGCTGTGATCGGGTCAATCCGACGGGACAGCCCCTCCCCGCGCCTGCAATAATTCCCCGTTATGCGCATGGTCTACACGGCACCACACCTGTGGGATGGAGCGCGCCTCCAGGATGATTCGATGATCGTGGTCGAAGACGGCCGCATCGCGCAGATCGGCAAGCAAACCGCGGCCGAGCTGCCTCCCGGCGCCAATATTCGCAACTTCCCCGGCGGCATCCTCGCCCCGGCGTTTTTCGATGTGCACATCCACGGCGCAGCCGGGCACGACATCATGGAAGCCACTCCCGCCGCGCTCAGCTGCGTCGCCCGATTCCTGGCGTCTCGCGGCACCGGCGCTTTTCTGGCAACCACCGTGTCGGCGCCCATCGACGCGACCCTTCGCTCCCTCGAGGGACTGGCCGAAATCATCGCTCGGGCTCCCGTCGAAGGCGAGGCGCGGCCCATCGGCATCCACCTCGAAGGCCCCTTCCTCTCCCACGGCAAGCGCGGCGCCCATCCCGCCAACCGCCTGCTCGCTCCGGATATCGGCGTCTTCGACCGCTTGTTCGACGCCGCCGGGGGATACGTGCGCCTCATGACGCTGGCTCCCGAGTTGTCCGGCGCCGCCGAACTCGCAGCCCATGCCACCTCGCGCGGCGTACGCATTTCCGTGGGGCACTCCGATGCCAACGCGGCCGAAACGCGCCGCGCCATCTCCGCCGGAGCGGTCAGCGCCACCCACACCTATAACGCGATGCGCGAATTGAATCACAAGAACCCCGGCATCCTCGAGACGGTCCTGACTGCCGACAATCTCTTCGCTGAACTCATTTGCGACGGCATCCACAACCTGCCCGAGCTCGTCATCCTCTGGTGGCGGGCCAAGGGTCCCCGGAAAGCCATCCTGGTCACCGACGCCATGAGCGCCACCGGCATGCCCGATGGCGTCTATCAACTTGGGGATTTCCCGGTTCAGGTGGCCAACGGGCGAGCCAGCATCGGGGATGCGCTCGCCGGAAGCCTGCTCACTCTCGACAAGGCGCTGGCCAACTTCGTGAAGTTCACCGGTGCATCCGTCGAAGAGGGCCTCCCCCTGATGACCGCCAACCCCGCCGCCATGACCGGCTGCACCGATCGCGGATCCTTGACCGTCGGCGGACCCGCGGACTTCGTCGCCGTCGACGCCCACGGCAACCTCCTCGCCTCCGTCATCGGCGGAGTGGCAGCGTAGGCAGTCGGCGTCCTTTCAGTCTGCGTGCCCCCGGTCTCCGCTGTTGGGACCTGGGATGGATTTTCCTGGAGCACCAGGTTTGCGCTCAGGAAACTTCCGTCAGCCGCTTCGCCCTCCACACCGCCCCATCGATTCCCGCCACTTCCTTGGCCAGAATCGGCATCTGCGGCGCCGCCCCGCGCAGGCCCGCAAAAAAGCTCTCCCGCACAATCCTTGATTTGCCGATCACGCTGCCGATCCACGCCAGCGGAACCTCCCCGCTGACATCGTGCTTGCGATGCAGCTTGTCCCGCACCAGCAGCACCGATTCCACCAGGTCCGCCGCCGCCTGTTGCAGGACGCCCAGCGCAATCGCGTCGCCCTCCTCCCCCAGGCGGTCGATCTCCGGCGCCAGCGCGGCAAAGTCGGGTCCCGGCGTGCTGTCCCCCAGGTTAACCAGCTCATCCAGCGTCGCCGTGCCCCAGGCGCTGCCTACCGCCTCCAGAACCTTCGTAGTCTCGCCGCGATCGTAGGCCTTCAGCGCGCGCCGCACCGCATGCAGCCCGATCCAGTAGCCCGAGCCCTCGTCACCCAGCCGCGAACTCCACCCGCCCGCCGTCTCGCGGCCGCCATCCGGCGCGCGGCCGATGCAATTGGTGCCCGTCCCCGCAATCTGCAGGATTCCCGGGCCTCCCCGGAAAGCGGCGTCCAGCGCAATCACTTCATCGCCCACAATCTCAAATCGCTCCACGGCGAAGTCATCGAACACCGCCGTAATCCACTCCTGCACCCCGGGCATGGTCGAACTGGCCACGCCCGCCGATGCCGCCCGAACCCCGGTCACGTTCGCCTGGGCATACACTTCGGCCAGCAAATCGCGCAAATGTTCTTCCGCGGCCTGGGCGCCCACCCGCAGCCGCTTGATGGACCCGTTCTCCGCAAACGCCACCACCTGGTCGCCACTCACGATCGAGGCGCGGGTCCGCGTTCCCCCTCCATCGATTCCCAAAACCACGGCGCTCATTCCTGCACCTCTATTGCTTCTCCGATTCGCTCGCGGGAGGCTCGCCTCCGCCGTCGCGCAATGTGCCCGCCAATATATTCAGATCTCCGTCGTTCTTGGGCGGGGTGAGACCCAGCAGATGAGCCATCCATGGATATAAGTTGACGTTTTCGAAAGGCCCTACCGTCTTTCCGGTAACAATATCCGGACCGGCCGCGAAAAAGCTGGCCTTCATCGCCGGAACCCTGTGCGGGTCGAAACCGTGCATCCCCGGTGTGGGCGCCTGGTCCGGCTTTCCCGCCGCCGGCTCATGCGCGCGAATCGCGTACGGCCCCGTCGCGATGATCACCGGGTCGCCCTCGCGCGGGTTCCGGTTGTAATTCAGTCCCGCGGGCACATCCTTGCGCCGATACGCAACCCACTGCGATGACGCTTTTTTCAGCTGGTTGTACACCCGAACCCGGTCCTCTTCGGTTTTTCCGTAGAGCAGCGGACCGGCAGTCTCAAATCCGGTCAGATCGGCCACCGTGTCCAGCGTGATCCACGGGCCCTCTTCCTTCACCATGCCATGGTCGCTCAAAACTACCAGGTCGATCGGAAGCTTGGTCGAGTTCAGAGCCGCCTCCAGCTTGCCCACCAGCGCGTCCACCTTCAGCACTGCAGCCTTCGTTTGCGGCGCGTCGGGGCCATATTCATGCCCCTCGTGGTCCGGCTCATCGTAGTAAATGGTGATAAAGTGCGGACGAGTCGTCTCGGGCTCGTGCAGCAGCGCCAGCAGATCGTCGGTGCGCGCCTTCAGCACTTCATCCGTGGCCTCCGTTTTCGAATCGAAACGGGCGTACCACGTAGGGCGGTGCCCGGAAATCTCCGCCTCCGACCCCGGCCAGAACAGGCACGCGGTCCGCATGCCCTGGCTTTCCGCCAGGCTCCACAGCGGCACGCCCGTGTACCAGGTTCCGTCGGTCACCGCCTTGGTGTCGCCGGGGGAGTAGCGCGCCTGCCGCGATTCGTCATAAAAACTGTTGGCCACAATCCCGTGATGCTCCGGATACAGGCCGGTCACGATGGTGAAGTGATTCGGAAACGTCAGCGAGGGATAACTGGGCAGCATGCCTTCCGGCGCCCACACGCCCTTTCGTCCCAGCGCCAGCAGGTGCGTCGCGCCATCCCGCTTGGCGTAGTCCCAGCGAAATCCATCGAGGGATACCAGGACCACATAATGCGCCTTCTGCGCGGCGTCGGAGTTGCGGCCGTTGTCGACGTGAACCAGCGGCAGGGCCGGGTTGAAGTCTTGCGCCCATCCGGCGCAGGCACAAGCCAGCAGCCCAACAACCAGCGCCAGTAGAACTGTTCCGCCGCGCCTGCCGCTTCGAAATTGCATCCACATACCCCCGCATCAGCTTATCGCAATTTGCCGCAATGGTAACGTAACCATTTCGTAATTCCTGGCGGTCCCGGCGAACCCGAATCCAGCCGTTTCCACCCCGCTCTGCGCGGTTGCGCAGCGTTATATATTGATATTCAGTGATAACCACCATGGCCAAACGCGAATTCCAGACAGAAGTCAATCAACTGCTCCACCTGATCGTTCATTCCCTCTATTCCCATCCGGAAATCTTCCTCCGCGAACTCATTTCCAATGCCTCCGACGCGCTCGACAAGCTGCGCCACCTCACCCTGGTCGACGATGCCTACAAGGGCGTCTCCTTCTCTCCCCGCATCGACCTGGAATTGCACGAAGAGGAAAAGACGCTCACCATCGCCGACACCGGCATCGGCATGAACGAAGAAGAACTCATCTCCAATCTCGGCACCATTGCCCGCTCGGGAACCAAAAACTTCCTCGCCCAACTATCCGGTGATGCCAGGAAAGACACGAACCTCATCGGCCAGTTCGGCGTGGGTTTTTACAGTGCCTTCATGGTCGCCGACCGCGTCGAGGTCGTCTCCCGCAAGGCCAGCGAAGCCCGCGCCTGGCGCTGGGCCAGCGACGGCCAGACCGGGTTCGAAATCGAGCCGGCCGACCGCGAGCTGCCCGGCACCACCGTCAAGCTCCACTTCAATGAAGAAGGCCAACAGTACGCCAATGGCTGGCGACTGCAGGAGATTGTTCGCAAGTACTCCAACCACATCGCCTTCCCCATCTTCCTCACCTACGACAAGAGCGAGTGGGACGAAAAAGAGAGCAAATCGATCAGGAAGCGCGTCACCGAGCAGGTCAACGCCGCCAGTGCGCTCTGGCGCCGGCCCAAAGGCGAACTCGCCGATGACGATTACAAGGAGCTCTACAAGTCGATCGCCGGCGGGTGGGATGATCCGCTCTTCTGGTTCCACACCCGGGCCGAGGGCAACCTCGAATACACCACCCTCTTCTTTGTCCCCTCCAAAGCGCCGCTCGACCTCTATCACGCCGACTACAAGGGCGGCGTCAAGCTCTATGTCAAGCGCGTCTTCATCCTCGACGACTCGAAGGATCTGCTGCCGCAGTATCTGCGCTTCATCCGCGGCGTCATCGACAGCGAGGATCTTCCTCTCAACGTGAGCCGCGAAATCCTGCAACAGAACAAGGTCCTCACCAGCATTCGCACGGCCAGCGTGAAGAAGATCCTTTCCGAGCTCAAAAACATCGCCGAAAAGCAGCCCGAGCAATACCGCAAGTTCATCGAGGAATACAACCGCCCGCTCAAGGAAGGGCTCTACTCCGACTTCGCCAACCGCGAAACGCTGCTTGACCTGGTCCGCTTCAAATCAACCAAGATCGAAGGCCTCACCAGCCTGGCCGATGTGAAGTCGCGCATGAAAGAAGGCCAGAAGAGCATTTACTTCATCACCGGCGGCAATGAATCCCTGCTGCGCACCTCGCCGTTGCTCGAAATCTACCGCAAGAAGGATTTCGAAGTGCTGATCCTGGACGACGAGATCGACGAGATTGTCTTCGCCGGCGTGGACAAGTACGGCGACACCGAATTGAAATCCGTTAACAAGGCATCCACCAGCGAGGACCTGAAGGATGCATCCGAGCCCGACAAGGCCGAACAACTGAAGCCCCTGATCGAAAAGCTGAAGGCCGCCCTTGGCGATCGGGTCAAGGATGTGCGCGCTTCGGTTCGCCTCGCCGACAGCCCCTCGTGCATCGTGACCGATGAGGAAGAGCCCACCATGCGAATGCAGCAATTGATGCGCGCCATGGGACAAAAGGACATTCCCGCGCTCAAGCCCACGCTGGAGATCAACCCCGACCACGACATCGTAAAAAAGCTGCTCGCCCGGCCCGACGACGACGTCGCCACGGATGCAGCATGGCTCCTTCTCGACCAGGCGCTGTTGATGGAAGGCGTTCCCCTGGAAGAGCCCGCCGCTTTTGTTCAGCGCCTCAACCGCGTTCTGGCGCTCTCCATTTGACTGGGGCGGGTTTTGGGAACTGCGCTCATCACCTGTTTTGAAAGGGCACGACTCTACGACATCCCCGCCGCCGTTGACGTTGTTTTGAAAGGGCGCGACTTCAGTCGTGCCGGGAGATGCCACCACAATTCGGGCTTCAGCCCCTGCTCATCATGATTCTCTGGCGTGATACCCACGAGAGGACACAGGCATGAACATTGAAACGTTTGAATCCAGGCTTCGGCGTACCCTCCTGCGCACCATGATTTGCTTCCCGTTGTTTTTTGCCCTCGCCGCTTTGGCCCAAATCGCAACGGCTCAGGAGACCGCCGCATCCCACCTCAACCTGATGCCCCTCCCCCGTTCCATCACCATGGGCACCGGCACCCTGAACCTCTCCTCTCATTTCAACGCCGGGTTCGCCGGTCAGCACGATGCCCGCCTCGACGCGGCTCTCGATCGCTTTCTCGATCGCCTCGACCGCCAGTGCGGGGAACATCCGCCGCTCGCAGTACCAGTCCCGCGATGCCGCATCCTACATGCTCACCCTCAAAGTGGCTGGCCCCGGCGGAGCGATCCAGGGCCCCGACGAAGACGAAAGCTACAGCTCACATCACGTCCTCCCAGGCACCCTCACCGCCCCCAACGAGCTCGGCGCCATGCATGGCCTTGAAACCTTCCTCCAGCTCGTCGCCTGGACAACGGCTTCTGCAGTGTTCCCGCCGTCACCATCGACGACGCCCCGCGCTTTCCATGGCGCGGCCTCCTCGTCGACGTCGTCCGCCACTTCGAGCCCGTCGACGGCATCGAGCGCACCCTCGACGGCATGGCCATCGCCAAGCTCAACGTCTTCCACTGGCACCTCAGCGACGACCAGGGCTTCCGCGCCGAAAGCAAAAAGTATCCCGCGCCTCACCGCAAGCCGCCTCCGGCCTCTTCTACACCCAGGACCAGCTCCGCGAAGTCGTCGCCTACGCCCGCGCCCGCGGCATCCGCGTCGTCCCCGAGTTCGACATGCCCGGCCACAGCCCTCCAGCTGGATCCTCGCCTACCCTGAGTACTGGATCCGGCGAGGACATCAAGGAACTGCCCCATCTTCGGCATCCCCCGCGCCGAACTCGACCCCAGCAACGAGAAGACCTACAAATTCATCGATTCGTTCGTCGGCGAGATGAGCGAGATCTTCCCCGACCAGTACTTCCACATCGGCGGTGACGAGACCAAGGGCCAGGGCTGGCTCGACAATCCGCGCATCGCCGCGTTCATGAAGAAGAAGGGCTTCAACTCCCCCCCGGAACTGCAGTCCTACTTCAACCAGCGCCTGTTGCCCATTCTCACCCGGCACCACAAGAAGATGATCGGTTGGGACGAAATCCTGAACCCCGCGCTGCCCAAGGACATCATGATCCAGAGCTGGCGCGGCGAAGCTTCGCTGGCCGCCGGCGCAACCCAGGGATACCAGGGCATTCTTTCCGCGCCCTACTACCTCGACGCGCAAAAACCTTCCGAGATGATGTACCTGGCCGACCCCATTCCGGCCGAAACCAGGCTCACCCCCGATCAGCAAAAGCTGATCCTCGGCGGCGAAGTCTGCATGTGGGCCGAGCAGCTCAATCCGGAAACCGTGGATTCGCGCGTGTGGCCGCGCACCCTGGCCATCGCCGAACGCTTCTGGTCTCCGCAATCGGTGCGCGACGTCCCCGATATGTATCGGCGCCTGCGAGTGCTCTCGCTCGAACTCGAAAGCGTCGGGCTCACCCACCTCTCCGGCCCGCAGAAGGCTGCGGCGCAACCTGATGGGCGCTTATGATCCCGAGCCTCTCGACGTGATGGCGGCGGTCATCGAACCCGTAAGCTTTCATGAGCGCTACCATGGCCAGAAGACCGATTCGTTGACTGCGCTCGACCGCCTCGTCGATGCCGTCGTGGCCGACCCCCCCGCGCGCCAGGCGATCGCACGCGAAGTCGATGCGGTGGTCAACGCGGCCAACGCCGGCGATCGCGCCGCGGCCGAGATGGCGCTTCGCCACCGTTTCACGCAATGGGCGCAAGCCGCCCCGGCCCTGGAATCGTGGGCGCACCGCTCGGTTCGCCTGTCCGACATCGACACCCGCGCCCGGCAGCTCAATGCGCTGGCGCAGGTGGGCCTGGAGTCGCTCTCCTGGCTCGACATGCACACCCAGCCCGCCGCCGCATGGCAGGACGCCCAGTTGGCCGTCATCACCGACGCCGAACAGCCCTCGGCCCTGGTCCGGTTCGTCTTCCTTCCCGAACTGCGCAAGCTCGTGGAGGCCGCCGCCAAAAGCACCCCGGCGCAATAGCTCTGGGTGCCCCAGGTCGCCGGTTTTGGGAACCGGGAAACCCGAACCTCAAGCTTCAGGGCAATTTGAATCCCGGAACTTATATCGTGCTACGATATATATAAATGACCCCCGACCCTCTCCTCCGCACCCTGGCCGACTTCCGCTACGAATTGCGCCGCTTCCTCCAATTCAGCGAATCGGCCGCCGCGGAGGTCGGCCTGCAGCCGCAGCAGCACCAATTGCTGCTCCAGGTAGCCGGCGCACCGGAGGGCGCCGCGGTCACCATCGCCTACGCCGCCGAGCGTCTTGGCCTCAGGCACAACAGCACCGTCGAGCTGGTCGACCGTTCCGCCCGCGAAGGCCTTCTTGCCCGGAAAACCGACACCCGCGACAAGCGGCGCGCGATTCTGCGCCTCACGCCCAAAGGCCGGCAGGTTCTGGGCCGGCTCTCCGGCACGCATGCCAGCGAGCTGAATGACCTTGGCCCCCGCTTGGAACGCGCCCTGAAAAAAATCCGGCTGCACACGCGCGCCCCCGCCTGATATCCGGCCCCGGACCTTCCGTGTCACAAATCCTCGACCCCCGGCGTTATACACGTGTAAAAGCTAGATCATGGCCAGCACCTGGATCCAAGCCGAGTTCGAAACCGTGTTTCGCGAGCACTTCGAACGCCTGGTTCGCATCGCGCGGCGTGTCCTGGGCAGCGATGCCGAAGCCGAAGAAGTCTGCTCCGACGCGTTCCTCAAGCTGTACCGGACCGGGCCGGGCGTGCTGGCCGAAGGCGCAGTGGGCGCATGGCTTTACCGCGTCGCTACCCGCGCTTCGATCGACAGGCTGAGGAAGAGCAAGCGCCGCGGTCTGCAAGAGGAATTAAGAGAAGAGGCCCCGGCCGACGATGGCGTGCAAGATCCATTGAACCGCTTGGTGCGCGACGAACGCATCGCCCAGGTGCGGTCCACATTGGCGCGACTGAAACCACAAAAGGCGCAGATGCTGCTTCTCCGCCACAGCGGGCTGAGCTATCAGGAAATCGCGGCGGCCATGGAAATCAAGCCGGCATCCGTGGGAACCATGCTGGCGCGGGCGGAAGCGGAGTTCCTGGCTCTTTATCAACGGCAACAGCGCTTCGCGAAGAGCTCGCCGCGCCTTCAACCAGCCAAGGAGGGACGATGAAAACCAATGATCTGAATACGGGAATGTTGCTCGATGAACTAGCGCGCGGTGGCGATCCCGATATCTCTGCGGCCTGGAACAGGCTGCGCGTTCGCCTGGATGAATCCGACGCCCGCCGGCGAATTCAGTGGACCCCGCTGCGCATGTGGTCGCTGGCCGCCGCCGGCGCCCTCACCATCGCCGCCGCCGTCGTCATCACCGTGGCCCCCGTCCGCGCCTGGGCCGAAAATCTGCTCCTCATCTTCCGCGTGGAACACGTAACCGTGCTGGACCTCAGTTCGGCCTCCAGCCAGGGACTTGAAAACAATCAAATCTTCAACCAGGCGATGAGCCACATCCTGTCGGAAGACGTGACGGTAACCCAGCCGCCGCAAAACCCGCAGCCGGTTGCCGACGCCGCGGCTGCTTCCCGGCTGGCCGGTTTCAAGGTGCACCTGATTGCCGGCGAAACGC
>CAVPNO010000053.1:0-7545 GCA_963706455.1 uncultured Acidobacteriota bacterium | reverse complement strand
ACACGCATGTGTGCGTTCCCTCGCGCCGCGGAAGGTCCCTTCTGGGGCGTCAACGACTGGTATTACGCCTACGGCCACAACAGCCGGCAGATGCTTCTCGACATGACCGACATCGCAGTTGGCCTGGTTCCTGCTCGCGGTCCGAAGCCGTTCACGGTCGTCGACGACGGATGGAAGGATGGCTCCTCGGCGTTTCCCAGCATGGCCGACTTCGCATCCTCGGTAAAACGGAAGGGAGCGCGCCCGGGCATCTGGATCCGGCCGTTGCAGGCCGACGCAAACACGAACCCAAGTCTGCTGCTGAGCCCGCAACGCTTCGGCAACCGCACCGCTCGCGCACAGGAGAAGGCGTTCGATCCCACCATCCCCGAGGCCCTGGAACACGTTCTTGAAAAGGTCCGCCAGGTCGCGTCATGGGGCTTCGAGTTGATCAAGCACGACTACAGCACCTACGACCTGCTCGGCCAGTGGGGATTCGAGATGGGCGCCTCGCCCGCGCAATCCGGCTGGCATCCCCGCGATCGCACGCGCACCAACGCCGAGATCATCCGCGATCTCTATGAGTCCATCCGTCATGCTGCAGGCGATGGCCCCTTGATCCTCGGCTGCAACACCGTCGGCCACCTCGCCGCCGGTCTGTTCGAACTGCAGCGAACCGGCGACGACACCAGCGGCAAACAGTGGGAGCGCACCCGCCGCATGGGCGTCAACACGCTGGCCCACCGGCTCTGCCAGCACGGGACGTTCTTCCAGCTTGACGCCGATTGCGTGCCAATTACCCGGGATGTTCCCTGGGCCATGACGCGTCAGTGGCTCGATGTTGTGGCGCGCAGCAAAACCGTGCTGTTCCTTTCGCCCGACCCTTCCGTGGTGGGCCCGGACCAGCGCGCCGCGCTTCGTGAGGCGATTGCGCTGTTATCCTCCGATGCCGGCCCTGCCGAGCCCGCCAGCCTGTTCCACGGCTCTACGCCGGAGATCTGGCGCTCCGCATCGGGAGAAAAGCAGTATTCCTGGTCGGGAAACGATGGCGCTTCTCCATTCCCCTTGTGATTTCACGTTCAAAGGCGCGAAAAAGCACCCCAGCGACTTGACTTGATCGCTGGGATGCCGCGCCCATGTCGGGGTACGGATTCGTCCGGCCTACTTCGAACCTCTGTATCTCCGGATCAGGTTGTTGGTCGAGCTGTCGTGATGCAGTTCGGGTTCGCCCTGGCTCTCGAGCTCGGGGATGATGCGCTGCGCGAGCTGTTTCCCCAGCTCCACGCCCCATTGGTCGAACGAGTTGATGGACCAGATGGTCCCCTGCGTGAATACGCTGTGTTCATAGAGCGCGACCAGCTTGCCCAGAGCCTCAGGCGTGAGGCGCTCGGCGATGATCACGTTCGACGGCCGGTTCCCCTCGAAGACTCGATGCGGCACCAGCCAGTCCGGTGTGCCTTCGGCCTTCACCTGTTCGGCGGTCTTGCCGAAAGCCAGCGCCTCGGCCTGCGCGAACACGTTGGCCATCAGCATGTCGTGATGCCGCCCCAGCTTGTTCAGGGTTTGCGTAAACGCGATGAAGTCGCAGGGAATCAGGTTGGTCCCCTGGTGGATGAGCTGGTAGAACGAGTGCTGGCCGTTGGTGCCCGGCTCGCCCCAGTAGATCGGCCCGGTGGAATAGTTCACGCTGCGGCCATCGAGGGTAACGGACTTGCCGTTGCTCTCCATGGTCAACTGCTGCAGGTACGCCGGGAAGCGCTTCAGATATTGGTCGTAGGGCAGCACGGCCACCGTCTGCGCGCCAAAGAAATCGTTGTACCAGATGCCCAGCAGGCCCATCAGCACCGGCAGGTTCCGCTCGAACGGCGTGGTGCGGAAGTGCTCGTCCATCTCGTGGAAGCCCGCCAGCAGGGCGCGGAAGTTCTCCGGTCCCACCGCCAGCATGGTCGACAGTCCGATCGCCGAGTCCATGGAATAGCGCCCGCCGACCCAGTCCCAGAACTCGAACATGTTGGCCGTGTCGATGCCGAATTTCGAGACTTCAGCGGCGTTGGTGGACACGGCCACAAAATGCTTGGCTACACCGGACTGGTGGCCGCCGATCCCTTGAAGCAGCCATACACGCGCCGAATGCGCGTTGGTCATGGTTTCAAGCGTGGTGAAGGTTTTGGAGGAGACAATGAACAGCGTCTCGACCGGATTGAGATCCTGAACCGCCTCGGCGAAATCGGTGCCGTCCACGTTGGAGACGAAGCGGAACGTCATCTCGCGGTCGCTGTAATGCTTCAGCGCTTCGTAGGCCATCACCGGCCCCAGGTCGGAGCCGCCGATCCCGATGTTCACCACGTTGCGGATTCGCTCTCCGGTGAATCCCGTCCATTGGCCGCTGCGAATGCGGTTGGCAAAGTCGGACATCTTGTCGAGCACGGCGTGTACTTCGGGGACGACGTTTTTGCCATCGACCAGGATGGTGGCCTCGCGCGGCGCGCGCAGCGCCACGTGCAGCACGGCGCGCTTTTCGGTGATGTTGATCTTTTCCCCGCTGAACATCGCATGGATGCGCTGCCGCAGGCCCGATTCTTCGGCCAATTGAAGGAGAAGGCCCAGCGTCTCATCGGTTACACGGTTTTTCGAGTAGTCGAGAAACAGGCCCGCTCCCTGGGCGGTCAAGCGCTCGCCGCGCCGGGGGTCCTGCTCAAAGAGGGTTCTGAGGTGGGTTTCACGGATTGTCTTATAGTGGCTTTGCAGCGCCTTCCAGGCCGCTCGCCGGGCCAGAGAACTTGGCTTGGGAATCTTGGGGGTTCTGCGCACAGTTGTCGTCGCCATGGTGTGCTCCTCTCCGCCGATATTTGTAAGGTGGGGGCTTCAGCGCCGGTAATCAACTCAGTAGAGATGCCCCGCCGAAGGGGAAGTTTCAAGGGTAAGCGATCAGCCGCACCCCCGGCCAGTTCATGATCCGCAACGTGCCTTCGTCGGCCAGGGCGGGTCCTGTCGACGGTATGTCAAGGTGCTGTCTACGGTTGCAACCGGGAAAACGGTTCCGGCAGCCGGCCGGAGTTGACGACCAGGGCCAGAGTCCGGAGCAACGCGCTGAGCCTCGATCGGGAGTTGGCGCTGCGCCCATGGGAGCTGAAAACGCTCATACTCAAGCACGCAGGGCGCGGAAATACCGAGATCCGCAAGACCGCTTCGATTGAAACGTAACTCGCCGGTGGCCGTCGCTTCTCAGCGTCGCGAAGGTTCGGGGTTGGAAGCGGCAACGGTTGCCCTCTGTGGCGAGCGCTCGGTCTCAGCCGCAGGGGCGGCCGCCTTGACGGGTGGCAGAACGCGACCCCCGCGATCGGCCCTTTCCAGGGACGGATCCAGCCACTTCATCAACACCGCCGTCATTGTTGATGCGCCTTCTTCCGCGAAATGGATGCCATCCGGCTGGCGGAGGCGCACCATCCCGCCGTTCGGCAGCTGCCCGAATTCCTGATACGAGCCGGAAGCGTCTCCCACAAACGAAGCGGTACTCCACCACGAAGCCTTGGGGTCCTGCGAGACCACCGTATAGGCGATGCGGTTGACCATGGCAATTCTCTGGTTGAAGGTCTCGGCGCGCATCGGAGGCAGACCTACCCACAGCACCCGGGCCCCGGTGCTTTCCACCATCGCCAGAAAATCGGCCACCCGTGACTGGTACGTTTTGCGCCATTCCTCGGTGCCGAATAACAACACCTTGCCGTCGACCACGAAACTCTGGCCGTCGTTGGCGCCGATGGCCACGATCACCACCTCGGGGTGTTCGGAGCCAAGCATCGCCGGATACTGGTCCATCCAGTTGAAGACGTCGGGACGCGCCAGCCCGGTACCCGATTTGAAGACCCGTACGATGCGCACGTTCTTATGCCCGCTCGCTCTTCGCATCAAGCCGGTGCCGAAGCCCACAGCCATCATGGAGTCGCCGGTAAGCACCACGACGCGCTCCCGGCCCTCTTCGATGGGCGCCAGCGGCGCAAGATTCACGCTGTTTGGAACGCTCCCGGCCAGCGGCGCCGCGGCCGCGGTCATGGCGGACCTGGATTGCGTCCGAACAATCGACGACCCTGACGCGGACGGTGCGTGACCCGCCGGCGGCCGCGAAGCAGCGGCCTGCACGGTAAACGGAGTCGTCATGCGTGCGGTGCGAACCGCGTCATCCGACCAGCCGATGCGGGCCGCTTCGTCGAGGGTGCGGTCGCGGACGCCGGCAAGTCCCAGCGGCTGCACGATCCCGTTGAGCGCCGAAACAACCGGCTGCGCGAAGGAGCGCAGCGGACCCGGCTCCAGGCGGTCGGCCCAATTCTCTAGGCCGCCCGACTCCAGCAGGACGATGGCGACCACGAATGCCCCCACGGTCAGAAACATGTGCCGGGTTGTATGGTTCAAACGAGAATCCCGCATGGCCGGTCAAAACTGAAAATAGATAAAGGGCGCCACGCCCGTGGGTCCAAGGATTTCTATCACCGCAACTGCAAAGGCCAGTGCGGCTCCGCGCGCCAGGGCAGGCCAGCGGCCCAGTTCGATCTCAAGCGCATTGCGCCAGCGCGATGGCACGTACTGGCTTGCCAGGCCCAGGAACAAAACGATGCAGACCGGGGTGGAAGCCAGCGTCATTGCACCGGGAACCGTCAGTCGTCCGAACACGTCGAATGCGACTTCAAAGCTCGGCGCCCGGAAGAATACCCATCCGGCGCACACCGCATGGAACAGCAGGATGCGCGAGGTCCACCGCCAGGCCGTCGAATTGTGAACTGCGATGAGGTCATGCCAGCTGGACCGCGACCAGATCCGGTACGCCACCAGCAGCAAGCCGTGGAGCCCGCCCCAGGCGACGAATGTCCACGCCGCCCCGTGCCACAGCCCGCCGAGCAGCATGGTCAGCATGAGATTGATACCCGTGCGCAGCCGGCCCTTTCGCGAGCCGCCGAGCGGGAAATAAAGATAATCGCGCATCCAGGTCGACAGCGAAATATGCCAGCGGCGCCAGAATTCCTGCGGGGTGGCCGCCTTGTACGGCGCGTTGAAGTTGCGCGGGAATCGGAAGCCGAGCAGCAGCGCGCAGCCGATCGCAATATCGGTATAGCCCGAGAAGTCGCAGTAGATTTGGGCGGCATAGCCGTATATGGCCAGCAGCGTGTCCCAGGCGCCGAACGATCTAGGCACGGAAAAGACCGGCTCCACCAGCCGCGTGGCCAGCATGTTGGAGATGACGACCTTCTTGAACAGGCCCCCGAGGATGAGCAAAAACGCCCGATTGACGCGAATCGCGTTGGGGTTTGGGCGCACGGCCAGTTGCGGCAGAAAACGGGAGGCCCGCAGAATGGGGCCGGCGATCAACTGGGGGAAGAACGCGACGTAGAGTAGAGCGTCGCCAAGCTGCACCGGTTCCGTCACTTTGCCCCGATAACAATCGGCCAGCAACGAGATGGCGTGGAACACGAAAAACGAAATGCCCAGCGGCAGCAGAGGAGAACTGATCGGAATCCGAGGCGCCGGTCCGACCCAGCCCCAGAGCGCGACCAGGTTCGACAGCAGAAAGCTGGTGTACTTGAAATACGCCAGAGCCGCCAGGCATCCGGCCACGCCTGCGATTAGCCAGGCCTTTTTTGCGCGAGGCGAAGCGCTGCTCTGGATAACCCGGGCGACGATCCCCGCGAAAACCGAAATTCCGATCAGCAGCGGAAGATAGGTCCAGTTCCAGAAGCCATAGAAAGCATAGCTCGCCAACAGCAGGAAGCCCTTGTGCGCCTGCGGCACCTTGTAAAGGCTCCACGCGATGGCGAGAACGGTGAGAAAAAATATCCCGTATTCAACGGTCGGAAATAACATAATGTCTTTTACAAACTAGCCACGCTGCCCAGCCGCCCGGAACAAACAATAGATAAGCCTGGAAACAGACGACGTGACATCCGGACAACCATAAAATCCCGAAGTGCCGGCAGGAATCCGGCGGGAATTAGTGAGAAACCTTGGACGCCGTCGAAGTAAGTGCGCCCCTCCCGGCAGAACGAGGAACAACACTTCCGTTCTGCGCGGATGCGCATAGGCTATGCAAGAGAAGGCATATTCGATACGGCACTAAGGTCTTGTGGACCAAAGTAATCGTGCTCGCAGCCGTAGTTCATGGCAGGATCTTTCCACAGGTTTTCTTAACAATAAATGAAACGTTTTGACCTTTTCTTAATATAGGAGTAGACTCGCTGCGTCTATCCCAACCGAGAACATAGACCTTCCTATCCGCTGACGAAAACCTAGATTCGTGTTCGGAGAACTGCGCCCGAAAAGGCGTCGACTTACTCCGGGGATGTGCGCGTCCGCCTTACCTTGGAAGCGGCTGCGGCGCGCGTTCTTGTAACCCCATTCGCGAATGACCTTCCCCTTCAAATGACTCATTCGCGAGCAACCCACTTACATCAGAGAGCCTCCGCCAAGGGCGGAGCACCGAGGAAACTCGCGTCATATAGCGAGTTCTTATGGTTGTGGAGACGTTCTCCCGGGACACTCACCGTTGAGTTCCGCGGGAAATCCCTGCACTGGAAATTTGGCGATGACACTTCGTGTCCGCCTTTAAGCTGATCTGCCTTTGGCTAATGAACGACGCCGCGATTGAAAGGAAATCGACGAGCATGGCCAATTCATTTCTTCCCCTGTCTGCCTCGACCCGAAGAGTCTCTACGCTGATCTCCGAAAACCTTGCCCTGGCGCTGGCTTTGTCAGTTGCAACGGGTTGGGGATGTTCCGGGCTCCACGCTCAATCCATCTCTTTCGCGGGGGCGCAAAGCACCCTGGCCGGCGGGTTCTCCGCCTCGAGTGGCTTGCCAACCGGCCTCGCGGTGGACCTGGCGGGAGATGTCTTCATCGCCTCGTCCGGTTCCGGCCAGGTTTTTGAGATACCCGCAGGCGGCGGAGCGCCGGTTTCGCTGGGTTCCGGATTTGTGTTTGGAACCCCCTCCGGCGTTGCCGTCGATGCAGCCGGCGACATTTATGTCGCAGATCCCGGTTACTCGGGAGGCCCCGCTGTGATCGAGATCCCGGCGGGCAGCGGCTCGCCCCAAGTCGTAACGGTCAACGTGACCCTCGTCAAACCGGTAGCCCTGGCATTGGATGGGCAGGGCGATCTCTTCATTCTGGATGCGGGTAACGGCAGCGTGCTCGAGTTGCCCGCCGGGGAGTTGCCGGCCGGTGGCACGGCGAACTCTGTTGGCAACGGCCTTCTTTCGCTCGTCAGTCCCACAGGCATCGCGGCCGATTCAGCGGGCGACGTTTTTATCGCAGACTCGAGTCAGACCTCGATCGTGGAAGTTCCCGCCAGCGGCCCGCTGGCGTTCGTGGGGACTGGGTTGACCAGCCCGATGGGCGTTGCCCTGGATGCAGCCGGAGATCTCTTCATTGCCAATGGGAACGCCACCGTCGTCGAGGTGTCGCTCAACAGCACGCAGACTGCCGTACCATTTTCCGGACTGACGCCGTCGGCCTTGGGCGTCGGGATCGATGGAAAGGGCGACATCTTCGTCGCCGATACGGCCTTTGACGGCCAGGTCC
>CAVPNO010000052.1:0-16429 GCA_963706455.1 uncultured Acidobacteriota bacterium | reverse complement strand
TGTTTATGTCGGGCACCGATTCGTACGTATTGCTGGGATGGATATTCGCAAGGATGCGGCCGAGATCCGGCGGCGCGTGGGGTACATGTCGCAGAAGTTCGGGCTGTATGAGGACCTGACGGTTAGCGAGAATCTGGCGTTTTACGCGGGCGTGTACGGGCTGGATGGAAAGCAGGCGGAGGAGCGCACGCGCGAGGTGCAGGCGCTGACGGGGATCGAGCCGTACATGAAGCGGCGCGCGGGCCAGCTTTCGGGAGGATGGAAGCAGCGGCTGGCGCTGGCCTGCGCGATTATCCATTCGCCGGAGGTGATGTTTCTGGATGAGCCTACGGCGGGCATCGACCCCGTGGCCCGAAGGGCGCTGTGGGATTTGCTGTTTCAGTTGTCGGGACGGGGGGTGACATTTTTTGTGACCACGCACTACATGGACGAGGCGGAGCGCTGCGGACGGGTGGGCTACATCTACATGTCGAAGCTGATCGCGATCGGCACCGTGGCGGAGTTGCAGCGGCTGCCGGACGCGAATCCACCGGGGACTTCGCGGGTGATGATCGCTACCCGGAATCCGTCGGAGGCGCTGGAGGGGATACGCAAGCTGCCGGGAGTACGGGAGGCGACGATTTTCGGGCACTCGATTCATGCGCTGGCGGAGACCGACCGGGTACCGCTGATCCGCGAGAAGATGCCGGGGGCGAAGGTGGAGACGATTGAGCCATCGCTTGAGGATGTGTTTGTCACGCTGACCTACCGGATCATGGAGAATTCGCGATGAACGGGGCGCAGGCGAGCTCGGGTTCTCCCACCTTGGCGGACGAAAAACAAAGACATCCGCGAAGGTGGTTCAGCCAGGGGTTGTTTTACGGTCTGGTGCCGGTGTGCAGGAAGGAATTTCTGCACGTGACGCGGGATCCGGGTACGCTGTTTTTCGCGCTTCTGATTCCCATGCTGCAGCTGTTCCTGTTCGGGTTTGCGGTGGATACGAATGTGCGGCAGATTGCGACGGTGGTGCTGGACGAGTCGCACACGCAGGAGAGCCGCCAGCTGCTGGAGCGGTTTGCCGGATCGGATGTGTTTGATCTTCGATTCTACGCAGGGTCTCCGTCGGAAATGTATGAAAAAATTCGCGGGGGCGGGGCGCGCGCGGGGATCCGGATTCCGTATGACTATGCGCGGCGGTTGCAGGACGGGACCGCGGCCACGGTGCTGGTCCTGGTGGACGGATCGGATTCGACGGTGGCCGGGCAGGCGGTGAGCACGTCAACGGGCGTGGCGCTGAAGGAGTCGCTGGCGCGGGTGCTGCCCACGGGGGCCATGCCGATCGAAGTGCGGCCCTCCGTTTTATACAACCCGGCGACCCGCTCGGCGAACTTCTTTGTGCCGGGGCTGATCGCGATCCTGCTGCAGATCATGATTATTCTTCTTATCGCGCTGAGCATGGTGCGCGAACGCGAACGCGGCACCCTCGAGCAGCTGACGATGACCCCGGTGGCGCCGCTGGGCCTGATGCTGGGCAAGATGATTCCCTACGGGGTGCTGGCCTTCGGCGAATTATGCGCGATTCTGATGGTGATGGTGGTCGTATTCCAGGTGCCCATTCACGGGAGCTTTCTACTCTTGCTGCTGCTTTCGCTGCCGTTCCTGCTCACCGTGCTGGGACTGGGGCTGGTGATCTCGACGCGCGCGCGGACACAGGCGGAGGCGTTTCAACTGGCCATGGGCACGGTGCTGCCTTCGGTGTTTCTGTCGGGCTATATCTTTCTCATCGAGAACATGCCGCTGTTCTTTCGCGGCGTCGCGCGGGTGATCCCGGCGACCTACTACATCCAGATCCTCAGAGGAATCATCCTGCGTGGCGCGGGCATCGGAGAATTATGGGTGCAGGCCCTAGTACTGACGGTTATGGGTTGCGCGATGATCCTGCTGGCGGCGCGAATCTTTGTGAAGCAGGGTGCGGCGTAGGCTCCCAGGTCTTAACATCGGGGACGTGGGGCACCCAGTGAAGGTGATATGAAGGTTCAAATCAAGCGAGTGTACGAAGAGCCGAAAGAATCGCATGGGACGCGGATCCTCGTCGACCGGCTGTGGCCGCGCGGGTTGACCAAGGAGAAGGCCAAGGTCGATTTGTGGCTCAAGGAGGTTGCGCCGAGCAACGAGTTGCGCAAGTGGTTCGCGCACGACCCGAAGAAGTGGATGGATTTCCAGGCGCGATATAAAGAGGAACTGAAGTCGCGTGCGGAGCAGTTGACGCAACTGAAGGGGGAAGCGGCGAAACACACCGTCACGTTGCTTTATGGCGCTCACGACGAGGAGCACAACCAGGCGGTCGTGCTGGAGAAGGTGCTGCGGGGGAAGTGAGATCAATCCCAGGTCTCAAGATCGAGAACTGGGGCACCTGGCGTAAGGAACAACCGCAGTCGGGTATGAGCGTTTCCCGCACCCGAAACAACTGAAAATGCAACTGCGGATCCTTCGCCTGCAGCTCAGGATGACAGTGCCAGGGGTGGGCAAGAGTTATTTTCAGGGCATATCCTTCGCTACGCTCAGGATGACAACGTCTGGTGAAGGTGTGCGCATTACTCCGCGCGGAGGGTGATGGAGGGGTCGACGCGCGAGGCTCGCCACGCGGGAGTGGCGCAGGCGATGGCGGCGACCACCGCGAGAAGTGCAAGGACGCTGGTGTAGGTGAGGGGGTCGAGGCGGGAGACGCCGAACAGAAGGGTGCTGAGACCCTGGCTGGCGGCCGCGGCGCCGGCCAGGCCAATCGCCACGCCCAGCGCCGTGAGCAACAGGCCCTCGCGGAGGACAAGGGTGAGAATGTCGCCTCGCGAGGCGCCCAATGCAGCGCGCACGCCGATTTCGCGCATGCGCTCGTTCACGCTGCCGGAGAGCACGCCGTAAATGCCGATCGCCGCCAGGACCAGAGCGACACTGCCAAAGACCGCAAAGAGAATCAGAACAAAGCGGCGTTCGGCTTCGGAGGTCTCGACCAGGCGCTGCATGGTGACTACCCGCACGATGGGCTGATTGCGATCGACGGACCGGATGGCATTTTTAATCGCGCCGGCGAGCAAGGCGGGATCGCCGGAAGCGCGCACCACGAAGGATAAAGACTCGTCGGCGAACCACGTCTGCCGGGTGTCGAGGTAGACGGCGTCCGGATCATTCATGGCCAGCGAAGTCTGCTTCACATCGGCGACCACACCGACCACCGTGTACCACGGCCGATTCGGGGGGCCGACATGGAGGCGCTTGCCTATCGGATCCTCACCGGGAAACTCGCTGCGGGCCAGGCTTTCACTGATCAGGGCAGCGTAGGGTGCCGTTTCCGAGTCGCGTTCATCGAGATATCGCCCGTTGCGCAACGCGATGCCCATGGCCTCGCAATATTGCGGGCTAACGGCATAGCGAAACACATTGCGGCCTCCA
Organism: uncultured Acidobacteriota bacterium; assembly: GCA_963706455.1. Taxonomy (GTDB): domain Bacteria; phylum Acidobacteriota; class Terriglobia; order Terriglobales; family Acidobacteriaceae; genus Telmatobacter. The sequence continues at coordinate 13,003 of CAVPNO010000052.1, read as the reverse complement.
TCGGGGCCGTCTTTCTCGAACCGCGCGCCGTACATTCCCATGACGGGCTGATCGTCGCTGAGGACGAGAAAACTGGTGAAGCCCGCAACTCTCGCCCCGGGAACCTGGCGCACGGCTGCGAGCGCCTGTTCAAAAAAGCGGCGCCGCGCGGCATCGCCTACGCCCGGCGCAGCAGCGAAGTCATCGAATTGATGGCCCGACGACTGGACCTGGAGCGTGAGCAGGTGATCGGGAGTGAATCCCGGATCGACGGCCAGAAGACGCTTCATGCTGTGGAGCAGCAGGCCGGCGCCAACGAGCAGAACCAGGGCCAGCGCGACCTCGGTGACGACCAGCGCGCGGCGGGTGATGCTCTGGGGGCCGGCGCTGCGGCGGGAACTACGGTGCAGGCCGTCGTGCAAGTCGGACCGGGAGAGCTGGATGGCAGGCACCAGCCCCGTCAGCAGGCCGATCGTGGTGGTAATGGCGAGCGCAAAAGCGAAAGCAGCCGGATCGAGCGCCATGGCGCTGATGCGCGGCAGCCCCGGCGGGCTGAGCATGATCAAGGCGCGCACTCCGACAAAGGCAACGCCCATGGCGAGCAAACCGCCCAGCGCGGCAGTCGCAAGACTTTCTGTCACCAGTTGCCGCAGGACGCGGCGGCGCGATGCTCCGAGCGCAGTGCGCACCGCAAACTCGCCGCACCGCTGAGCGCTGCGGGCGAGCAGCAGGTTCACCACGTTCACACAGGCAATGCTCAACAGCAGGATCACGGCGCCGGCGACGGCCAGCAAGGCGGGCTTGACGGTATGGGCGATGTCGTCCTGGAGCGAATCGATGATAAGGCCATGGCTGAGGGATGCCCAGCGCGGTCGGGGAAACTCGGGCCAGGGCGTGCGCGCGATTTGCGCAAGCTCGGTCACCGCCTGTTCCCTGCCGACGCCGGGTTTCAGGCGCCCGGCGATGTGGAGATGCAGTCCCCATGCCCACGCCCAGGTGGCCACATTCGGGGCCAGCGTCGCGGCGTCATACCGGTCCGTTTTCCAGATATCAGCGGAGGGCGAGAGGACGTTTTCGAACCCCGCCGGCATGATGCCGATGACGGTGTAATTGTCGTCATCGAGTTTGATCGCGCGACCGATGATGCCGGGGTCGCGACGGAACATTCGTTGCCACAAGCGATCGCTGAGAATGACAATCCTGGGCGCCCGCGACCCCTCTTCGGATGGCAAAAAATCGCGCCCGAATTTTGGAGCAACGCCCAGAACGCGGAAGAAACTGGAGCTGACACTTTGGCCCTCGAGGCGTTCGGGAAAGCTGTCGCCGGTCATGGTGGGCTGCCACGGCTCAAACACCGTCATCGCCTCAAAGGAGCGGCTGCGATGGGCAAGCTCGTAAAAAGTGCCGAAGGAGAGCTCGCTGCGCGCGCCCTGGTAGGTATCCCAGATCATCAGGATGCGGCCCGGATGCGGATAGGGCAGGGGTGAAAAGAGAATGGGATTGACAACGCTGAAGATGGCGGTGCTGGCGCCAATGCCGAGTGCCAGCGTGACCACCATGACGATGGCGAACCCGCGGCGGCTGCGCAGTTGGCGCAACGCATAGCGCAGATCGAAGAGGACGGCCCGCGCGGCGTTTTCCCAGCCGTAAGAACGCACCTGTTCGTGAACCTGTGCGAGGTTGCCGAGTTCGAGTTGGGCGGTGCGCCGGGCCTCGTCGAGAGAGAGACCGCGGTCCATGGCGGCAACGGTGGCGTCTTCGAGATACTGGCGAACTTCAGCGCCGATCTCGTCGCTGGTTCGCGAGTGGCGGAAGAGGCCGCGCAGGCCGCGGGTGATATGGCGCCAGAGAGACATGGATCAGATCTCCGCTTTCAGCAGGCGGGCGATGGCGCCGGCGCGGCGGTTCCAGTCGGCGGTCTCGAGTTCCAGTTGCTTCCTGCCGGCGCGGGTCAGGGAGTAGATTTTCGCGCGGCGGGAGTTTTCTGTCTGCTTCCATTCGGCGTCGAGCCAGCCGGAGCGCTGGAGGCGCTCGAGCGCGGTGAGCAGCGAGCCGGGATTGACCTTGAAGACATCGCGGGAAATCTGCTCCACGCGCCGGGCTATCCCAAAGCCGTGCATGGGCTCAAGGCTGAGCGTCTTCAGGATGAGCATGTCGAGCGTTCCCTGGATGACGTCGGTGTTGGGATCGGTCATGGAACATGACGGTACCGGAATCTCATTATGATTGTCAAGATGTGGACGTCAAGTGCAGTGACTAAGGGACTAAGGAATTCTGCATACGGCAATGCGCTTTCCAGAACTCGTTATTCGAGCCGGGAACGAAGAAGGTCAAGACGACCCCTTACGATCTCCCAGGCGGTTACCGGCTTCCGATCCTTCAAGCGAGTCACCAGGGCTTCCATTTCTAATTGTTGTTGGGCGACTTCCGCGATTTCCAGGTGGCACTCCGGACGATGCCACCCATCCCGTTCGATTTTTTCGACCCTTTCCCGCATTTCCGTGAGGAACCCGTTGAAGAAGGAGTAACAGGAGGAAGTGAAGTCGGCGATGTTCATTTTGATTTGGCCTTCTGGCAGGGACCACACCGATTCCGTCTCTTTGTCAGAACACCACCATCGAAAGAAAACGTCTTCCTCCACTCTCCACATTTGGAAAAACTCGCCAGCGATCAAATAGCCGGTGTCAATTTCGCGCTGGTGCCACCATTCGAGAGCCTCATACCAAAGGTCTCGCCGAGATTCCGAGTCGTCAGCATCCTCCTCATCAACGTTTGCCCACGCTTCACTTCTCGCGTACCAATCGGGATCGGAAGCGACTGCTGCGAGGTCGGGCGGAACAGGCTCAAGCGACAATGGAAGCTTTTCCAGAAGATCGAAGAACAGTCGTCCGACCTGATAATCGACGTACAAAGACTGAAGATTCCAGCGCTGGGCAGTCTCGTCGGAATACCGCAACACCTCTCCCAGCGGTGTTGAAATCCAGTAGTGGCCGAGTGTCAGGCCGAACCAACTTAGAAATCGAAGGCCTTCAGGCGATTTCCCGTCGTGGCGATGACTGGGGTTCATCACAAGCCGCGGAGTACCAGTATTCAGGGGTTCACCTGGTTCGTTACGAGCTGGGTCAATCCACGGCTCGATGTCCTCGATTGCGTCCAACTCGAAACAGAAACGGAGATTCTGGGCCACGTCTTGCTCCATTCACAATGAGCCCTTGATAAAACTGCCGATTCTCGAGTCAGGTGCCGGGGACGGGAGGGCAGCCGGGGAATTCGGTCAGGAACGTATTGCCCTTGTAGCCCAGATACTTGATGCCGATTTTGCTGGTGAAGAAGCCGTCGGCCGTGAGGTTGCGGAGAGTGGCAAAGTATTCGACGGGTTCCACCAGGGATTCGTCGTGTTCGGTGCTCTTGCGATAGGCGACGAGGTCAAGGATCTCTTGTTGCTGCGCGGGAGTGGATTCGACCCACGGCTTGGCGTTGCGCTTGGAGCAGGTCGAGTCGAACCATGCGAGCAGATCGCCGAGGGACTTCTGGTAATCGGGGTTTTCACTAGTGAGCAGATCGATGAATTCGGGCGCGCCCGCTTCAACCGCGCCGCCGGAATCGGCATCGGCGGGGAGGATGGTGTCGCAAAGCGCCTGCAGGGTTTTGTATTGGTGCGGGTCGAAGAACTTGGGGGTGTAGGCGGCGGTGGCGGACTTCTCGTCATCGATGAGGCGATGGGCGTATTCGGCGGCCTGAAGGGGAATGACGCGCAGGACGGAGCCCACCGCGGCGGTTGCGGTGAGGGACTTGAGGAGAGTGCGGCGGCTTGGTGTAGTGAGATTCATATCCTGCCTCTGACTAGAGCTCCCCCTTCTTCGCCTGGTCGAGAAGATACTCCGATGTTTTCCAGGAGAGGGCCATGATGCTGAGCGTGGGGTTCTTGTCGGGGTTGGAGACGAAAGGAGCGCCATCGGCGACGAATACATTCTTCACGTCGTGGGCCTGGCAGTTCTTGTTCAGGGCGGAAGTCTTGGGGTCGTTGCCCATGCGGACGCAGCCAACCTCGTGGATGATTGCGCCGCCTTCGGAGATGCGGCCGCCGGCAGGCTGCTGCGCCGACGCTTCACTGGAGCCGGCAGCGGCCTTCTGCGGATGGCGGCGCGTGCCGGCGATCACGGTACCGCCGGCGGTTTCGATAATGGAGCGGAAGGTCTGCTGCATGTCTGCGGCCATCTTCAGTTCGTTGTCGCTCCATTTCCAGTGGAAACGGAGGACGGGAATGCCCCACTTGTCCTTGACCTCGGGATCGATGTCGCAGTAGCAGTCCGCATTGGGAATCATTTCACCGCGGCCGCTGAAGCCGATGAAGCATCCGTAGGACGTGCGGCAGCGCTGCTTGAGGCTCGCGCCGTAGCCTTCGTGCTCTTCGCATACGTAATCGAATCCCCCCACGCCGGGCATGTCGCGGCCGCCGCCGAACTCGATGTGGTAGCCGCGCAGGAACTCGTTCTTCTTGCCGAAGCGCCACCAGGGCATGTACATGTGCATGCCGCCCACGCCGTCGTGATTGTGGATGGGCATCTTTTCCAGTTGCGGGAAATAGCCGGCCAGATCGCTGCCGACGGTGTCGGTGAGATAGCGGCCGACATTGCCGGTGGAGTTGGCGAGGCCGTTGGGAAAGTGGGCGGAGCGGGAATTGAGCAGGATGCGCGCCGACTCGCAGGAGCTGCCGGCAACGACGACGGCTTTGGCGTAGACGCGCTGGTCGGCGCCGGTGGTCTTGTCGATGTAGGAAACGGCTTCGGCCTTGCCGCTGTCGTCGACAAGGATTTCGCGGGCCATGGCGTTGGCGATCATGGTGAAGCGTCCGGTGGCGGCTGCGGGCGGAATCATCACCTGGCTGGAGGAGAAGTTGGAAGCGGTGCGGCAGCCGCGTCCGCATTGTGCGCAGTAGTGGCAGGCGAGGCGATCGTTGAGCGGCTTGGTAAGAATCGCCAGGCGCGAGGGGATGCAGGTGACATGCAGCTGATCGCAGGCTTTCTTGATGAGCGTCTCGGTACAGCGCGGCTTGGGCGGCGGCATGAAGACGCCGTCGGGCGCGTTGGGGACGTTCTCCTTTGTGCCGAAGACGCCGATGAAGGCCTCGACTTTGTCGTAGTAAGGGGCGAGCTCTTCGTAGGTGATGGGCCAGTCGTCGCCTACGCCGTCGGTGGAGTGGGGCCGGAAATCCGCGGGGCCGAAGCGGAGGGCGATGCGGCCCCAGTGGTTGGTGCGTCCGCCTTCGATGCGGGAGCGGAACCAGCGGAAGGAGGAGCCGGGCGCGGCGGTGTAGGGCTCGCCTTCGATTTCCCAGAAGCCGTTAGGGGCGAGAAACTCGCCCATATTCTTGCCCAATCCGCCGATGCCGGCGCCGCGGTGGGGGAGCTGGTAAGGCCAGACATGCTCTTTGAAATCGCGATCGGGATCGAGGCGCGGACCGGCTTCGAGCATTACGACGCTGAGGCCGCCTTCGGTGAGGACCTTGGCCGCGGTGCCGCCCCCAGCCCCGGAGCCGATGATGCACACGTCGTAGATCTTGCGGGGCGGGTTGACTTGAAACATCGGACCTCCGGCAATGTCGGCATTGGGGCGAACAAGTAATCATATCCGGCCATCGGCGGGGCTCGCGAATGAAGCTGTTCCGTGCAGTGGTACGGCCCGGCTTACGCCGGGCCGTCGCTGGGATTGCGCGATTCTGAATGCCCGAGGGTTCGGGGCGATTTCGACCCGGCCTGCGCAGGATTCGTTCCGCTCCTACCATGGCAAGGGCAGCGGCTGAACGATCATCCCTACCGGCTTGTTGATCGAGTAGGTCGCGGTCAGGGTGTGGGTGGTCGGAGTGATGGTGAATACCCACAGCTTGTTCGCGCTGGTGCCGATCGCGTACAGGTGATTGGTGTTATCCCAGAACATCTGGTCCACTTCGCTGGTGGTCAGCAGCCCGGTGTACGCCGTAATGGGACTGGCGCCATTGAAATGGAAGACCTGCAGGCCGCCGGTGCCAGCCACCGCCAGCAGCTTGCCGGAAGGAGCCATCTGCACGGAGGTCACGCTGCCAACGGCGACTTTCGGCATGTTTGCGTAGGTGCTTGTGGTGGTGACCTGCCCGTTGCTCTGGACGGTGTAGACCGCAAGCTGCCAAGGTCCGGCTGGTCCGCCGCAGGGTCCTCCTGCGCAGGGAAATACGGGAATGGCGAGGTGGTTGGTGGGGTCAGCAGCAGCCAGGTATGGGCAGTAGAACTCGCCCGAGGGTGCGGTGGGCCAGGGGGCGTTGATGGTCAACTCAGTTAGCGATCCATTGCTGTTGCGCTTGAATCCGGAGATCGCGGAACCAGAGTGATAGCAGTCGGACGTGTATCCATAGACGTTGTTGCCGATGAAGCTAAGAACGCCGGTCAGTTCCTGGTTGCCGCCAGCCGCACCAACATAGGTAAGCGACCCAGACGACTTGACCACGTTCCAGGATTGGTAAACGCTGTTGGAGCAGATGCTGTCGCCCCAATAGTAAAAGTCATAGAGAGTCGCGCCGGTGTGGTCGAGGAACACCGGTCCCGGCGTATTGGCGCACTTGTTGGGCGCCGACGCGTTGGTGGACGCCACCAGGTGCAGTGCTCCGTTGGACTCGATGCGATAGGTATCGATCAGCGAACCGCTTACGGGAGCGCCGAACAGGTAGAGCCCGTTTACGGCCATACTGCGTAAATCGGCGGGAAATGGCGATCCCGAAATCGCAGTCAGGGTGCCGGTAGAGGAAGCCGTATATCCGTACACGTCGGATCGGGCGGTGGTACCGATCATGCTGGACACGTAGACCCAGGCCGAGGGGCCGGAAGTGGTGGCGGTAGCTTCGGGTTGCGGGCTTGCCTGGGCCAGGACGGCGGCCGGACACAGCATGGCCAGGCAGGTGAAGGTAAGTTTGCGCATCATGAAAACACTCCAATTTAGCGCCCGGTCACGTACCGGACGGTGATTCGATGTAAGGGATGGTTCCTGATTTTCTTTAGCGGCGGAGAGATCTTTTTTTAGAGGCAAATGACGTACAGGAGCGCTCACCGGCTATGATGCGGCGGCTGTCGCAAAGGGTTTTCGCCGGGTAAGCGCGGGGCCGGGCACCGAAGTCGGTTGCGCCGCGAGTGCGGGTGGGCATAGGATTTATCGAATCCGCATTTCATGCTTTACCCATACGGGGCCTGCCGTGAGAAAAGTATTCGCTGCTGTCCTGCCGGTATTTCTATGCGCACTGAATGCGGCGGCGCAAGCCACCCCCAACCGGATCATCGGGCCCATCGACGAAAAGCAAATGGTCACGCTTGGCGGCAACGTGCATCCGCTGGCGCAGTCGCGGTTCGATCGGGGCGGGGCGCCGGGATCGACACCCACCGGGCGGCTCAGGCTGGTTCTCGAGCGAAGCGCGGCACAACAGCAGGCCCTGACGCAGTTTCTGGCTGATGTGCAAACTCCGGCGTCGGGCGTATATCACAAGTGGCTCACCCCGGCGCAATACGGGGCGGCCTTTGGGGTCTCCGCTTCCGATTTGTCCCGGCTAACCGCGTGGCTGGAGTCGTACGGATTCAAGATCGAAAGAATTCCCGCAGCGCATAACGTCATCGAGTTCTCAGGAAACTTCAGCCAGGTGCAAAACGCGTTCCATACCGCCATTCATGCGTTCGCGGTGAATGGCGAAACGCATTTTGCCAATGCCGTGGAACCACAGATTCCGGCCGCGCTGGCCGGGGTGATTGCGGGCGTGGGGCCGCTGAACGACTTTCGCCCCAGGCCGATGCTGGTACCGGGACCGCGCGGGCGGTTCGACCCGACAACGGGCAGGATCGAACCGGAACTCTCGCTGAAATTCGGCACCACAGATTATCTGTTCGTCGACCCGGCCGATGCGGCCACCATTTACGACACTCCCAACAAGTCGCTCAACACCGGTTACACCGGCGCGACAACGTACGACGGGAGCGGCGTCAACCTGGGGGTAGTGGGGGTCTCCGATCTGACACTCGCCGATGTGGGGAACTACCGCACGGGTTTCCTTGGGGAGACTTCGGGCGCCGTCAATCTGCCCACGGTGGTGGTGGACGGCAGCGACCCGGGGCTGAACGGTGCGGCGGTGGAAGCCCTGCTGGACAACGAGGTGGCGGGGGGGATCGCGCCGAAGGCGAAGGTCTATTTCTACACGTCCGCGGATACGGATCTTTCCTCGGGACTGTGGAGCGCGTTCCTGAGAGCGCTGGATGACAACGTGGTGAGCATCCTGAGCATGAGCTTTGGGGAGTGCGAAGCGGGGCTGGGCACAACGGGAAACCAATTCATTCTGGAACTGGCGGAGCAGGCCGCGGCGCAGGGCATCACGGTGACGGTGTCGGCAGGCGACAACGGTTCGGCGGGATGCGACAATTTCGATATCCAATCGACGGCAACCCAGGGCCTGGCGGTGAGCGGATTTGCCTCCACTCCTTACAACATTGCGGTGGGGGGCACGGATTTTGACGTGCTGGGGACCGGATTCACGACTTACGTGAGTACGACATCGAGTGGCAGCGCCCCGTACTACGGAACCGCGCTCAAGTACATTCCCGAGGAGCCCTGGAACGATTCCACCACGGTGAACGGGACCTACCAGAACAACGTCGCAAGCACCTCAGGAGGCGTGGGCAACATCGTTGCCGGAAGCGGAGGGGTGAGCACCGTTCATAAGAAGCCTCCATTCCAGACGCTGCTCACGCCGCAGGATGGATACCGCGACCTGCCTGACGTTTCTCTGCTGGCGGGCAACGGGCTTTATCGGGCGGTGTGGGTGATCTGCGCCGACAGCGCCAGCTATGGCATCTTCGGGCAGAGCTTCACCGATTGCGAGACCACGAACGGGAAGTTCACCAGCAGCACGTCGTTCGGCGGGGTGGGTGGCACATCGGCGTCGGCCCCCGCGTTTGCGGGGATGATGGCGCTGGTAGCGCAGGCGCACGGCTCGGCTGCCGACAACTATCGCCTGGGCCAGGCCGACAACATCCTCTACCAGCTCGCTCACTCGAAATACGCCACGGTGTTTCACGACATCACCACCGGGAACAACTCGGTTGCCTGCTCGCCGGGGTCGCCGAATTGCGGAAGCAATTCGTTTGTCACCGGGTACAACGCGGGAACCGGCTACGATCTTGCCACCGGCCTGGGAAGCGTGGATGCGGCCGCGATGGTGAGCAACTGGACAACCGTATCGCAGGCGGCCACGACGACCACCCTTAAGATCAATGGGTCTGCCGCGAACTATACCGGAGTTCACGGGGCACCGCTGACCTTTGACGTGAGCGTGAATCCTGCGAGTGCGGCGGGCGTGGCGGGGCTGGTGGACAACGCCAATGAGACCGCCGGCGGCAACCAGAACAACGGCCAGTTCCCCATTCCGATTGCAAGCGGCGCGGGTTCGGCCAGCTATAACGGGCTGCCGGGAGGATCGTACACCGTGTGGGCGCGCTATGGAGGCGACACCAACAATGCGGCCAGCTCTTCCGCGCCGCCGATTCATGTGACGATTTCAGCCGAGCCGAGCACCATCAACGAAACCGTGAACGCGTTCGACTGGGAGACCGGGCTGCCCCTTAGCTTGAGCAATATTCCCTATGGCTCGCTGATCTTCATCGATGGACAGATCACGGGCACGGCGGAAGGCAACAACACGCAGGGCGTAGCGACCGGAACGATGACGTTCAACGACGGCAAAGTGACGCTGGGATCCGCGGCGGTGAACAGCAACAACCTGGCGTCGTTTTTTTCGGTGGGCACGATTCCGGGCGGGAACCATAACGTGGTGGCAAGCTACCCGGGCGATCCCAGCTACAGCAAAAGCACCAGCTCGCCGGTGACGTTTTCGGTGATCCCCCTGACGACTACGATGACCATCCAGGTGAATCCGGAGAATATCGCTGCCGGGAATTCAACCACCCTCGTCTTCACCGGTGCGACGGCTTTGACACCGGGAGTTCCTCCCACCGGTACGGTTACCGCCAGCCTGGGTAACAAGTCCCTGGACAGCACAAGTTCGTTCCTGCTCAGCACCGGAATTAATGGTGTGGTTCCCTATCTTGACTTCTTCGGCAACTTTTCGATCCATTCCACCCAACTGGCCACCGGCGTGAACACCGTGACGGTAGCCTACAGCGGCGACACAAACTACACTCCCTCCAGCTCGACCGCCCAGATCGATAGCATTGCCGCGGGCGGAGGTCCGGTGCTCAATTTGCCTGCCAATACCACATCTGGGCCGGGAGGCGCCACGTATCCTTTAGGCTTGTCGTCCAAAGGCGGCTACACCGGCTTTCTGGGCTGGTACTGCGATCCCAATCCCCTGAACTCCCTGGGATTCTGCTCGGCCATCAGTTCGCATGTCCCGTTGACTGGTTCCATCGACACTCTGCTTATGGTCGGAGTCGCCTCGAACACTCCGGGCACCTACAGCGTCAACCTGACCGGCAGCGACAATTCGGGGGGCGCCAGCGTTACCCAGCCGATTAACATCACGATGACGGCGTCAGTTTCACCCTCCCTGATCGTGGTGAATGACGGGACGATCAATCTGGCGCCCGGCAGTTCAACGGGAAACACTTCGTACGTGTCGATCCTTCCCAATGGCCTGACCGGCCAGGTGAACCTGTCGTGCGAAGTAAAGACCACGATCACGAATCCGCAAAGCCTGCCCACGTGCACTGTGCCGCCATCGATTGCCCTGAATGGAACCTCTCCGGTGGTGGCCCAGGCGCACGTGAATACCACTTCGGCTACGACTGTGGGGAGCTACAGCGTGGCGATCACGGCGACGTCTGCAACCAACACCAGCGCCACGGCGACCAACTCGGTGCCGCTGCTGGTGACCACGACGCCTTCGTTTGCGCTCACCACATCGGGAACCATGACTCTGAATCTCGGCGCGACTTCGGGAAATACCACCACCGTGACGGTTACCCCGATGAACGGGTTTAGCGGCCCGGTGACGCTCGCATGTGCCGTGACGGGTGCGTTCCCCATCCAGGTCGGCAACACCGTTCCCCAATGCAACGTGCCCTCGCCGGTGAACGTTTCCGGCGGAAAAGCCGCCACGGTAACGGCGACGTTGAATTCGCAAAGCACCGATGGGCAGGGCTTTTACATGGTGACGATCATTGCCATCGATCCTGGATCGGGAATGTTCGGCATCGACAACACCATCGACCTGCTGCTTATTGCGTCGCCGTCGTTTGTGCTCAAAAACGGCGGCAACATTCAAATCGCTGCCGGCGCCAGCAGCACCACTTCGATCACGGTCGCGCCCGCGAATGGGTTCACGGGGATGGTCAACCTCACCTGCAAGGTAAACCCGGACGGCTTCAATCCCACGAGCTCTCCTGGCTGTTCGCTGTCTCCGGCCTCGGTTACGGTGAGCAGTTCCACCACGCCGGGAAGTACGTTGACGGTGACGAGCGTATCGGGGACGAGTGGCGCGGCGATTCCGGGCGCGCGACCGTCGCGGCTGGGGGCAGTGGCGGCGCTGGCGATCGTGCTCCTGTTCGGCTTACGGGGCAAGCGGCGCGCGTGGATGCGAATTCTTGGGTTGCTGGTTTTGCTGCTGTGGATGGCGGCTCCGGGATGCGGGGGCGGCGGCGGCTCGGGTTCGGGCGGAGGAGGAGGCGGAGGCACCACTCCTGGAAACTATGCGGTGGTGGTGACCGGGACGGATGCGGCGACGGGCAAGATCACGGCGCAGACCACGGTGAGCGTTACGGTGAATTAAGGTCCTTTCCCAGGGTTACGGCCAACGGGTATCAGTGCGTCATCGCATAAATGACGTAATTCACCCCGATCTTGGTGCCGAGTGCGGAGAACTTCACCGGGTAGCGGGGGTCGTCGAGGAATTCCCAGGAGTCGCCGATGTCGGAGTTGAGAGAGAAGGCGACCATGATGCGTCCCTTGTCGTCGTAAATGCCCTTCCAGTGGGCGACGTAGCCGTCCTTTTTGTGCCCCGTGGCAAGGTGCTCGGCGCCGGGGATCTGGAAGCGATCGTCGAGATCGAACAGCGTGTGGAAGATGGGGTCGTCGTTGGGAATGTCGACCAGGTCGCGCTCGGGAAAGACCACCTTCATGGTCTTTTCGAACCAGGCCTGTTCTTCAGTGCCGTGGCAGTCGTCGGCCATGAAGAAGCCCCCGCGCAGAAGATAGTCGCGGAGTTTCTTTGCCTGGCGCTCGCTGAGTCCCCACTCGCCGACCTGCACGGCGTAGAGGAATGGCCAATTGTAAATTTCATCGCCATCGTCGAGGTTGACGGACTGCTCGACGGAACGGGCATCGATGCGCGTGAGGCGGCGGACGGCATTCGAGAAAGAACGGTCGGCGCGGGGGTAGTCCTGGGTCCAGAGGGAAAGCCCTTCCTGCCAGGGACCGTCGAAGCGTCCGGCGTAGCCGTCGAGCGGACCGGGGGGATACATGAGGCGCGCAAAGGTCCACTCGGCGGGATGGCTCCAGTCCATAGGCAGGGGGATGGATTCGCCGTATTCCACCGAAGGATACTGACGGAACGCACGCTGGGCAAAGACGGCGCTGATGAGGAGGCCGGCGAGGATCAGCGGGCAGGCGAATTTCCAAAAGGCCTTCATGGCTAGAATGGCCCGGCGAGCCGGGGGCAAGAGCAAAGGTAAATCCGGCCGGGCGCGCCTGTATCCATTTTGACGCGGTTCAGGTCCCGGATGGCACCAAACGGATGCAGCAGTTGGTCACACCAGCGGCTGCAGTTCGCCCAACACGGTGGGAATGAGTTCCGCGAACTAAACCACAGGTCCGGGAGCGAAGGTATGCAGAAAGGGGGGATGGAGGTTTGCGGGCGGTCGCGCCTTCGGTCGTTACCGGCCGCGCTCGGTAAACAGACCGCTGTTCTTGCCATTGAGAGTCTCGGTGAGGTCGCGAACGAGATTGCTCAGATAGCGTCGCCGGTCGAGCAGCGCGACCATCGCCTTTTGTGCTGACTGGCGCT
>CAVPNO010000051.1:0-7810 GCA_963706455.1 uncultured Acidobacteriota bacterium | reverse complement strand
TTAGAGATCCTGAACCCGCGGGAAACAGTCTCGGCCATGAGATCGAAAACTTGTATGAGTTTAGGTTAGCGGCACTGATCAACGCCGCATCTTCCTCGTATCGGTAATATGAGTTACAGGTGATGCTGGGGATTGAGCCATCCTTAATGCGCCCATTCTGCTTGGCAAAAACGTCCCAGATACTCTCACCTCTTCCATCGACATCCAAGGCTCCTTCAACTTGAAATGCAGACGATCCGCATCCCCAGCGAAACGCGCTCGGAAACCGCCGTGCCTCAAATGCATGCCTTTTAGATTCGCATCCGGTAGCGATCCCAGCCGCTCCGAGGAAGAGGACGAACCGTCGACGGGTCCAGTCATTCTTGTTATTGGCCATTGGCTATCTCTGCTGTCCTTCTCGAGGTCATGATTTCCTGGGGCAAAGTCATTGGCGGGCACGGGAGAGCATATCTCGTGTGCCCTCCACACACTCATATGAAAGAGTCCGTCGAGATGTCTGCCGCCATTGAAGCTTTCTCGAAAATAGGCAGCCGTGCGAATCAGAACGTCGACGTTACGCAGGTGTTGAGCAAAGCCAGAAAGATCGCGCGTGTCCCCCGTCACGATCTCCACCGGAAGTCCGCAAACTGCGCTTGGGCTTTGGATCTAGATCAAGCCAGCGCTTTCAGATGCGCCCGGCCACCTAGGGCTTGGCGAACCAGGTTATTGCCGACAGGCCAGTGGAGCCCGTTACGAAGGCTGTGGAAGGGAATGCACCCGTGAGATATTCCTCCTGCACATCGGGCGCTAGGCGACGCAGATGCTAAGATCGAATACGAGCATAAGCTCGCGATAAGGTATTAATACGAGCATATGCTCGTATTGTCAAGAGGCCATGCCAGAAAATACACAGAACAAAACCCCACGCCGACAGGAGCGAGGAAAGAAGCGAATGGCTGAACTCTTGCGCGCGGCGGGACAAGTCTTTGCGGATGTGGGGTATGAGAGCGCCACGACCAACGCTATCGCAGCCAGGGCGGGGGTGTCTCCCGGAACGCTTTATCAGTTCTTTCCTAACAAGCAGGCGATCGCGGAAGCGCTGGCCAATGCATACGCTGCGAAGAAGCAGGCCCTCGAAAACGTCTTTGACCTGAGCGCTCCCGAAGTGCCGCTGCGCGACCTGATCGACCGGCTAGACGACCCGTTTCTGGAATTTCGCCGGAACGCTCCTGGATTCGAAACGCTATTCCTCGGATCAGTCGTCTCGCGCGAACTGGCGGAGCGCATCCAAGCGCTTCATCAGCAGATGAAGCAGCGCATCGCGGACCTCATTCAGATGCGAGCGCCGCATCTCAGCGCCAAGATGATTCAGGTTGCGGCAGAGACTTCGGTGCAAATCGTCAAAGGCATGCTTCCTCTTGCTCTGGATGGTTCTGCGAAACAGCGCGAAGTTGGGAAGCGAGAACTGAAGTTGGTTCTCGAGCGATATCTCGCACCTCTGGAACGAGTCAAATCGACGTCCGCCAACACGCTACGAAGAACGCGACACCGTTGAACAACGCATGGAAGCGATGCTCGTCTCAAGAGAATCTGGGGCCCAGAACCACTTACGGTCCAGACGCAGTTCAGAAGTTTTCGTCATCTGACGAGAACAGCCATAGGCACGTTTCCTGAGACGCATAGCTCGAAACGCGCTTTAGCGATGATGCGTTCGTTGACCTCCGTCATTTGCACGAGGAAGTATCGGTTTGGGCGGAGTGGCCCTCTCGATCGTGGGAGTTGACGACCTCTCGACAGAGTTGCTGCCCAAACATCGAGCTGTTGTGGATGACCCTTTTGCGCAAAACCCCAGCTTTGCCGTTCGCACTCCCCTTGCATCTCCCCACTGTGCGTGAAATCATCGCAACGATCCGCTATGCGATTGAAATCCCTCATCCTAATCGCTTTCGTCTCCCTGACGGTCCCGCCGGCTTTCGGGCAATCCATCGACTCCGATAGCGGCCAGGTCCCGATGAGCACGCTGCCGGGTCCCTGGCGCTTCCACGCAGGCGACGACTCGTCGTGGTCCAGCCCCACCTTCGACGACTCGTCATGGTCCCTGCTCGTCGCCGGCAAGCCCTGGTCCCAGCAGGGCTATAGCGGGTACGGCGGCGTCGCCTAGTATCGCCTGCGCGTGACTCTTCCCCCTCACCCTGGCCCCCTCGCCATCGATCTGCCTTACGTGGAAAACAGCTGCGAGGTCTTCGCCAACGGTCGCCTCATCGGTCACATCGGATCGCTTCCGCCAAGCCCGGTCTTCTACATTCAGTACAACTCTCTCTTTCAATTCCGGCAGAAGCCATCTCCCCCGGCCATCCCCTGCAACTCGCCATCCGGGTATGGCTAAATCCCACGTACGCTGACTCCAACTCCGGCGGACTCATCATAGTTCCGCGGATTGGCAATGCCGCCGTCCTCGAAGACTGGCGCCAACTCCAGATCCACGACAGATTCTGGCGCTTTGCCGCTCGCATCGCAGACGTTGCGATCAATATCTTTACCGCCCTGGCCGGCATTGGCCTCTTCCTGCTCCGCCGCCGTGAGCGTGAATACCTGTGGTGGGGCGTCAGCCAGGCCTTCTGGGCCGCCTACGCGGGAATCAGTCTCGCAGCCAACTTCTACCCCACGCACTACTACACCGCCGTGATCGCCTCGGTGGCGGTCAACATACTCGCCGACTACCTGCAATTTGTCTTTTATGTATTATTTCTGCGGCAACGGCGAGGGATTCTATTCTGGATCGCTGTCCTGTCCGCCGTTTCCGCCGGGGTTATGAGCCTCAGCCTCACCTTTGGCTTCGCTCGAAGCGCGGGCATCCAGATTCTGAGCTCCGTCCTGGGGATCGTCACCCAGGCCTGTGTGGTTGGCATCCTCGCCATCGGCGCGCGCCGCCGCGTGCGGGACGCTGCCATCCTCCTCATTCCCAATTGCGTCATGCTGGCCTGCATCGCCCTTCAGACGATCGCTTCCGTGCCCCAGCTCTACGCTCAGCCATGGGCCGGCTGGATGCGCCAGTTCCTTTCCCGCACCATTACGTGGCCCTTCAACCTAGGAGCTTTCCAGCTCGTCGGCGACCTGGAGATGCTCGTTGTCACCCTCTGCATGTTGCGCGCTTCCGTTGCGGCTTGATTTGCGCGCACAAGAGGTTGGCTCTCATTCTGACCAGTACGCACCGTCCCCTCCGTGAGGTCGCGGTAGGGACGACCATTGCTGGTCGCCCCCCGCACAGATCCGCACGAGCGCCCATTAGCGCATGCGGCTCTTATCTCGGATGCGTAGCGGCGAAGCGATCGAAGGGCCAGGGATGAAGCGCACGAGGAATTGGGAGCCACTGTGCGGCTAACTTCAAGCGGCGCACCCAGGCGTACCGCCGGGTTTGACTACGACGCTTCAACGCGTGGCCCCAGTATCGGAGCACACGTTCCCGGAACAACCCGAGGCTATCGATATTGCGCGGTACAGCGTTGCTCGATGAACCGGATCACCCATGCCTTGTCGAGGTTATCAAAAAAGCTCTGGATATCGGCATCGAGCACGTAGTTCACCTTCTTCTTCACCAGAGCCCAGGACAGCGCATCCAGCGCCTGATGCTGACTGCGCCCCGGACGAAACCCGTACGAGAAGCCGAGGAAGTCCTCCTCATAGATCTGGTTGAGGATGGTGACCACCGCGTACTGGACAATCTTGTCTTCCAGTGCAGCCACGGTCAGTGCAAACTGCACTTGACCGCAGTTCGCATTTGGGATGGGCGGAGATACGTCATCCGTTCCATCCACTTCGAGGGCAGCGTTTCGAAGTACTGAAGCAGCGACGTATAGCTGGCGTCGACACACTGATTGTTCGCGAGCCCGAGTTTGGCAGTGTCAGCATCGCTCGCGAGTGGACGGATTGGGCTGATCCTTCTGTGTACGATGGTCTGAGTAGTCCTCCGCGACGCTTCGATGCCGAACCCCTCTTCGAGTTAGTTACTCTTGTGGAACTACTTAGGAGGAGAAGCGAAAAATGTTGATTGGCAGCTATTTGTGCGGTGTACGATCAGACCAGTTGTACACGTGGTCCGATGAACATACACACGGAACCTGTTGCTGCACTTCGCAAACGCCGCAGCGCCCTTGTGCGTCAGCTGCCGCCCCTTCGATCTATCCTGCGTGGCTCTCTAATCGAGCGATACAAGCGATGCGGCAAGCCGGGATGCAAATGTGCCGATGGTCCCGGGCATGGGCCCAAGTACTATCTGTCGGTGAGCTATCCGGGCTTGCGTCCACAGATGGATTACGTGCCCCAGGGGGCTCATGGACAGGCTTCAGAGTTTCTTGCCAACTATCAGCGTACGCGAGAGATTCTGGAAGAGATTTGCGAGATCAACCGCGAGTTGCTGCGCCGCCGCGAGGCGCTCTAACGAGGCTCCATGAGGCAGTGCCCAGCCGTCCCGTACGCACTGATCGAGGTGGAGGCTGGCGCGGTAATTCTGGCCAATATGCTGGCTGGCTGGCTCGACGAAAACCGGGAGAGTTCATCCTCTGTGGAGGCCGACGATGAATTCCGCGATCAGCGAACAACACCTGAACAGGACCGCATATGTATATGTGCGGCAATCGACGCTGGCCCAGGTACGCCATCATCAGGAGAGCACAGAGCGCCAGTACGCACTCCAACAGAAGGCTTTGGAACTGGGCTGGAGGGAGCCTTCGGTTCAGATCCTGGACCGGGATCTTGGGAAGTCAGGGACGCAGATCGCGGGGCGGGAAGATTTCAAGACGCTGGTGGCGGAAGTCTCGATGGGCCAGGTTGGGGCCGTCTTTGCTTTGGAGGTTTCGCGGCTGGCGCGCTCAAATCTGGACTGGCATCGCTTGCTGGAACTGTGCGCGCTCACGGGTACGTTGGTGATCGACGAAGACGGTTGCTACAACCCAGCCGATTTCAACGACGGCCTGTTGTTGGGATTAAAAGGGACGATGGCTCAGGCCGAACTTCATCTATTGCGCGGGCGCCTCCTCGGTGGCAAACTCAATAAGGCGCGAAAAGGGGAACTGCGTTTTCCTCTGCCAGTGGGGCTTTGCTACGACGAAGACGGCCGAATCGTTCTTGACCCGGATGAGGAAGTTCAGGGTGCAGTGGCATTAGTGTTTCGCCTGTTTCGTGAGACAGGCAGCGCCTTCGCGGTTGTGCAGCGATTCGCAGAGACCAGCTTGCGCTTTCCCAAGCGGTCATACGGCGGGGCGTGGGACGGCAAGTTGATCTGGGGCCGGCTGGCCCACGGTCGGGTTCTGAGCATGCTTAAAAATCCCGCTTACGCGGGGATGTACGTTTTTGGCCGTTACCAATACCACCGCCAGATTCGTCCCAACGGGGAGGTGCATCAACGGATGCGCCGCGTTCCCATGGCCGATTGGCGCGTCCGGCTCGAAGAGCATCATGAGGGATATATCGGGTGGGACGAGTACTTGAAGAACCAGGAGCGTTTGGAGAAGAACCGCACCAATGGCGGAGAAATGATGCTGCGTGGTCCGGCTCGCGAAGGGCTGGCTCTGCTCCAGGGCATGCTGCTATGCGGCCACTGTGGCCGAGCACTCACCGTCCGTTATATGGGCAACGGAGGCATCTACCCATGCTATCTGTGCAACCGGTTGCGCCGTGATGGCCTGGCCCATAAAGACTGTGTCAACTTCCGCTGCGATTTGCTCGATCATGCCGTCGCCGAGGAGGTTCTCAAGGCTCTCGAGCCGGCCCAACTGGAACTGGCTCTCGCAGCGCTTGAGGAGTTGGAAGCACGTGATCGGACCATCGGGCGCCAGTGGCAAATGCGGCTTGAACGTGCCGAGTATGAAGCCGCTCTCGCCGAGCGGCGCTATCTAGAGGTTGATCCTTCGCAGCGATTGGTGGCGGCCACTCTGGAACGGCGTTGGAATGCAGCCCTGCTGCAATGGGAAGAACTCCAGAAGCAAGCTGCGCAATTCCGGCAGCAAAAGGCGCGCGTCGCAACCCCTGAGCAGAAGACAAAAGTCCTTGCACTTGCAAACCAGCTGCCGCAGTTGTGGTACGCTCCCACCACACAGCCAAAAGATCGCAAGCAAATGTTGCGGTTGCTCATCAAGGAGGTTACGGTCGAGAAATCCGCCATTCCTAAGCAGCTTTTGGCGCACATTCGCTGGCAGGGAAATACTTGCACGGATCTCCTCATCCAGCTTCCACCCAATATGGCGGATCGTGTGCGATATCCTGCCGAAATCGTCGACCGAGTGCGAGAAATGGCGCGCCATTTACACGATGCCGATATCGCCGAGCGATTCCGCCAGGAAGGATACATCAGCACAACCGGCAAACCATACTCGACGGCAATAATCCGTTGGATCCGATTCCGCCATGGAATCCCCCCCGCCGTGCTTCGCAGGCCCGACGAGTTGACCGTGGCTCAGACGGCAAAACGATTTGGCGTCAGTCCAGGCGTAGTGTACTACTGGATCGAACGCGGTCATCTTCAGGCGCGCAAGCTGAACGCCGGCTCTCCATACTGGATCACCATTAATGAATCGGAAGAACAAAAGCTCCAGGGTTGGGTTCGAAATTCAGACAGAATTCGTACCGCATCCCCACAGCTCACTGTAGAAGGTGCACTATGAAAACACCGTGGCGGCGCTGGAGGACAAAATTGTCCAACACGCCGTGGTGCACGATCCTCAACCGATTTACGAGGACGACTTTCTGGGCTTCTCCTACGAGTTTCGACCAGGGCCGCAGCCAGCATCGAGGCGCTGGATGCGCTGTGCGGTGGGACTCAACGGAAGAAGGTGAACTGGGTGCTCGACGCCGATATCCGCGGCTTTTTCGATAATCGACCACGAATGGGCTGATCAAGTTCATCGAGCACAGGTGGCCGACCGAGGATGCATCCGCCTGATCCGCAAATGGCTCAAGGCGGGAGTGTCGGAAGACGGTCAATGGTCGGAGACGAAACAGGGTACGCCTCAGGGGGCAGTGGTATCGCCACTGATCGCCAACGTGTACCTTCATTACGTCTTGGACCTGTGGGTGAATCAGTGGCGAAGACAGTCACGCCAACGGCGACTGCATAATCGTCCGCTACGCGGACGATTTCGTCGTGGGATTCCAGCACAAGCCGATGCCGAGCGATTCCTGACAGGGCTCAAGTACCGAATGGAGC
The DNA here is from genome assembly GCA_963706455.1 of uncultured Acidobacteriota bacterium. Lineage (GTDB taxonomy): Bacteria > Acidobacteriota > Terriglobia > Terriglobales > Acidobacteriaceae > Telmatobacter. The sequence continues at coordinate 630 of CAVPNO010000051.1, read as the reverse complement.
AGTTCGGTTTAAGTTTGCATCCGGAGAAGACGCGGTTGATCGAGTTCGGACGGTTCGCCGACAAGAACCGGCGGCTGCGAGAAGGATGCAAGCCAGAGACGTTCGACTTCCTAGGCTTCACGCATATCTGCGGTAAGAAGCACTGGAGCGGCGGCTTCATCGTGAAACGTCTGACGAGCAAGAAACGGCTTCGGGCCAAACTGGCTTCGATCAAGGAAAAGCTGATGCAGATGCGTCCGCTCCCTATCGCCCAGCAAGGCCAGTGGCTGCGGGCTGTGGTGCAGGGTTGGCTGAACTATCATGCCGTGCCCGGCAACCACGGCAGGTTGGCAATCTTCCGGCTTCAAGCGGTACGCCTCTGGCTTCGTTCGCTACGGCGACGCAGTCAACGGCATCGCATGAACTGGGAGCGGTTCGGCCCTCTGTCCGACCGGTGGATTCCTATTCCCCGAATCCTGCATCCATATCCCAACGAACGCTTCTACGCCAAACGCCCAAAGTAAGAGCCGTATGCGGGAAAACCGCACGTACGGATCCGTGTGGGGGGCAGCTCGAAAGAGCTGTCCCTACCACGACCCGATTACGTCACCTATGGCCGCGAGATCACCGACTATTTCGAAGAACTCGCAA
>CAVPNO010000050.1:0-9544 GCA_963706455.1 uncultured Acidobacteriota bacterium | reverse complement strand
AGTGCAGCGCTTCATGTTCTGGTCGGCATTGCTCAGCGGCACGGGGGGCATACTTACGGCGCCAACGGCATCTGGCAGGTAAACACGCGCGAGAAGCCCTATGGGCTCTCGCCGCATGGACACTCGTGGGGCGGTCCTCCGTGGGACATCGCCGCCAATCTTCCGGGATCGGGGCAACTGGGCATGGCGAAGGCCTTGCTGATGCGCTACTCGTGGTGGAAGCTGGAGCCCCAGCCGGACCTGATTGATCCGCGCTGGAGCAAGGAGAATTACTGGCTGCCATTCGCCGCGCAGATTCCCGGCGAGGCGGTGTTCGCATTTACGCCCGCATCCTACAGCGGCGCAACGTTCCGCCATTTGAAGGCGGGCTCGTATCGAGCGTTCTTCTTCAATCCCGCCGATGGAACGGAAACCGAAATCGGCACCATCACGCCCGATGCAGACGGGTCGTGGAAAATCGCCGAGGTACCCATCTTCCAGGATTGGGTCGTGGTACTCGAAGGCAAGGCATGAAGACTGCTCGGGAGCCGTTTCGCGTCGGGTTCTCGGCCGATTTCCGCCGCGACGACGGCGCGCTCGCGTTTCCGGATATCGGAGTGTCGCTCCTTGAGGGCGTCGACGGACTCGCGTATGAATTCATTCGCGAATACCGAGCGGAATACATGCCCGAACAGGTCGCCGATTATGACGTTTTGATCTCGCTCAAACCACGAATCACGGCGCGATTCGCTCGAAGGCGTGACGCGGCTGTGCGCCATCGGCCGCTGCGGCGTGGGATACGACAATGTCGATCTCCACGCCTGCACCGAGCACGGCATCGCGGTGTACATCACGCCCGAGGGCGTGGTGCGGCCCGTTGCCGAATCGATTGTTCTGCTGGTCCTGGCGCTTTCGCATCGCCTGCTGCAAAAGGACCGCCTGGTTCGCCAGGGCCGCTGGGCGGAAAGCACCCAGCCACTGGGCCGCGAACCGCGCGATCGCGTTGTGGGCACCATCGGGTTGGGAAACATCGCTACCGAAGCCATCCGGCTGCTGCGCGTCCTGAATGTCAGGCGTTTCCTTGCGTTCGATCCGTATGTTTCTCCGGAGCGCGCGGAGCAGGTCGGCGTTGAGATTGTCCCGCTCGACGCGTTGCTTAGGGAATCCGACTACGTGCTGGTGAACTGCCCTTTGACCGCAGAGACGCGCGGGCTGATGGGACAGGAGCAATTCGCCCGGATGAAACCGGACGCTGTGCTCATTAACACCGCGCGCGGTCCCATCGTGAACGAGGCGGCGCTGATCGAGGCGCTCGAGTCGGGTTGCATCGCGGGCGCCGCGCTGGATGTTTTCGAGCAAGAGCCGCTCCAGGCGGATTCGCCGTTGACGTCGATGGACAACGTGATCCTCACTTCGCACTCCCTCGCCTGGACGGAAGAGCTTTTTCGCGACCTTGGCCGCATCGACTGCGAAGGCGCGCTCGCTGTATATCGCGGCGAGCCGCCCAAAAACATCGTGAATCCGCAGGTCCTCGAGAATTCGCTGTTCGCCGACAAGCTCGCACGAAGAAAGGCAGCATGCCGGCAGGAGGTGCGATGAGCGGCATTCGACAGCGGCTCAAAAGCGGCGACCTGCTGCTGGGGCAGATCGTACTCGAATTCTTCACCCCAGGCATGGGGCCCATGCTTGATGCGAGCGGGCTCGATTTCGTGATCTACGACATGGAGCACGGCCGCTGCGATATTGGCCTTCTGGAGCAGATGATCGCATCTTGCCGGGGTAGCTCGATTGTTCCCATGGTCCGCGTTCCCGACCTGAACTTTGCCCCGCTGGCGCGTGTACTCGATGTGGGCGCGCGGGGGGTGATGGTTCCGCGCGTGGAAACTCGCGAGCAGACCGAACAGATTGTGCGTGCCCTCAAGTATGCTCCCGCGGGAAAGCGCGGCGTAGCCCTGGGCATTGCGCACGATCTGTATCGCGCGGCGGGCGCCGAGTTCTTTGCGCAGTGCAACGAAGAGATCCCCGTCATCATTCAGCTGGAAACGGTGAAAGCATTCGAGAACCTGGAGGCCATCGTTTCGGTTCCCGGCGTCGATGTCGCCTGGATCGGCCACTACGATCTAACAGTCTCCATGGGCATCCCCGCCCAATTCGATCATCCGCGCCTGATGCAGGCCATGGACGACCTCGTCGCTGCTTGCCGCCGCCACGGGGTGGCGCCCGGCTTCCTGCCTCCCACGCCCGAATCCGCCGCCCACTGGATCGGCAAGGGTTTTCGCATGATCAGCCTGGGCAGCGACATCGGCGTCTTTCTCGATGCCATGCGCAAGTTTCGCGCCTTTGTTGCGCAGGGAGGCGGCTCGCAGCATGAAGTATTCGGTGCGCGCATTCAACGGCGGCTCGTTCTGGGTTCCGGGGCCGGAAGTCTACTGGATGGAAGCGTGGAACCAGCGCGAGGAAATGAATGCCCTCATCTACCTGGTGCGCGGCGGCGGGCAGAATATCCTCATCAACACCGGTCCGCCGCAGGACCTCACCCTCATCAACCAGGCATGGCTCAACTTCTTCGGCTACCCCGAAGCGCAGATCGTGCGCAGCGACGTCGCAGCTTCCCCAGAACATCCTGCGCTCGCAGGGGCTCGCGCCCGATGATATCTCGCTGGTGCTCGTCACTCCGCTGCAGGCCTACGCGACCGCCAACATTCCCCTGTTTCCGCAACGCCACCATCGCCATTTCGCGGCGCGGCTGGATTGAGGACTTCCAGGCCCCCTATTACCATCTCCACGTTCCGCGCCACCTGCGCATCCCGCCCGACGTGAATAACTACCTGCAGAACGAGGGCTGGGAGAAACTGCGCCTGCTGGCCGATGAAGAAGAGGTGCTGCCGGGCATTCGCGTCTTCTGGGCCGGCGTACACCATCGATCTTCAATGGCGATTGCGATCGACACGGAAAAAGGAACCATCATCATCAGCGATTGCTTCTTCAAGTACGGCAACGTCGAATCCGGCCGGTACCTGGGTGTGATGGAGAGCATGATGGAGGCCGACGCCACGTGGGCGCGCATTCGAAGAGAGGCTGATATCTTCGCTTCGATCTATGATCCGGAGGTTTTTGTTCGCCACGCGGACGGCATTCTGGCGTGACGAGACGGTGCAATCCCAGGCCTCAAAATCGAACTTCGCGGCACACCGTTTTCAGCACCGCGGCGCAATTCCATAATTCATTAGAGAAATGATTTATTTTTCTTGACACCCGCAAATCCCGCCTCCTATAGTTCGGGTCGTTCTCGTCCGAGTGTGCTCCGAATTCACCCCAAATTCCGCGCACTCCCGTCGCGTTCGCGAAACGCGATGAGACGACCACCAGTTTCTGGAGAAAACAAATGTTCTGCGCATGCAAACGACTGATAACAATTTGGTTGACTTTGTTGGCCTTGGCCACCGGCGGGGCATGGGGACAAGCATCCCCCGATCCGCTCAAGAGCGGCTTCGAAAATCCTCCCAATGGCGCGCGGCCCCGGGTCTGGTGGCACTGGATGAACGGCAACATCAGCCAACGAAGGCATCACCGCCGATCTCGAGTGGATGCATCGGGCCGGACTGGGCGGGTTTCAGAATTTTGATGCCGCGCTGCAAACCCCGCAGGTAGTCCCGAAGCGCCTGGCATACATGACGCCCGACTGGAAGGACGCCTTCAAGCACGCCATCCTGCTCGGCGATCAGCTGGGTCTCGAAATGGCGATCGCCGGTTCTCCGGGATGGAGCGAATCGGGCGGTCCGTGGGTGCCGGGCTCCGAAGGGCATGAAGAAGTACGTGTGGAGCGAAACGGTGGTCCACGGGGGTCAGCCGTTCAGCGGAGTGCTCGCCGCATCCGCCCGAGAATAGCGGCGCATTTCAGAACGAGGGCATACACGACGAGCCCACGCCTGGCGCCGCGCCTATTCCGAACTTCTACAAGGACACCGTGGTGGTCGCCTATAAAGCGGCCGACCGGCGACAAATCCGTCGAAGAGCTGCAGGCCAAGATCACGGCCAGCGGCGGCTCGCCCGACTTCGCCATGCTGACCGACGGCGATCTGGAGAAGACCACCAAGCTGCCGATCGGGGAGCCTGGGCATGACCCGTGGATCCAGTACGAGTTCCCGCAGCCGCAGACCATTCGCGCCGTCACCTATCGTGACCAAGGATCCCGAGTTTATTCGAACGCATGGTCGGCGGTAATCGGCGTGCCCGAAAAGGTGCTCGAAGCCAGCGACGACGGCCAGAACTTCCGCGAAGTGACCAAGCTCAACGGCGACGACGACTACGCCCGAGCACACCATTTCCTTTGCTGCCGTGACGGCGAAGTATTTCCGCGTGGTGTTCAAGAGGACTCCGCCGCCCAAGCCTCCCCGACTGGGCCGCAGGGCATCGATCCGGAGTCCTTCGGCATCAAGCTTCCCCCCAAGCCCACCGACTACGAAATAGCCGAACTGGTCCTGCACGCCGGCCCGCGCGTCAACCAGTTTGAAGAGAAGGCGGCCTTTGTTCCTGTTCCGGACCTGTACCATCTGGCAACGTCTCCGGTCGATGGTGCGCGGAGAGGCGATCGCCAAGTCCGATGTCGTCGATCTCACCTCGAAAATGACTCCCGACGGCAAGCTCGACTGGACACCGCCCGACGGCGATTGGGTGGTGTTGCGCTTTGGTTATTCGCTGCTGGGCATCAGCAACCATCCCGCCACGGCCGAGGCCACAGGTCTCGAAGTCGACAAGATGGACCGCCGCTATGTGAAGAACTATTTCGAGAAATACCTCGACAGCTACAAGGAAACCGTCGGCGCCGATGAGATGGGCAAGAAAGGCATCCGCTACGTCATCAACGACAGCTGGGAAGCCGGCTCGCAGAACTGGACTGACAACATGATCGATCAGTTCAAGAAGCTGCGCGGCTACGATCCCATACCGTGGATGCCGGTATTGGCCGGCCGAATCGTGGACAGCGCCGAGGCCAGCGACCGCTTCCTCTGGGACTTCCGCAAGACCATCGCCGACCTGATCGCCAACGAGCACTACGGCGAGCTGGAAGACGTGCTGCACGAATGGGGCATGGGCCACTACGGCGAATCGCACGAGTCAGGGCCGCGCGTTCGTGGCCGACGGCATGGAGGTGAAGAAGTTCAACGAAGTGCCCATGAGCGCGATGTGGACCCAGATACCGGGCATGAACAAGCCCACCTTCGGCTACAACGCCGACGATCGCGAGTCCGCCTCCGTGGCGCACATCTACGGCCAGAACATCGCCGCCGCCGAGTCCATGACTGCGGCCGCGGCGCCCTGGGCGTGGTCGCCCGCAACCCTGAAGCCGACCGCCGACCAGGAATTCCTCAACGGCATCAATCGCTTCGTGATTCACGAGTCGGCGCATCAGCCGCTGGTGGGACCCAGGACCGCTCCCGGCATGACGCTGGGGCCCTTCGGCCAGTGGTTCAACCGCAACGAGACCTGGGCAGACCAGGCCGGCGCGTGGATCGACTACCTGGCGCGCACCAGCTACCTGCTGCAGCAGGGCCATTTCGGCGCCGACCTGCTCTACTTCTACGGCGAAGATTCAAATCTCACCGCCATCTTCGAGCACACCTCGCCCGACATTCCGCCCGGCTACGGCTTCGACTACATCAACGCCGATGCGCTGATCCATGAACTCAGCGTGAATAACGGCTGCATCATGACCAAAAGCGGAATGAGCTACCGGGTTCTGGGCCTGGATGCCTACAGCAAGCACATGTCGCTCCCGGTTCTGAAGGCGATTGAGAAGCTGGTCAACGACGGCGCCACCGTCGCCGGTGCCAAGCCGGCCGACGATCCCAGCCAGGCCGATGACCACGCCGAGTTCGATCGCATCAACTCCGAACTCTTCGGCGACGGCACCGGCGTACACACCGTGGGCGCGGGCAAGGTGTACGCCGGGCAGAGCCTGGCGGATGTCTTCGACGCCTTGAAACTCGCCCCCGATTTCGACTACACCAAGCCGGAGAGCGACGCGAACCTGCAGTTTGTCCATCGCAAGCTGGCCGACGGCGACATCTATTTCGTAGACAACCGCAGCGACCGCGACGAGACCGTGGATGCCGCGTTCCGGGTGGCCGGAAAGGCGCCCGAACTCTGGTATGCGGAAACGGGCGCGTCAAAGCCCGCGACGTACAAGACGGCCGATGGACGTACGACGGTTCCACTGCATCTCGAGCCTTGGGGAACGGTGTTCGTGGTTTTCCGCAAGGCAACCACCGAAACTTCGCACACCGAGCCGAAGATCACCGACTCCAAGCTGGCTGACGTCGAAGGGCCCTGGAAGGTCAGCTTCCAGCCCGATCGCGGCGCGGCGCCCTCCATCACGCTCGACAAGCTGAGTGACTGGAAGGACAGCGGCGATGCCGGGGTGAAGTACTTCTCCGGCGTGGGCACGTACACCAAGACGATGCAGGCGCCGGCGGCCTGGTTCAAGAAGGGCTCGCACCTCTGGCTCGATCTCGGCGACGTCAAGAACCTTGCCGAAGTTACAGTGAACGGCAAGGACCTTGGCGTCGTGTGGCACACACCTTACTGCGTTGATGTGACTTCGGCGCTGAAGCCGGGCGCGAACGAGGTCAGCATCAAGGTGATCAACTCGTGGGTCAACCGCCTGATCGGCGACCAGCAGCCCGGAGCGACCAAGTACACGATGGCCGACGTGCATCCGTACAAGGCGAACTCGCCTCTGCTGGCTTCGGGCTTGCTCGGGCCGGTAGCGGTGGTTCGCGCCGATACGGAGAAATAGGAGCCGGGTTGGGGCACGGCAGGGTCGATGCGCAGACGCACATTCATGAAAACGGCGGCAGCAGCGGCATTCGCCACGGCCGCCGACCGGCTTATTGGCGCAGCTGATTCCATGCCCGTCATCGACTCCCATATCCATCTCTTCGACCCGAATCGGCCAGGAGGCGTTCCCTGGCCGGAGAAGTCCGACAGCACCCTGTACCGTCCCGCGCTGCCGCCTCGCTTCGCCCGCCTGGCTGAGGCTCACGGCGTCGTCGGCGCCATTGCCGTGGAGTGCAGTCCATGGATGGTGGACAACTTCTGGCTTCAGGACGTGGTGGAAAAGAGCGAGCTGCTGCTCGGCTTTATCGGCGACGTGCTGCCCGAGGCGGCGGATTTCGGAGCCACTCTCGACTTCCTGCATCGCAGCCCGCTGTTTCTCGGCATTCGCAGCGGGAACCTTTGGGGCCGCGACCCCGGCGCCGCCGCGCACAACCCGGACTTTATCGCGGGGCTCAAGCTGCTGGCTCAGGCGGGCCTGGTGCTCGAGACCGCCAATCCGGATGCGGACCTCATCGCGGCCGTCGTCGCAATCAGCGACCGCGTTCCGGATCTGCGCATCGTGCTCGATCATCTGCCTCATGCCGATCCGCCTGTTGATGCCCCGGCACGCGCACAATACGAGGCCCATTTGCGGGCGCTGTCACACCGTCCGCAAATCTTTGTCAAAGGGTCGGAGATTATCCGGCGGTTCGACGGCCGGGTCTCTCTGGATGTCGAGTCGTACAAGGCGAGCCTGGACCAGGTTTGGGATCTGTTTGGAGAGGACCGGATTTTCTTCGGCAGCGATTGGCCCAACAGCGATCTGCTGGGCACGTATGACGAGACCTTCGGAGTCGCCCAGCGCTATATCGCCACCCGAAGCGCAACGGCGCAACAAAAGTACTTCTGGAAGAACTCGATTTCGGTGTACCACTGGCGTCCTCGTACGCCTGAGCAGGCGCAACTGAAAAATGTGTAGCGTTTCACCGAACTGGGTGCCCAGGTCTCGATTTTGAGACCTGGGATGTTAACCGCGACACCAGAATGAGTCGCATCAAAGTTTTCAGCACGGAGGAGCACGTGATCAAATCCTGGTTTCGCTTTCCGCCTATGTTGTTCGCATTCACGGCGGCCCTGGCACTGAGCAGCCCGGCCATCGCCCAGGGACCTCTCCAAAAGGTCGAGATCAACTGGGACAAGACAGTGATCGTGTCGAAGTCCACGCCCACGCTGCAGGTGGTCACCAATCCCATGCTCAATCCCGGCTCGCCCATTCACGACGGATCGTTCTCGGCGTTGAAAGCGCTGGGCGCCGATTACGTGCGGTACGTGCCGTGGCTGCCGTATCCCAAGATCGCCGTGGCCGAGTTGGAGCCCCCAACCAAGGAAAAGACATCCTGGGACTTCACCTACATCGATCCGGTCACCAAGGATTTTCTCGCGGCCACCGATGGCCACTCCACCATCATCAACTTCAGCACCATTCCCGCGTGGATGTTCAAGACCGACCAGCCGGTAAAATATCCCGACGATCCCAACCAGGTGTTCTGGAAATACACGCAGGGAACGGAGCTTCGCGATGCGACCGGCAAGGAACTGGGCGACTACTATGGCCGCCTCGTAAGCTGGTTTACCAAGGGCGGATTCACGGACGAGAACGGCAAGCGCCACGATTCTGGTTATCATTACGCATTTCCTTATTGGGAAGTGCTCAACGAGATCGATTTCGAGCACAACACCACGCCCGAGGACTACACCAGGCGTTACGACTTCATCGTCGACGGCATTCGCAAGGTCAGCCCCAATACCAAGTTCATGGGCCTGGCGCTGGCTGCGCCCAGCAACAATCCCAAGTACTTCGAATACTTCCTCAATCCGAAGAATCACCGCCCTGGCATCCCGCTGGATTTCATCTCTTTCCACTTTTACGCGGGACCGGCGCTGGACGAGAACCTCGACGGCTGGCAGCACACCTTTTTCAACCAGGCGGACAGTTTCCTCGCGGTCACCCGGTACATTCTCGCCATTCGCGACCGGCTGTCGCCGCAAACCAAGGTTGATACCGACGAGTTGGGTGTGATCCTGCCTACCGATGGCATCGAAATCCGGGCGTCGAAGGCTCTCCCCGATCACATACCTCAGCGCTACTGGAACGCGGCGGGCGCGTTGTATGGGTATCTCTTCGTCGAACTGTCCAAGCAGGGCGTGGACGTAATCGGCGAATCACAACTGGTGGGCTATCCTTCGCAGTTCCCCAGTGTTTCCATGATCGACTACAACAACGGCAAGCCCAACGCCCGCTACTGGGTGCTGAAACTGATCAAGGACAATTTCCATCCCGGCGACAAGCTGGTGGCTGAAAAAGAAAAAGGCGAAGACAACGACGAGCCCTCCGACGTCATGGTGCAGGGCTTCATTACGCCGCAGGGAAAAAAGGTCCTGCTGGTCAACAAGGCGAACAGCGACAAGACGGTCGTACTTGCTACGGATTTGCAGAATGCCTCGACGCTGACCGTGGATGAGGAGACCGCGGACGGCGAGCCGCGCGCCGGCAAGCCGGACGGGGCTAACCTGAAACTCGCTCCGTATGGCGTCACTGTTCTGACGGTTCCGTAGTCCTCGAGAGAGAAACAAACCGGGTGGCCCATATCTACTGCCGTTTTCTGCCGGCAGGTATGGGAGGCCACCGATCCGGATTTACCGTACGCGCAGCTCAACAGCTCAACACACCTGCACGAACGGAATC